>DASUIH010000015.1:0-20584 GCA_036279855.1 Solirubrobacteraceae bacterium | reverse complement strand
CTCCATCTGCAGCTCGATCAGCCGGTTGAGCTCGACCGCGTACTCCATCGGCAGCTCCTTGGTGACCGGCTCGATGAACCCGTTGACGATCATCTTCGACGCCTCCTCCTCGTCGAGCCCGCGGCTCTGGAGGTAGAAGAGCTGCTCGTCGCCGATCTTCGAGACCGTGGCCTCGTGGCCGACGTCGACGTCGTCCTCGCCGATCCGGATGGTGGGGTAGGTGTCGGAGCGCGAGTGCTCGTCGAGGAGCAGCGCGTCGCAGACGACCTTCGAGCGCGATTCGCTCGCCCCGTCGGCGATTTCCATCAGCCCGCGGTAGGTCGCCCGGCCGCCGTCCTTGGAGATCGACTTGGAGAAGATCGACGAGGAGGAGGCCTCGAAGATGATCGTCAACGGCTTCATCGAGCCGGTCACCAAGGAGCTGCCGATGGAGTACGCGGTCGAGCTCAACCGGCTGATCCAGTTGGAGATGGTCGGCTCCATCGGCTGAGGCGCGCCATGCGCGGCGCCTGACCCCCTCGGCAGACTTGAGAGCGCCAATAGACACGATCGCCGCGCCCCTGTTTCCCACGAAGCTCCCGTGGGTGAACGCCAAGGCCGGCAAAGAGAGCATCCTGCAGCGCGGGCGGCCGATGCTCGTCGAGTTCTGGGACTTCTGCCGCCCCAACTCGATCCGCACGCTGCGCTATGTGAAGGCCTGGCACGAGCGCTATCGCGAGGATGGCCTGCGCGTGATCGGCGTGCACTGCCCGGGGTTTGAGTGCGCGCGCGACGAGCAGGCCGTGCGCGACGCTGTACAGCGACTACAGATCGAGTATCCGGTGTTGATCGACAGCGAGTTCGAGGTCTGGCGCGAGTACGAGAACAAGGGCTGGCCCGCGCGATATTTGTTCGATGGGCGGGCGAGACTGTTCGACTACCACTACGGCGAGGGGAGCTATCTCGACACCGAGTTGGCGATCCAGGAGTTGCTCGGGATCGAGCGCGAGCCGCTAGGAGCCCTTCGACCGGAGGACGCGCCCGAGGCGCTCTTGGCGACGCCCACGCCCGACCAGCGGGGGGCTTACAGTGGCGAGTACGAAGCTGGCGGCGTGTGGGCCGTGCTCGCGGGCTGCGGCTCGATCGAGGTCAACGGCTCGTCGCTGGAGATTGCGCAAGCCGGCGCCTATCCGCTTGTAGAACATGATCGCCATACGGCCGCCAGGCTCGACTTGGAGGTTGGACCCAGCCTCGCTTGCCTGGCAACCTGCTTTACGCCGGGGTTGGCCTTCTGAAGGCTCGGAGATGCTCCTTCGCGCCTGAGCCTGCCTGGGTGACGTTTATGCCCTGATTGAATGAGCCTTTTGGCGGGGTGGGTCTATTGACTGTTCGTTTGGCTTTATGCTGCGTTCGTGACCGGGCCATTGCTGCCAGGCCTCAAGGCCACCCTCGCAGTCCCCCCAACACGGCGCAGTGGGATCGCCCCCATCAGACCCACAGTAGACGTCTTTCGGGCGTGCACCACCATAGTACAAGCCTTCGCCAATTCTAGCCGAGCCCTCACTGGGATGATATCCACTCACAGCATGACCGCATTCAAGTTCTTTATCGAAGCGTTCTTTTTCTTCTTCTTTTCTCTTTTCTTTTTCCTTTCTTTTTTCTTCTTCTTTATTACGTTTGTTTTTGCACTGCTGGTTACATTTTTCTTTTAGTTGAGACGGGAAGCAGATCCCCGACCACGTGCACGAACGAGAATCGGAGGAATACGCATCCGCCCTACCAGTTGCTTTGCCTTTTTTACCGTTGCCGGCGTAGACTTCGGTTGCTGCTTCTTCAGCCGCCTCCGTTGCTTTTTCTTCCGCTTCTTCGCGAGCAGCCTGTTCTTCAGCGGCACGCCGCATCGCTGCTTCCGTCGCCACTTCCGCTTCTTCGTCAAGGAACCTGCTCAACCAGCCCGGCGTAGCGACGGTGGATTCCCCACTGGGGTCGGCGCTTTCGATCGGATCTCCGTACGTGTAAGCGTAGGCATTTGCCGACCCGCCTTCGATCGGGTCCGGCTGGAGGAACCGCGCGACGCCAGGCACATACGAGCGCGCGCCCATCGCCACAACACCCGACGGCAGTTCCGTGCGAAGCGCAAACGCACCCTGCCACGCGAACTTCGGCGGACTGCTCGTACGCGGCACCCCGTACTCCGTCGAGTCACCCTTGCTGAGCAGGCCCGTCGCAGTTTCGCTAGACGATGCCGTGCCAACGATATTCCGGTGCAGATCCTGGATCTGCAACACCGGTGCTTCCGACCCGTCCTGCACCGCCACCAGTTCGCCTTCGAATCCGTAAACACTATGCGTCCTGTCCCCCGAGTACGGGTTTTCCATCCACGCAGGCTGATCGCCTTCATCGCCGTACGCGTACGTCACGGTCGAGTTGGTCGTTCCCGTCGAGACGGTTTCGCGATCGCGTCCGTCCGGATCTACGCTATAGCCGATCGTCTCGCCGTTCTGTGACTGCGACGCCAGCGTCCCATTCACATAGAAGGCGCTTGTCAAAGCCGAGCCGCCGGCGTCGCCCGCCGGGAGCTTGGTGATGTCGCCAAACGCGTTGTATTCGATCCCCGCGTCAGTCAAGCGATTGACGCTGTCGTAGCTGTGATTGACGGCGCTGCCGCCTTCGGTCGCGCATTTGCCGCCGCCGCCCGGCGCACGGGTGGTGAGGCTCGTTATGTTCGTTTCCTGGTCATAGCCATAGATCCTGGTGGTACAGCCTTCACCGGATGGGCTGTCCTGGACCGTCGTCAGCCGGCCGTCCGCATCGTATCCGTACGCCTGACTGGAGAAGTTGCTCGCCTCGCTCAGCGTCTGACCGTGAATCGATGGATATTCCGTCTGGCTGTACCACACGCATCCAGACGAACAGTTCGTCGTCTTGACGTATTCGATCCCGACTTCACGACCGGTCGAGTCGAGCGTGCGATTGGCTGTCATGCCATTGGGATACGTCTCCGCCGTGAGGTTCCCTTCCGCGTCGTAAGAAGCCGTGAACCCCGAGAGAGTTTCATAGAGGCCCGGGGCCCAATCCACGATTTCATCCGGCAGTCCCGTGGAGGAATAGGAGTAGTAGCGTTCGTACGCTTCGTTCGTCGCGCTGTACAGACGACCGTCGTCGTATGCGTATGACGTCGTGTGACCGTCCGCGTCCCTGTAGGACGTCAGCTCCCCGAGCCGGTCATAGATCGATTCGGTTTCGCGCGTGGTGCCTTCGGCTGTTGTCTTGACTTTGGTCGGGTAGCCGGTTTCCGAGTTGTAAGCGTATTCGACGCTAGGCAGAGGCGTGCCGACCGATGACGCCACCGTTTTCTTGAGAACCCTGCCTGCTTCGTCATAGACGTTCGTCTTGCTCCGCGTGGTCGTTCCCACCGTTTCGGTCAGGACGAGCGGCTCGTCCCACATGTTGTAGGTGACCGTCGTCACCGGCAGGTTCGGCAGACCGCCGGTTTCCGGTTGCGCAGCCGGGCGCTTCTCGCACAGCAGTCCCGCCCACGCCGGCTGGTTGCCACACGTCGGCGCTTCTGGGTTGTTGCCGGCCGTGTAATAGACCGTCTGCGTGCCATGCGTCCCACCCGTTCCGTGGCTTTCGTGCGACAGCGCGGCGGGCACCCACTCCTGGACAGAGCCTCCGCCGCTCGTCACGTATGCATCACCGGAGCTGTCAAGAACGATGCCAAATGACGCAAGCCCTTCGCGTTCGCTGCTTGGGTTTGCGAACTGGAACTTGTACGCCCCCGACGACGAGAAGACCTCGACGCCTTCGTCGCCGGCGTCCTCTACGAGCAGGTCTCCTTCCCCGTCAAACGCAAGTCCCGCTGGATCCGAGAGCCAAACTTCGCCCTCCCCGTCGAATTGGCTGATGTATTCGCCCGTCGGGCTGAACTTCTGAACGCGGGCATCACTGGCGTCGGAGACCCAGACATCGCCGGAAGAGTCGATCGCGATTCCGTCGGGCGCGTTGAACTCACCGTTGCCAATCCCTTTGGAGCCAAATGATCCGTATTCCGATTCTCTTTTCGGGTTGATCCACTCCACCCTGTCGTGGCCCCCATCGGTGACGTACAGACGTTCGTTGTATGGCGAATAGGCGAGTGCTTCCGGCCTTTCAAGCCAGATGCCGATCGTCTCCAGATATTTGCCTTCCTTGTTGAAGCCGTCTATTACGTTCGCGCCTGTGTTGACGACCCAGATGGTGCCTTCGCCGTCGATCGCGATGCCCTCCGGTTTCTGCAGGCCGCCTTCGCTTGAGCCTACGCCTCCGAACTTCTTGATGAACGTGCCGCTCGATGAGTACTCGTCGATACGGTCGTTCCCCGTATCGACCACGTACACGTTTCCTTCCGGGTCCTGTGCGATTCCTTGGGGATTGCTCATCTGGCCGTTGCCGCTTCCCGGGCTGCCGAAGCTGGACTTGTAGACGTATCCACTCAAGGTTTCTTCTCCAGGCGGCGCCGCCCCCGGTGTGCGCGTTTCAACGGCCTTGCCCGTGCTCGGGTCATAGACGGCCGAGTGCACCAGATCCAGACCCGAGGGGTCAACGCGCGTGGCTGTGGGCTTGCCCAGAATCCAGCCGAGGCCGTTTTGACCCCCGTAGGAGTCGATCGTCGTACGAACGTCGGCTTCCGGTTCTCCGGAGACCGCTGCGCCTTCGGTCACCTTCGTCGCGAGCCTGTAGGGGCCACCCGCTGGCGCGCCTTCGTCATAGCTGTACACCGTGTGCTTGCGAGCTTTGACCGCCGTTCCGCTTGCCAACTTCACCGTATGGAGTGGGCCCAGCGTGCTCAGCAACTCGGTGCCTTCGCTGCCATACGTGCTCTGGGTGTCCAGCGCCTGAGAGGCTTCGGCGGATTTCGACCCTTCTTTGAGCGCCGCTTCGCGATCATCAGGGCTCAGCGTTCGCACGACGTCGCCGTAGGAGTTGTATTCGCTGGTCGCGATGCCACCAGTCGGTTCCGCCACGTTGACGACGTGCTCGGCCGAATCGAAGTAATCCACCGTGGCTCCCTTATAGCCCGACGCCGGCCGCGACGCCCCGGGAGCCGGCCACGACTCAGCCATCCACGAGGGGAAGATCGCCGTCCCTTCCACCGCGATGTCGGTCTGCGCCCACTTCGCAGCTTCCGAGCTGCCCAGCGCGTACGGAGCGAGGGAGCCCGAAGCGGGCACGCCGTACTCGATCGTCGTGCCCCACTCCGCTGGAGCGCCCATACCTTCGGTGAAGCTCGTGTTCGGGTTGAATGTGACTATGTGACCCGTTGTATCCACGACCGCGCACAGGCTGTACGACGCACATGAAACGCCCGTCAGGTCACCTCCGAGCTGGTATGCCTCGATCCAGGTGCGGCCGCCATCGCGCGAGACGAACACGTTGCCGTGGTCATCGACTGCAACGCACCGATATGTGCAAGTGATAGCCGTGAGGCTGTTGGCGCCGTCGATGTTCTGCTTGCTCACAGTGGCGGCTCCACTTTCGGAAAGCGTCAGATCGAGGACGTAGCCGGACCCATCGACCGCAACGCACAATTCCGCGTAGCTGCACGAGATGCCGTTCAGCGCGGTCGTCCCGTCGATGTTCGATTCCGTCCAGCTGGACGACTCGACTTTTGCCGTGCTCGTGGCGACATGCAGATCTCCCATCCCATCAACCGCAGCGCAGAAGGAGGACGACAGGCACGACACTCCCTTGATCGCCCTGCCCGCCGAGCCCAATTCCACAGGTGACCAAGACGTCGATCCGGGATTGGTCGAGTATCCAAGGTCGCCGTTTTTGTCCTGGCCCGCGAGACAGAACGATGTCGATGGACACGAGATGGCATCGACGCCGTTCGAAGGGTTGTAGGCCTGCGTCAACGACCCGCCCGTCGTTCCGTAGTACAACGTTCCACCCGAGCCGCCTTTTTCGCCATCTGCGAGCACACACAGGCTCGATCGCGGGCACGCGATCGCCTCGCTCGGGCTGACGCCCGGACCGCTCCACGAGTGCCACGTCGCCGAAGAGGTGCCACTCACGTTCGTCGCGTAATACACGTTGCCTTTGGCGTCGCTTGCCGCACAGGTGGTCGATTCAGGCACACACGACACCGCGTCGAAGGAGCTCGACGAGACAGACTGCGTGACGCTTTCCGCTTCGGACACAACCGTGGCGACTGCGCCGCTCGCAGACGTGGAGGCCACGACCGCTCCCCCACCGTTGACAGCCGTCACCTCTACGACCAGCGCGTGTCCTGCGTCCTCCGCCACTGGCGCATAAGTACTGCTTATCGCGCCGTCGATGGCTTTGCATTCTGTGCCCGAGCTGCTGCACCGCTCCCACTGGTAGCCATAGGCCACAGGGGCGTTGGACCAGGTCCCGTTCGAGACGGCCATCTGACCGTTCACGATCGTCGACCCCGACAACGTGGGCGCCGCCGTGTCGACGGGCGCGACGCCATCCCACAATGGCGTTTCTTCCCGCGGTCGCACAACCTGCACCAGGCGCCCCGCGCTGACGTCTTGCGCCGTCGTGCCGTAGACAAACGCCACAGAATCCTCCCCGGGTGGCGAAACGGCCACGACGCGCCCTTCGGCATCGTAGCCATAGGTAGTCTTCAACGCCGGCGAAACACGCGGGTCCCACACGGCCCGCAGATGGCCTTTGCTGTCATATGCGTACTGAGCGATCGTCTTCGTCACCTGGACCGTTTTGCCTTCTTTTTCTTCCGCGGTCGCGAAGTAAACGCGGGTTACACGACCTGCGTAGTCTCCCCATTCGCCCGGCCCTTCGCCGGCGGCGGTGGTCGAGGTCGCATAGTTGAACGTGAGCGCGCGACAGCCCGGTTTCAAGGACGGGGCGCAAGAGACGCCGGACGGCACCGGACCCAACTCCTGCAAGGGCTCCAGCATCCCTCCGATCACCTGGTAGGTGTACTGCGTCGCGTTCGTGCCGCCGGATCCAGACGCAAACGACGGCCGCCAAACAGACGGGCTGTCACCGCTGACGTGGGTGAAGACGGTGCTGCTACCCCTTGTGGTCAGTGTGTATTCAGTTTCCACGAGGTTGGATTTCAGAACCAACGTGCTGTCGCCCGGTGGGGATTCGAATCTGCCGTCACCCTTGTTCCTGAACAAGGTTCGCGATCCGTCGTCCGAGACCAACGTCATGTCATAGCTGCCATCGCGTACCAGCTTTCGCGCGCCGAAACCGGTCGTCCACGGCGCGCCAAACATGCCCTGGGCGCCGGCCCCGGGTTCCCGCGAGCTGTAGTTGCGTGTCACGGTCAACGGCGTTCCCATTGTCGTGACGGAAGCGTCCGTCGCTTCGAGGTTGAGCTCTCCGGTGACCGGATTCAACTTGCCCGGACCGACCGAGACCGAAGCTGCGTGATGCACCGTGAAGCTGGTTTCACCCTTGGCGCTGTTGCCCGCGACGTCGGTGGCGGTGACAGTGAACGTATGGCTTCCCGCGGCGAATTCTTCGCCGTTGATCGTCCATTCGCCCGTGGCGGTACACGGTCCAGGCGAGCAGCTCCCGTTCGGACCGCCCACTTCCTGACCGTCAACGGCGAGCGCGAGCGAGGCGACGCCCGAGCTCAGTGTGCCCGTGACCCCGTCGGTGGCGTGAGCGACGAGTTTGAGGTTTCTGGTCGCGTCGTTGATTTCGTCGCCACTCGGCAGGCCGCTCAGGGTGATTTCGTGCGGCGCGGTCGAATCGACCTTGAGTTTCGTGCTCGTCGTGGCGCTGCTTCCCATCGCGTCGAACGCCTTGAATTCGATCGTCGGTTCGCCATCGGGCACGCCGCTGCCGTACGGCACACCTACGCTGGTGGTGGCTTTTGACGGGCACTGAACCGAGCTGCATTCCCATTCCATGCTCTGGGTCCATTTTTTCCCCGCGATCGTGTATTCAACCGAGCTGACGCCGACACCGGGATCGCTCTCGTCGAACAGAGCAGCGTTGTGTTTGTTGTGTTCGCTCAGCCAACCTCCGCTACCGAAGAAGATGTTGCGTTCGCCGAACGTGTTGTGTTCCGTCGTCGTATCAACAGCCGCAGTTGGACCGTTAGCCTGCGCTATCTCCGTGATCGCGGCGTACGCCGTCACCGTGCCGCCCGCCTGGGCCGACCCGTTTGCGTTTTCGATTGCGTTCAACCAGTACATCGCAACGTTACCGGCGGTGCCGCCAGAGGAAGCACACGAAGTGACGCAAACCGTCGTCCCGGCCCGGCCGTAGCTTTTGGCCAAAGTCGCCGACCCTTCCCAAACGGCTTTTTCGAGTTCACTGCCGCCAGGCGGCGCACCGGCAATCGCCAGATGACTTTCCACGGCGCTGCCCGTGCTCGCCGCCGTTTCCATATACAACGCGTAGATATGCGATTCACCCTGCGTGGGGTAGACGAGCGCGCCCCATTCGTTGGCTTTCACCCACGCCTTCGCTTCCATGCTCCCCGGGGAGCCAACGATTTCTCTTTTTTCTGCACTGCCGCCGTTTACGAATCGCCAGTTCGTATTCCAGGTGGAATCAAGATCGTCGTCGTTGACCGTTGGATCGACCACGATCGGATACCTGTAATCGCCGCCGCGATGATCGACCGTGACGCGCAGCGTGCGCCCGAAAACGGACATCGACACGGGCACTTCGGTCCCATCGGCATCTACGGCGCGGACGGCCGATATCGACGCAAGCGTGTGACCATATGCCACCACGCTTGCCGCTGAGCCGGCGGAGCGCAACGACGCTCCGGCAGGCATACCCACCCGGAATGACAACACCTGCGAGCTCGCCACCGACCGCAGCGTGTCATACATCTCAAAGCCTGTAGAAATCGGCTTCGCGGCTGTGTCAGCATCCGTCCCGGTGTTGGGATACACGACAGCGCCACCGTCGAGCTGACCGTTACCCGCCAGCGTCCTGCCCGACCCACTGACAGGCGTCAGCGAGACGCCTCTCGTATTCAAGCTCACGCCACTCGCAAGCGACTTTGGAATGCTCACCGCGGTCGCCGGATCCTTTGCGACGAACCCATTACCGGCTTCACGCAGAGCGAGATCGACGGGCGCATAACCACCCGAAGGTCGACGAGTCGCCATCGGCGTCAGCGACTCAGCCAACGCATGCCCACCGCCCGGAAGATCTAGCTGAGCGGCACCCACGCCCAGGTACTTCGACACGCGCACTCCGGCAGGCAAGCGACCGACGCCGGACAACGACCTCTTTGTTACAAACGGAACCGTCCGCCCGATCAGGCCGATCGCGGCACTCCCACCGAGATGCTCGTACGCGGTCCTTGATAAGAAGCGTTCCTGTGCAATTACCGGATCTGCACGGTCGGCGATCAGTTGGTCGAGTTTCTGTTCACCCCCGTCGAGCACGTTCAAGCCAGGCACACTGAGCACAGCAGAGACACTCAAGCGCGATGCGCTTGCACTCTCACCGATCGATCCCCCCGACCCTTCGGGCGCCGCAGCGATCGTCAAAACGAGTACGACAAATATGCTGCCAGCGAGCAGCCCGACGTTGACGCGCCATGACGACAGCATTTACCGACCTCCCGAAAACAGAGCAAATTTGTGGCCCACGACGCGATATCCACGACAATAGGGCCGTTGACTGACCCTATACGGTTCTATATGTAAGAGTCAACCCCGATTAAGCACACTGCTTACCGGCGATGGCCACAATGCATAAAGGTCACGCTGACGGGCGCCTCACAGTCGAGGCCCGATCGTCCTCATCCGGCCAGGTCGCCCGCTCCCAGGTGGTCGAGCAACCGCAGCAGCAGCGGCGCAGCAGACGGGTCCCCACCCTCGACCAGAACCGCCCCTCCCGGCCAATACGGGCTCTCCCCCGGCTCCCCCCGCAGGAAATACGCGTCAAACGTCCAGCAGCCCGAGTTAATCAGCCGCGTGCCGGCAAGGCCCTGCCACTCGGCCGGCTCGTCCTGCGGCAACCGTCCACGCCGGTGCGTGTGCCCGAAGATCACGTGCGCCTCGCCGAGGCCGAGCCGCGCGGCGACCTCCCCCATCGCGCGCAGGCCGGCTCGACGCAACTCGGGCGGCGTGATGTCCGCGGTGAAAGCGCCAAGACCGGCGCGATTCAAGGCAGCCACCGCCACCGGGAAGGCACGAGCGATCGCGCGGCGGCGCAACGCCGGTCCGAGCGCAGCCAAGCCGGCGATGCCCGCCGACTCTCCGCCCTCTGAGTTGCCACGGCCGTTCGACCGCGCATCGCGGTCGCCGCCGAGGGCGCGCCACATCTTCACGGTCGACTCGCCGTTGAGGGTGCTGCCCGTGGGCGCCTGACGCGCAACCGCGTCGATCCACGCGTACACCGGAGCGGTCACCGCCTCATAGTCGGCCGGCGCCGCGAACTGATCCGGCCGGCGCCTCAGCGCGCGGGCGGTCAAGCCGATGCCCAGGCGCTCCATCGTGGGAACGCTCAGATGGACGTCGAGCTGGTGGCCGTGGGTGGCGTACACGTCGTCGCGCAGCCACACCCCCGGATAGGCGCCGGTCACTTGCGCCTTGCCTGCCCATTGCGCGATCGCGGCAAGCATCGTCGAGGCCTCCGCCGGCTCAAAACGCTGTTCCAGGCCGAACGACCAACGCTCGTCGCCTTCCCGCGCGCGCAGCCACGTCTCCACCAGCGCGTGGTCGTGGTTGCCGGCCAGCACCACCAGCTCACGACCCGCGAACGCCTCGCCCAGCTCTTCGAAGAACGGACGCGCCCGTGCCAGGGCTTCGCCGCGCGGACCGTGACGCAGCTCCAGCACGTCGCCCAGCAGCACCAACCTCTCCACCCCGCCCAACGCCGCGAACAGCGCCTGGCGCGCCAGCGGACGCTCCAGCACAGCGGCACCGGAGGCGCCGCCCAGGTGCAGGTCCGATACGACGAGAGTCCGCGTCAAGACGCGGCGGCGGCCGCTTCTCTGATCGGCTTTGGCAGCATGAAGCGAACATCCTCCTTGACGACGTGGAACTCCTGCACGTCCCGCACGCCACGATCGCGAAACAGCTCGACCAGCTCCTGAACCAGGTTCTCCGGCGCGCTGGCACCGGAGCTGACGCCGACCACGCGCTTGCCCTCCAGCCACTCCTCGCGCACTTCGCCGGCGTTGTCGATCAAGTAGGCCTCGGCGCCAAGATCGCGAGCGACCTCGACCAACCGCACCGAGTTAGACGAGTTGCGCGAGCCGATCACGAGCATCAGGTCGCACTCACCGGCCATCTGCTTGACCGCCGCCTGGCGATTGGTTGTCGCATAACAGATGTCGTCGGTGCGCGGCCCGGCGATCAGCGGAAAGCGCTGTTGCAGGCGCTTGACGATCGCGCTGGTCTCGTCCACCGACAGCGTCGTCTGGGTGACGTAGGCGACGCGCTCGGGATCGGCGATCTCAAGCCGATCGACGTCCTGCTCGCTCTCGACCAGGACGATCCGCTCGGGCGCCTCGCCGGTCGTGCCTTCGACCTCCTCGTGGCCGGCGTGTCCGACGAGCACGATCGTGTAATTCTCCTCGGCGAACTTGACCGCCTCGCGATGAACCTTGGTAACCAGCGGGCAGGTCGCGTCGATCGTCCGCAGGTTGCGCGCCTGAGCGTCGCTTCGCACCTTCGGCGAGACGCCGTGCGCGGAGAACACCGTCAGGGCTCCCTCGGGCACCTCGCCGACGTCCTCGACGAAGATCGCGCCCCGCGCTGAGAGGTCCTCGACCACATGCTTGTTGTGGACGATCTGCTTGCGCACGTACACGGGCTCTCCATGTTGCTCAAGCGCCCGTTCGACCGTCTGCACGGCGCGATCGACGCCGGCACAGTAGCCGCGTGGCGCCGCGAGCAACAACTTTTGCACCGTGTTGGCCATCGCGCCCATTGTAAGGCGCGGCGGCGGGTACCCTTGCTGGGTGGCACAACGACACCTGGACCGGCTGACGGCGGTCGACGCCTCGTTCCTGCACCAGGAGGGGGCCAACTCGCACATGCACATCGGCGGCCTGACCTTGCTGGAGGGCCCGGCGCCACCGATGGAGGAGTTTCTTGAGCAGATCCGCAAGCGCCTGCACCTCGTGCCGCGCTACCGCCACAAGCTTGCCTACACGGCGCTCGACAGCGGCCGACCCGTGTGGGTGGACGATCCCAGCTTCAACCTGGAGTTCCATGTCCGCCACACCGCGCTGCCCGCTCCAGGCAGCTGGGAACAGCTGCGCAACCTGACCGCACGGATCTTCTCGCAGGCGCTTGACCGCTCGCGGCCCCTGTGGGAGATGTGGTTGATCGAGGGGTTTCACGGCGACCGCTTCGCCCTGATCTCAAAGACCCACCACTCGCTGATCGACGGCATCGCCGGCATCGACCTGGCGACGGTGCTGTTCGACGTAAAGCCCGAGCCGGCGCCGATCCGAACTCCCGGCCGAGCCTGGAAACCTCGTCCCGAGCCGGACACGAGCGAACTGGTGGCGGTCGGCCTGCGCGGCGCCGTGCGCGCCGGCCTTGAGATGGCGGGAGCGGCTGTCAGCGCGCTGACGCATCCCGAGCGCTCGCTGGAGCGCACACGAGAGATCGCCGAGGGGGTCGGCGAGATCGTCTGGGCGGGATTGAACCCGGCGCCGGCCACGCCGCTGAACGTGCCGATCGGGCCGCATCGACGCTTCGTCGGAGTCGCCGCCAACCTGGAGGACTTCAAGCTCGTCAAGAACGTCCTCGGCGGAACGGTCAACGACGTTGTGTTGACGGTCGTGACCGGTGCGCTGCGCTCGTTCCTGATCGAGCGCGGCGTGCGCACCGAGGGAATGGAGATGCGTGCGCTTGTGCCTGTGTCCGTGCGGACCGTCGGCGAGCGCCACGAGACCGGCAACCGCATCGCCGCGATGCGCGGCCCATTGCCGGTCTACATTGCCGACCCGTTGCAGCGGCTGCGCTTTGTACGCCATGGGATGGACGGCCTGAAGGAGTCAAAGCAGGCGCTCGGCGCGGAGGCGATCGCGGGTGCTCAAAACTTCGCGCCGCCGACGATTCTCGCCCAAGCCTCGCGGCTGAACTTCTCCACGCGACTGTTCAACCTGATCGTCACCAACGTGCCGGGCCCGCAGTTCCCGCTGTACGTGCTGGGGCGGCGGATGGAGCGTGTGTTCCCGGTCGCGTTCCTGCCTGAAAATCACGCGCTGGCAGTGGCCATCATGTCCTACGACGGTGAGATGAACTTTGGCTTGCTCGGCGACTTCGACGCGCTGCCAGACCTGGAGTCGATCGGCGCGAGCATCGCGGCGGAGCTGGCGGTCCTGGTTGAGATCGCCCGTGAGCGTCAAGCCCACGAGCAGGCCGCATCCAACGGCGGAGCCGTCAGTAGCCCAAAGCGAACTTCGCGTCCTCGCTCATCTTCTCGGGCGACCACGGCGGGGTGAAGACCATCTCCGATTCGATCGAGTCCACGCCTTCCAACTCGCCTACGAACTCTTCGATCTGCTCTGTCACCTGTGGCCCGATCGGGCAACCCGGCGTGGTCAGCGTAAAGGTCACGTGCACGTCGCCGCCTGAGACCTCCACACCGTAGATCAATCCGAGCTCGACGAAGTCCAACCCAAGCTCGGGGTCGATTACGTTGGACAGGGCGTCCATCACATCGTCGACTGTCACCGCTGCCTCTTGCATTGCCTCAGTCTATCCTCGCGCACTTTCCCAGACCGGCACGGACGGCTACTAGCTAGTTCATCGAGCCCAGGCGATCCCACTGGTACAGCTGGATGCACTCGCTCGCAAGCTCGATCGCACGCTCGCGCGAGAGATGTGGCAGCACCGTGTCGAGCACCTGCTCCTCGGCAAGGCCGGCCTCAAACGCCTCCTCCCCACGAAAGCCGGCCGCGATCTTGAGCGCCTCGCGGCGGTTCTCGCCAAGGCTGTGAAAGACGCCTTCCAAGAAGCCGGCGTTGGCGATCGGCTGACCCACCTCCAGCGACGCGTGCCACGCGGCCAGCAACTGCAGATCGTCCTCGTCGAGGTCGGCGATCGCCTTCGCGTAGTGGAACGACAGCTCGTGTTCGGGCAGGTCGTCGACCCAGGCGCGCACGACCTCGCCGAGCAGCTGCCGGCGAGCCTCGCGGCCGACGGAGTCCGCGATCACCCGGATCGCGTCGTGGGGCTCGATGAAGCAGAGCGACATGGCGGCTCCCTCGTCTTGCGAAAAGGCGGACATGACAAGCAGGACTCTAGGCCCCGGGGTGGACGGCAAAATGCGCGTCCGGCCGGCCCGGCGGGGGCGAGGCGCACGACCTGCGCTGGCGCTACAGCTCCAGCGCGGCCAGTGTCCGCTCAAGCGCGTGCTCGTCGCGCGTGCTCGTGGGAAATCCCAGCGTCGTGCGCTCCTGGTCGGGCGCCAGGCTCCAGTTCCACAACGCCAGATCGAGCGCTTCCAGCGGAGTGTCGATCGCCTCGGCAAAGACGCGGGCGCGCCGCTCGACAAGCACCGCATCGCCAATCGCAAACAGACGCTTGGCGGCGTCGGGCGTGGGATCGGCGCGCACCGAGCCCGGTGTGCGCGTAGTCAGGTGCAGAGCATCGGCGCGCAGTTCGTACAGCCCGAGCCGCCCGAGCGTCACGAGCAGGTCGAAGCGCCCGACTCGACCGAAGCCGGGCAGCGCCAGACGCTCGAACACACGCTCAAATCGACGCTGCGGCGTCCAGACGGCCTCGCCGGAGAAGGCCCGCTCCTGTGAGCCGGCATGCTCGGCGAAGCGGCGATAGGCGGCAAACGTCTCGCTGCCCCGACTCGGGTCGTGTGACGTACGTGGGCCGAGCGGCACGTCCTCCATGTCGGGGCTCTTGCCGCTAGCCCAGTTGGCCATAAGCGCCTGGCGCACGCCCACGAACGGTTGCTCGCCCTGCAGCGCGGAGACGTAGGCGGCCAGGAAGCA
This sequence comes from Solirubrobacteraceae bacterium, assembly GCA_036279855.1. GTDB lineage: Bacteria > Actinomycetota > Thermoleophilia > Solirubrobacterales > Solirubrobacteraceae > Palsa-744. The sequence goes on along the minus strand of DASUIH010000015.1, from coordinate 5,679 downwards.
CATCCACGTGGCCTGCTCGACGTCCTCACAGTCGCGCGCCTGGGCATAGAAGCTCGGCGGCGCTGCCGTCAGCATCAACAGGCGGCCGCTGGCAAAAGCGATCTCCTCGGCCAGCCGGCGAGCGTCGTGAGAGGAGCGCAGACCCAGCGCCAGCTCACAGCGATAGCCGTCGTCGACAAAGCGCTGCTCATGGCGCACGCGCACGTCTTGGCCGCGGCGAGCGCTTGAGCGCACGCCGGTGCCTTGCGCGCGGCCGCCGGCACGGGTGGTCGTGGCCGCCCCGCTGCGGGAGCTGCTTGTAGAGGAGCCGGGGGGCTTGGCGGGCGGGCGTGGCGGCGTGTAGCCCGGCACCGTCTCGCGACAGATCGGACAGCGCTGGATGAAGCGGTTGTGGCGGCAGAACGTCTGGGTCACCGCCACCACGCTAGCGACCTTTGACCCGCAAACACGGGCTTTGCGCTGTTCTACGGACGCTGCGACTAGGACTCGGCGGACACCAGAGCGCCGACCCGCCGGCGTTGGATCAGCGGCGGCGAATAGCCCTGAGCCCGGGCACGCTCGGCGCCGGCCTTGCGCTCGGCCGCCAGCGCGTACAGGTAGTCGTCGAAGTCCACCTGGATCGTGTGCCGCTTCGAGGCTACGTAGCGGCGTTTCATCGCCTCCTGATCGCGGGCGACGTCTTTGCGCACCTGCGCCGGCGAGGGCAGCGCGTACTCGCCGCGCAGATAGTCTCCGACCCAAGCCCCCTGCGCCTCGGCCAGCGGCATGATCGCACCGAGCGGCTGCAGCAAGCCGACGAAGAACAGGCCGTGGATGTCGGGATGAAAGACCCGGCGGAACAGCTCGATGTGGTTGTCGGGCGCAGCCAGGAACCCCTCGTCGAAGAAGGGGAAGCTGATCTTGTAGCCGGTGCAGTAGACGACGACGTCGACGTGAGCCTCGCTGCCGTCGGTGAAGCGAACGCTCTCGGCGCTCAACGAGGCGATGTTTGGCTTCGGCGCGATCGTGCCATGCGCGATCCGATCGAGGATGCGCCCGGAGACGGTCGGGTGCGACTCGCCGAACTTGTGGTCGGGCTTGGGCAGCCCGTAGCGCTCGGGCGGGCCCGTGATCGTCTTGATCGTCTGGTGAATCATCCGCTGTCTGATCGCGAACGGCACACGCGGGTTGTTGGGCAGCTGGTCGACCGGCTTGCCGAACACGTACTTGGGGATGATCCAGGCGCCTTTGCGCGCCGACAGGTAGGTGTTGGCCGCGACGTAAGAGGACTCGACGGCGATGTCCATCGCCGAGTTGCCCATGCCGACGATCGCCACGTCCTTGCCGGCGAAGATCGAGTTGTCCACGTAGGAGTGGGCGTGCAGCTGGGTGCCTTTGAACTCGTCCTGGCCCGGAAAGGCGGGTTCGGGCCAGCGCGGGTCCCAGTGATGGCCGTTGGCGACGATCACCGCGTTGTACTCGCGCGTCTCGTGGCCGCCGCCGTCGACGCGCTCGATCGTCACCTCCCAAACGCCGTCCTCGCGACGATCGACGTGCTCGACCGAGGTCTCGAACTCGATCTCCTCGCGCAGGCCAAAGTGATCGACGTAGTTGTCGAAATACTCCTTGATGTGCGTGTGATGGGGAAAGTCGGGATAGGAGGAGGGCATCGGATAGTCGGCGTAGGCCATCCGCTCGCGCGAGACGTTGATGAACAGGTCGCGGTAGGCGGCCGACATCCCGTTGCGGTTGCCAAACACCCAGTTGCCGCCAACCTGGTCTGAGCGCTCAAAGCAGTCGAAGGGAACGCCGCGGTCGCGCAGAGCCTTGACGACGGCGATACCCGAGGATCCGGCTCCGATCACGCACGCGCGGGGCAAGGCCGTCGCTGCCGACCCGTTGTGTGAGCTGCTGGCCACGTGGCCAGTCTACCGTCGGCGACCCACGGCGGGCATACACGATCGCAGAGTTGCCGTCGTCCGGTGAGATAAGTCGAAAGTATCTGACCTTTGGATTTTAGTGATAGCGTGCGGCCCGCGATGAGCCAGCCTCTGTCCCAAATCAAGCACATCGTCGTGCTGATGATGGAGAACCGCTCGTTTGACCAGATGCTGGGATATCTCGGCCTACCCGGCGGGATCGACGGAATCGACGGCGTGCAGAATGCCCATCCCAACTTCGACGCCGAGGGCAACGAATACAGGCCCTACGCCTACGGTCCTAACGAAACCGCCTTTCACAAGCCCGGAGAGCCATACGACGAAAGCCTCGACCCCTGCCACTCGCCCGAATGCGTGGCCGAGCAGCTCGCCGAGTTCCACGGAGTGAGCCCGGGCGGCTTTGTCAAGAACTTCGTCGAGCAGAAGCGACCACCAGAACAGTGGCGGCGCCTGCCGATGGGCTACTACACGCGTGAGCTCGTCCCGGTGTATGACTTCCTCGCGCGCCAGTACTGCGTATGCGACGCTTGGCACAGCTCGATCCCTGGAGACACCTGGCCAAACCGGCTGTATTCGCTGGCAGGCCGCGAAGGGCCGAAAGTGCGCCTTGGCTTCTTCGAAGAGCTGTACGACCGCATCACCGGCAAGACGCTCGACGTGCCGATCTTCGACGTACCTGCCTTCACCCGGTTGCTCGATGACTCACAGTGGCGCTGGTATTCAGACGACCCCGCGACGCTGCGCGGCGCCGACTCCCACTACCGCAGCTTCGACCTGCGGCGCGAGAACTTCGCGTTCTTTGACCGCAAGCTGCTTGAGGATCTGGTTGTGATCGCGGAGTCCGCGATCACAACCGGCACGAGCTTTCTCGACGACGCCTCCTCCGGGCAGCTCAGGGAGGTCTCCTGGATCGATCCGAACTTCGTCAATCTGCACGTGCTCAACGTCATCTCCGATGACGACCACCCGCCGGCAGACATCCTCGCCGGCCAGGAGCTGGCGCTGGAGCTCTACGACGCGCTCACCAGATCGCCCGACTGGGCGGACACGCTGCTCGTGCTCTGCTACGACGAGCACGGTGGCTTCTACGACCACGTGTCGCCGCCCCCGGTTGACGACGGCTCGGAATACTCGACCTATGGGGTGCGCGTTCCGGCGCTCGTGATCGGCCCGCGGGTGAAGTCGCAGGTGAGCAAACAGCTGTTCGATCACACGTCGCTGATCAAGACGATCCTGCTGCGCTTCGCCGCCGACCCCGAGCATGCCCTGAGTCAGATGCCACCGCGAGTCCAGAACGCCCCTGACCTCGGTGTGCTTCTGGATGACGAGCCGCGCACGGACGTTGAAGGGCACCAGCAACTCCACGACACAATCGACGCATGGCGCAATCGAGCGCGCGCGGCGCGGCGGGGACGTCAAGATGGTGGGCCGTCGTCGGCACCGGACGGCGCCGGACAGCCACTCGTGCTCACCCACCTGCAGCGTGAATTCGTTCACTACGTGGCCGCACTGCGCAAGCTGGGGATGCCCGCCGGGCGGCCCTAGCGCGGCTACTCCGCCGGCACGCCCTGCCCGACGTGCTGAGGCGGTCCCTCAGGGCCTTCGTCGGCATCGGCGTGTCCCGCCAGCCCCTCGTCTTCGTGCGAGCAGCCCACGCCATTGCGAAGCGCCGCCAAGTAGCGATCCACCATCCGCGCGCACTGGCGCCCCTCGTTGATCGCCCACACGATCAACGACTGGCCGCGGCGAGCGTCGCCTGCGGCAAAGACGCCCTCGACTGAAGTCGTATAGGGCGAGAGCGCCTTGACGTTCCCGCGCGGGTCCTTCTCGACCCCGAGCTCGTCGAGCAGCGGCTGCTCGGGGTGCAGGAAGCCCATCGCCAGCAGCACCAGCTGCGCCGGCAGCTCGCGTTCGCTGCCGGGGACGGAGGCAAACGGCGGCGCCGACTCAGCCTGGGCGATGTGAAGCGCCGCGACGTTGCCACCCGACCGATCGGCGGAGAAGTGGGTGGTGGTGACCGAGTAGTCCTGCTCGCCGACGCCGGCCGTGCGCGCCTCCTCCATCGCGTATGAGAGCCGGTACTTCAGCGGCCACTCCGGCCACGGCGTGCGCTCGTCGGGACGGCGCGACGGCGGCTCGGGCAGCAGCTCCAGCTGCACGATCGACGCGGCGCCCTCGCGCAGCGAGTTGCCAACGCAGTCAGCGCCCGTGTCGCCGCCGCCGATAACGACGACGTGCTTGCCGGCGGCGCTGATCGGCTCGCCGAGAACCGGCGTGGGCACGGTCGGCGCCGGGCCGTGCTCTGCGGCGACCCAACGGTTGCGGCCGTACAGATAGTCCATCGCGTAGTGGACGCCACCCAGCTCGCGGCCGGGCACCGGCAGGTCGCGCGGCACACGCGAGCCCGTGGCAACGACGATCGCGTCGAAGCGCTCGCGCAGCTCCTCGACGCCGACGTCAACACCGACGTCCACGCCGCAGCGCAGCTCAACTCCCTCCGCGAGGAGCTGCTCGACGCGCCGCTGCACCACCCGCTTCTCGATCTTGAAGTCCGGCACGCCGAAGCGAACCAGGCCACCGGCCGCCTCGTCGCGCTCGAACAGCGTCACCGCGTGCCCGGCTCGGCGCAGCTGCTGCGCTGCCGCCATGCCGGCCGGCCCGGAGCCGATCACGGCCACCGACTGGCCGGTCTCGTGCCGAGGGGGCTCCGGCCCGATCCAGCCTTCCTGGAAGGCGCGATCGACGATCGCCAACTCGATCTGCTTGATCGTGACCGCATCGCCCTCGCGGATCTCAAGCACGCAGGCGGCTTCGCAGGGAGCCGGGCACAGTCGTCCGGTGAAGTCGGGGAAGTTGTTGGTGGCGTGCAGCTGCGCGATCGCCTCCTGCCAGCGGTCGCGATAGACGAGGTCGTTCCAGTCGGGAATGATGTTGCTGAGCGGGCATCCGTTGTGGCAGAAGGGGACGCCGCAATCCATGCAGCGCGCGCCCTGGGTGCGGACCTTGTCGTCCGGGTAATCGATGTAAACCTCGAACCAGTCGTTAATGCGCTCGGTGACCGGGCGGCGAGTTGGGGTTTCGCGGGTGTGTTCGAGGAAGCCAGTTGGGTTGCCCATTGCTTACGATGCCTCAGGGGCTAAAGCCCCAGAAATCTCTCTGGATTTTAGGGCGCGGCTGAAGCCGCGCCGCTTCACAACTTTTTCGTTCGTCTTTCGGCACGACTCAAGTCGTGCCGCGATACTTATCCGCCGACAGCTAGCGCGGGGAGTTTCTCCGGCTTCGCAAAGACTGGCACGGCTATCGCTGGCGAACGCTCAATACCCAGCACGCGCTTGTAATCATGCGGGAAGACTTTCAGGAACTTGCTGCTTAGGTCTTCCCAGCGGTCTAGCACATATTTACCGCGGGCGCTGTTGGTTAGGAGGACGTGTTTTTGTACGAGGCTGCGGACTTGCGCCAAATCTTTGTCGTCTAGCGGATCGAGATCGACGGCAGCAACGTTGCAACGTTTTACCGCGAAGTCGCCGAGCTCGTCGAGGACGTAGGCGATGCCTCCGCTCATGCCTGCGGCGAAGTTGCGTCCGCATTTGCCTAGAACTACGGCGGTGCCGCGTGTCATGTATTCGCAACCGTGATCGCCTACGCCTTCGACTACGGTAACGGCCCCGGAGTTGCGAACGGCGAAACGTTCGCCGGCTACGCCGTTGAAGAAAGCTTCGCCGCCGGTGGCTCCGTAGAGGGCGACGTTGCCGATGATTAT
>DASUIH010000014.1:0-48855 GCA_036279855.1 Solirubrobacteraceae bacterium | reverse complement strand
TGCTTGTTTGACCCGCGCGCCGTTCTGTCCGGTGAACATGGTCGGCATCACCAGTTTCTTGGCGCAGAGGTTCCCGATCGCCGCCAGAGCGCTGTTCGGCCCCTCCGGTAGCTTCAGCTCGAAGCTTTCGATCGGGACGTCAGGGACCTGACGGAACGTGCTGCTAGTGATGTTGGTGTGTTCGTTGATGAACGTTTCGCCATGCAGGTCAACGGTCACGCCATAGCCCTGCAGCACAATCACCAGTTCTGGGAACTTCGCGCCACCGTAGGACACGAAATACGCAGGACCCATCAACGGGACCGGTAGCACCGGTGTGACCGCTGTCGCAGACCCCACCTTTGATCCTGACGGGCAGAATGCTGGGTTCGCTTCAAACGTTTTGGCCGGACAGGCCTTCTGCAGCGTCGTCAACCTGGACGGCAGTTGTTTGGGCAGGTCGACCTTCACGCTCTTCACGTTCGACTGGATCGATGCTTGGTTTTCGCCGAACGGGCCTTTGGGATAAGTGATCTTCGCGTCAAGGCTCGCACCATCCTTGCGCGACGTTTTCGCGCTCGTGGACACCTTGAACGCTGGTTTGAACGTCAGGCTGCGACACGACCCCATCTGGAAATGACTACTGATACTCGCCTTGGCCCCTTGGCTGCTTGTCGCCGTGCCGGAGAAGCTCGATGACTCACAACCAGTTGGGTTGAACATGAACCCAGGCCTGTCGATCACCGCATCGATCGCTCGTAGATCAGCAGGCACACCAGCAATGATCTGCGGCAGCGCATCGGTCGTGACCGTCAATTCGGTCGTCCTTGGGTCGACTTCGATCTTTGCGCGCACAACCTGCGTCGGCAGCACGAACGGGCCGACGTGCAACGGCACTACGATCGAGAGACCGTATGGTGCGCCCTTATAACCGCCGGTCAGGTAGATCGGCGCCGGTGATTGCCCTGGCTGTGGGACCACCAGCGGGTATGGGCCGGGACCGGCCTCAACAACCGTATGCCCAATCTGCGATGAGGACGAGCAGTCGCCTTGTGAGGCTTGTGGTTCAGGGCACAATGGGACCTTGCCGATCATTCCCAGCAGGCCCTCTGGTGTCTTGAACTGCAACGAGCCGATCCGCTGCTGATCGTCAGGCCTGGTCAACAACAGCGAGAAGTTCGTGAACCCACCAGCCTGATCTGTCGTTGAGCCGGCGATCATCGACGGGCCGAACGGCAACGGATTGAATGGGCAGGGAGCACCATTCGGGCCTGCTGCGATCACAAAGCTGCTGGACGGGAACGCATCCTGCTCAAACGGGCTGCTCCACGGCGTGAAATCACTCATCGTGGTGTACGTCCCACACTGCGTCGGCGTGGACAACGCTGCTTGTGCTCCTCCGCTGAAGGACAGCTTGAAGTCCGTGAACGGCAACTCCGGCGTCTTTTCAAACGTCGTAGTCAACCTGCCCGTCGCTTCGTCCAGATCGACTTTCGCGACAAGCTTGACGAACACGCCTTCGCCTTCCGCGCTCACCAGCAGCTTCACATGCGGCGGGTCGGAAGGCAGCACGTACACGCCGCCTTTCAACGGTTTGCTCAACAAGGGTGTTTCGATTTCATCCGTGCCGACCTTCGACGCGTTAGGACAATGCGCAGGACCGTTGTCTTCTTCGCCCCTCGCTTCTTCAGCAGGCGTAGTCAAACCATCTTCACCGGAACCACACGCGCCCAACCCAGCGGCCTGACCAGGATTGATAGCCACACCCTCAGGCAAAACCACCGTCGTGTCCTTGACGTTCGCCGTCGCAACACCTTCGCCGGTCCTCAACCCTTCCTGCGGCACTTTCACATCAGCCGTCAAACCTGCCGGAGTATCCGCATAGGACGTGTCCGGCGCGACACTCAACGACGGCGGGAACGCCAAGTCTTCGCAACCGGTCATCCCAACTGGAGCGCCAGTCGTATCGTGCGTCACGAAGCTTTCGCTCGCGGACCCGAGGCTCTTATCCCAACTGTCGATCGTCAACGTCGTACGCTGTGGCCCTTCACACGATGTCGGCAGCGTCAGCAACGGGCGCGGAGACCCTTCGCTTGACTTGTAGCCGCAATACACACCGGTTGTTTTGAGCGGGCCGAAGCCACACCGTTCGGGATCGTGAACCGATTCCCCCGGCACACCCCACAACGTGATCGTGTTGAAGATCGGCCTGAAACCCACGTTGCGTGAAATCGTCGTAATGCCGTAGTCAGTACCACTGCGTACGCCCGCGTCTATCAACACAGTTGAGCCGAATATGCTGAAGGCGAACTCAGCCGGCACACCCGCCGGGGGCACCATGTTGTACACCGGAACGAGCAGATCCCAGTCACCTCGACTCAGTATTTCCTGTGAGGCTTCGTCGACCCCGACGGTGGAGTCGACAGGACAGCTGCCGATAATCGTTGTCAAGAGTTGCTGTCGAGTGCACTGCGGAACCGCATGGGGATCGCCAACGATCCCTGGCGGCAGCGCGATTTTGATGTCCCGCATCGGCCCGCTGGCATGTTCTTTCGCAGTATTCAACCCGAAGCTGAGTGTGAAATCGAACGGATGCGAACCCGCCTGTGTGTCGGCAGTGCCGCCAGGAGTCGAGAGCCAGCCGTCGAATTCACCGGCCAAGCCGAATCCCGCAGGAGTTTCATCGATCGTAAAAGCATCCGTAGTCTCCCCAGCGCTGAGAGCACCACCGCCCGCGACGGTCACGTGGTTCTCTCCGACGCCCGCCTGACCTACGGCTCTCACGGCGATCCCGAGGCGCCCCCTGTAACCCAATTTGATTGGACGTTCTATTCCCAGATACCCGGGGATAGTGACACATGTCACCGTCGTCGTTCCTTCGCATTTCCACACATGCGGCTGCGATTGAGGCACCGTAACCTTTCCTAGAGCCTGTTCTTCTTCCTTCTTGGCGTACGTCTTTTCTCTGTTTTCGACCGAGCTCTTGTTGATTTCGCCAAATTCGTTGAGAGGGCCGGACGAGATAGCTTCAAGTCCAGGTGGCAACACATCGGTCATCGTGACCGGGCCCGTGCTCGAACCGGCGCCGATGTCGTACACCTCAACCACTACCATACCTTCAGCCCCCGGCGCCAAATGCGTCGGGTAAAGGCGTGACGTTGCCTCCCAGCCAGGCGGTGCCGCCGCCGCGGCCTGCGCTGCGCCAGCCGACACGAGCACCACCACTGTCGCGGTCGCGGCCGAAACTCTCCCTACCAACCCGCGCACCCGTGCGATCGACGTACGTCTAGATGAACGCTTGCTCACGACCGTCCCCCCCCTACTCCAGCATGCTTCCTGTGCACGCTCTTCGACGTTCTCGACCCTTTGGCCTTGGACTTGTGCGTATCGCCTTTCTTGCGCTTCTTGGCCTTCTTCCTCTGCTTTGGCTTTTTCTTCGGCTTTGGCTTTCCCTTGAGTCCCTTCGCGGGCGCCGCGAAGTTCCCAACGCCTTCAAAAGTCACGCTTGACGGCGTGGCGAAGATCGGCGCTGCGGGGGGCAGACCCTGACAGCCGGTGCCCGTGCAGGCGGGAGATGTCGGCTGAGCCGCTCCTACGCGCACGTCGTAGACGTCGTACAGACCGTCTTCGTCGCTTCCCACCAGATTCGCACGCGTGACTATGAATACGTCTTCGCCACTTTCGCTGGCATCGAGGAATCCAGAGTGCGCTGGACTCGTGCCGCTCGACAGCAGGTAAACGCAACCTCCAGATTCTGTGCACCCGTTGGCACCAGGGCGCTGCCATTCGTAGACGTCCTGCGTTTCGTCGGTGTCCTGCGGCACAAGGCCTTCGCGGCTGACGAAAAAGACGCGATCGCCGTCGGTCGATATCCACCGAGGCTGATAGACGTTCTCGGCATTGGTGATCGGCAGGCGACCCAATGTGCCATGCGACGTGCAGGACACGCAGTGCAGCGTTTTGGTTTCGGCTTCGTACACCTCGACCCTTTGAACATAATTTGTTTCATTGATAATCGGATAGAACTTTGATTCTTCCAGCGTGAAAACGATGCTGTGCCCGTCGGGGGTGGCCTCGACGGTCAACGGTTCTTCTGTCATCCTCACCGGCACGGTAGTGATGGCCGTCGACACGCCATCGTGCCATAGCGCAAGCTTTGTGCCTTCTGTCAGGTAATAGATGTATTCACCGTTTTCGCTTGCGCCAACCACCCGTTCCACCGCCACACCTGGCGTCAGATCGGTCGTGTGCCCGCCCGCAATTTCGTACGCGTACAAGTCGCCGTTGGTGTAATAGGCGATCGACCCATCGCTGGTGGCCGTCTGATACGTGCCTCCTGAGCTGACTTCCACGGTCCTCGTGCCGTCTTCGCGCATGTAGATGTGCCCAGAAGCCAAGTCGGTCCAGAAGATGCGCGAACCGTCTGCGGAGATCACATGGTTGAGAACCGCGCGCTCCTTGTTGAGGGGCGGCCCAGGCAGTTCTACGCCGCCAAAGGTCGCGTTTGCGTGTGTAGTGCCGTTTGGCAGCACGTTCACCAGTCGCAACTGGCCTCCCACAGACTCATACAGGTTGTCCTCATTTTCAAATTCGGCTCCAGCGCCGCCTTCGGCTGCGGGCCTATCTTCCGAGACTTCAGTCAGCGCATCGTTCGCAGCAAACAGAAGGTGGGAATAGTCCGTGGACGCGCCCTCCAAGGCCAAATACGCATGCCCTTCCCGGTGCGCGTTGTGACCGTTTTCCGGGATCTGGTGCGGACCGGCGGTGCCAAAGTGTCCCATCGCGCGAAACGGCGGCTCGGCCGAGACGAGCGGAGAATATTCGTCACCCGTCGCTCCCATCGAATACAACACATCGTAGTTGCCACCAAATCCGATGCCAGGGGACTTGCCGAACCCTGGAGCCATCGACGACAGAGGTTCAGTCGAGTCCAGGACCGCCAGGCTCAGATCCGGCGAGAATGCTTGGAAGACTACGCTCGGAGCATTTTCTGGCGACAGGACTCGTTGAGACCAATCGCCGCCCATGAGACGCCTCGCCAAATACTCGTTGCCGCCGTTTTCACCCCCGTTTTCGTTGCCGCCTACCGTCGGAGCGGCAACGTAGGCAATGCCACTGCCATCGGCGGCCGCCTGAAACGTAAATTCTGTCCTGGTGGTCGATACCGCCGCGGCCGACTGTTTGACTTCGAACTCGTCGTGCGTGTCTTCCCAGACCGGTGGCTGATACGCTTCGCTACTAAACTTTTCCTCAGGCGTCACCTGTTCGTAAATGCGCCCGTCCGGCAGCGCGTCCGCGCTCGCGAACGCCGCGAACACAAAGACGCCAATGGCAGCACACAGCAACCCGACCGCCCAAGCGGAAACCCTGCGAGCACTCATCGAACCCTCCCATCCACGGGCAACCGCAAGCGCGCGCCCTGTCGAACCACACCAACACGACGCGTTGCCGCCCATGGGCGGCAAAGATCAAACCGAGCGTTGCGCTCGGAGGACCGCGAGCAAAAGTCGCGGCGAGGAGGCCTAGCGCCTAGGCCGGCGCCGGTCCAGAGAGAGAGAGAGAGAGAGAGAGAGACGCGTCAGCGGCGCTGACGCGTCCTATAACGGACCCGCCCTCGACACAACGACTCTCGAACACGTTGACCCCCAATGAAGACACGCGAAGCAACTCTCTCTCGAAACGCGATTAGGTCCCTCTCCCAAGGTCCCCGTCAAACCGGTTAGCGTCGACCACGAAGACCGACCCCACCTGACCTTATGTATTGCCGGACACATGTATGTGCAGTACCGACAACAGCAATTTATATACAGTTCGCTGGTAAATGTCAACCCCCCTTTGAGAAGGCCGATCCGCGGACGGGGCGGCGAAAGCGACCGGGGCGCTCCCGTATGCTGCTGGCGACCGATGGCGAGCATGCTCCTCGACAGGCCCGCGACCCGCGCCGGCGGCAAGCGGGGCACTCCGCGCTGGGCGCCATCGCCTGCGCTCGGACGGGCCGAGATCGCCTGCGCGATCCTCGCCGGCGTCGCGCTGGCGATCGTAACGACCTGGCCGCTGGTGCTGCACCTGCCGAGCCGGATCGCCCCCGACCTCGGCGACCCGGTTCGCACAGCTTGGGAGATCGCCTGGGTCGGCCACGCGATGCTGCACCAGCCCGGCAGCCTGTTCGACTCCAACGCCTTCTACCCCCACCCGCTCTCGCTGGCCTTCTCGGACTCGCTGCTCGGCTACGGCCCGGCCGCCTGGCTCGGCTCCGGGGCCGTCGCCGCACTCGTCCGCTACAACCTGCTGTTCCTCCTCGCCTGGTCGCTGTGCTTCGTAGGCGCGTATCTACTCGCGCGCGAGCTGGGAACCGGGCGTATCGGCGGCGCGGTCGCCGGCGCGGCCTTCGCCTACGCCCCTTACAAGATCACCGAGGCCGGGCACCTGCACGTCATCTCCGGCGGCGGCATACCCCTGTCGCTGTTCCTGCTGCTCCGCGGCTACCGCCGCTCCTCGCGCGGCCTCGTGATCGCCGGCTGGCTCGTGGCAGCCTGGCAGATCAGCCTTGGCTTCACGCTCGGCCTACAGCTCGCTTACCTGATGGCGGTGCTAACAGCGATCGTCGCTGCGTGGGCGCTGTATGCACGTCGGCCGCAGATCGCGAGCATCCTTCGCTCCCAGCGCGCCCTGGTCGCCATCACCTGCCTGGGGATCGCAGTGTGCGGCGTGGTCACCGTCTACGAGGCGCGGCCATACCTGAAGGTGGCCTCTGAGTACCCGACCGCCAAACGCACCCTGCGCGAAGTCGAGAACTACTCCTCCGGGCCGTGGGCGCTGTTCTCCGCCTCCTCGGAGAACCGCGTCTGGGGCAGCGTCACCGCGGGGGCGCGCGAACACGTGCACTCCAAGAACGAGGACGTGTTCTTCCCGGGCCTTGCGATCGCGGTGCTGGCGCTGATCGGCCTGGCCGGGGTGGGTGGGTCTCCATACACGCGCCGGTTGCGCATCGGCCTTGCCTGCGGCGTGGTCGTCTGCTCGGTGCTGGCGATGGGAATGGGCCTGACCGGCGCCGGCTACCCCTACCGGCTGTTGTACGACTACGCGCCGGGCTGGGAAGGGGTGCGCGTGCCCGGCCGCGTGTTCATCACGGCGACGCTGTTCCTGGCGCTGCTCGCGGCCGCCGGCGCCTGGCGTCTTGTGCGGCTGACCCGGGCGTGGAGCGCGAGCCTTGGCCCGCGCGCTGTCCGCTGGACGGTTCCGGCGGTCGGCGCGCTGCTCGTGATCGGCCTGGTCGGCGAGGGGGCCGGGCACATGGCCCACCCGGTCGTGCCACAACCCGTGCGGGCCGAAACGGGTCTGCCGGGGCCGGTGCTCGACCTGCCGACCGATGGCGCCTCAGACCGGCTGTGGCAATACTTCTCGGTTGACGGCTTCTATGAGATCCCGGTCGGCAACTCGACCTTCGACCTGCCGCAACTGGACGACCTGCGCGGGGGGATGCAGAACTTCCCCGACAAGGCAAGCGTGAAGAAGCTGCGCTACTACGGGATCAAGACCGTGGTGCTGCACACGACGATGCCGCAGCTGCCGGGCCTGCACGCCCCGGAGGTGCCCGAGCCGCCCGACTACGCGACCGCCGCGAACAAGCCGATCGCCGGCCTGGGCATCACCGAGCGGCGTGTCGGCTCGATCGCGATCTACGAGATCGGACCCGGCCCAAAGGCGCTGCACGCCTCATGAGCAAGCGCAAGCTCGCGCTCGCGGCGATCCTGCTCGTCGGCCTTGCCTACGCGACGGTGATCCAGAGCTTCTCCTGGAACCAGACCTCTCACTACGACCTGACCCGCTCGCTGGACACCGATCGCACGACGATCGACCTCTACCAGCAGAACACCGGCGACAAGGCCTATTACAGGGGCCACTGGTACTCGGCCCGCGCGCCCGGCCTGGCGCTGTTCTCGCTGCCTTACTACGACGCGCTGAAAGCGCTCGGCGCCGAAAGCTTCACCGAGGACCACGTCGCGCCCCCAAACCATCCCGGCGACGAGATGATCTGGCTGGTCGGGCTGTGGGGGAACGTGCTGCCGGGGCTGCTGCTGCTCCTCCTGGTCGGCTGGGTCGCCGAGGGACTGGAGCCGGGCTATGGAGCAGCCACCGCGGTGATCCTCGGCCTGGGCACGCTGACGCTTCCCCTGTCTACGCTGCTGTTCAGCCACGTCTTCACCGCCTGCCTGGGTTTCGCGGCGTTCACGCTGCTGATGCGCGAGCGCGCCGGCCCTCCCAATCCTTGGTATATCGGCGTTGCCGGGCTGCTGCTCGGCTACGCCGGCACCTCCGAGTACCCCCTGTTCTTCTGCGCGCTCGTGCTCGGCGTCTACCTGATCTCGCGCCGCGACAGCTTCAACCCGCGCGGCCTGCTCACGCGCATCGGGCCGTTCCTGCTCGGCGGGCTGATCGGGATCGTGCCGCTGCTGCTCTACAACCACTATGCCTTCCACTCCTGGACGCACCTGGCCTATTCGAACATCCCCCGCCAGCAAAAAGGCTTCTTCGGCATCGGCGCCCCCAGCCTGCCGGTGCTCGCCACGCTGCTGTTGGACTCGCGCGGCCTGTTGACGCTCTCGCCCGTGCTGGCGATGGGGGGCGTCGGCACGTGGCTGATGTACAAGCGCGGCCTGCGCGCCGAGGCGCTGGCGATCGCCGCGATCTGCGTGCTCTACTGCGGCTACAACGCCGGCTACTACCTGCCCTTCGGCGGCGGGTTCATGGGGCCGCGCTTCCTGATGACGATGATCCCGTTCCTGGCGCTGCCGACGGGCCTGGCGCTGAAGCGCTTCCCCGGCCCGACGATCGCCCTCGCGGCCGTGTCGATCGCGACGATCGCGATCGCCTCGATCACCCATCCGCTGATCGGCTACGAGAACGAGGCGGTCGTATTCGTCCGCTACCTCGGCAAAGGCTATTTCCAGCCGACGATCGCCTCGGCCTTCGGCATGGGCCGCTCCTGGGGCGGGGTGTGGCCGTTCGCGCTGTGCGCGGGGGGCGCGATCGTGCTCGCCGTGCTCGCCACTGCGCGCACGCGCATCTCCACCCGCTCGCTGCTGTGGGGGGTTGCCGCCCTGGCCGGCTGGTGCCTGTTCGCGGCGCTCGCGCCGACGCTGCTCGGGATCGACCACCGCGGCCTGCTCTCGATCGTCGGCGCGGGCGATGACACGGCGCTGAACTTGACGCTGCACAACGGCAGCCGCTACCCACTGCGCGCGCTGGCGCCGCTGGCCGCCGGCATCGGGCTGTTGGCGCTGTTGCTGGCAAAGCTGCTCGCGGACTGGCGCCGCGATGACAGCTCGAAGACCGGCCACAGAACGCGAGACGACCGACTTGCCGCGACGGCCTAAATCTGACTCAAGGCGATAGACGCCGCCAGCGAGCCGCCGGGCCGGCGCCGTCAGAGCGAATCAGGCCCTTGTCGCGTAGCTCGTTCAAGACGAGCCGAATCGTTGCGGCGCTCACGCCTGGGAACGCTAGCTCGACATCCCGGCGACGGAACTCAGGGGGGGCCTGCTCAAGAATGTGCTCGCGGACCCGCTCGTGCTTGGTTCCCTTGCTTGCCCCAGCTCCGGCAATGCGTTGCTCAAAATCCTCGTAGGCGTCGGCGACGATCCGTGCCAGGTAGCCGACCCACGGCCAGATGCTATGGCGACCCTCGTGCCAACCGCGTTGCGACTCGTGCAAGCTGGCGTAGTAGGCGTTCTTAGACTCGTACATCCGCTGCTCGATGCTGACGTATCGCGCCACTCCATAGCTCTGGCCGAGCATCTCGTGCGTCGTTATCAGCCGCGCGAGCCGCCCGTTGCCGTCGGCCACCGGATGGATCGCGAGCAAGTCGAGCACAAGCGCCCCGATCAGAACCAGCTGATGGGTGCGACCGTCCAGTTGTGATTGGTTGTATCGAGCGATCAACTCGCTCAGCAGGAACTCAGCCTGCTCGGGCGGCGGCGGCTCAAACACAACTTCGCGCCGTCCACTTTCGTAGGAGACGATCAGGTTCGGATCGCTCTTGAGATGCCCGCCGCGACCGTTGCTGTGATGGAACAACAAGCGGTGCAAATGCAGCACGAACGGAACTGACAGCTGCTCTTTCGAGCCCGATCGCGTGAGCATGTCGATAGCGTCCCTATAGCCGGCGAGCTCACGCTCATTACGGTTGCGAAAGCGACCGGACCCCTCCGCTATGCGCTCGGCGCGCTCACTTCCGACGAGCACACCCTCAATTGCGTTCGAGGCCGTGATCGAGGCGATGCGCGCATGCTCGGAAAGACGCGCGAGCAGTTCCGGTGTTTGGTCCTCGAATAGGCGCTCACGGCCGCGCGAGGTGTCGATTCGCGATAGGAGCGCTCCCAGCTCGCGTGGCTGGCCAGCAAAGGTGCTGTCTAGGTCAACGAAGCTCCGCATCGTGCTAACTCGGACATAATCATACTAATAATCGACTAAATTAGCACGATATAGCCCTGATTAGCACGATCCGGCGACGACTCGGGGCTGTTCCGATCAGCGGTTGCTCGTCTTCATCTTGCATTTGGCCGCGTGCAGCTGCTTGCACACGACCACGTAGCCCGGCCGCGGGTTGTAGTGCGGGTCGGTCAGGCCGGCGTCAAAGCGAGCGGCGCCGGTCGAGCCGGACCACTGGAAGATGTACAGGCGCTTGATCCGCGAGTTCGACCCCGCCAGATGGAACATGTAGGTGAGCGCCCTGCTCGCGCGCCGCAGCCCCGAGCCTTTGACGTTGGGGAAGGCCGATCCGAATTTGACGATGCCGCCGGTCTCGGTCAGCCACACCTCGCCGGGCACCGCTCGCAGGATCGCGCGCGTGCGCGAGCTGGAGAAGCGGTTGGTGTCGGAGTAGTTGTGAAAGCCCCACAGATGCGGCACCGGCACTTTCAGGTGCGCAAGGGCGTGCTTGAACTGAGCGATGTAGCGCAGGCTGGGAGCGATCTTCGGGCCGTCCAGAACGTCAAGGCCGGTGATCGTGCAGCCCTTGCAGACCGTGCGCAGGGCCTTGTAATACTGGGCCGACTGCGTCGGGGTCGGGCTGACCAGAGCGATGTGGCGCCTACCTTTATGGTATTCCACGACCGTGCCGCGGTTGGTCTCGTTCCAGGCTTGGTACTGGGTGACGTGCGGGAACAGCTTGATGAACTTCTGTATGTCCTTCTGGTAGGTCGCGACGCTCGGCATCTTTGTCGGCGTGTACTCGGAGTGGTAGAAGGCGACCAGGACTTGCTGATGCTGCGCTTCGGCGGCGACGATCCAGCGCGCGGCGGCCTGCAGCGAGTAGGGGCGGACCGCGGCGTCATAGGGAGCGATGTAGCGCGCGATCTTCGTGTGCAGCTGCTGCCACAGCCGGTTGGAGAACATCTCCGTCTCCTGGTCGCCGATCCCGGTCAGATAAGAGGCGGAGGCGTGGGCTTTCGGCGATGAGGAGCCACCGGCAAGCGCCCCAGGCGCGAGCGCGAGCAGCAGGGCGGACAGCGCCGCAGCAAACAGCGCGGCAAGGGTACATGTGGGGATGCGCGGGTGTATGGGCATGTTCATTGCAACAGCCTATGCGCGGCAACGTTGCGGCCGCGCCGCCCATCATCGCTCGCCGGCCGGACGCGGACCGTCGGCGCGCCCCTCCCGCAGCATGCGGTAGGCCTTTGCCGACACCCGCGGCGGTCCCGGTGAAGACCTTGAGCCTGCCCGGCGCTGGAGCGCCCGGCGCGGTGTCAGGCGACATGCTCGCAAATTCTCCCCAACCGCGCGTCCCGTGGCGTTACAGTTGACCCAGCCCATGCTTCGACGCTTGCTCGCACCGCTGCTGGCGACCCTCGCCCTGTACGGCGTCGCTCCCACCACGGCCTCGGCGGCCTCCAGCCACGACGTCGCCGCGGCGCGAACCGTGCTGACGGCAGGCTATGAGACGCTGCAGGGGGTCCTGCACAGCTGGCCCAAGGTCGAAGCGAGCCTGCGCACCCTCAACCACCGCTTCGCCCGCGAATGCCCGGGCATCGGTGCCAACTCGCCGCAGACCGAAGCCGAGAAACGGCTCAGCTACGAGGTCGCGGGCGCTATGTGGGCGACCGCCTACCGTGCCGACGCTGGGATCGTGCGTCGGTTCATCCACAGGGTGACCGGCGTCACCTCCTCCAACGCCAAGCTGAACCGGCGCGTCTACAAATTCCTGAACGGCTTGAATGAAATGCTCGCGCTGCAGGTGCCCGACATCTGCTCGGACGTCCGTGCCTGGACGGCGAGCGGATACACGCGCGTTCCCACCAGCACGTTGCAGTACGACAAGCACGTCGAAGCGATCGACGTCGAAATCCCTTCGCCGAAGCTGGCCGAGCCTTATGTCGACGCCTCCGACCGGGCACTTGTTCCCAAGCTTGAGCACCTGATCAGGCGTTTTGAAGAACTGGAATTCACGACCGGTCAGCAGTATTGGAACGCGCTGCTTGAAACGCTGGCCGTGCCTCAGTAGCGGCGTCTTAGCGGCCCAGCAGGTTGTGCACCAGCAGGGAGCGGGCCCTTGCCGCCTTCGCCGGTCGCATAGGTCGCGATGAACGCCGCCGGCAGGATCGCGAATACTTGGCGACGTTGTTGGCGATCGAGAACGTGGTCAGAGCCCCCCTTGTGATGAGCAGTTGCTTGCCGACCTCGACGATCTCGATCAGCTTCGTCGGATTGGAGTCCAGGTCGACCATGTCGCCGGCCTCGCGCGCGGCCTGAGCGCCGGTGTTCATGGCCAGGCCGACGTCGGCCTGGGCGAGCGCCGGCGCGTCGTTGGTGCCTTCGCCGGTCATAGCCACCGCCGTCAGTCCTGCTGCAGGCTGTTTCCTGATCGTGCCGGTTCCGGCGCGCGCATGCGACACACACCGGGTAAGCCATGCGGCACCCCGCGTGAAACCAGAAAGCCACATCGAGGCAATCGATGTCAAGCAAAGCGTCCTTTGAGCCGATCTAGCAACCATGTCGACCCTCCGCGACCGCCTGCGCTCAAGCGCTCTGGCTTGGCTGACCCTGTGGGCCGTGTGCTGCGCGGCATTCGCCTGGCCCGCCGTCAGCGCCAGCGCGTCCTGCGCCAGAGCAGGTTGCACGCAGCCGACAGCCATCGCACATGCAAGTAGCAGCGAAGGCGAAACGGAAGAAAGCGAAGAAGCAAGCGAAGCCGAAGCCGAAGCCGAACCCGAACCCGGCGCGGCGGGGGAATCCGAAGAAGCCGAAGACGCGGAAGCCGCTGGAACGACACACGCCAAACGCCACCTTCACGGCGGCGGCAAAGCCCATCGCGCGGTGAGCCTCTCCGCGCTGGAGTTGACGGCGAAGTCACGAGCCGAGCTGCGCGTCGGCTCCCCTCCGGCTTCCGCGATCGGGTTCTCGCTCAGCTCAAGCGCGCGCACAAAGCTGCAGGTGACGCTGTTCGTTCAAAGCGTCTCGCATGGTCGCATCGCGTGGCTTGCGCTCAGCTCGGACTCGCTGACGCTCGGTGCCGTGAAGGGACACAGCAGCCATAGCCTCACCGGGCACAACCGACTTGCCCCCGGCACCTACCGGCTGACGGTGAAGCCGGCGGGCGGAGCCTCTCATTCCATCTATCTGACAACCGGCCGCTGACGCCGCGCGAGCCGCGGTTATGACGCTAGCCTCGAAGGCCGTGGCGCGGCTGAGAACCTCCATCCGACGCGGCGTCGCGCCGGTGCTGCTGGCGATCGCCGCGCTCGCGCCGCTCGCTTGCTCCGCGACGGCACAGGGCAGGGGGCTTGGCCCCGAATACACCGTGCGCCCTGCCTGCCCGGCGCCGAGCGCCGGCCACGCCAGCTGTCTGGCGCTGGCGGTACGACCCCGTGCAGCCAAAGCGCGTGCTCGCGTGCACGATTTCGCCACACGCACCTCACCGGACGCGGGCCTGCTCGAAGCCTCCGAATGCAGTCGCTACCAGTCGAGCTGCTTCACGCCGGCGCAGCTGCGCGACGCCTACTTCCCGGGCGAAGCGGCCGAAGCGCCGGCCGGCGAAACCCAGACGATCGCTCTGGTTGACGCGTACAACGACCCGAGCGCCGAAGCCGACCTGGCGATCTACGCCAACGAATTCGGGCTTCCCGCCTGCACCAGCGAAAACGGCTGCTTCAAACAGGTCGGGCAGAGCGGCGTCGAAGGCACCGCGGGCGTGCCGTTCCCGAAAACGCGCTCCCAGCTCGAAAGCTTCGCCAAAGGCAACAGCGAAGAACGCGCCGAAGCCGAAGAAGCCGAGGGCTGGGCGCTTGAGATGGCAACCGACGTGGAGATGGCTCGCGCCATCTGCCACAACTGCCACATCCTGCTGGTCGAGGCCGACTCCCCCTCCTACCACGACCTGGAAGCCGCCGAGAACACGGCCGCGACGCGCGCCCAGGAGGTGTCCAACTCTTGGGGCGGCCCCGAAACAGGGATCGACAGCCCGGCCTTCGACCATCCCGGCGTGGTCATCACCGCGTCCGCCGGCGACGACGGCTACCTGAACTGGGACCAGTACGAAAGCCGCGAACAGGCAGGCTCCAGCTACTTCAAGGGCGCCAACTACCCGGCCACCTCACCCGACGTCGTCGCGGTCGGCGGCACCAGCCTGACGCTCTCAGGCACCGGCGCATGGCAGAGCGAGTCGCCTTGGGACGGACAGGGCGCCGGCGGATCGGGCTGCAGCGGAGCGCTGTCCGCTCCGGCATGGCAGCTGCACGTCAGCGACTGGGCGGAAGTCGGCTGTGGCTCCAAGCGCGCCAGCGCCGACGTCGCCGCCGACGCCGACCCTGCCACCGGCGTGAACGTCTACGACTCGATCCCCTACCCCTATGAAGAAGGCCATACGACGCTGCTGCACTGGCTGCCGATCGGCGGAACCAGCGTCGCTTCGCCGATCGTGGCCGCGATGTTCGCGCTCGCGGGCGGCGCCCACGGTGTCGACTACCCGGCGCAAACCCTGTACTCCCACCTTGGCTCCGCGCTGCTGCACGACGTGGTTGGCGGCGGCAACGGCAAGTGCGACGGCCTTTATGCGAGCTGCTCGGGCTCGATGGCCCCGCTCTCGCCGCTGGACTGCGGCGCCGGCGTCTGGATCTGCAACGCGACGAGCGGCTACGACGGCCCAACCGGCGTCGGCACGCCCAACGGGATCGCGGCGTTTGAGCCGCTTGTGAGCGAAGGCCCAAGCGAAGAAGGCGGGCCGCAAGGCAAAGGCGGCCAAGAATCGGGGGCCGGCAAAGAAGAATCGATCAAAGAAGAAGCAGGCAAAGAAGAACCGCCCAACAAAGAAGAAGGACTGGGCACAGAAGGACCTGCACCGCCCAAAAAAACGACACCCCCGGAAACAGGCTCGACGGAAGCGACGGCCTCAGTCTCGTCAACCCCTACCAACTCGACTGTGAGCAACCAGCCGGCGTCGCACGGTGGCACTTTCGCGCCGGCGCGAATCTCGCGGCTGCAACTGACGAGGCACGCCGCGCGCGCATTGCGCGCCAGCGCCCATCCCGTGGCGGTTGATCGGCTTGCTTTCAACTTCTCGCTCACTCGCGCCGTATCGGTGCGAGCACTGCTGAGCGTGCGCCAACGCACGCGTTCCGGTGTGCGCTGGCGCACCCTGTCTGTGCTTGTGCTGTCCGGCCGAGCCGGCGCCCAGCAACGCCATCTGGAGGGCCTGCAAACGCTCGCCGTCGGCAGCTATCGCTTGACCCTCACGCCACTTGGCGGCACGCCCCGCTCGCTGACGTTGCGGGTCGGCTTAAGAGCCCCGTCCTAGGCGGGCCGCGAGCTGCCGTCGCCGCCGCGACGCAGCGAGCCCACCGCCGTCGAGGGCCGCTCGCGCAGGTCGCGCTCAAGCGCCTCGCCGCGCTCGGTCAGCCACCAGCAGTTGGGCGCGCCACGTGCCGGCCCGGTGCCGCCACGGTTTACCGCCAGGCCCTGGTACTCAAGCCGCGTGAGGATCTTCGAAATCTGCCCCTGGTCGACGATGCCGGCGCGTTCGGCCACGTCGCGATTGCTGCCTGCCGGCAGCTCGGCGATCGCGCGCAACACGCGCACGGTGCGATAGGTCAGTCGCGCCCCGGCCTGATCGCTGGCGGGCACGGCAATCGGGCCGGGCTCATGTGCAAGCGAGGCGGGCGGGGGCGGCGGCTCGCGCTCAAGCTCGGCTGCCGCCGCCCCCGCGCCCAGATAGGGCAGCACGATCATGCTCATCAGCTCGCCTTGCAACTCGATCAGCTCTCCGCCACCGCCTCGCGGCAGATCGACGGCGCTGCCGCCCGGATCGCGCGCGAGCACCCGTCCGTACAGAACGGCGAGCACCGCGCCGACAACCCCTTCGGCGACGACAGATCCCGGGACGCGATTGCCATCGCAAAGCTCGCGGCCGCGATCGATCCGCTCGCTCAGCTCGGCGATCACTTCGGCTCGGCGCTGGAGCACGCGCCGACCGCCGCCGGCGACGTGCACGATGCACAGCTGCGCCAGCAGCGGCTGACGATCGAAGAAGCGCAGCAGCGCCGCAAGCGCCACCCGAGCCTGCCCGAGCCACTCGTGCTCCTCCCGGCAGGCGTCCAGCACGATCGCACGCGCCTGCCCGGCCGCCCAATCGAACGTGGCCAGCAGGCAGTCCTCGACGTCGGCGAACAGCTCGTAGAAAAGCCTTCGCGAAACGCGCGCCCGGGCAATCACGCGCGCAACCGTTACCGAGGAGGTGCCACGAAGGGCCACCTCCTCGGCCATCGCCGCAAGGATCCGTGATCGCTGAATCTCCTCCACGTTGACCGCGTGCGACCGCTCTACCCCCCGACGCGCTCGGGCAGTGCGCAGAGAGGCCTAGCGCGAGCTTGATAATACTCGTAGTGAGCATCTGCCTACTGTCCAGTGACGCCGGAACTGGCGCTGCAAGCGCCTTTGCAGCACCGTCCAAGCGCTTGCGGGCAGCCGATCCCACGGCTACCGTCGCGGACCGGAACCTTCGATGCGAACTCGATCCAACATTCACGCGGCCCGCGCGCGCCGCGGCCTGGCCCTGCTGGCCCTGGCGCTTGGCCTGATTGCCACGCCCGCGCTGGCCGGGCAGTCACAGGGCGAACTGGAACACGGCATCTCGGCGGCCAACTCGCGCGACGGCGAATTGCAATCCGGGATCGCGGCCGACTCGCATGCGATCGAGGGCTTCCAGGGCAGCATCGACGACCTGCAGGCGCGACTGTCGGCGCTGGAAGCCAGCCTCGCCTACGAGCAGGGGCTGCTGAGCCGGTTGAAATCGCAGCTGCACTCGGCACGCGCACACCTGTCGGCTCTCGTCGTCCAACTCGCTCACGACCGCGAGGTTTTGGTCGCCCAGGTCGTGGCCGCCTACGAGTCGCCGCCGCCAAGCATCGTCACGGTGGTCCTGCAGGCGCACGGCTTTGGCGACCTGATCGAGCGTGTCGACGACCTGCGTGCGATCGGCCAGGAGAACGCCAACGCGACCGAGGACGTGATCAAGACGCGGGCGGCGGTAACCAAGGAAGCCCGGCGCCTGGCCGTGCTCGCGGCCAGCCACCAGCGCGAGACCACGGCGGTGCTCGTCCAGCGCGACGAGGTGGCACGCCTGCACCTGGCGCTGGTCGACCATCAGCTGGCCTACGTTCACGCCCGCGACCGCAAGAGCGCCGAGTTGGGCGAACTGCGCTCGCACAGGGCGTCGCTTGAAAAAGAACTGTCGCGTCTGCAGATCAGCGAGCTCAGCTCACAGCAGCAGTCCTTCGCGACCGGCTTTCCGGTCTCCGGCGGCGGCCCCTCCGGCGAATTCGGCTTCTTCCAAGCCCCGGGCACCAACTACAGCGTCGGCGAGGAGCCAATTCTCGCCGCCCGCCTGAACACGCTCGGCAAGGCGTTGCACCTGCACCTGATCGGCATCTCCGGCTACCGCAGCCCACAGCACTCGGTCGAGGTGGGCGGCTTCGCCGACGATCCGCACACCCGCGGCGAAGCATCCGACACGCCGGGGGTAGAAGGCGTGCCGCAGTCGATCCTCGCCAAATTCGGCTTGATCCGCCCGTTCCCGGGGCCGGCCGAGGCCGATCACATTCAGCTGCTGGGCAGCCGCTACTGAGCGTCTCTCAGACGCTCAGAGCTTCTGTCCTCGCCGCCGGCACGAGCACCCCCGCCGGCAGCCGGCGGCGTCCCCGCACGCGCGCCGCTCGCTCGCACGCGCGCCGCTCGCTCGCGCGCCCGCGCCGCGGCCGTCAGCCCATGCTTAGGCTTGCCTAATTAGGGTGCCCTAACAAAAGGCTGGTGAACTGCTGTAGGATCGGCGCAAGATTTGGCCTTCTGGGAAAGTCTCAAGAAGCGGCACAAACAACCTCCGATGGGCACCCAAGTCACCTTCAATCAGCGCTTGGCGGCAGCGCGCACCCGTAACGGCACGCCGCGCAGGGCTCCCGCGATCCTGCTTGGCCTCTGCCTGCTTGCCGCAGCTGTCGTCGCGCTGCCGGTGGGGGTGACGATCTACCAGGCGCTCCAGGGCGGCCTGTCCGCGGCAGCGCGCGCGATCGAAGCGACCTCCAGCAAAGAACTGCTGACGCACACGCTGCTGATCGCCGCGATCGCCACGCCGGTGGCCGGCGTGCTCGGGGTCGCCTGCGCCTGGTTTGTCGAGCGCACCAATCTGCCTGCCCGCGGCCTGTGGACGCTGCTGCTCGTCGCCCCGCTGACGGTGCCGCTGTTCGTGACCAGCTACGCATGGGCCACGCTCAGCCCCTCGCTGCAGGGGCTGGTCGGCGCGGCGGGCATCGTCGCCTTCTCCTACTACCCGATCGTCTTTCTGCTCGTGGCAGTCTCGCTGCGTGGCCTGGACCCGGCCCTGGAGGAAAGCGCACGCTCGCTGGGCTTGAACGGGCGGCAGACGTTCTTCCGTGTGGCGCTGCCCCAGCTGCGCCCGGCGCTGCTTGGCGGCATGCTGCTGATCGCGCTTGACACGCTCGTCGAGTTCGAAGCCTTCGTGGGCTTGAAATTTCAGACGTTCGCCGTGGACGTCTACTCCCAGTACCAGCTCAGTTTCAGCGCCGCCGGCGCCGCGGCGCTGTCGCTCCTGTCGATCGCCCTGTGCGTGGTGCTGCTGTTCGGCGAGACGTGGCTCAGAGGCGGCGCCAACTATGCCAGCGTCGGTCCCGGCACTCGGCGGACGCCGATTCGCTACCGCCTGGGCTGGTCTGCGCCGCTGGTGCTCGGCGGGCTGGCGCTGGTCGCAGCGATCGGCATCGGCATCCCCGTCGGGATGCTGGCCTACTGGTTCACGCAGAGCAGCAGCGCCGGCTATGCGGCAGCCTCGGAAAGCCTGCGCTACCTGTGGCCGGCCACGCTGACTTCAGTCGAGCTCGGCGTCGGCTCGGCTGTCGTGGCGCTTGCGCTGTCGCTGCCGGTGGCGATCCTCGTCGTCCGCTACCGCGGACGCATGGCCACCGTCCTGGAGCGCTCCACCTACCTGTCGTTCGCGCTGCCCGACCTCGTGGCGGCGATCGCGCTGGCTTACGCGGCCAGCCACTGGGCGCGCTTCCTTGAGGGTGGGATCGCCCTGATCGTGGTCGCCGACGCGATCCTGTTCGTGCCCTTCGCGATTGTCGCGCTGCGCGTGACGCTGGGACAGATCGAGCCCGCGCTGGAGGACTCGGCGCGGTCGCTGGGGGCAGGGCCACTGGCGGTGCTGCGGCGGGTGACGCTGCCGCTGGCCCGCCCCGGGCTCGCGGCGGCCGGCGTGCTCGTGTTTGCCTTCGTGCTCGGCGACATATCGACCACGCAGGTGCTGCTGCCGCCCAACATGTACACACTCGGGACCGAATTCCAAGCAAACAGCTCGACGGTCGCTTTCACGGCCGCGGCGCCGTTCGCGGCCGTCCTGATCGCGCTGTCGCTGATGGCGACCTACATCCTGATGACCCGCTTCGGCCGGACTCGCACCCCGCGCCTGTCCGCCGCGTGAGCCATGGCTGAGCTGCGCTGTGCAGGCCTACTGAAGTCCTACGGGGGAAGATCCGTCCTGCGCGGCGTCGACCTCACCGTCGCCGAGGGGACGCTCACCGCGATCCTTGGCGCGTCGGGCAGCGGCAAGACCACGCTGTTGCGGATCGTCATCGGCCTGGTCCAGGCTGACGGGGGAACGGTGGCGGTAGACGGCACGGTCGTGGCCAACTCGGAGCGGATAGACGTGCCGACCGACAAGCGTTCGATCGGCTATCTAGCTCAAGAGGGTGCCCTGTTTCCGCATTTGAGCGTCGGCGAGAACGTCGGCTTCGGCCTATCGCGCTCCGAGCGCAGGACGGGCTCCCGCATCAGCCAGGCGCTCGATCTCGTTGGGCTGGACGACAGCTTCAGCCGTCGGCGTCCCCAGGAGCTCTCCGGCGGCGAGCAGCGCCGTGTCGGGCTGGCCCGCGCATTGGCGCCGCGACCACGGCTCGTGCTCCTGGACGAGCCCTTCTCGGGGCTCGACGCCGCCCTGCGCCTGGACACGCGCGAGGCGGTCATGCGGGCGCTGGCGCGGGAGGGAACGACCGCGGTGCTCGTCACCCACGACCAGGCCGAGGCGCTGTCGATGGGGACCGAGGTCGCGGTGCTGCGCGACGGCCTGCTCGTACAGCGGGCAGCCCCGGCCGAGGTCTATCGACAGCCCGTCGACGTCTGCGTGGCCGGATTCGTCGGCGAGGCGATCGTGCTCGCGGGCGATGTCAGCTTCGGCCGCGTGACCTGCGCGCTGGGAGAGATCGACGTCCGCGACGACGCCGGCGACGGTCCGGTCGAGGTGATGATCCGCCCGGAGCAGATCCAGCTGGCACAAGCCGGCGAGGAGCTCTGGGCAAACGGCGCGAGCATCCGAGCCAGGGTCCTCGACCACACCTACTACGGCCCCGACACGGTGATCCGGTCGGCCCTTGAGTCCGATCCGAGCACGATCGTCAAGGCGCGTACCTTCTCCGAAGGCATCCCCGCGGCAGGCGAGCTGGTGGCGTTGCGAGTGTGCGGGCCGGTTGTCGCCTACCCACGGCCTGCGCGACCGACAGCGCAAAGAGCGACAGGCGCATCGAGCGGCCGCGCGTGAGCGCTCTCCGCCGCACAGCAGCGCTGTTGGCGACCGTGGCGGTGCTGGCCCTTGC
Source organism: Solirubrobacteraceae bacterium (assembly GCA_036279855.1). Classification (GTDB taxonomy): domain Bacteria; phylum Actinomycetota; class Thermoleophilia; order Solirubrobacterales; family Solirubrobacteraceae; genus Palsa-744. The sequence continues at coordinate 27,727 of DASUIH010000014.1, read as the reverse complement.
CGGCGGCTGCGCCGAGACAGGAGGCTCGAACTCGCTGCTGCTCTACAACGGCCAGCACCCCCAGCTCACCGACGCGCTCGTGTCCGCCTTTGAAAAGCAGACCGGGATCGAAGTACGGGTGCGCACCAACGACGGCATCGTCCTGGCCGACCAGCTGTTGCAGGAAGGCAAGCGCTCGCCTGCCGACGTCTACTTGACCGAGAACTCTCCTGAGCTCGTGACGCTGGACGAACACGGGCTGTTGACAGCTCCACGCTCGACGAGTCTCCCAAGCACGGCGGAGCCGGCAACTGGACAGGGATCGCGCTGCGGATCAGCACGCTCGCCTACAACCCGAGCCTCGTGGCCGAGTCGCGGCTGCCGACCTCGCTGCTTCAGCTCGCGCGGCCGCAATGGAAGGGAAAGGTCGCGATCGCCCCGACCGACTCGGATTTCGTGCCGCTCGTCGGCGCTGTGCTTGCGACCTACGGCAAGGCTGCCGCTGTGAACTGGCTGGCTGGGCTCAAGCGCAACTCGCGCCTGTTCCAATCGGAGGAGGCGGTCGTCGCGGCGGTCAACCGAGGGGACGTGGCAACCGGGATCGTCAACAACTACTACTGGTTTCGCCTGCGCTTGGAGGTGGGCGCCTCGAACACGCACAGCGCGCTCTACTACTTCCCGGGCGGCGACGTGGGATCGCTGGAGAACGTGTCCGGCGTCGCGGTGCTCGCGGCCAGCACCCACCGCCGCAACGCGCAGAGGTTCGTCAACTTCCTCATAAGCAGGGAAGGCCAGGAAATCATCGCCCACAGCGACGACTTCGAATACCCGATTCGACAGGAAGTCAGCCCCAACCCGGCACTGCCCCCGCTCGGCTCGCTCGAACCGGCGCTGCTCGAACCGGCCGAGCTCGGCAACGATCAGCCCGCCGCACGCCTGACCCAGGAATCGGGGCTGGCCTAGCGCCGGCTCAAGCGCCGAGCACGCCGGGAGCGCCGTAGGCGGCCAGGATCTCCGGCAGCGCGACGGTCCCGTCCTCGCGCTGGCCGTTCTCAAGCAGCGCGATGATTGTGCGGCCAACGGCGACGGCGGTGCCGTTGAGAGTGTGGAGCGTCTCGGTTCGTTTGTCCTGGCGCAGGCGGATATTCAGGCGGCGGGCCTGGTAGTCGGTTGTGTTCGAGCAGGAGGTCAGCTCGCGGTAGCGCCCCTGGCTTGGCAGCCACGCCTCGCAGTCGTACTTCTTGGCCGCCGAGTTGCCGAGGTCGGTCACCGCGATGTTGACGACGCGGTAGGGCAGCTGCAGCTCGCTCAGTATCTCCTCCTCGATCGCGAGGATGCGCTCGTGCTCCTCGCCCGATTGGTCGGGCCGCACGAACGAGAACATCTCAACCTTGTCGAACTGGTGCACGCGAAAGATGCCGCGCGTGTCCTTGCCCGCAGCGCCGGCCTCGCGCCGGAAGCAAGGGGAGAAGCCGGCGTAGCGCAGCGGCAGCCGCTCGACCGCGAGGATCTCTTCGTCGTGCAGCGAGGCGAGTGCTACCTCGGAAGTGCCAACCAGGTACAGATCGTCGTCGGCCAGCCGGTAGATCTGCTGCTCGGTGTCCGGCAGAAACCCGGTCCCGTACAAGGCCCGCTCGCGCACGAGCACGGGCGGGATCACCGGCTCAAAGCCGTGGCCGCGCAGCTTCTCAAGCGCAAAGCGCACAAGCGCCAGCTCGACCAGCACCAGGTCGCCCTTCAGGTAGGCAAAGCGCGAGCCGGACAGCTTGGCGGCGCTGTCCATGTCGATCATCGCGCCGGCCAGTTCGAGGTGGTCGCGAACGCCCTCGCCCGAGGCCCGCGGCTCGCCGACGGTCTTGACCAGCTCGTCCTCGGGACCGGGCGCCGCGGTCGGATCGGGCAGGTTCGGCAGCGGCGCCAGCGCCGCCTGCAATTGCTCCTCCACCTGCGCCAGCTCGCCGCTCAGCTGCTTCTCGCGCGCCCCGACCTCGCGCTGGGCGACGATCGCCGCAGTGGCGTCCTCGCCGGCACGCTTGGCCTGCGCGATCGCCCCGGCGGCGGCGTTGCGCTCGGAGCGTAGGCCCTCCAGCGCCGGGATCAGCTCACGCCGGCGCGCGTCCAGCTCCAGCACCGCGTCGAGGCCGGCGGCGGGCTGCTCGCCGCGGCGGGCAAGCGCGGCTCGAACTCGCTCGGGGTCCTCGCGGATCAGCTTCAGGTCGAGCATCGCCGAAAGCGTGGGTGGGGGTCTGAATCTATTTGGTCGACAGCGTGATGTTGACCGACGGCACCTGCGGCGCCTGCTTGCCAGAGTAGGCGGCTAGGAACTTCGCGATGTCCTGGGCGTTCTGCCCGACGACGATGTTCTCGGGCATGATCGCACCGGAGAAGCCGCCGTTGCGGATCGCGTACAGGACCTGTTCGACCTTCTCCTTGCGGATGTTGAAGTTGGGCCCGTTGGTGCGCAGACGATCCTTGATCGAAGTCGCCGACCCCTCGGCGCCGACGACTGACAGCGTGTGGCACCCGGAGCAGTGGTCGCGGAACAGCACGGCGCCTTTGTGATAGGGGCTGGTCTTGGACACCGAGATCCCCTGCGACCCGCATGCCGACAGTGTGGCGGCTGCGATGAGCAGCGTCGTCGCTGCGGTGAGCATCTTGCGGGGCGGCCACATGCGCGCGGGAATATATCGACTGGCGCTTATCGATTGGCCACCCGAGCAGCCGGCCGGCCATTTCGGGGCGTCTCAGAGCCCGTGAGCGGTTTCAGCCGCGCGCCAGGCCAGGAAGATCACGACCAGCGCCGACAGCGTCATCACACCCATCTCGCGACGGACGATCGCAGCCACGATCGCGTGCTGCTCGGGCTCGGGCAGCGCTCCGACCGCCTGTGCGCCCTCCAGGCCACGCTGGTCGAGGATCGTCTGAGCGGAGGCGATCCGCAGCTGCTCGGCGACAAACGCGACCGCCAGCGGCAGCAGCGCATACAGATAGAAGAGCTGTTCGCCTGCCGAGTGCCCGGCCACCACCAGCACGCCGACCACGACCGCGTAGGCCAGCGCCGCCGCCTGTCCGACGCGCAGGGTGATCCAGAAGCCGCGGCTGTTCTCGTCGCGGTGCCAGCGCCACGCGCCAAGCAATGCCGGCACCGCATTCGCCGCTGCCACGACGGCGGCCCCCCAGGCAGCGAATCCACTCATTTTCTTGAGGCAATCAGCACTATGTAACAGTTTGTCACAAGGGTGATATAACAGCGCGCGTGCTTCGCAGCTACTTGCCGGCGATCGTGTTTCTATTCCTTGGCGGCGCCGTCGGGGTCACCTTCGCGGTTTTGAACGCGGCAGTCGGCCCGCGCCGGCGGGTGGCGCACAAGCTCGATCCTTACGAGTGCGGCCTGCCCTCAGAGGTAAAGCGCGGGATGCGCTTCGGGATCAGCTTCTACTTGATCGCGATGCTGTTCATCCTGTTCGACATCGAGGTCGTCTTCCTGTATCCGATCGCGGTGCAGCTGAAGGCCTACGGCACGTTCGCGCTGAGCGAGACGATCGTGTTCATCGCGCTGCTGTTCTTCGCCTTCGTATACGTGTGGCGCAGGGGAGCGTTGGAGTGGAAGTAAAGCGCGAGCTGCTGGGCGTCAGCACGCACGAGTCCAAAGAGCTCCTGCGTGGCGGCGATCTGAGCGGCCCGACCGCTCCGGCGCAGCTGGAGGGCGAGGCACTCGAACGCTACGTGCACGAACGGGTGCTGACCACGACCTTGGACAAGGCCGTCGCTTGGGGCCGCTCCAATTCGTTCTTCCCGCTTGCCTTTGGCTTGGCCTGCTGTGCGATGGAGCAGTTCCAGACCGCCGGCCCGCGCATGGACATCGCCCGCTTTGGCTTCGAGGCGTTCCGCGCCTCACCGCGCCAAGCCGACCTAATCATCCTCGCCGGGCGCGTGTCGATCAAGATGGCGCCGATCATCCGGCGGCTGTACGACCAGATGCTTGAGCCCAAGTGGGCGATCTCGATGGGCGCCTGCTGCAGCTCGATGGGCGTCTTCAACAACTACGCGCTGGTGCCGGCCGACAAGTTCCTGCCGATCGACGTGCACGTCCCCGGCTGCCCACCGCGGCCGGAGGGCCTGATGCACGGCATCCTCAAGCTGCGCAAGCTGGTCCAGGACGACCCCGACGCCGGCTGGCGCGAGCGCTACAAAGCGCAGGGCACCGAGGAGAGCTTCCCCGGTGCCTGACGCGACCGGCCTGGAGCTGCTCGCGCGAGAGCTACGCGAGACGGAGGGGCTTGGGCCCGAGGCGGTTTTGGACACGCTGCACTTCCGCGGCCGCGGCACGATCGAGATCGCGCCGGCATCCGTGCGCAGGGTGCTGGTGGCGCTACGCGAGCGCGGCTACGGCTTCATGGCCAGCGTGCACGGCGTCGACTACTACCCGCACGAGCCGCGCCTGGGCGTTCACTACGAGCTGCTCGACATGTCGCGGGTAGACCGCGTGACCGTGAAGCTGCGCGTCGGCACCGACGCGCCGGAGATCGACTCGGTCGTGCCCGATGGCAAGGACGGCGCCGGCTGGCCTACCGCCGACCACCAGGAGCGCGAGATCTACGACATGTTCGGCGTCGTCTTTGCCGGCCACCCCGACCTGCGCCGGATCCTGATGCCCGAGGACTACGAGGGCCATCCCCAGCGACGCGACTTTCCCGTCGGCGGCGAGCCGGTGATCTTCACCTACAACGAGCGCTCCTCGCAGGGCCTCGGCACCCCCAGCGGCGGCACCCCCAGCGGCGGCGCCGATCGCGGATCGAAGGGATCCCCGAGCGACCCGCGAGAGCGCGTCGGATGACCGTGACCGAGCATCTCTCCGAGTACCGGCAACGCGAGCAGAGCATCACGCTCTCGGCACTGCCACAGGAGCGAGACGACACCCACGAGGAGCTGCTGACGCTCAACTTCGGCCCGCACCACCCGGCCACGCACGGCGTGTTGCGGCTGCTGGTGACGCTGCAAGGCGAGATCGTGCGCTCGATCAAGCCGGTGATCGGCTACGTGCACACCGGGATCGAGAAGACCGCCGAGGACAAGTCCTACTGGAAGGCGATCCCCGTCGTCGAGCGGATGGACTACCTCGCCTACTACTTCAACGCGATGGCTTACGTCGGCGCGGTCGAGGCGCTGCTGGGGGTCGAGGTTCCCAAGCGGGCCCAGTACCTGCGCGTGATCCACCTGGAGCTCAACCGCATCGCCTCGCACCTGATCTGGCTTGGCACCAGCGCGCTTGACCTCGGCGCCGTCTCGATCTTCCTGTACTGCCTGCGCGAGCGCGAGCTGGTCCTCGACCTGTTCGAGATGTCCTCGGGCCAGCGCATGCACACGCGCTACTTCCAGGTCGGCGGCGTGATCGAGGACATCCCGCCCGGCTTCGAGGCCAAGCTGCGCGAGTTCTGCAAGGTGATGCCGGCACGCACCGACCAGTACCGCGCGATCCTCGACGCCAACCAGCTGATCCTGCAACGCCTGCGCGGCACCTGCGCTCTGGACGCGGGCTCGCTGCTGCAGCTGGGCGTCACCGGCCCGCTGCTGCGCGCCGCCGGCAACCCCTGGGACCTGCGCAAGGCCGACCCCTACAGCTCCTACGAGGACTTCGAGTTCAAGATCCCGGTCGGCACGGTCGGTGACAACTACGACCGCTTCGCCGTGCGCGTGGCCGAGATCTACGAGTCGGTGAAGATCGTCGAACAGGCGATCGACGGCCTGCCCGAAGGCCCGCACATAACCGAGGACCGCAAGGTCGCGCTGCCTCCACGCCACGAGCTGGCCACCTCGATGGAGGCGCTGATCCACCACTTCAAGCTCGTCACCGAGGGCTTCCGCGTGCCGCCGGGCGAGGTCTACAACGCGATCGAGGGGCCGCGCGGGGAGCTGGCTTGCTTCGTGCGCTCCGACGGCTCCTCAAAGCCCGCGCGCGTGCACATGCGCGACTCCTCGTTCGTGAACCTGCAGGCATTGTCGAAGATGGCCGAGGGCTCCTACATCGCCGACATGATCGCGACGCTGGCGATGCTCGACCCGATCCTTGGGGGCATCGACCGGTGAATCCGTCATGGGAACGCATGATGGGGCTGGTCTGGAGAGCGCCATGAACTTGCGTGAGCAGATCGAGGCGAAGATGGCGCTGTACCCGGACCGGCGCTCCGCGGCGTTGCCGGCGCTGGAGGCGGCACAGCGCGTGCACGGCTGGTGCTCGCCGGCGGCGCTGGCCGAAGTCGCCGAGGTCATGGACTTGACGCCGGCCTACCTGGAGTCGGTCGCGACCTTCTACGACATGCTTGAGACCGAGCCGGTCGGGCGGCATTCGATCTATGTCTGCACGAACATCTCCTGCTCGCTGCGCGGGGCCGACGCTCTGTACGAGGCGGTGCGCGAGGCAGCCGGCGAGGACGCCGAGCTCAACGTGCGCGCGTTCGAGTGCCTGGGCGCCTGCGACATAGCGCCGATGGCCTCGGTCGACGGCGTCTACGTCGGGCCGCTTGAGGCCAAGGACGTGCCGCAACTGCTCGACGACATCCGTGCGGGGCGCCCGGTGCTGCCCGACAAGCAGCTCTCGCGCCGGCTCGTGGCCGACCCGAACGCCAACTCGCAGCAGTTCCCCGAGCATCCGATCGAGGAGCCGGCGCGATGAGCGAGCCGCTGCTGTTCAAGGACATCGATGAGCCGGGGCTGGCCACGCGCGCGGTGTACGAGCGTCGCGGCGGCTACGCCTCGCTGCGCAGGGCGCTCCAGATGGAGTCGGATGCGGTGCTGGCGGAGCTTGAAGCCTCCGGTTTGCGCGGGCGCGGCGGCGCGGGCTTCGCGATGGGCAAGAAGGTGTCGTTCCTGCCCAAGGGGTCGATCGACAAGTATCTGGTCTGCAACGCCGACGAGTCCGAGCCGGGCACGTTCAAGGACCGCGAGCTGATGCAGAAGACCCCGCACATGCTGATCGAGGGGATCGCGATCGCCTCATATGCGGCCGGCGCGAACAAGTCCTTCATCTACATCCGCGGCGAGTACGTGCACCAGGCCGACGTGCTCGACGCGGCTCTGGCCGAAGCGCGCGAAGCTGGCTATGTCGGCGAGAACGTGCTCGGCTCCGATCATTCGCTGTCACTGGTCGTCCACCGCGGCGCCGGCGCCTACATCTGCGGCGAGGAGACAGGCCTGCTCGACTCGCTTGAGGGCAAGCGCGGTAACCCGCGCTTGAAGCCGCCGTTCCCGGCCAACCAAGGGCTCTACCAGGGACCCACGCTCATCAACAACGTCGAGACCCTCTCAACGGTCCCGGCGATCCTCGGCATGGGCGGCGCCGAGTACGCCAAGCTCGGCACCGAGACCTCCAAAGGCACGAAGCTCGTGTCGGTCTCCGGCCACGTGCAGCGTCCGGGCAACTATGAGATCGAGCTGGGCATCCCTTCGCGGGAGATCGTCTACGGGCTGGCCGGCGGCCCGCCGGACGGCCGTGAGGTCAAGTGCTGGTTCCCGGGCGGCTCCTCCTCGCCGGTGCTGCTCGCCGACGATCTCGACCTCCCCTACGACTTCGACTCGCTGGCCAAGGCCGGCTCGATGCTCGGCTCCGGCGCGATCATCGTCGTCGACGACGCCACCCCAATCCTCGACGTGGCGCTGAAGGTCGCGAAGTTCTACCGCCACGAGTCCTGCGGCAAGTGCACCCCCTGCCGCGAGGGCACCAACTGGACGGTGAAGATGCTTGAGAGGATCGAGACGGGCGAGGCGACGCCGATGGACCTGGAGATTATGGCCAGCGTCCAGGAGCAGATCATCGGCAACTGCCTGTGCGTGCTGGGCGACGCGATGGCGATGCCGATCGGCTCGCTGATCGCCAAGTTCCGCGACGAGTTCGAACAGCACATCGAGACCGCGCGCGGCGCGGTAGCAGCGGGAGCCGTCGTATGACGATGCTCCCTTGTATGACGGTGCTCCCTGTCTCAGATCGATCGAAGGCCCCCCTTGCCTAGACCGAGCCCACGAACAATCACCTTCACGATCGATGGTCGCGAGGTCCAAGCGCCGGAAAACTCGATGCTGGTCGACGCCGCCAAGCACGGCGACGTCGAGATCCCCGTCTTCTGTTACGAGCCGAAGCTGGGCAACCCGGTTGGCGCCTGCCGCATGTGCCTGGTCGAAATCGAGGGCATCCCCAAGCTGCAGACCGGCTGCTCGACGCCGGTCAAGGACGGCATGGTCGTGAACACTCAATCCCCGCGCGTCAAGACAGCGCAGCAAGCGGTGGTCGAGTTCCTGCTAATCAACCATCCACTCGACTGCCCGGTCTGCGACAAGGGCGGCGAGTGCCCGTTGCAGGACATCTCCTTCGGCTGGGGCAACGGCGCCTCGCGCTTCGTCGAGCCCAAGCGCCACTTCGTCAAGCCGATCGCGCTGTCGGAGAAGATCGCGATCGACCGCGAGCGCTGCATCCTCTGCTACCGCTGCGTTCGCTACAGCCAGGAGATCTCCGAGGACTACCAACTGGTGCTGCTGGAGCGCGGCGCGCACTCCTATGTGGCCACGTTCGACGGGCAGCCCTATGAGGCCCCGTTCAGCGGCAACATCGTCGAGCTGTGCCCAGTCGGCGCGCTGACTTCGCGCGACTACCGCTTCCGCGCGCGCCCATGGGACATTGAGGACGCCGCCACCGTCTGCACGCTGTGCCCGTCGCAGTGCAACGTCAAGCTGACCGTTCGCGACGAGCGCGTGATGCGCGTGCTCGCGCGCGACAATCCGCAGATCGACGACGGCTGGCTGTGCGACCGCGGCCGCTTTGCCTATCCGGCGATGGCCGAAGGCCGCGTGACCGAGCCGCTGATCCGCGATGGCGGCGAGCTGCGCCCGGTCTCCTGGGAGCGGGCGCTGGAGCAGGCCGCGGGCCACCTGGCGCGCGCGGGCGGGCGCGTCGGGGCACTTGCCGGCGGCGGCTCTAGCAACGAGGAGGGGGCGCTGCTGGCAGCGCTGATGCGCGAGCGCCTGTCTTCGCCGCACCTGGATTCGCGGACGGCCGGCGCGCTCGCGGCGGACCTGCACAACGCGTTGGCCGAGCCCTCGCTGCAGGCGAAGGTGCCCGACCTGGAGTTCGCGCACGCCGTGCTCGTGCTCGACTGCGACCCGATCGCAGACGCGCCGATCCTCGACCTGCGCCTGCGCAAGGGCGTGCGTCGCCACGGCATGAAGCTCGTGCGCGCGGGGCGCGAGCAACTGCTCGACGCGGCCATGCACGAGCAGTTGACCGAGCAGCTGCGAGCCGTCGGCGAGGAGGTCGTCGTGCTCTGGCACGAACGTGTGAGCGAGGGCCCTGACGGCGAGGCGGCCGTGCGGGCGCTGCTCGACCTGGCGACGACGCTGAAGCTGGCCGAGATCGACGGCGCCGGCCTGCTCGAAGTCCCAGCGCATGCCAACGGTCGGGGCCTGCGCGAAGCGGGGGTGCTGCCCGGCGCGGACGGCCACGACTGGAACGGCATCGCCGACGCCTTTGCCCGCGGCGAGCTCGGCTGCCTGTACCTGCTCGGCGTTGAGCCGCCCGCGACGGCAGGCGCCGGCGCCGTGATCGCGCACGCTCACTTCCTCTCCGACGCGCTGCGCGAGCAGGCCGACGTCATCTTCCCCGCCGAGGCCTATCCCGAGAAGGAAGGCACGGTCACCCACCCGGACGGCACCGAGCAACGCGTGCGACGGGCGGTGCGCCACCTGGGCGAGATCCGCGACGAGTCGCTCGTGCTGGAGCAACTTGCGGCTCGCGTGGCCGAGCGCACCGGATTGGCGGTCGGGGCATGAGCACGCTCGCGGTCGTCGGCTTCTACGAAGAATGGTGGATCCAGATCATCAAGGCGATCGTGATCTTCGCGCTCGGCCTGCAGCTGGTGCCGCTGGTGCTGCTGGCCGAGCGCAAGCTGCTCGGGCGCTTTCAGGCCCGCTACGGCCCCAACCGCGTCGGGCCGTTTGGAGCGCTGCAGCCGCTGGCGGACATCGTCAAGCTGCTGACCAAGGAGCAGTTCCGCCCCAGCACCTCGACCGGGTTCCTGTTCGCGCTGGCGCCGATCGTCTCGATTGTGACGGCCGTCGTGGCCTTCTCGATCATCCCCTTCGGCAACGTCCAGCACATCTTCGGCAAGCCGGTCGGCCTGTACGGCGTGGACGTCTCGATCGGTCCGCTGTACCTGTTCGCGTTCGGCGCCGTCGCCTTTTACGGGATCATGCTCGGCGGCTGGTCCTCGGGCTCGAAGTATTCGTTCCTGGGGGCGATGCGCGGCGCCGCCCAGCTGATCTCCTACGAGGTCTCCCAGGGCCTGGCTCTGGTCGGCGTGATCTTCACGGCCGGCACGCTGTCGCTGACGGGCATCGTCGAAGCACAGCAGGGGATGTGGTACATCGTGCCGCAGTTCTTCGGGTTTCTGGTGTTCCTGGTGGCGAGCTTCGCCGAGACCAACCGCGCCCCGTTCGACCTGACCGAGGCCGACGCCGAGCTGGTCGGCGGCTACAACACCGAGTACGGCGGCGGGCGCTTTGCCTCCTACTACTTCGCCGAGTACCTGAACGTGCTCGTCGTCTCGGGCGTCGTCACCACTGTGTTCCTCGGCGGCTGGCTGCTGCCGTTCGGCATCCACCCGCCCGGCTGGGTCGATCCCTTCGTCGTCCTTTTCAAGATGACGCTGATGACTTTCCTGTTCATCTGGGTGCGCGCGACGCTGCCGCGCCCGCGCTACGACCAGCTGATGAGCTTCGGCTGGAAGATCCTGTTGCCGCTGGCGACGGCCAACGCGCTGGTGACGGCGGTGTTGGTGGTGGTGACGCACAAATGACGTTTGCGTATAAGGCCCCCCCTTGCGCGTGTGCGCGCGGAGCATTCTTTTCGCGGTTTGCGTTCAACACCCCCCTTTGCGCACACGCGCGGGCGGCGAAAACGCCGAACACCCCCCTTTGGACGGTTTCGCGATGACGTGGAACCCGGGAGACGACGTGATCGAGGTCGTGCGCGCTCCCGCACCCGGCGCGGTACGCAGCACATGGCGCGTCTTCGGCGAGACGCTGCGCGGCCTGAAGACGACATTTGGGCGGATGCTCGAAAAACCGGTCACGGTCGAGTACCCGGAGGAGAAGACGCCTGTCTACCCGCGCTTCCGCGGCCGCCACAAGCTGCACCGCTTTGAGAGCTCGGACCCAGCCCACCCTGGCCTTGAGAAGTGCGTCGGCTGCTCTCTGTGCGCGGCGGCCTGCCCCGCGGACTGCATCCGCGTCGTCGCCGCCGAGAACACCCCCGAGCACCGCGTCTCGGCCGGCGAGCGCTATGCCGCGGTGTACGAGATCAACCTGTCGCGCTGCATCTTCTGCGGCTACTGCGAGGTGGCCTGTCCGTTCGACGCGATCACGATGGGGCACGACTATGAGATGTCCGACTACACGCGCGAGGACTTGATCTTCACCAAGGAGATGCTGCTGGCCGAGCCGCTGGAGCGCACTCCTTTGCGTCGGGAGGGCGAGTGAGATGAGGACCGAAGGTCTGGTCAAGGGCGCCTGGAGGGCGCCCAACGGTCTCAGAGGCGCCGACAGGATGTCGGCAAGATGAGCTCAATTCTTTTTTTCATCGCCGCGATCGGCGTGATCGCCGGCGCGATCGGCGTGGTGACGCTTGCCAATCCCTTCTACGCGGTGCTGGCGCTGGTCGGGCACCTGCTCTCGCTGGCCGTCCTGTTCCTGTTGCTGCGCGCCGAATTCGTCGCAGCAGCGCAGGTCGTCGTCTACGCCGGCGCTGTGATGGTGCTGTACGTGTTCGTGGTCGCCTACGTCGGCGGCGAGGAGCAGCCACTCGACGGCGGGCCGACGCGACGCGCACGCTCGCGCGGAGTGGACGGACGCCGGCCAACCGCCGCGCTGTTCGCCGGCGCGCTGCTGGTCGAGCTGATGATCGCGCTGCTCGGCAGTGGATTGAAGGCAGTCGAAGGCCAGGGCGCCGGCTACACGCCTGGGCCGCAGGCATTCGGCACTCCCGCCTACATCGGCAACCTGCTGCTGACTCGCTTCCTGCTCGTGTTCGAGGCGGCCTCGCTGCTGCTCTTGATCGCCGCCGTCGGCGGCGTCGTGCTGGCGCGCCGACGCGGCGGGATCGAGGAGGACGAAACCCCCGAATTCGACTACCGCCCGATCGACCTGAAGCGCCCGCTTGGCACCGGCACGATGGCCGAGGGGGTCGAAGGCGTAACGCTTGCCCATGCGCGCGCCGGCGCCCCCGAGCAGACGGACGGTGGCTGGTGAACATCGGCTGGTACCTGGCCGTCTCGGCCATCGTCTTCTGCACAGGGGCCTTCGGCGTGATGACCCGACGCAACCCGCTGGTCGTGCTGCTGTGCCTGGAGCTGATGCTCAACGGCGCCAACCTGGCTCTGATCGCCTTTTCGCGCATGTGGGGCAACGGCGACGGCCAGGTCCTGGCGATCGTCGTGATGACCGTCGCAGCCTGCGAGGTCTGCATCGGCCTGGGCATGATCGTGGCGATCCACCGCCGGCGACTGCCGATCGACGTGGACGAGCTGAGGGAGCTGCAAGGGTGAGCACGACCACCTTTGGCTGGCTGGTGCTGCTGTTCCCGCTGCTCGGCACGGTCGTGATCGGCGCCGGCTTCCGCGTCCTGCCCGGTCGCTCGGCCGGCTGGATCGGCACAGGCATGATCGCGCTGGCGTTCGCCGCGGCGCTCGGAGCGCTGATCTCGCTGCAAGGCCACAGCGCCGATCACCGTCAGCTCGTCTCCTCGCTGTGGGAATACGCCGGCACAGCCGGCATCGACGCGCAGATGTCGATCCTGGTCGATCCGCTGAGCGTGTTCATGATCCTCGTCGTCACCGGCGTCTCGACGACGATCCACCTGTACTCGGTCTCCTACCTGGACCAGGACCGTGGGTTCGCGCGCTACTTCGCCTACCTGAACTTCTTCGTCTTCTCGATGCTGCTGCTGGTGCTGGCCGGCAACTTCCTGCTGTTGATCGTCGGCTGGGCCTTCGTCGGCGCCGCCTCCTACCTGTTGATCTCCTTCTGGTACCGGCGCACGACCGCCACGACAGCCGGGATCAAGGCGTTCGTGATCAACGTCGTCGGCGACGTCGGCCTGGTGCTCGGCACCTACTTCCTGTTCAAGCACACCGGCACGCTCGACTTCCTCTCGGCCTTCAAGAAGGCGCCCGACGTGTTCGTCTCAGGCGAAGCCGACGTCGTCGCCGGCTGCCTGCTGCTGCTCGTCGGCGCCTTTGCCAAGTCGGCGCAGATACCGCTGCACACCTGGCTCCCAGATGCGATGGAGGGGCCCACTCCCGTGTCCGCGCTGATCCATGCCGCCACGATGGTGACCGCCGGCGTCTACCTGATCGCGCGCATGCACCCGTTCTTCGAACTGGCGCCGGCAGCTCAGGACGTCGGCGCCGCGATCGGCTGTGCGACGCTGGTGATCGCCGCGACGATCGCGCTCACGCAGACCGACATCAAGCGCGTGATCGCCTACTCGACCATGTCGCAGATCGGCTACATGATTATGGGGGTCTCGGTCGGCGCCTATGCCGCCGGGATGTTCCACCTGATGACGCACGCCTTCTTCAAGGCGCTCTTGTTCATGGGGGCAGGCTCGATCATCGGCGCGATGGCCGGCGAGCAGTCACTCAACCGGATGAAAGGGTTCCGCAAGGCGATGCCGTTCACGTTTGCCTGCTTTGTGATCGGTGGCCTGTCGCTGTCGGGCATACCGCCCTTCTCCGGCTTCTTCTCCAAGGACGACATCCTGCTCGTCACGGGAGAGCTGGGTGGCTGGCATTGGATCCTGTACGCGTTTGGCTACATCGGCGCGTTCATGACCGCGATCTACACCTTCCGCATGATCTTCCGCGCCTTCTACGGCGGCGATCCGGTGCCCGAGGCCAGAGAGCTTGAAGCCGGCCATCTACACCATGCCGAGCAGCCGACCAACCCCGCCACCGGCGAGGTCGAGGACACCGACGTCGGCTTCCCGGGGCCCGCGCACGCGATCGCCGAGCGGGCGCTGCCGATGAAGCTGGCGATGAGCGTGCTGGCTGTCGGCGCCGTCGGCGCGGGCCTGATCCAGATTCCGGAAGTGGATTCGGTCGTCGAGAAATTCCTCGCGCCCAGCTTCGCCGAATCGAGCCTGTACACGGTCCACACCAAGAACGGCGTGCTCGTCGCCGGCCTGATCCTTGGCACCGTCCTCGGCCTCAGCGGGATCGCGATCGCCTGGCGCATCTGGGGGCAGCCGACGGAGATGCCCGCGCGTCTGCGCGCGCGCTTCAGGGCCGCCTACGCGCTGTCACACAACAAGTGGTACTTCGACGAGCTGATCGACTACGCGATTGTCCGTCCCGCCCGCGCCTTCGGCCACTTCGCGACTACTACGTTCGAGCCGGGCTTCGTCGAAGGCGCGCTGATCGGCGGCGCCAGCTCGCTCGTGCGGGCGGGATCGGCCTCGGTACGGGCGATCCAGACCGGCCTCTTGCGCTACTACGCCGCACTGCTGCTGCTCGGCGTCGCCGCGCTCGGCCTCTACTTCCTGCTGCAGACGTGATTCGCTGATGCCACCGCTCTCGATACTGATCTGGCTGCCGGCCGCGTGTGGGCTGCTCGGCGCGCTCGCGGGCGCCCGCAACGAGCGCCTGCCCGGCTACGCCGCGCTTGCCGGCGCGGCCGGCGCGCTCGGGCTCGCGATCGCCTACCTCGTCCAGTACGGGCCCGGCGCTCACGGGCTCAAGGACGTGACCGATGTCGTCTGGATTTCCACCCTGGGCATCCACTACAAGCTCGGCGTCAGCGGCTTGAACGTCGTGCTGGTCGCGATGACCACGCTGCTGTTCTTCGCGGCGATCCTCGCCAGCAACCTCAAAGCGGTCCCGTTCGAGCGGCCCCGGCTCTTCTACTTCCACATGGCACTGGCCGAGTCGGCCGTGCTCGGCGCTTTCCTGGCCCAGGACCTTGCCCTGTTCGTCGCCTTCTTCGACCTGATGCTGATCCCCTTCTACTTCCTGATCGGAACGGATTGGGGCCCAGCCGCCACCCCCACCCGCCCCGTCGGCCCCGATCGGGTCAAAGCGACGATCAAGCTGGTCATCTACACGCTGGTCGGCTCACTGCTGATGTTGGCGGCCGCGATCGCCACAGGGGTGCTGGCCGCGCAGCAGAGCGGCGGGCACGTCACGTTCGTGCTCTCACAGCTGCAAGGCCTGCCGCTCTCGACCGGCTCGCAGGAGTGGATCTTCCTGTTCTTCGCCGCCGCCTTCCTGGTGAAGATGCCGGCCTTCCCGCTGCATGGCTGGATGCCCGACGGCTACCGCGCGATGCCCAGCGAGGTGCTGATGGTCTTCAGCGGCGTGCTGTCGAAGGTCGGCGCCTACGGCTTCCTGGCGATCGTGCTGCCGCTGTTCCCGCAGGCTGCCGCGCACTTCCAGACGCTGATGCTGATTCTCGCGCTGTGCTCGATCCTGTACGGGTCGGCGATCGCCTTCACGCAGACCGACGCGCGCCTCATAGCCGGTTATTCCTCGGTGGCGCAGCTCGGCTTCATCACGCTCGGCGTGTTCGCGCTCAACCCGCAAGGAGCACAGGGGGCGCTGCTGCAGATGGTCAACCACGGCCTGGTCGTCGCGCCGATCTTCTTCATCATCTCGCTGCTGGCCGCTCGCGCCGGCGGCTCGACCGACGTCCGCGACATGGGCGGCATCGCCTTCCGCGCGCCGGCGCTGGCGGCGGTCTTCCTGATCGTGGCGCTGGCGACCCTGGCGATGCCCGGCTCGGCCAACTTCGTCGGCGAGTTCCTGATCCTGCTCGGAGTCTTCAAAGCCAAGCTGGCGATCGCCGTGATCGCATTTGCCGGCGTCGTGATGGCCAGCGTGTACGCGCTGCGGCTGTTCATCCGCGCGATGCACAACCGCGTCGGCGAGAAAGTGACCTCGCGCGAGCTGAGCCCGCGCGACGGGCTGGTGCTCGTGCCGCTGGTGGCGGTGATCCTGCTGCTGGCGCTGTATCCGCAGGGGGCGCTGAAGCGCTCTGAACAGTCTGTAGCCGGTTCCGTCAATGCCGCGTACTTGGCCGATTTCGGGCTAGGAACGACGCCCCACGGCGCTCACCGTCATCGGAGCCTTGCCGAATTGTTCTCCGGTGCGGCTGTAGCAGCACACGAAAGACCCGGAGCCGTGGAAGGCGGAGAAGGTAGATGACACTGCTCGCCACCCTCAAAGGCCCCCACGTCGACTTCGCGGCGCTCTCGCCGCTGATCGCGCTGTTCGGCGGCGCGATCGTCGTGCTGATGGTTGGGCTGCTCGGCTCGCGGCGCGTCCGCGAGCAGGTCGTGCCGGCACTGTCGATCGTCGCGCTCGGCACCACCATCGGCACCTCGATCTGGCGCTGGGACACGCCCGAGTCGGTCGTCGCCGGCGCGCTCAAGATCGACCGCCTGTCGCTCACACTCATCCTGATCTTGGCGGTCGGCGGCATCGCCGGCGTACTGCTGGCGTGGCGCTCGCGCGCTTCGCGCGAAGCGGCGCACGGCGAGCTGCACGCGATGCTCTTGACGAGTATCGGCGGCATGGCGCTGCTTGCCGCGGCACAGAACACCGTTGCCCTGTTCCTCGGGCTGGAGCTGCTGTCGATTCCGCTGTATGTGCTGTGCGCGACCGAAATGCAGCGCGAGCGCTCGCTTGAGTCGGGGCTGAAGTACCTGATCGTCGGCTCGGTCGGCTCGGCGACGCTGCTGTACGGGATCGCGCTGCTGTACGGCGCGACCGGCGCGACCGACTTCTCCTCGATCGCGGAAGCGATCTCCGCGCACGGGCTGACCGACAACGCGATGCTGCTGACGGGCATCGCCCTGTGCGTCGCCGGGCTTGCCTTCAAGGCCTCGATCGCGCCCTTTCACCAGTGGACACCCGACGTCTACGAGGGGGCGCCGACGCCGATCACGGCTTTCATGGCGGTCGCCACCAAGGTCGCCGCGCTCGGCATCGCGCTGCGGCTGTTCGACGTGGCGCTGATCGAAGCGCACGGCAGCTGGGGGCCGGCGCTGGCGGCGCTGGCGACGATCACGATCCTCGTCGGCAACGTCGGCGCGCTCGGGCAGTCTTCGCTGAAGCGGATGCTCGCCTACTCCTCTGTCGCGCAGGCCGGCTACATCCTCGCCGGCATCGTCGTCGCCACCGGGCTCGGGGCGCAGGCAACGGTCTTCTACCTGGCCGTGTATCTGCCGATGAACATGGCCGCGTTCGCCGTGATCGTCGCGCGCGAGCGCGAGACCGACCTCGGCGACTCAGTTCAGGCTCTGGCCGGCCTGGGGCGCGAGCGGCCGTGGCTGGCGTGGCCGATGACGATCTCGATGCTGGCTTTGGCCGGGATACCCGCTACCGCTGGGTTCATCGGCAAGTTCTATTTGATCGATGCGGCCGTCTCCGGCGGCTACACCTGGCTCGGGGTCGTCATCGTCGTTGGCTCGATGATCTCGCTCGGCTACTACCTGCCGGTGGCGGCAGCGATGTGGATGCGGCCGGGCGCGGCGTCCTCGCCCAGCCCGACCACGCCGGCCTCCCCGATCCCGGCGATCGCCGGGGGCTCACAGGAACTGGACGACGAGAACACTGCCGCCATTGGTCCTCGCGACAACCAGCCTGAGGTCGCCTTCGTCGCGATCCTCGCCGGCGCCGCGACGATCGTGCTCGGCATCGTGCCGCAGCCGCTGTTTAACCTCGTGCACGGGGTCGGCAGCGCGCTGGGGCTGCTCTGAGCTGGGCTCGCCGGGCGCAAGCCCAGCGCTAGTGCCGGGCCGGTGCTTTCGCGGGCGGAGGGGGAGGTGCAGGGAATGGAGCCATCCAGCATCACTATAGAGTGCCGGTCCCAATGCCCGTCAAACCAGACTGCCGGAACGAGTCCAACCGATTATGAGTTGGGCGATACCGGCGGACACGCTTGGGGACGTCGGCGCCTGCATCGGCGCCCTGGCGACAATCGCCCTGTTCGCCGTAGCGATCTGGGCTGCGATCTACGGCGCCAAAGCCCAGCTTGAGCTGCAGCGGGCGATCGAACGTCGGCGGAGGGTCTACGACCACCAAGCGACGCTCAACAGCCAGAGCTTCGCGGACATGACCGCGGAAGCGTACCGGCTGATAGTGGAGTTCAATCGAGACGCTGCCGTCGGCGAAGGCCGCTGGCTTTCCACACCCATCCGCAGCCAGATGCGGATACTCGCGGTCTTCAACTTCTACGAGCTGGTGGCGTCGGAATACAACTCCTCGGTGCTGGACCGCGAGGCCGCAAACGGCAATCTCGCTTACTCGACCGTCGTCATATGGGAACGGGCCAAAAAGTTCATCGACTACCTGCGGGCCGACGACAAGACGATTTTGAGCCAGTGGGCGTGCATGGTCGAAGAGCACGGGGAGGAGATCAAGAAGCCCAGACCGTTACTTGACGATAAACCTGGGGCCACCCCTCCGCGCGGCGCCGGGTCAGCGCTCGCCGCCGGATTGGCAATCGTCGCCGCGACCCTGATCGCGGCGGCCAGCACGACGATCGTGCTGTACGGGCCTTCAACTCGCTGGCTAGGGTGGGTTGCCCTGGGGCTGCTTGTCGTCGCGCTGGCCCTGCTTGTCGTGCTGATCTGGCCCAGCTTGCGCACCAAGGGCGATACGGCTTGGGAGCTGCTGCTGGCATCTACGCTGGCGCTGACACTCAGCGCGACACTCACGGCGAGCGCAAAGCTGTCATTCGAATACAACCGCAAATCGCGGATGGGAGAAAAGCAAGTTGTCGTGGGGCCGACCGGGCCGACCGGGATCGCTGGGCTGAGCGGCGCGACTGGCTCGCAAGGCCCGACCGGGCCACGCGGCAGCACAGGGGCTACTGGCCCGGGGGACAGCCCCGAGAGATACTTACCCTGACACGTTCTCAGGCTCGTCCGACATCGCCGACAGCCTGCTCGGCCGCCAGCAGCTGGCGCTCAACCAAGTCCAGGCCCGCGTCCCAAAACCCCGGGTCGGCCAGATCGATCCCGACGATTTCACCCAGCTGCTCCGGTGGCAGCGACCCGCCCGCGGCCAACATCTGCAGATACCGCGGCACCAACTCCTCCCCGCGCTGCTCGTACTGCTGGTAGACCGATAGCGCCAGCAACTGCCCGTACGCGTAGGCGTACACGTAGCCAGGCGAGCCGATGAAGTGTGGGATGTAGGACCACCACGAGCGATAGCCCTCGGTGATCTGTACCGAGTCGCCAAACATCTCCTCCTGGCTGCGCACCCACAGCTCGGCAAAGCGATCGGCCGACAGCTCGCCCTGCTCGCGGCGCTCGCTGTGCACGAGATCCTCGAACTGGTTCATCGCGACCTGCCTAAACACGGTGGCAAGCGCCCCCTCGATGTTCTCGGCCAGCAGCGCCAGCCGCGACTGCGGCGAGGAGTCCTGCTCCAGCAGGCGGCCGAACACGATCGTCTCGCCGAACACCGACGCCGTCTCGGCCAGCGTCAGCGGCGTGCCTTGGTGAAAGATGCCCTGCTCGGCGGCAAGCGCGAAGTGCACGCCGTGCCCGAGCTCGTGCGCGAGCGTGAGAACGTCGCGCCGACGCGATGTGTAGTTGAGCATCACGTACGGGTGCACCGACGGCACCGCCGAGGCGCAGAAGGCGCCGCCGCGCTTGGCCGGGCGTACCGGTGCGTCGATGTAGTGCTCGTCGAAGAAGCGCTTGGCGACATCGCCGAGCTTTGGCGAAAACGACGAGTAGCAGTCGAGCACCAGCTCGCGCGCCTGCGCGAACGAATAAGTCTGCTCGTCCTGGGTTACCGACGCCATCCGGTCGTAGTCGGCCAGCTGCTGCACCCCGAGCAGCCGCGCCTTCAGGCGGTACCAGCGCCGCGGTAGCTCGTAGCGGCCCCGCACAGCCGCGATCAGCGCCTGCACCGACTCGTCGCTGGCCTCGTTTGAGAGGTTGCGAGCCGCCAGCCAGCTCGGGTAGCGGCGCAGGCGATCGTCGATCGCCTTGTCGGCCAGCAGCGTGTTGAACAGGAACGCGCGCGTGCGCAGCCCCGGCGCCAAAGCCTCGGTGACCGCCTCGGCCGTCGCCGCTCGCAACTCGCGGTCGGGCAGCGCCAAGCGGCTGAGCGCGACGTCCAAGGCGACGGCCTCGCCGTCGATCCGCACCTCGATCGCCGAGGTCAGCTCATCGAACAGCCGCGACCAGGCACTAGACCCTGTAACCGCCTTCTCCGCGAGGATCTTCTCCTCCGGCTCTGAGAGCAAGTGCTTGCGATAGCGACGCGCGTTGCGCAGGTAGTGGGCGCAGAACGACAGCCGCTCGTCGGCGAGCAGATCGTCTACCTGGCTATCAGGCAGCGCCGCCCACTCAAGCTCGAAGAACAACATCGTCGTCTCGATCTCGGTCGCGCGCTCCTGCACTTCCTGCATCAGCGCCCCGTTCTCGGGGTCGGCGGTATCGCAGGAGAAGCGCAGGCCGGCGTAGGTGCCTGCGCGCCCAATCAATTCCTGGATCGCGCCCAGCTCGCGCATCGCGACAAGCAAACCGTCGCAGTCGAGCTCGTCCACCTCCCCCGCGTAGCTGCCGGCAAACGCCGCCGCGCGCTCACGCGCCTCGCTCAGCTGCGCGCGCACACCATCGGCGCCGGCGCCATCGACCAGCGGATCGAGGTTCCAGGCGCTCTGCTGCAGCTCCGCGTCGTCTGTCCTCGCCTCGGTAGCCATCAGCTCGGCAGCTTAGGGGCTATCCCGACAAGAGGTGTGCCGCTGGCAGTCGCTACTCGCTCGCCAGCGCTTCGAGCAGGTCGAGCTTGGCGGCGCGCCGCGCCGGCAGCTGTGCCGCGATCACTCCCGCCAGCGCCGCGATCAGCAGCAACAACGCCAGCGTGCCCACCGGGATCGACTGCACGAAGCCTGAGCTCGACAGCGCGAACGTCACCGTCAGAACCGCGCCCACCACGCCGATCGCCAATCCCAACACGCCGCCGATCAATGCCGTTATCACCGACTCGTAACGAATCATCTGGCGCAGCTGGCGGCGCGAGGTGCCGATCGCCCGCATCATTCCCAGCTCGCGCGTGCGCTCGTAGATCGACAGCACCAGCGTGTTGACGATCCCGAACAGCGACACGATCACCGACAGCGCCAGCAGCACGTAGATCAAGGTCAGCAGGGTGTTGATCTGTTCGGACTGTTCCTGCTTGAACTCCGCGGCCGTGCGCGACTTGGTTTGCGGAAAGGCGCTTGCGAGCACCCGATCGATCGCGGGGCGCACGCTCGCCTCGCTCGCGCCCGGGGCATAGGTGACAAAGGCGAAGGCGTCTTCGCGCTGGGCGAACTGGGCGCGGGCCAGCGAGCGCGAGATCGTCAGGTTGCCGAGCAGGCGCGCCCGGTCCTTGACGATCCCGGTGATCCTCAGGCGCACGTGACGTTCGCTGGGGGTCAGCAGCACGATCGTCCCGCCGACGCTCAGGCGGTGCGATTTGGCGTAGCTTTCCGCCACCAAGGTCCCGGTCGAGCCGAGCGCGAGCAGCGCGGCGTTCGAGCCCTGCTTCCATTCGACCCGGTACACGCGGGAGAAGCTGGCCGGTTCGACGGCGGTGACCGTCGCGTTTTCTTTCGAGCCCAGCGGCCGCCCGACGGTGAACGCGACCGCCGTCACCTGCGCGACGCCCGGCACCCGGCGCACGCTCGGCGCCACCAGCGCCGGTATGCCCTGTTCGCTACCGCCCGACTGCGAGCTCTCGACGATCAGGTTGCCCGCGAACGTGCTGCTGATCGCCTGGTTGATCGTCGCCTTGGTGCCGTCGGCGAGCACCGCCACGAACGTCACCAGCGCCAGGCCGACGGTCAACGCCGCCGCCGTCACCATCGTGCGGCCCGGCTGGCGCATCGCGTTCTCGCGCGCGAGCCGGCCCGTGATCCCGCGCCAGGTCACAAGCACGCCGACCAGCCGGGCCAGCGCCGGGACCACCCGGTAGCGGCGGCCGCGCGCGCGCTGGCGCAGGCGCACATACGTCAACACGCCGCCGAGCACGAGCAGGACCAGGATCGAGAGGAAGCTCTCTTTTCCGATCAGCGCCGCGATCAGCCGCGCGGCGATCAGCAGCAAAAGAATCGGGACGGCGTAGCGGCCGCGGGTGATCGGCTGGCGCGGCGGGATCTCGACCCCCTCGCGCAGCGCGGCGATCGGCGGCACGCGTGTCGCGCGCAGCGCCGGCGCCAGGCCCGCCAGCAACGTCACGACGGTGCCCACCAGCAGCGAAACGACGATCGTGCGGGTCGCGAGCACCGTGCCGCTGTCGGGCAGGTCGGCGCCAAGGCTCTTGAACAGCTGGTCGAGCGCCGGCGCCAGCGCGATGCCGCCGAGCAGGCCCAACAGCGAACCGCCGATCCCCAGCAGCAGGCCTTCGAAGATCACCATCCGCAGCAGCTGGCCGCGGGCCGCGCCGAGCGTGCGCAACAGGCCGAACTCGCGCGTGCGCTGCGCGACGGTGATCGAGAACGTGTTGAAGATGATGAAGGCGCCCACGAACAGCGACACGTAGGCGAACACCAGCAGGAACGTGCGCAGGAAGCTGAGGTTTTCTTCCAGGTTGGAGGTCTCCTTGGCGGCCTGCTGCGCGCCGGTGCGCACTTCGACAGTGGCCGGCAACGCGGCGCGGACACGTGCGCGCAGGTCGCTCGCAGTCACGCCGCCCACGGCCGCGACGTCGATCTGGTCATAGCGACCAGGCTCGCCCGTCACAAGCTGGGCCTGCGCCGGGATCAGGATCGCCGTTGCAGCGCCACCGAAGGACTGGCCACCGGCGAACTTGACGATCCCGACGATCGTGTAGCGGTGGGCAGAGGACGCGCCCGCCACCACCACCTGCCGACCCAGCTTCAAGCCGTTGCGCTCAGCGGTGGCTTGGTCGATCGCGACCTCTTGTGCAGCCCGCGGGAAGCGCCCGGCCACCGGCACGAAAGACTCAAAGCGCTTGGGAGTCTCAGTCGCCACAAACGCCGGGGCGTGGCCGCCGGTCAGCGATTTGCGGTTGGTGTCGAGCAGCGAGGCGGGGCTGAAGATGGAGCCGGCGGCCTGCGCGACGCCGGGGACGGCACGCACCCGCGCCAGCATCGCTTCGTCGATCGGCGACACTTCCGAGCTGACGTTGCTGCCCAGCCGCTGAGCCGGCGTGATCACGACGTCGTGGCCCTTGTTGGCCGTCTGGAAGATGCCGGCGAACGAGTTGTTGATCGTGTCGGTGAGGATGTACGTCCCGGCCATCAGCGCCACACCAAGCGCGATCGCGATCGCCGTCAGGACCACCCGCAGCTTGCGCTGGGCAAAGCCGCGCAACAGCAGCGCGAGCATCGGGGCCTAGCCCACCGACTTCATCAGGTCGAGCGCCTGCTCCACGCTCGCCGCCTCGCCGTCGTGGACGACACGCCCGTCGGCCAGCATCAGCAGGCGGTCGGCAAACGACGCCGCGTGGGCATCGTGGGTGACCATCACGACCGTCTGGTCGAAGTCATCGACGGCGTGGCGCAGCAGGTCGAGCACGTCGCCGGAGGCCTTGGAGTCGAGGTTGCCGGTCGGCTCGTCGGCGAACACGACAGCCGGCCGCGAGACCAGCGCACGGGCGACCGCGACGCGCTGCTGCTGGCCGCCGGACATCTCGGCCGGGCGGTGGCGCAGGCGATCGCGGATGCCGATCGTGTCCACCAGCCGGTCGAGCCATTCGCGGTCGGGCTTGCGGCCCGCGATCGACAGCGGCAGCAGGATGTTCTCTTCCGCGCTTAGCACCGGCAGCAGGTTGAAGGTCTGGAAGATGAAGCCGACCCGGTCGCGGCGCAGCTGGGTGAGCTTGCGATCGTCCAGGTCGGTCAGCTCCGCCCCGTCGAGCATCACGCTGCCCGAGCTCGGGCGGTCCAGGCCGGCAAGGATGTGCATCAACGTCGACTTGCCCGAGCCCGACGGCCCCATGATCGCCGCGAAACGGCCCTTCGGGAACTGCACGCTGACGTCGCTTAGCGCGTCCACGGCAGCCTGGCCTTCGCCGTAGCGACGACTGACCGCGCCGGCCTGCACGATCGCCGCGGAACCGTTGTCGCTGGTGTCCGTGGTGGCCACTGGCACGAGTCTATTGTGCGGAAGCGGGGCGCTGGCACAGCCCGTAGGATCGGCTCGCGCATGCACGAGACGACTCCGCAGGTGTTCTTGATCGCACGGCCCGCCGTCGCGGCGGAGGCGATGCGCGACTACCTGAGCCGGGTCGGCGGCGAGCAGTGGCTGAACGACCGCCTCTCAGGAGGCGAGGTCCCCGCCGCCGAGCTGCTGGTCGAGTTCGCCGGACGCGCTTGCTATCGCAGCTGGAAGGCGGGCCTGAACCCGAACGTGACGCGCGTGCGCGAGGACCGCGGCGAGTATTTCGCGAACATCCTCGCAAGCGCCCACGGCAGCGTGCTTGAGCACGCGAGCTTCACGTTCGTCCTGCACGACGTCAGCCGCGCCTTCACGCACGAGCTGGTACGCCACCGCGCCGGCACGGCGGTCAGCCAGGAGAGCCTGCGCTACGTGCGCCTGAGCGACATCGGCTTCCGCGTGCCGCCCGCGCTCGCGCCTTTGCGCGAGCGGGTGTTGAACGTCGTCGAGCAGCTGGAGGAACTGCAGGTCGAAGCGGCCAACAAGCTCGGGCTCGACCGCGACGGCGTGCCGTTCGCGGTCAAGAAGGAGGTCACCTCGGCGCTGCGGCGACTGGCGCCGATCGGGCTCTCGACCGACGTCGTCTGGAGCGCCAACCTGCGCACGCTGCGCCACGTGATCGAGCTGCGCACCGCGCCGGGCGCCGAGGAGGAGATGCGGCTGGTGTTCGACCGGGTCGCGCACACGATGCAGGCTGAGACCCCTGATCTATTCCAGGACTTCATGCGCGGACAGGACGGCTCGTGGATTCCCCAACATTCAAAGGTGTAGACCCTGCCGCATGCGGCAGGGTCGGCAGGGCCGCATGCGGCCCTGCCCCGGGCCGCACATGTGCGGCCCGGCTGGCCGGCGCATGCGCCGGCCAGAACAACGTCAATGTCAAGCGTCCATCGTGCTGGTGCGCCAGGCGCCGAGCGCCAGGAACAGCGCCAGCCACGCCACCAGCACCACGAAAGCCGTGCCGCCCGAGAGCACGACCGACGCGCCGTGGCCGCCTTCGCCCAGGTGGACCGGGCTGAAGTGAGCGATCGCCTGGCTGAGCAGGCCCTCGCGGCTGCTGCCCAGGCCTTTGATGTTGGCCAGCACCGGGCTGGCGACGATCTGCCACGCGATCAGGGCGATGATCGCGGCCGGCTTGGACGTGGTCAACGAAGCGAAGCCGACCGCCACCACGCACAGCATGCCCGTGCCGAGCAGGGTAAAGCCGAGCCCGTTGAGGATCAGCGCGCCGCCGGGAGTCGGCAGGCCCGCGGCGAACGCGAACGTGCCGATCAGCAAGAGCGCGTAGGCGCCGATCATCATCGCGAAAGTGACCGCGAGCGCCGCGGGCACGCGGGCGGCAAACAGCGCAAGCCGCGAGCGGCCGGTCACGACAAGGTCGCGAAAGACCCCGGCCGAGTGGTCGCCGCTGCCGGCCTCGACACCTACCAACAGTGCCGCGAGCGGTCCGAAGAGCAACGTAATCACACGCAACCCGTCGGAGAAGTTCTGCAGTCCACCCGCAGGGCCGTATTTGCCCGGGTCCGAGGCGTGCTCGATCACCGCCGCCACGAAGTAGATCACGACCGGCCCCAGCGCCAGCACCAGCGACCAGGTCAGGATTCCGCGTTTCTTGCGCAGCTTGAGGATGTCGGCACCTGTCATCTGTGCCGCGATCGTGGCGTTCATGCCCCCACCTCCTCGACGGTCGAGTCGCTCAGCCGGGAGGTGACCTCCAGGAATCGCTTCTCCAAGCTCTGGCGCACCGGCTCAAGCCGCGAGACCGCGAGCCCGGCTTCGACGAGCGCCGCGTTGACGGCGGCGGCGCTGTCGGTGTGGGACGCCTCGGCGCGCTCGCTCAACGTCACGCGCAGCCCCTCGTCAGAGCGCTGGGCCTGTCGCACTGAGCTGCTGCCCTGCAGCACATCCAGGGCACGGAGCGGATCGTCCACGCCGACGATCAGCTCGTGGCGCGTGCCTCCGGCGGCCAGGTCGGCGATCGCCCCCTGCATCAGGACCTTGCCGCGATCCACGATCGCCGCGTGGTCGCAGATCTTCTCGACCTCGTCGAGCAGGTGCGAGGAGATGAAGACGGTGCGGCCCTCCTGCTCGA
This sequence comes from Solirubrobacteraceae bacterium, assembly GCA_036279855.1. Lineage (GTDB taxonomy): Bacteria > Actinomycetota > Thermoleophilia > Solirubrobacterales > Solirubrobacteraceae > Palsa-744. The sequence continues at coordinate 1,430 of DASUIH010000014.1, read as the reverse complement.
CCATTGCGCGGATCATTTCGCGGAACTCCTGGATGCCGCCGGGATCGAGGCCGTTGGTGGGCTCGTCGAGGATCAGCAGCAACGGGTCGGCCAGCAGGCAGCGGGCGACGCCGAGCCGCTGGCGCATGCCCAGCGAATACTTCTTCACCCTCTCATCGGCGCGCTCTGAGAGCCCGACGCGCCGTAGCGCCGGCGCGATCCGCTCGTAGGTCTCAGGGCCGCGCACGGCGGCGACGATGCGCAGGTTCTCACGACCGCTCAGCTGGGGATGAAAGCGCGGCTCCTCGACGATGGCGCCGACGCGAGCCAGGGCCGCGGAGCGCTGAGAGGGAACGGGACGACCGAGCACGCTCATGCTGCCGGCGCTCGCTTTGGTCAGCCCGAGCAGCATTCGGATCATCGTCGTCTTGCCGGCGCCGTTGGGACCAAGGAAGCCGAAGGCGCTGCCGCGGGGAACCTGCAGGTCCACGCTGTCGATCGCCTTGCGCTCGCCAAAGCGCTTGGTCAGGCCGGTCGTCTGTACCGCTGGACCATCCCCCGCTTGGGCCTTTGACCCGTCATCGCTGGCTGACATCGGCAGCTGGCTCCTGTTTCTGAGGTAGCGCCAAAACGGATTGGCGCAGGGCACCTGCGGCGCCAGCCTTTCAGCCAAACATAAACGTCACATGAGAACGGCCGCTTGCTTGCCGCGGCTACGCTTCCTGGGCCTGCAGCTCCTGCACACGCGCCTGCAGCTGCTCGGTCACCGCCGGGTCGCGCAGCGTCGTCACATCTCCGAGCGCGCGGCCCTCGGCGATGTCGCGCAGCAGCCGCCGCATGATCTTCCCCGAGCGCGTCTTGGGCAGGTCGTCGGTCCAGATGACCCGCTTCGGCCGCGCGAACTTGCCGATCCGCTCTGCCACCGCCTCGCGGATGCCCTCGACTGTCCGCTCGTCGCCCTGCAGGTCGCCCTGCAGCGTCACGAAGGCGACGATCGCCTGTCCGGTGTCCTCGTCGTGCTGGCCGATCACCGCCGCCTCGGCCACGTCGGGATGGGCGACGATCGCCGACTCGACCTCGGCGGTCGAGAGCCGGTGCCCGGAGACGTTGACGACGTCGTCGATGCGGCCGATCACCCACACGTAGCCGTCGCGGTCGATCCGCGCCGCGTCGCCGACCAGGTATGTCTCCTTGCCGAAGCGCTCGAAGTAGGTGCCGATGAAGCGCTCGTCCTCCTTGTACAGCGTGCGCAGCATCGACGGCCACGGTTTCGTCAGCACCAGCAGCCCCTGCCCTTCGCTGATCGGCTCGCCGCTCGACTCCGCTCGCACCTCCGCCTGCACTCCCGGGAACGGCTGCGTCGCCGACCCTGGCTTGGTCGCGGTTATGCCCGGCAGCGGCGTGATCATGATCGCGCCGGTCTCGGTCTGCCACCAGGTGTCCACGATCGG
>DASUIH010000013.1:0-41494 GCA_036279855.1 Solirubrobacteraceae bacterium | reverse complement strand
GGCGTGCTCGGCGTAGAGGATGCGGGGGCGCCCGGTGGCGGCACGAGCGATCTTGATCGCCGCCTCGACCGACTCTGTGCCGCTGTTGGCGGGGACCATCGCGGCGACCGAGTCCGGCGCGCGCGCGAGCAGTTGCTCGGCCAGCACGCCGCTGAGCAATGTGACGCCGCCGTGCACCCACTGGCGGTAGACGCCGAGGGTGCTGACGATGCGGCCCAGCTTGGGGTTCAGATGGGCCTCGTTGAGGGCCATCTCCTCGCCGGCGCGGGCGGTGAGGAGATGGCCGATGTCAGGCGGTGGCTGACTCATCCACCAAGCCTATGCCCTGGGGCTCGCTAGGCCCTTCTCATCTGCCCACGCAGGACGCCCGGAACCCTGACGGTCAAGCCACTGGCGTTCAGATGTCGCAGAGCCCGCTCTCAAAGCAATCGCCGACGACGCCTTCGACGTCTTTCTCGCCTTCTTCTATGACACTGGGAGGCAGCACGGGCGGATCGGGTCGCTGTCCTTTTTCTGGGCCCTTTTCGCAGTACTTCCCTTTTTCAGGCTGCACTTCACCAGGCTCACAATGTTTGTTCGGTTCAATTTCTTTTTTGTGTTTTCCGTGATGTTTCGTTTTTCCGACCGGTCCCGCGTTGGAGCCATTGCCGTCGTGATAATACGCGATGCTGGGATTGACTTTGCCCGCTTTCCCAGCTTTGCCTTTTTTGCCTTTTTTCCCTTTACCACCGGTATACGCTTCCGTCGCCGCATAAGCAGCTTCTTCAGCTTCCGCCGCCTCGATCAGCGCTTCCCGAGCTTTTTCTTCGGCTTCTTCGCGCGCCGCCTGTTCTTCGGCGGCCCTCTGTATCGCCGCTTCAGTCGCGATTTCGGCCTGTTCGTCGAAGAACCCGCTGACCCAACTCGGCGTCGCGACCGTAAATTCGCCGCTTGGATCGGAGCTGTTGACGGGATCCCCGTAAGTGTAGGCGTAAGCATTGGCTGAGCCGCCTTCGATCGGGTCGGGCTGCAAGAACCGACCGATCTGCGGCACGTAGGAGCGCGCGCCCATCGCGATCACACCCGAGGGCAGTTCCGTGCGCAACGCCGAGCCGCCCTGCCATGAGTACTTCGGCGGACTGCTCGTCCGCGGCACGCCGTACTCGGTCTGATCGCCTTTGGAGAGCAGACCCGTCGCCGTTTCGCTCAACGACGCCGTGCCGACGACATCTCCTTTCAGATCCTGGATCTGAAGCACAGGCGATTCCCCGCCGTTCTGCGTCGCCACCAGACCCCCAGGACCGTAAACGTTGCGGGTCCATTTCCCGGAGGTGTCTTCGGTCCACGCCGGGCCGCTGCCGTCGCCCGCGTAGTGGTAGGTCACCGTCGAGTTGACCGTCCCCGTCGAGACGATCTGACGATCACGACCTTCGGGGTCCAGGTAGTAGCCGAGCGTCTGCCCGTTCTGCGACTGCGAAGCCAAAGTCTCATCCGCATAGAACGTGCTCGCCAGTTCATGACCACCAGCATCCCCAGCCGGCAGTTTCGTGATGTCCCCGAACGAGTCATACGCGATCCCGGCGTCGGTGAGACGGTTCGCGGTGTCATAGGTGTGGTTGCTCGCCGTCCCGCCTTCGCTCGCGCACACCCCACCTGTTCCAGGCGCACGGGTAGTCAAGCTGTCGATGTTCGTTTCCTGATCGTAGGCGTAGATCCTGGTCGTGCAGCCTTCCCCGGCTGGGGTGTCCTGCGTCTTTGTCAACCGGCTAGCCGCATCGTAGGTAAACGTCTGACTCGACAGCGTGCTCGTCTGGCTCAGAGTCTGCCCGTGGATCGACGGCGACTCGCTCTGGCTGTACCACACGCAACCCGACGAGCAATGCGTCGTCTTTACGTATTCGATCGCCGTTTCGCTGCCCGTCGGGTCGAGCGTGTGGTTCACGCTCATCCCATTCGGATAGCCGACGCTCGTGAGGTTCCCTTCCACGTCATAGTTGCCCGTGAACGCCCCAGCGGCCGAATCCACAAGTTTTGTCACCAGCCCGGTCATCGTGTCGTACGAGTACGTCTGCGTGCCCTTCCCGTCATTGAGCGATTCAAGACGCCCATATGGGTCGTAATAGAAACTCGACGTATTCCCGTCCGCGTCCTTGTAAGACGTCAGCTCACCGCGCTTGTTGTACACAGATTCGAGCGTACGCGTCGTCCCTTCCACAGTTGTCTTGGACTTCGTCGCATCACCCGTTTCCGGGTTGTATTCGTATTCCACGCTCGGCAACGCCGTCCCCACCGACGAGCTGACCGTGTCCTTGGTCAACCGGCCCGCTTCGTCATAGACGTTCGTGTTCGTCCGCGTCGAGGACCCCACGGTTTCCACGGATTCCACCGGCTCGTCCCAGATGTTGTAGGTGATCGTCGTAACCGGCAGATTTGGCAGCCCACTCGTTTCCGGCTGAGCCGCCGGCCGCTTCTCGCACGGCATACCCGCCCATTCAGGGCGTTTGCCGCACGCCGCTACCTGGCCGTTGGTTGCGGCTGTGTAATAGACCGTCTGCTTGCCGTGGGCGCCGCCATTGGCACCGGCTGGGGCCCACTTCTCCGCCACAGCCCGGCCGCGTTCAGCGATGAACACGTCATCGGAGCTGTCGAGCGCGATGGCGAACGGATCCAAGAGTCGTTCTTCTTCGCCGCTTTTCCCGAACTGGTACCGGTACACCCCCGCCGGCGAGAACGCCTCGATGCGTTCGTTGCGGCGATCGGCGACCAATATGTCCCCTTCGCTGTCAAACGCCAGGCCCGTCGGATTGTGCAGGCCGCCTTCTTCGCTGCCGACGTGGCCGAACTGACTGATGTAGCTGCCGGAGGCGCTGAACTCCTCGATACGGCTGTTGTAGGTGTCGGCCACCCATACGTTGCCCGCTTTGTCGACGGCGATCCCCTCAGGATCGATGAACTGCCCGTTGCCTGAGCCTTCGCTGCCGAAAATCCCGTATTCGCCTGGGACTTGGGGGTTTATCCACTCTATGCGGCTCACTTCGGTGTCGGTTATGTAGAGGCGACCGTTGGAGGGTGAATAGGCGACTGCCGCCGGGAAGCTCAGACCCACCCCGATACCCGTCAAGAATTTGCCTTCTTTGTCGAAGCCGACGATTTGATTGCCGCCGGCGTTGGCGACCCAGATCGTCCCTTTGCCGTCGATGGTGATGCCCATCGGTTCTTTGAGGCCGCCTTCGCCGCTGCCCGAGCCTCCGAATTTCTGGATGAAGGTGCCGCCTGAGGAGAGCTCTTCGACGCAGTTTTTCGCCTTGTCGACCACGTAGACGTTACCTTCGGAATCCCGCGCGATCCCCTCTGGTTCGCTCGGATGGCCGAAGCTCGACTGGTAGGAATAGGACTGGATTTTTTCGCTGAGAGCCCCAGCGCCGGGGGTCCGTGTTTCGAATGCCTTTCCGGTGCTCGCTTCATAGACCGTGCTGTACACGAGATCGAGACCGGACGGATCGACGGTGGTCGAGGTCGGCTCGCGCAGAGTCCAGCCGAGGTTGTGCTGACCGGCGTAGGACTTCTGGGTGGTGCGCACATCGGCTTCGGGTTCGCCCGTGATCTGCGCGCCTTCGGTCACCTTCGTGACGAGCCTGTATGGCCCGCCGGTTTCCGGCGCCCCTTCGTCATAGCTGTAGACGGTGTGGCCTCGCGCTTTTACGACAGCGCCGCTCGCGAGCTTGACCGTGTGCAGCGGGCCGAGCGTGCTCAGCAGCTCGTTTCCTTCGCTGTTGTAGGTGCTCTGCGCGTCGAGCGTCTGCGACGCTTCAGCGGATTTCGCGCCTTCTTTGAGCGCTGCCGCCCGGTTGTCGGCACTGAGGTTTCGTACGACGTCGTTGTGGGAGTTGTATTCGCTCGTCACGATCCCGCCGCCCGGGCTTGCGACGTTGACGAGGCGGTCCTGCAGATCCAGGTAGTCGATCGTGGCGCGACGGTAGTCCGGTGCCGGCCAACCCACGGGCTCGTCCACCGGAAAGACCGCTGTCGCTTCGACCGGCACGTCGGTCTGCGCCCATTTCGCGGCTTCGCCGCCGCTGAGCGAGTACGGCGCTCCTTCACCGGACACCGGCACGTTGTACTCGACCGCAGTTCCGGGCTGGGGCGAGCGCGCTTCGCCTTCGCTCACGACGACCGTGCCTGGATTGAACGGGATCGTGTGGCCGGTCGTGTCGACCGCGACGCAGAGAGTCGAGGAGGCGCAGGAGAGGCTGGTGAGGTCGTCTTTGATCTGGTACTGCTCGATCCAGGTTTTGCCGCTGTCCCTGGAGATGAACACGTTGCCCTGGTTGTCCACCGTCACGCACGTCGAGCCGCTGCACGTCACCGCCGTCAGGCTGTTGCTGCCGTCGATGTTCTGTTTGGTCGCCGTCGCTTCCCCACCCGAGGCGACCGCGAGGTTCAGCACATTGCCCGCCCCGTCCACCGCGACACACGAGCTCGTAGACGTACACGCCACGCCGTTGAGCGCCGTGGTGCCGTCCACCGTCGATTCGGTCCAGGTCGAGGACTCGACCTGAGCCGTGCTCGTCGCGACGTGCACTTTCCCGGCCGCGTCGGCGATCGCACAGAAAGAAGTCGACAAGCAGAACGTGCCCTTCATCGCGACCGAGCCCTGCTGCTCGAGCGTCCACGACGTGGAGGCGGGATTCGTCGAATAGCGGAAATAGCCGGCGTTGCTCTGCCCAGCGGTGCAGAACGAGGACGACACGCAATAGAGGGCATCGACCCCGTTGGCGGGCTGGATGGCCAACGTCCATGCGCCCCCGAGCGACGTCGCGTAGTAGACCCAGCCTTTTTCGCCCGCCGCTATCACGCACAGCGACGTGGTCGGACAGGACAGCGCCTCGCTCGGGCTACGGCCGGGACCGCTCCAGGACGTCCACGAAGCGGCGGACGTCGCGCTCACGTTGGTCGAGTAGTAGGCGTTGCCTTTGCTGTCGCTGACCACGCAGTCAGTTGTCCCGGGCACGCATGAAACCGCGTTCAACGCGCCTTCCTCCACCGACTGCGTCACGCTCGGAGCAGTGCCTGCGCCGACGACCGCGCTGGGCGAGGAGCTCGCGGTCACCGAGCCGCCACCGCTGGTGGCGGTGACCTGAGCGACCAGCGTGTGTCCGACATCGCCCGTCACCGGCGTGTAGTTGGCGTTGGTCGCGCCTCCGATCGGCTTGCATTCGGCGCCGGAGCCGTTGCAGTCCTCCCACTGGAACCCGTAGGCGACAGGACCACCCGACCAGCTGCCGTTCGAGACCGTCATCCGGATTTTCACAATCGGCGAGCCCGACAGGACCGGCGCCGCCGCGCTTTTAAGCCTCGTGCCGCCCCACAGTGTTTCCGAGGCCGGCGGTCGCATCGCCTTGATCAGTCGGCCCGGCCTGGTGTCGGTCGCGGTCGTGCCATACGTGAACGCCCAGCTCTCTTTGCCCGCGGGGGAAACCGCGGTCACGTGCCCTTCGGCGTCGTAGCCGTAGGTGGTCTTCAATGCTGGTGAGATCCGTGGGTCCCACACGGCGCGCAGGCGCCCTTTGCTGTCGTAGGCGTACTGCGCGACGGTCTTTGTCACCTGCACGACTTTGCCTTCTTTTTCTTCGCCGGTCGTGAAGTACACGCGCGTCATGCGCCCCGAGTAATCGCCCCATTCCCCGGACCCTTCGCCCGTGGCGGTAGTCGAGCCCGCGTAGTTGAAAGTCAGCGCACGGCAGCCCGGATTCAGGGTCGGCGCGCACGACACGCCGGCGGGGATCGGGCCGAGCTCCTCTTCCAGCTCGACCTTGCCGCCAACGGGCCCATAGGAGTACTGCGTCGTGTTGGAGCCGGTGACGCCGGAGGCAAGCAGCGCGCGATAGACAGCCGTGCTGTCGCCGCTCACGTGCTTGAAGACCGTGCTCGAGCCTTTGTCTCTGAGCGTGTATTCCGTGTATTCCGGGTTTACGCTCAACGTGAGTCCCGCATCTGCTGCCGGCGGTTCGAATTTCCCAGCTTTGTAGGTGAAGATGGTCATCGCACCACTGCTGGCTGTCAGCGTCATGCTCCCGTTCGGCGAGCGCACGAGCTCCTGCGCCCCGCCGGTGCCGAGACTCCACGGCGCGCCGAACGGGCCTTCGCCGCCGGCGGTCGGCTCGCGTGAGTCATACGCGCGGACGACGCTCAGCGGCGCCCCGGTCGTCGACACCGACGCATCGGTTTCTTCGAGGTCGAACTCGCCCGTCACGGGGTTCAGTTCGCCCGGGCCGAAGGCGACCGGGCTGGCATGATGGACGCTGAATGTGGTTTCGCCGCTGGCGCTGTTGCCGGCGACATCGGTCGCGGTGACCGTCATCGTGTGTTCGCCGACGGCGAATTCTTCGCTGTCGATCGTCCATTCTCCCGTTGCGGTGCAGGGGCCGGGCGAGCAGCTGCCATTGGCCGTGCCCAGTTCGCGGCCGTCCACCGCCAGCTTCAGCGACGCGACGCCGGAACTGGGCGTGCCGGTGACGCCATCGGTCGCATGTCCGATTATTTTTATGCCACCCTGCGTAGCATCGTTGATGACATTTCCTTCCGGCAGACCGCCGATCGTGATTTCGTGCGGGGCCGCACGGTCGACCTTGATTTTCGCCGTCGCGGTAGCGCTGCTGCCCATCGCGTCCAGCGCCTTGGCTTCAATCGTGGGTTCGCCTTCGGGAATCCCGCCACCGCCGTTGGCTTCGGCGTCCGTCGCCTGTTCGCGCGAGCACTGCACCAAACCGCTGGCACATTCCCCCCATGCCGTCCATTTCGCCGAGCCGGCGGTGAACTGGACTTCCCTGACGCCGACCCCCGGGTCCGTCTCGTCGAACTCGGCGATGGCTTTGCCCTGGCTGACCCATCCACCACCGCCATAGAAGACGTTCTGTTCCCCTTTTTTGCCATACGGTTTGGTCGTGTCGATCGCGATCGTCGGACCGTTGTTCTGCGCGATGTACACCGACGCCGCATAGACCTGCATCGATCCCCAGTTTTTGGTTTCGTACACTGAGTTGACCCAATAAGCGGCGATGTTCCCAGCCGCCCCGCCAGTCGAAGAACAACTCGCGACGCAGACCGTGGCGACACTCTTGCCGTACGATTTCGCGAGGTTGACGACGCCTTCCCAGGTGCCTGTTTCAGCTTGCGACGGCGCACCCGCGATAATCAATTTGCCTTCGACTTCAGCCGGGATGCTGGCAGACGATTCCATGCTCATCTCGTAGATGTGCGATTCACCCTGGGTGGGGTACAGAAGCGCGCCCCAAGAGCTCGGAGGGACGTAATGGCCCGAGATATTCGCGACCAACCCTTTACCTTCCCCGTGCATTTCGACCAGAAGCGGGTCGACATAAGGACTGCTGTTTTCGACTCGCCAGTTGGTAGAGAGTCCTTCCACGTTGGTGTCGATCACCGTCGGATCCACCACGATCGGATAGCGATAGTCGCCGGAACGATGATCGACCCGAAGCTCGATCGCGTGTCCGGACACACTGGTCGAGACGGGCACAGGCGTACCGGCCGCATCGACTGCCGAGGCGGTGGGGATTACCGCCAGCGTGTGACCGGCAGCCACCACACTGGCCGTGCCGGTCCCTGATTTGTCCGCAACCAGCGTGGCGCCATCCGGCATTCCCACGCTGTAGGTGAGCCGTTGCGGGCTCGCGACCGAACGCAGCGTGTCATAGAGCTCGACGCCGGTTGAGATCGGCTTGGCGGCCGTGTCGGCGGCGGTGCCCGTGTTCGGGTAAACGACCGCGCCTCCGTCGAGGCGCCCGTGCCCGGAGAGAGGCGCTCCCGATGCGCCGACGGGGGTCAAGCTCACACCGTTTCCGTCGAGCCTGACCCCACTTGCCAAATCGCGGGGTATGTCGACCGGCACCGCGGGGCTGTCGGCGACGAAAGCCTGCCCAGATTCGCGAAGGCCCAGGTTCAGTGCCGCGTAGCGGCCATGGGATGTCCGGGTTGCTCCCGGCGTAAGCGACTCGATGATCGCGTGCCTTCCACCGGGCAGGTCAAGCCGAGCCGTGTGCGAGTCCAGATAACGCGACACGCGCACGCCTGCAGGCAACTGGCCGAAGCCGGAGGGCGATTTGGTCGAGAGGGAAGGCGCCGCCTGTGAGATGACACGCACCGCCGCGCTGTTCCCGAGGTGCTCATAGCGCGTGCGCGACAGCCGGCGCGCCCAGACCGCCGCCGGGTCGGCGCGGTCGGCGATCAGCTGGTCGCTTTCCTGTTCGCCACCGTCGAGCCGCTCCACACCGGGGACGCTCAGCAGCCCCGAGACCGTCGAAGGTGACACATAGCCCGCTTCGACCGCCGCGACGGCGCTCCCTTCACCGGTCGAAATTCCGATCAGAGTCGCGATCGCGACCAGCAAGCCAGCAACAAGCAGCGTGAGACAAACGCGCCAAGAAGACGACATGCGCCAACCCTCCTAAGTCCGAGCCGTGATCACCCGCCAGGATTCCCGCAGCGAGTCGCCTGCCGACCGTACACACCACTGTTACAAGATGTCAATGGCAATTGGCACATTGCCATGCGGCGCTTACCACAGTGCAAAGCCAGGCCAAGCGCCGAGGGGTACGCCTAGCCCGGATCCCACCCTGTGGTCGAACCCGGATCTCAGGCGGCTGTCGCCTTGGCCGCCCGCCGCTCCGGGCTGACGGTCACAACATCCCACGCCAAGCCGAAGCCCTCAAGCGTGCGAATCACCAGCGCCGAGGGATCGAACTGGCGACGGCTGAGGCCGTGATAGGCCGAGGTCGGGAAGGCGTGGTGGTTGTTGTGCCAGGCCTCCCCCAACGACAGCGGCGCAAGCCACGCCAGGTTGCGCGACTGATCGCCCGTCTCATAGGCGCGCCGACCGAAGAAGTGGCACAGCGAATTGATCGAGTAGGTAACGTGGTGCAGGACCAGCATCCGCACGGCGCCGCCCCACAACAGGCCCGTCAGCGCCGCCGACAGCGTGCCGCCGATCGCATAGCCCAAGCCGAACGCGACCGCCAGGCCGCCGAGTGCCCACACGAAGAAGGTGCGGTCCACGAACGACACGACCGGGTCGGCCAGCAGGTCGGGGGCGTAGCGCTCGCGCGAGCCTCGCTCGCTGTGGACGAACAGCCAACCGACGTGGGCGTGGCCGAGGCCGGCGAGCACGCCGCGCAGGGTCGAGCTACGGTTGACGTGCGGGCTGTGAGGGTCCCCCTCGCGGTCGGAGAAGGCATGATGCTTGCGATGGTCCGCCACCCACGAGATCACCGGCCCCTCGATCGCGGCCGAGCCGAGCGCCGCCAGCACGAAGCGCAGCGCCGGGAATGTCTTGAACGAGCGGTGGGTAAACAGGCGATGGAAGCCGACCGTGACGCCGAGGCCAGTCAGCACGTACATGATCGCGAACACGAGCACGTCATAGCGGTGCAGCAGCCCGTCCCACAGCTGCCAGCCCACCAACCCCAGGCCGATGAAGGGGGCTACCGTAACGATCCCCGTGAGCGTGCGATCGAGCGTCTCGTGCGCGGCTGGCTGAATGTCGTCCGGGCCGGGGCCGGCGACCGGACGCTGGGTTTCGGTTACGCTCATCGCGGTGCTCAGCCGGGAAGGTAGCACGCGCGCGAGATGCCGTTTGCACAGACACAACCGTTGCGCCGCGAACTATCGAGTGCGCTGCCCGAGCGCCGCTTCCGCGTGCGCTTCTGGGACGGCAGCGAGCTGACGCCAACCGGCGGCAACGGCGACGGGCCGGTCTTCACTTTGCGCTCGCCAAAGGCGATCGCACACCTGCTGCGCGCGCCGGGCGAGCTCGGGCTCGGACGCGCCTACGTCGCCGGCGAGTTGGAGGTCGACGACCTCGACAAGGTGATCGCGCTGATGGACGATTTCCAGAGCCCGCACCTGGATCGTTCCAGACAGGCGCGCGTGGCGATCGCAGCCGTGCGCGCCTGCGGCCTGACGCTGCCGCCGCGCGCGCCCAAGGCGGAGCTGCGACCGCATGGGCGTCGCCACTCGCGCGAGCGCGACCAACGCGCGGTGCGCCACCACTACGACGTCTCCAACGACTTCTTCGCGCTGTTCCTTGACGAGTCGATGACCTACAGCTGCGCGATCTTCTCGCACGGAGCGACGACCCTGGAGGACGCGCAGCGCGAGAAGCTCGACACGGTCTGCCGCAAGCTCGCGCTCAAAGCCGGCGAGCGCGTGCTCGACGTCGGCTGCGGCTGGGGAGCCTTCGCCATCCACGCGGCACGCGAGTACGGGGCCAGCGTGCTCGGCATCACGCTGTCGCCGCCCCAGGCCGAGCTGGCGCGCCGACGCGTGGCCGCAGCGGGGCTCTCCGAGAAGATCGAGGTTCGCGTCGCCGACTACCGCGACCCCCAGGCCGAGCGCTTCGATGCGATCGCCTCGATCGGCATGGTCGAGCACGTCGGCGAGGCCAACATCGACCTGTACGCACGACAGCTGCGAGCGCTCTTGAAGGACGAAGGCCGCCTGCTCAACCACGGCATCGCACGCCTGCGTCCCGACATAGCCGAAGAGGCCGGCGCCTTCACCCAGCGCTTCGTGTTTCCCGACGGGGTGCCGCTACAGCTCTCGCGAACGCAGCTGGCGCTGGAACGCGCCGGCTTCGCGACCGAGCACGTCGAGGGGTTCGGGGCTGACTACTACCAGACGCTCACGCACTGGATCGAGCGACTGGACGCCAACCGCGAGCACGCACGCCAGCTCGTGGGGGACGAGCGGCTGCGCGTGTGGCGGCTGTACCTGCGCGGAGCGCGCAACATCTTCAAGACGCAGTTCGTCTCGATCTACCAGACGCTGGCTCACCCTCGGCAGGGCTGAAGCCGAACGGCGCAGTCGATGCGCCCTCCACCCGACCCGACCCGACCCGACCCAACCCGACAAATTCCTAACCGTTTTGGCGTTCTGACGCCATTGGGTCGCCTCGGCGTGACCCGCCGAGGCAACCCATCTGCATCAGAGGTCGCAGAGTCCGATCTCTAGGCAGTCATTGACGGCTTCTTTGGCGTCTTCGCCGATTTCTCCCACGATGCCTGGGGGTGGTATCGGCGGGTCGGGGCGCTGCCCTTTTTCTGGGCCCTTTTCGCAGTACCCGCCTTTTTCGGCCTGTACTTCGCCGGGCTCGCAGTGTTTGTTCGGTTCGATTTCTTTTTTGTGTTTGCCGTGGTATTTCCCTTTATAGCCACCGCCGTCCGCTCCACCGCTAGTCGTCATCGCGATGTTACGACTGGCCCTCCTCATTTTGCCTTTCTGGCCTTTTTTGCCTTTGCCTTTTTTGTTGCCACCCGTATACGTTTCCGTCGCTGCTTCGGCGGCTTCTTCCGCGGCCTGTTCAGCCGCTTCCCGCGCTTTTTCTTCTGCTTCTTCGCGGGCGGCTTGTTCTTCGGCGGCCTTCTGGATCGCCGCTTCGGTCGCGATTTCCGCTTGTTCGTCGAAGAACCCACTCACCCAGGTCGGTGTGGCGACGGTGTATTCGCCGCTAGGATCAGAGCTGTTGACCGGGTCGCCGTAGGTGTAGCTGTAGGCATTGGCTGAGCCACCTTCGATCGGGTCTGGCTGCAGGAACCGGCCGATCTGCGGCACGTAGGAGCGAGCACCCATCGCGATCACACCCGAAGAGAGTTCTGTGCGCAACGCATCTGTGCCCTGCCAGGAATACTTCGATGGGGTGCTGGTACGGGGCACGCCGTACTCAGTCTGATCGCCTTTGGAGAGCAAACCGGTCGCGGTTTCGCTCAGCGACGCCGTGCCGACGACGTCGTCATTGAGGTCGTGGACCTGCAGGACAGGGCTTTCGCCACCGCCCTGCGTCGCCGCCAAGCCTTCGAGGCCGTAGATGTTGCGAGTCCATTTCCCCGTCGTGTCTTCGGTCCACGCCGGGCTGCTCCCACCCCCGGCGTAGTGATAGGTCACCGTCGAGTTTGTCGTGCCCGTCGAGACGATCTGACGGTCGCGGCCTTCGGGGTCCAGGTAGTAGCCGAGCGTCTGCCCGTTCTGGGACTGCGAAGCCAGCGTCTCATCGGCGTAGAAAGTGCTCGACAGTTCGTGTCCACCAGCATCGCCGGCTGGGAGTTTTGTGATGTCCCCAAACGCGTCGTAGGCGATCCCGGCGTCGGTGAGACGGTTCGCGGTGTCGTAGGTGTGGTTGACCGCGGCACCGCCTTCGCTGGCGCACACCCCGCCGGTGCCGGGAGCACGGGTGGTCAGGCTGTCGACGTTGGTTTCCTGATCATAGGCGTAGATCCGGGTCGTGCAGCCTTCCCCGGCCGGGCTGTCCTGCGCCTTGGTCAACCGGCCCGCTGCGTCATATGTGTAGGCCTGCGCCGAGAAAGTGCTCGATTGGCTGAGCGTCTGACCGTGGACCGACGGCGATTCGCCCTGGCTGTACCACACACAACCTGAGGAGCAGTGCGTCGTCTTGACGTATTCGATCCCGGTTTCGCTAGCCGTCGAATCGAACGTGTGATTCACGCTCATCCCGTTCGGATAGGCCACACTCGTCAGGTTGCCTTCCACGTCATACGAGCCCGTGAACGCGCCGGCGGCGGAGTCGACCAGTTTCGTGATCAGGCCGGTTGTCGTGTCGTAGGTGTAGGTCTGGGTGCCCTTGCCGTCGTTGAGCGATTCCAAGCGACCGTACGGGTCGTAGTAGAAGCTCGACGTGCTCCCGTCCGCGTCCTTGTAGGACGTCAACTCACCACGCTTGTCGTACGTCGATTCGAGCGTGCGCGTCGTCCCTTCCACCGTTGTCTTCGACTTCGTCGCATCTCCCGTTTCCGAGTTGTATTCGTATTCCACGCCGGGCAGCGCCGTCCCGACCGATGAGCTGACCGTGTCCTTGACCAGTCGGCCCGCTTCGTCGTACACGTTCACGTTCGTCCGCGTAGAGGACCCCACGGCTTCCACCGATTCCACCGGCTCGTCCCACAAGTTGTACGTGGTCGTCGTCACCGGCAGGTTCGGCACCCCGCTCGTTTCCGGTTGCGCCGCCGGACGTTTCTCACACGGCAAACCGGCCCATTCCCGGCGATTGCCGCACCCAGGCACTTCCAAGTTGGACCCCACCGTGTAATAGATCGTCTGCTCACCGTGCGTGCCACCGCTGCCCAGGACTTTGTGGGTGCTGCCCGAGGGGAGCCACTTCTCGATCCGGTCCGTTCCCGCATCCATCGCGTACACGTCATCGGCGCTATCGACCGCGACACCGGTCGGGTACCTCATCTGGCCTTCGCCGCTGCCGTATTCGCCGAATGAGTACTGGTAGGTCCCGGAAGCGGAGAACAGGTCGATGCGGTGATCTATGGCGCCTGCGACCACGATGTCGCCTTTGCTGTCAAACGTCATGCCAACCGCATCGTGGATGTATCCACTCCCGAGTTCCGAGATATAGGCTCCGGTCGCGCTCAGCTTCTGGATGCGGCTGCTTGAATCGGACACCAGGACATCCCCAGAGGAGTCGACGGCTATCCCTTCGGGATAGAGGAATTCACCGTGACCTTCGCCTTTTTTGCCGATTACGCTGTTTTCTCCTCCCACACTTCGGCTGAGCGAAACGACTCGTCCGTCACCGGCGTCGGCGACGTAGAGGCGTTCGTTGTAGCTGGAGTAGGCAATCCCCAACGGTTCTTTGAGCAGGCCGCCGCCTCCCAGCGTGCGGAAGCTCGTCCCGGTTTTGGTGAAGCCCTCTACCAGCCCCTTGCCGGTGTTCGTAACCCAGATGTCGCCCCATTGATCGATCGCGATTCCTGTCGGCCCTTCCAACTGGCCTTCGCCGGCGCCCGGGCCACCGAACTTCTGGATGAAGGTGCCGCCGGCCGAGAACTCCTCGATCCGGTTGTTTTCGGTGTCGGCCACCCAGATGTTTCCTTCCGAGTCGATGGCGATTCCCTGCGCTCCGTTGGTCTGGCCGTTTCCGCTGCCGCGACTGTCGAAGGTCGATCCGTATTCGTAGCCGAGGTAGGTTTCGTTGGCGGCACCGGCCGCCGGCGTGCGCGTTTCGGTGACATTGCCGGTGCTCGGGTCGTAGACCGTGGTGTGCACGAGATCCAGTCCCGAGGGGTCAACTGTCGTTGCCGTCGGCGAGCGCAGGATCCATCCGAGGCCGTGCTGGCCGCTGTAGGACTTCTTGGTTGTGCGGATGTCGGCTTCCGGTTCGCCGCTGATCTGCGCGCCTTGGGTGACCTTCGTCACGAGCCTATACGGGCCGCCCGTTTCCGGCGCGCCTTCGTCGTAGCTGTAGACGGTGTGCAGACGCGCTTTCACGCTGGTC
Source organism: Solirubrobacteraceae bacterium (assembly GCA_036279855.1). Lineage (GTDB taxonomy): Bacteria > Actinomycetota > Thermoleophilia > Solirubrobacterales > Solirubrobacteraceae > Palsa-744. Next base: position 27,204 of record DASUIH010000013.1, on the reverse strand, counting down.
CCGCCGGCGAGCTTGATCGAGTGCAGCGGCCCGATGGAGCTGGTGAGCTCCGTGCCTTCGCTGTTGTAGGTGCTCTGCGTGTCAAGCGTCTGCGCGACTTCAGCTGATTTCGACCCTTCTTTGAGCGCTGCCGCGCGATCGTCAGCGGTGAGGTTGCGCATGACGTCGTTATGAGAGTTGTATTCGCTGGTGGTGATCCCACCGCCCGGCGCGGCGACGTTGACGATGCGGTCGTCGATGTCCAGATAGTCGACCGTCGCGCGACGGTAGTCCGGCGCCGGCCAGCCCACCGGCTCGTCCGCTGGGAAGATCGCGGTCGCTTCAATGGGAACGTCGCTCTGCGCCCATTTTGCCGTTTCTCCACTGCTGAGCTGATAGGGCGCTGTGCTCCCGGACACGGGCACGCCGTACTCAACAGTGGTTCCCGGCTGAGGCGGGCGCGCTTCGCCTTCGCCGACAGAGCTTGTCGACGGGTCGAACGCGAACACGTGCCCGGCCGTGTCAACCGCTGCGCATAGTTTGCTCGACGCGCATGACACACCGGTCAAGTCGTCTTTAAGCGCGTACTGCGGGACCCAGGTTTTCCCTCCGTCGGTGGAGTCGAACACGTTGCCGTGGCTGTCCACGGTCGCACAGCTGCTGCCGGAGCACGCCACCGCCGTGAGGCTGTTTGCTTCGTCGATGTCGTGCTTGACGACGGTCGCTTCGCCGGCCGACCCGACCGTCAGATCGAGCACGCTTCCCGCCGAGTCCACCGCCATGCAGTAACTCGTGGAGGTACAGGCGACGCCGTTCAGCGATGTGCCGCCATCCACACTCGTTTCCTTCCACGACGAGGATTCGATCTGCGATTTGCTGGTCGCGACGTACAGCTTGCCCGCGTTGTCGACCATCGCGCAGAACGACGATGACAGGCAGTACACGGCCCGCATCGCATTTGCGCCCTGTTCTTTGAGGGTCCACGACGTCGATGCCGGGCTCGTCGAGTAGCGGAAGAAGCCGAAGCCGTCCTGCCCCTCCAGGCAGAAGGAGGAGGACGCGCATGAGACCGCGTCCGACCCGTAACTCGGTTTTGATGCCTGGGTCCACGAGCCGCCCAGCGAGGTGGCGTAGTAGACGTTCCCACCAGAGTCTTCTTTGCTGCCGTCGGCCATCACGCACAACGACGTCGACGGGCAGGAGATCGCCTCGCTCGGGCTGGTGCTGCTTGGTCCCGCCCATGCTGTCCACGTCGCGGCGCCTGTCGTACTCACGTTAGTCGAGTAGTAGGCGCTCCCCTGGCTGTCCGTGGCAACACAATCGGTCGTTGCCGGCACGCAGCTGATCGCGTTCAGCCCGTTCGCCTCGACGGCTTGGAGCGAGCTCGGATCGAAGGCGGTCAGGTTGCCGCTGCTGTCAACGGCGGCGCACAGCGTCGCCGACGAACACGAGACGCTCGTAAGAGCGTGTTTGACCTGAAGTTGCTCAGACCAGGTTTTGCCGCTGTCGGTTGACACGAAAACGTTGCCCTTGTTGTCGACCGTGACGCAGGTGTAGCTGGTGCACGTGACTGCCGTCAGGCTGTTGGCCGGGTCGATGCCCTGTTTGGTCGCAGTCGCTTCCCCGCCTGCCCCAACCGACAGGTTCAACACGTTGCCCGAGCCGTCAACCGCAATGCAGGAGCTGGTCGCGGTGCAGGCCACGCCGTTGAGCGCTGTCGTGCCGTCCACCGTCGATTCCGTCCAGCCCGAGGACTCCACCTGCGCCGTGCTCGTGGCGATGTGCACCTTGCCGACGGCGTCGGCGATCGCGCAGAAAGACGAAGACAGGCAGAAGGTGCCGTTCATCGCGGCCGAGCCCTGTTTCTCCACCGGCCACGACGAGGATGCAGGATTGGTCGTGTAGCGGAAGAAGCCGGCGCCGTCCTGCGCGGCGGTGCAAAAGGAGGAGGACACGCAGTAGAGCGCATCGACCCCGTTGGCCGGCACGATCCCTTCCGTCCATGGGCCGCCCAGCGACGTCGCGTAATAGAGGTAGCCGCCGAAGCCGCCTTTTTCGCCGGCCGCGATCACGCAGAACGATGTCGTCGGGCACGACAGCGCCTCGCTCGGGCTGAGGCCGGGACCGGACCATGACGTCCATGTCGCAGGCGAGGCCGCGCTCACGTTGCTCGCGTAGTAAGCGTTGCCTTTGCTGTCGCTGACCACGCAGTCGGTCGTTCCGGGAATACACGACACCGCGTTCAGCGCGCCCGCCTCGATCGACTGCGTGACGCTGACCAGGCCGCCCGTCGAGGATCCAACCACCGCGCTTGCCGCGGTAGCGACCGTCACCGAGCCGCCGCCGTTGGTCGCAGTCACCGCAGCGATGAGCGTGTGACCGACGTCGCCCGCCACGGGCGTGTAGTTCGGGTTGACGGCGCCCGCGATCGGCTTGCATTCGCCACCGGCGCTGTTGCAGTCCTGCCACTGATACCCAAAGGCGATCGGAGCACCCGACCAGGTGCCGTCCGAGACCGCCAGTCGAACTTTGACGATCGGCGAGCCGGACAGCGCCGGCGCGACGGTGTTTTTGAGGATTTCACCGCCCCACAGCGCCTGCGAGGCCTGCGGGCGCGTCGCCTTGAGCAACCGGCCCGGACGCGTGTCGGTGGCGGTCGTGCCGTACGTGAACGCCCAGCTCTCTTTGCCGGGCGGCGAGATCGCGGTCACGTGGCCTTCAGCGTCATAGCCGTAGATCGTCTTCAAAGCAGGCGAGATGCGCGGATCCCACTCGGCGCGCAGGCGGCCTTTGCTGTCGTAGGCGTACTGCGCGACCGTCTTTGTGACCTGAACGACTTTGCCTTCTTTTTCTTCACCGGTCGCGAAGTACACGCGCGTCAAACGCCCGTTGTAATCCCCCCATTCGCTCTCGCCTTCACCCGTAGCCGTCGTGGCGCTCGCATAGTTGAAGGTCAGCGCGCGACAGCCCGGGCTCAGCGTCGGCGTGCACGAAACCCCGGCCGGGACCGGGCCAAGCTCCTCCTCGGGCTCGACCAACCCTCCGATCGACTGGTAGGAGTACTGCGTCGTGTTCGACCCGCCCTTGCCGGACGCGATCGCCGCGCGGTAGACAGATTCGTCGTCGTCGCTGACGTGCGTGAAGACAGTGGTCGAGCCGTTGTCCCGCAGCGTGTATTCGGAGCCGTATTCGTTTGCGCTCAAAACAAGGCCTGCATCGCCGCTTGGCGGTTCGAACCTTCCGCCGCCCTTGGCCGTGAACGCGCTCTTTGCGCCGGTGGTCGAAACAAGCGTCATGTTGCCGTTGGCTGACCGCACGAGCTCCTGCGCGCCGGCGGTGCTCAAAGACCAGGGCGCGCCAAAGGCGCCTTCTGTGCCCGCGGCTGGCTCTCGTGAGTCATAGCCACGAGCGATGCTCAGTGCAGCGCCAATGGTCGACACCGACACGTCTGCTTCTTCGAGGTCGAGCTCTCCCGTCACGGGATTCAGTTCCCCCGGGCCGAACGAGACTGGGGTTGCACGATGCACACTGAAGGCTGTATTACTGGTGGCGCTGTTGCCGGCGGCATCGGTTGCTGTGACCGTCAGCGTGTGTTCGCCGACCGCGAGCTCTTCGCCGTTGATCGTCCATTCGCCGGTGGCCGTACATGGGCCTGGGGAGCAGTTGCCGTTGGGCGCCCCGACTTCGCTGCCGTCGATCGCCAGCTTCAGCGAGGCCACGCCCGAGCTCGGCGTGCCGGCAACGCCATCGGTGGCGTGCGCAACCAGTTTCACTCCGCCCTGTGTGGCGTCGTTGATCACGTTGCCTTCCGGGAGGCCGCTCAACGTGATTTCGTGCGGTGCCGCCTTGTCCACACGAATCGTGCCGGTCGTGGTGGCGCTGCTGCCCATCCCGTCGTATGCAGTCGCCTGGATCGTCTGTTCGCCTTCGGGCAGGCCGCCGCCGCTGTTGGCTTCGGCCGCGACGAACGTCTGTGGCGAGCACTGCGGCGTGCCCGTCACGCATTCCCCTTTGACGCTCCATTTCGCCGAGCCGGCCGTGAACTGAACTTCGCTCACCCCAACACCCGGGTCGCTCGCGCTGAACTGCGCAACGGCATGGCCCTGAGAGATCCAGCCGCCACTGCCGTAGAAGACGTTTGATTCTTCTTTCAGCCCGTAGCGCCACCATTTGGTCGTGTCCTTTTCGATCGAGGGGCCGTTGTTCTGCGCGATATACACAGAAGCCCCGTACACCAGCCCACCATCGGCAGCCCCGTGAGTTTCCATGTAACCAGTCGAATTCAGCCAGTAGGCGGCGATGTTGCCCGCCGTGCCGCCGCTCGAACTGCAGCCGGCCGCCGCGCACACGGTAGCCCAGCCTCTGCCGTGCGTTTTTTCAAGCGTCGTGCTGGCTTCGAATTCTTCGCGTTCTGCTGCAGCCGCGCCGCCGATCACGAGATGGTTTTCAACATCGCTCGGAAGTTCCGCCGAAGTTTCCATGCTCATCGCATAGATCCGCGATTCACCCTGCGTCGGATAGAGCAAACGCCCGGAAGAGCTCGCCATGGCAGCTTCGAGCGTGAACAGCCCCCAAACGTAGCCTTCTTTTGCCAGCGGCTGCTGAAGCAATGGTTTAGAGAGGCTGTTTTCAAACCGCCACATCCCACCCCACTGCAGTGTGGAGTCGATCAGGGTCGGGTCCACCACCACCGGGTAGAGATAGTCACCGGCTCGATGATCGACCCGCAGTCTGATCGTCCGCCCCGACACCCTCATCGACACCGGCACAGGCGTGCCCGCCGCGTCGACAGCCGTCGCAGGCAGGACGACAGCTAGGGTGCGGCCTGCATCGATAACACTGACCGGCCCCTTGCCGCCAGCCCGTTCGAGCGATGCGCCCCTTGGCAAGCCAAGCTTGTAAGAGAGCTCTTGAGGACTACGCACCGAGCGCAGCGTGTCATACACCTCCATGCCCATCGCGATCGGCTTGATCGCCGTGTCGGTGTCGGTCTCGGTATTCGGATACACGACCGCGCCACCATCCAGTCGACCAACGCCACCCGCAAGAGCACCAGAGGAATCGAGCGGCGTCAACGACACACCAGTCGTATCGAGCCTCGCGCCGCTGTCAAGCTCGTACGGAATCGCCAAAGGAGCAGCGGGGTTCTCAGCTACAAAGCTCCCGCCGGTCCAGTGAAGCGTGAAATTGACGGGCGAGTAGCCATGCGAGGGTGTGCGCGCGGCAAACGGCGCAACCGATGCCACAACTGCGTGCCTACCCCCAGGCAGATCCAGCCGGGCCGAGTCGGCACTCAAATAACGCGACACGCGGACACCTCGCGGCAGTCCGCCGATCCCGCCCGAGGACTCGCTCAACACCCCCGGCGCCCTCGCCCCGATCACACGTACCGCCGCGCCCCCGGACAGACGCTCATAGCGAGTGCGAGAGGACTGTCGCGCCCACACAGCCTGCGGGTTAGCGCGATCCGCGATCAGCTGGTCGTGCTCCTGTTCACCACTATCGAGCCGCTCTACATCAGGCACAACGAGCGGGTTGGAAACCGTCGCGGCAGGCACCTCTCCCGTGGCTGCTCTGCCCAGGGCCCGCGGCTGACCGGGGGCGGTCAAGGTCAGAACGCCGATCGCGACCAGCAGGCCGGCGATGAGCAGTGCGAAATAAGAGCGCCGTGTAGACAGCATCTCCAACCCTCCCAAGTCGAGCGGTGAAACCCGCTATGCCACCGCAGCGGGTAGGAGATAAACCTATACTTGTATGGACCATACTGTCAATGGCAATACGCACATTGCAGCATGCCGCTTACCACATTGCCAAGTGACAAACCGGCCGATCGAGTCACGCGTCACGCTTTGAGCCGGCCTGCGCCGGCAGTAGCACGAGGCGGGCTCAGCCGATCCCGTGCGTCAGCTCCTCCAGCCGCAAAGCCACTTCCAGCTCGGCCTGGCGCGTGCGCAGCGTATGGCCGAGCTTCTCCTCGATCGCGCGCAGGCGGTTTTCGACGGTGTGCCTGGTCACGCCGAGCGCGCTGGCGGCCGAAGAAGCATTTCGGTCGGCCTTGTAATAGGCGCGCAGCGTCTCGCGCAGTGGCGCGCCCGCGCCGCGCCGGTCGCCGAGCGGGGACAGGTACACCTCGATCATCGAGTCGGCAAGCAGGTCGTCGCGCAGCACCGCCGCCAGCAGCGCCACGTCGGCATAGCGGGTCAGCGGCTGCGGAGCGCGCAGCGCCACCCGCATCGCGGCCTGCGCCTGGCGATGGGTCAAGCGCCAGCCCTCAAGCGCCCAGGCCGGCTCGCCGAGCGCGACCGCCAGCTCGCGGCCGCCCGAGCGACCGGGGGCGCGAGTGGGCGCGACCGAGGCAGGCGTGCCGAGCCGGCCGCCGAGCAGCGCCAGCTCGACGTCGGCGACGGTGATCGCGCCGCGTCCGCCAAGCCATGCCCACGCCATGTGATCGCCGCACGGCACGTACAGCAGGCTCGCCTGCAGCGCCTCGGCCGCGCGCCGCAGCTCGCCGGCGGCGCTGGCGCCGGTCGCGATCGCGCCGATGTGCCAGCCGTCGAGGTCATAGCCATGGTCGCGCAGGTCGCCCGGCGCGCCCGTCAGCAGCGCCTGCACGTGCTCGACCAGGCGCCGTGCGGACGAGTCGCTGCCACGCTTGAGCTCGGCGTTGTAGGCGGCGGTAATCGAGGCCAGCAGCTGCTCCAGCACCGCCGCTTGTTCGCGCAGCACCTCGCGCAGCACCATCGGGTGCTCGCCGAGGTCGCTGTTGCCCGCCTCCTCGACCAGCAGGTCGCCGAGCATCGTGCTGCCGAGCACGTAGCGGCGCAGCACCGTGTCGAGATTGACACCGAGGCGGGCGGCGCGGCGCGCCTGGGCGATCGCCTGCGGCGGCGCCGGGCCCGCCTCGACGTCGTCGGGTTCGAGCGTGTCGAGCGCGTACTCGACCGCTGCCTTGAGAGTGGCGCGCAGGCCGGCGACGTATTCGGCGTCGCCGTCACCTGAGGAGACGTAGTCGCCCTCAAGCATGCGCGCGAACACGGCCTCTTCGAGCTCCTCACGGCGCAGTCGTACGCGCGACATCAGCTCGATGCGACCGCGCTCGCGTGGCGTTGCCACTGCGCTCACGATCCCTCCCTGGACGCCATCTTAAGCCGATCTAAACACGTACGTCAACGGCTGTCAACGCTTGACGCCGGGGATCGGGCAGGTGCTACGCGAGACTGGCCATCACGTGCTTGAGCACCGTGTAGTCCTCAAGCGAGTAGATGCTCAAATCCTTCCCGTAGCCTGACTCCTTGAAGCCACCGTGTGGCATCTCGGACACAAGCGGGATGTGGTCGTTTATCCACACGCAGCCAAAGCGCAGCGCCTTGCTCACGCGCAGCGCGCGGCCGACGTCGCGCGTCCACACCGACGAGGCCAGGCCGTAGCCGGTGGCGTTGGCCCACTCGATCGCCTGCGCCTCCTCAGAGAAGCGCTGCACCGTGATCACCGGGCCGAAGACCTCCGACTGGATCAGCTCGTCGTCCTGCTCCAAGGACGCGACGACCGTCGGCTCGAAGTAGAAGCCCGGCCGCGCCGCGGCAGCGCCGCCGGTCACCACCTCCGCCCGCTCCGGCCTGCGCTCCAGAAACCCGCTCACACGACCCAACTGGCGCTCAGAATTGACTGGTCCGAGCGTCGTCTCGGGGGCAAGCGTGTCGCCGAGCACCAGGCCGCGCGCCTGCTCGGCCAGGCCCGCCACCACGTCGTCGTAGACCGATGCGCCCGCCAGCACGCGCGTGGCCGCCGTGCAGTCCTGGCCCGCGTTGTAGTAGCCGGTCGCGGCGATCGTCTCCATCGCGACCGCCATGTCAACGTCGTCGAAGACGACCACAGGGGCCTTGCCGCCCAGCTCCAGGTGCACGCGCTTGAGGCTGTCCGCGGCGGTGCGCGCTACGTGCTTGCCCGTCGCCACCGAGCCCGTCAACGAGAGCATGTCGACCTCGGGGTGCTCAAGCAGCGCCTGGCCCGTCGGCTCGCCCGGGCCGCAGACGACGTTAAAGACGCCGGCCGGCAGGATCTCCGCCGCCAGCTCGGCCAGCCGCAGCGTCGTCACCGGCGTCGTCTCGGCCGGCTTGAGCACAACCGTGTTGCCGGCCGCGAGCGCCGGGGCGATCTTCCACACCGCCATCATCAGCGGGTAGTTCCAGGGCGTGATCTGGCCGACCACACCGACCGCCTCACGGCGCACAAACGACGTGTAGCCCTGCAGGTACTCGCCGGCGGCACGGCCCTCCAGCGTGCGCGCGGCGCCGGCGAAGAAGCGCAGGTTGTCGGCGATCACCGGCAGCTCGTCGGACGCGACGGCGGCCAGCGGCTTGCCCGCGTTCAGCGCCTCCAGCCGCGCCAGCGACTCGGCGTTCGCCTCCACGGCGTCGGCCAGCGCCAGCAGCGCGGCGGCGCGCTCGGCCGGCGTCGTCTGCGACCAGCGCTCGAACGCGCGGCGGGCGGCGCGCACGGCGCGATCGACCTCGCCGGCATCTGAGATCGGAGCGCGCCAGCACTCCTCGCCGGTGGCCGGGTTGAACACAGCCATCGTGTCCGAGTCGCCACCGCTCGGCTCGCCGTCGATCAGGTTGCGCAGGAATTGAGTGGCGGTGGCCATCGGCGGATCTCCTTGCTGGGATGTCTGCTCGGGCTAGGTTTCTGATGGGATGGTTTGGCGCGCTTGCCGGGGTGCGAAAGCTCCGTCCACGCTTCCGCCGGCCGCCGTCAAGGCCTGCGCGACCGCCGGGTGCACGATCTCGCCGGCGCGCACATTGACCCCGCCACGCAACGCCAGGCTGCGCGCCAACGCCCGCTGCACACCATCGGCCAGCTCCAGGACGTACGGGAGCGTGGCGTTGGTGAGCGCGTAGGTGGAGGTGATCGGGACGGCGCCCGGCATGTTGGTGACGCAGTAGTGGGTGATGCCGTCGACCTCGAAAGTTGGGTTGGAGTGGGTGGTCGGCCGCGAGGTCTCAAAGCAACCCCCCTGGTCGATCGAGACGTCGACCAGCACCGCGTGGCGCTTCATCAACGCCAGCTGTTCGCGGGAGATGACGTGGGGGGCGCGGCCGCCGTGCACGAGCACCGCCCCGATCACCAGGTCGGCCTGGCCCAGCATCTGCTCGATCGCCAAAGCCGAGGAGTGGACGGTCGAGGCACGGCCGCCGAATGCGACTTCCAGCTCGCGCAGGCGGTCAATCGAGCGGTCGAACACGAACACGTCGGCCTGCATCCCGATCGCGATGAAGGCCGCGTTCATGCCGACGACGCCACCGCCGATCACAAGCACTGTCGCCGCCGCCACGCCCGGCACGCCGCCGAGCAGGATGCCCCGTCCCCCGAGCGGCTTCTCCAGCATGAAGGCGCCCGCCTGCGTGGCGATCTTGCCCGCGACCTCGCTCATCGGCGCCAGCAGCGGCAGGCGGCCGTCTGCGTCTTCGACCGTCTCGTAGGCGATGCAGGTGGCGCCCGAGCGGCGCAGAGCGTCGACCAGCCGCGGCTCGGCCGCCAGGTGCAGATAGGTGAACAGCGTCTGCTCGGGGCGCAGCAGGTCCAGCTCGCCCGGCTGCGGCTCCTTTACCTTCAGGACCAGCTCGGCCTGTGCGAACACGGCCTCGGCGTCGTCGGCGATCTGCGCGCCCTGGGCGACGAACTGCTCGTCGGCGAGCGCGCTGCCCACGCCCGCGCCCGCCTGGATCAAGACCTCGTGGCCGCGGGCGCACAGCTCGCGCACGCCCGCCGGCGTGATCGCGACGCGGTACTCGTCGGGCTTTATCTCAGTCGGGACGCCGACGATCACCGCGCCAGCTCCCGCGCCCGCAGCGCCAGCCAGAACTCGATCCGGTCGCGCGCCTGGGAGAAGTCGCGGCCCGTCAGCTGCTCGACGCGCTTGATCCGGTAGCGCAGCGTGTGGCGGTGGCAGTACAGCGCCTGCGCGGCGCGCTCCCAGTGCCCGTTGTTCTCGATGAAGGTGTCCAGCGAGCGCAGCAGCTCGTCGCCGTACTCGCCCTCGTCCTGCTCGACCGGGCCGAGCACCGAGCTGGTGTAGGAGGCCAGCGCGTCGTCGTCCTGCAGCGAGAGCAAGAGCTGGAAGGCGCCGAGGTCCTTGTAGGAGGCGACGTCCGGGGCGCTGCCGTTGGCCAGGCGCACGGCTTCCAGCGCGCAGCGGGCCTCGTGGAAGGAGCGTCTGAGCATGTGCGTCGCCGCCGGCCGTGAGGCGGCGGCACGCACGTCGCCGTAGCGGGTGCGCAGCTCCTCGCGCACGCGCCGTGCCAGCTTCACCGGGCGCTCCTGATCGGCCGCGTCGCAGTCGATCACCGCACACAGCAGGCCGTTGCGCGTCGCCACCAGCGCGTGCGCCTCCAGGCGCTCAAGCAGCGGCTCAAGCGTCGGCGCCGCCGCGCCCGGCTCGCGCAGGGCAAACGCCAACACCGCCGCGCTCTCGCCGATCCCAAACGGGCGCAAGCGCGCCTGCAGCTCGTCGGGGTAGAGGCGGCCGGTCAGCGCCTCGGCCAGGACGTCGCCCGCCATGTTGCGCTGCAACAGTTCGTAGCGCTCGTTGAGCAACTGCGCGAACACGCGCTCGGTGACGGCTATGAACGGCAGCTCGTAGGGCACCTCGAACAGCGGGAAGCCGCGCTTGCGCGCGGCGCCGAGCATCGCCGCGGGGATCTTCTTGTGCACGAACCCCGTGCCGAAGCCCAGGCCGGCGATCTCGTGGTCGGCGAGCAGCTCCACGAACTCGCGCTGAACCTTGGCACCTGCGAGCTGTAGGCCCGTGCTCAAGAGCAGCTCGCCGCCGCGCAGCCACTGCGTCGGGTCGAGCAGCTCTGTCGAATGCACCCAGCGGACCGTGCGTCCGGCGTTCTCCTCGCCGGTTGCGAGCGTCAGGCCCAGCTCGTCCACCAGGCCCTGCACGCTCAACATGCGCTCGTCCTCATCCTTGGACCGCCCTAACGCCGGACGGTCCGCTCCCACGCCTCGGCCAGCACCGGCCGCAGGATCGACTCGATCTCCGCGAACTGCTCGGAGTCGGCGATCAGCGGCGGCGACAGCTGCACGACCGGGTCGCCACGATCGTCGGTGCGACAGATCAGGCCCCGCTCGAACAGGGCGCCCGAGAGGAAGCCGCGCAGCAGCTGCTCGGACTCCTCGGCGTCGAAGGTTTGCTTGCGCTCGCGGTCCTTGACCAGCTCGATCGCGCAGAAGTAGCCGGCGCCGCGCACGTCGCCGACGATCGGCAGGTCGCGCAGCGACTCAAGCATCGCGCGGAACTCGTCCTCCTTGGCGAGCACGTGGCCGCACAGGTCCTCGCGCTGCATCAGCTCGATGTTCGCCAGCGCCACCGCACAGGCCATCGGATGGCCGCCGAAGGTGAAGCCGTGGTTGAAGATCGCATGGCCGTGCAGGAACGGCTCGGCGACGCGGTCGGAGGCGATCACGGCGCCCATCGGCGCGTAGGCGGAGGTCATGCCCTTGGCCACCGTCATCAGGTCCGGCTGCGCGCCGTAGCGCTGGGCGCCGAACCAGTGGCCGAGGCGACCGAAGCCGCAGATCACCTCGTCGGAGATGAGCAGCACTTTGTGGCGGTCGCAGATCTCGCGCACGCGCTGGAAGTAGCCGTCCTGCGGCACGAAGCAGCCGCCGCCGTTCTGGACGGGCTCAAGGATCACCGCCGCGACCGTGTGCGGCCCCTCGAACAGAATCGCCTCGTCGATCGCGTCCGCTGCCCACATCGGGTCGCGGTCTTCGGCCCAGCGATAGGAGTTGGTGTTCGGCACGTGGTGCCCGCCGGGAGTCAGCGGCTCGAACGGCTCGCGCAGCGGTGGCAGGCCGGTGGCGGTCAACGCGCCCATCGAGGTTCCGTGGTAGGCCAGCTGGCGCGAGACGATCTTGTGCTTGCGCGGCTCGCCGCAGGCGGCGTGGTAGGCCTTGGCGAGCTTCCAGGCCGACTCGACCGCCTCCGAGCCGCCGCTGACGAAGAACACGCGGTTGAGGTCGCCGGGCGCGAGCTCTGCCAACCGCGCGGCCAGCTCGATCGAGCGCGGGTGCGCGTAGCTCCAGTTTGTGTAGAAGCCAAGCTGCTTGGCCTGCTCGGCAGCAGCCTCGCCCAGCTCGGCACGGCCGTGGCCCGCGTTGACGCAGTACAGCGCCGAGAGGCCGTCGAGGTAGCGCTTGCCGTCGCTGTCGTAGACGTAGCAGCCCTCGCCGCGCTCGATCACCGGCACATCGGCATCGTCGTAGGCGCCCATGCGCGTGAAGTGCATCCACAGGTGGCGCTTGGCCAGCGGCTGCAGATCGTCCCTTGAGAGCACGCTCGCGTCCATCGTCTGCGTATCGACCGGCATAGACACCACGGACAACGGTAGCGCGCACAATTGGCTCTCACAATGCACCATGCGTTCAACAAGCCGTCCAGCCGTTGGCCCAAATGGACAACGCTGGTGTGACATCTTGGCGCTTGCGCACCTTGTGCGTGCGCCGCTTCGTTCCTAGCCTTTGCTTGTGGCAATCGACACGCAGGCTGGTCAGGTCGTCGACAAGGGGCTGAAGAAAGACGCCATTGGCTACCTGTCGAATCTCGTCATCGGCGTCGCCTCGACCGCGCCAGCCTACTCGCTCGCCGCCACGCTCGGCTTCATCGTCGCCGTCTCCGGCGTCGGCCTGCACGCGCCGGCGGTGCTGCTCGTCTCGTTCGTGCCGATGCTGCTGATCGCCGGCGCCTACCGCGGGCTCAACCGCGCCGACCCCGACGCCGGCACAACCTTCGCCTGGACGACGCGCGCGCTCGGGCCCGGGATGGGTTGGGTCAACGGCTGGGCGATCTTCCTCGCAGACGTGCTGGTGATGGCCTCGCTCGCGCAGATCGCCGGCATCTACACCTTCAAGCTGTTCGGGTTCACCGAACTGAGCGAATCGCTGCCGGCGATCATCGTCGCCGCTGTGGTTTGGATCGCGCTGATGACCTGGATTTGCTACCGCGGCATCGAGCTGTCCGCGCGCATCCAGCAGGTCCTGCTCTCAGCCGAGATCCTGATCCTTGGCGCGTTTGCGACCGTGGCGCTGGTCAAGGTCTACGCCAACCATCCACACAACTCGATCGAGCCGGCGCTGTCCTGGTTCAACCCGTTTGCGATGAACTTCAAAGCGATGATCGACGGGGTGCTGCTCGGCGTCTTCATCTACTGGGGGTGGGACTCGGGGGTATCGGTCAACGAGGAGTCCGAAGACGCCAACGAGGGGCCCGGGCGGGCGGCGGTGATGTCCACGATCCTGCTTGTCTTGATCTACGTGATCGTCTCCGCCGCCGGCCAGGCCGTCGGCGGGACCGCGCTGCTGACCAACGAAGCCAACCAGTCCGACGTCCTGTCCGTGCTCGGCTCAAGCGTCTTCGGCTTCCCCTGGGACAAGCTTCTGATAATCGCCGTGCTCACCTCGGCGTCGGCCTCGACGCAGACGACGATCCTGCCGACGGCGCGCACGACGCTGTCGATGGCCTACTGGAAGTCGATTCCGAGGGCGTTCGGCAAAGTCCACCCGCGCTACCTGACGCCCAGCTTCTCGACACTGCTGATGGGCGGTGCCTCGATCGCCTGGACGCTCGTGATCCTCAACCTCTCAGAAAGCGCGTTGGAAGACTCGATCGTGGCGATCGGCTTTCCGATCTGCTTCTACTATGGCTTCACCGGAATCGCCTGCATCGTCTTCTATCGCCGTGAGCTGATGAACAGCGCGCGCGACTTCGTGCTGCTCGGCGTGGCGCCGCTGATCGGGGCGCTGATGCTGTTCGGGGTCGCTGGCTATGCGATCGACTACTACAGCAAGGCCGAAAACGTCTCATCCAAACCGATCCTTGGCATTACGCTGCCGCTGTGGATGGGGATCGGCGGGATGCTGCTCGGCTTGGTCTTGATGGTGATCTCGCGGCCGTTCTTCCGCGATTTCTTCGCGCGCAAGCTGGAAGTGGTCAAGCCGGGCCTGTTCGAGCAGCCCGTCGAGCACGCTCCGGCGCGGTTCTAGCCAACGTCGATCGTCTCCTGGATCACTCGGCCGCGAGCGCTGAGCGTCCAGGAGTTGGCCTCACCGTGGCGGTGGCCGCCGCCGATGTTCTCGATCAAGCCGCTATCGCGCAAACGCGCCAACAGACGCGAGACCTGGCCGTCGTCGGCGATGCCCGAGGCGCGGCCTATATCCCGGTTTGAAGCGCCCGGCGACCGGGCGATTGTGGCTAGTACCAATGCCGTTCGGTAGGTGAAGCGGATCGGCAAGCCACGAAACGGGTCGGAGTCTGAGCGCTCGACCGCGCGCGCCAGCTTCGGCAGGGGCCGCTCCAGCTCTTCCCGTGCGGCGGCCACACCTAGATAAGGGTGGACGATCATCGCCATCAACTCGCCGATCGACCCCAGCAGCGAGTCATCCGTGCCGGTGCTCGATTGGCGCTCCAACAGCCGCGAATGGACGACCGACAGCACCCCGCCGACCACGCCCTGGGCCGTCAACGGCAGCGGCTCCGATCCCGATCGCGCCGCTGCGCGGCCCTCGTCCACAGCGTCGACCAGAGCCTCGACCGCCGCACGGCGGCGCTCGACAACCTCAGGGCCAGCCCGCAGGCTCTCAACGACGCACAATCTCGCCGCCAGCGGCTCGCGGTCGAGTCGTTCGAGCAGCAGTTGCAACGCATCGCGCAGGCCGTCGATCCACCGGGCTGGGCGATGGTAGGCCTCGGCCAAGCCATTGCCCAGCCGTTCCAACAGCGCTTCGAACGCGGCCAACAAGCAATCGTCGCGGTCGCTGAAGAGCTCGTAGAAGGTACGCCGCGACACGCCGGCCTGCTCGCAGACGCGCCCCACCGTCGCTGCCTCGATGCCGCCGTCACCCGCCACTTCGACGATTGCCAACATCAACCGCCGGCGCTGCATCTGCACCACCCGCTCGCCCTTGCGCGGTGGGCGCAGTTCGTAGGACCTGCCCTTGCGCGTCGTCGCCGCGACCGGCGGCGACGCTGAGCGAGAGGCGCTCATCTCATTTCTTCTTGTGCGCCTTGGCTTTGAGCTTGCTCTTGTGCTTGTGCTTGGGGCAGCCATTGACAGTGATCGGAGTGGATTGTTTGAGCGTGGCTCCGTTCTGGCCGGTGAAGGCGGTCGGCATCTTCAACGGCTTGCTGCAGAGGTTCCCGATCGCCGCCAGCGCGCTGTTTGGCCCCTGCGGCAGCCGTAGCTCGAAGCTTTCGATCGGGACGTCGGGCACCTGCCGGAATGTGCTTGAGGTGATGTTGGTGTGTTCGTTGATGAACGTTTCACCATGCAGCTGCACGGTCACGCCGTAGCCTTGGAGCACGATCACCAGTTCCGGGAACTTCGCGCCACCATAGGAGACGAAGTAGGCGGGCCCTGTGAGCGTGACCGGCAACACCGGCGTCTGTGCGCTGGCCGAGCCGACCATCGAGCCGGCCGGGCAGGCCGCCGGATTGGCTTCGAAGGTCCTGGCCGGACATGCCTTCTGCAACGTGGTCAGGCGTGACGGCAGCTGTTTTGGCAGGTCCACCTTGACCGCTTTGACGTTCGACTGGATCGAAGCCTGGTTGTCCGGGAACGGCCCTTTCGGGTAGATGATCTTCGCATCCAGGCTGGCGCCATTTTTGCGTGACGTTTTCGCGTTCGTCGAGACCTTGAAATCAGGCTTGAACGTAAGGCTCTTGCACGATCCCATCTGGAAATGCGTGCTGATCGGGACGTTCGACCCTTCCGCGCCAGTCGCGCTGCCGGAGAAGCTGCCCGGCTGACAACCGGTCGGGTTGAACATGAATCCTGGCCGGTCTATGACCGCGTCGATTGCACGCAGATCGGCAGGAACACCGCCAATGACCTGCGGCAACGGATCGGTCGTGACCGTCAGTTCGGTCGTGCGCGGGTCGACTTCGATCTTCGCCCGCACGATCTGAGTCGGCAGCACGAACGGGCCGACGTGCAGCGGCACGACAATGCTCAACCCGTACGGAGCGCCCTTGTACCCTTCGGTCAGGTAGATCGGCGCCGGCCCCTGGCCGGGCTGCGGCACAACCAGCGGATACGGGCCGGGACCGGCCGCAACGACCGTGTGCCCGATCTGCGAGGCATTCGAGCACGTGCCGGCGTTCGCCTGCGCTTCGGGGCACAACGGCACCTTGCTAATCATCCCCAGCAATCCCTCGGGCGTCTTGAACTTCAGGCTCGCGATCCGCTGCTGATCGTCCTGGCGGGTCAACAACAGCGAGAAGTCCGTGAACCCGCCGGCCTGATCGGTGGTCGAGCCCGCGACCATCGACGGGGTGAACGGCAGCGCGCCACTGGCAGGACAAGCCGCGCCACCGGTGCCGGCCGTGACCGCAAAGCTGCTGGAGCGAAACAGGTCTTCCACAGCTGGGCTGCTCCACGGCGTGAAGTCGCTTGTCGTCGTGTACGTGCCACAGCGCGTCGGCGTGGACAGTGCCGCCTGCCCACCGCCGCTGAACGACAGCTTGAAATCCGTGAACGGCAGCGACGGCGTATTCGAGAACGTCGTGACCAGCTGGCCGGTCTGTTCGTTCAGATGCACGTCGCCGACGAGCTTCAGAGATACGCCTTCGCCTTCGGCCGTAACCAGCAGCTGCACGTGCGGCGGGTTCGACGGCATCACGTAGACGCTGCCTTGCAACGGTTTGGCAAGCAGCGGCGTTACGATTTCATCTGTCCCCACACGGGAGGAGCCCTGACAATGAGCAGGGTCGTTGTCTTCCTGCCCTTCCGCCTTTTCGGCTTCCGTCGTCAGCCCGTCTTCTGAGGGACCGCACGCCGTCAGCCCGGCGGCCTGCCCCGGGTTGATTGCCACACCTTCGGGCAGGGTCACCGTCGTGCCCTTGATGTTTGAAGTGGCAACCCCCTTTGCCGCGATCAGCCCTTCCTGCGCCACTTTGACGTCGACCGTCAGCCCAGCCGGCGTGTCCGCGTATGAAGTGTCCGGCGATGCGCTCAGGTACGGGCTGAAGCTCAAGTGTTCGCAGCCCGCGATTCCCAACGGTTCGCCGAGAGGACCGTGCAACGTGAAGCTCTTGCTCGCCGCGGGTTCACCGGGCTTCCAGCTGTCGGCTGTCAGATGGAATATCGGCGGCCCTTCACAAGAGCTCGGCAGCGTCAACAGCGCCTGTGGCGCTACCGCGGGGGCAGGAAGGCCGCAGTTGTAGGCGCCATCGATTGTATCCCCACAACGTTCGAATTTGTGGCTTTCTTCGTATGGGACACCCCAGAGGGTGATGCGATTCGCCACCACGTGGTATGAAAGGTTGCGGACGCTCCCCGTAATACCGTAATCGGAGCCGCTGCGCACGCCGGCGTCGATCAGGATCGTCGTTCCCTGGGCCGTGAAGCCGAACTCGGCCGGCACCCCGGGCGGCGGCGTCAGATTGTAGACCGGCAGCCGCAACTGGAATTCGCCTTTCTTCAATTCGCCCAGAGAAGGAGTGGGCAGCGCCGGCCTGTCGACGCCAACCTGGGTCTCCGCGGGACACGCTTCAAAGCCGTGGAGGAACTGCTGGCGACTGCAGCGGGGCACGGCGTACGGGTTGCCGATGATGCCCGGCGGCAGGTTGATGATGGCGTTGCGCAACGTGCCGCCCGTCGTCCCGTTCGCGTCTGAGTCGAGATTGAAGTTCAACTGCAGGTCATAGGGATGCGAGCCGGCCTGTGTTGCTGACGCGCCTTCCGCTGTCGTCAGCCAGCCGTCGAATCCGTCGATGCCAAAACCAGTAGACCCAGTGCCGATCGTGACGGGATTCGATGTTTCCGCCGGGGTCGACACGCCACCACCGCTCACCTTCGCCACGTTCGCGCCGGTTTCCGGGGAGCCGACCACCTTCACCGGGATGCCTATGCGTCCCGCATATCCTGACTTAATCGGACGCTGGACTCCTTCATAGCCCGGGCCCGTCGTACACGTGACCACGGTGGTGCCAGAGCAGTTCCACACTCTCAGCTGTTCAGTAGATGCTTCCCCCCTGCCAAACTCTGCCTCGTCGATTTCGTTCTGTTCGTCCCCGAATTCGTATTCTTCGACTTCTTCTCTTTCCATTGCTCCACCCGGTTCCATCGCTCCCGCCCCCGGCAATGCTTCCAGCCCCGGTGGCAAAGTGTCAGTCATGGTCACCGTGCCGCTAGTCGATCCCGCGCCGGTATTGAACACCTGCACGACAACAAAGCCTTTGCCTCCCGGCTTCATGATCGTCGGATAAGAGACCGTCTCAACCTGAAAGCCCGGCTTTGCGACTTCCGCTGCAGACGCCGAGCTGACGAACGTCAGCGAGACAAGCGCAACCGCGATCGCCAACGCGTGCTTCCCCTGCCACCCTGCATGGGCTTTCTTGCTGGAGCGCTTGCTCACGACCGTCCCCCCTTCGAACCCGAACGCCCATGGCCGTTGGCCTTGCGTGCGCTCTTCCTCGCTTTCGATTTACCCTTTTTCTTGCCCTTGCTCTTCTTCTTTGGCTTCTTCTGCTTGGGCTTCTTCTTCGGCTTTGGCTTTGCCTTGGATTCCTTCGCGACAGCGGCAAAGTTGCCGACGCCTTCGAAGGTGACACTCGCCGGAGTGGCGAAGATGGGTGCGCTCAGCGGCACCCCTTGACAACCACTGCCCGTGCACGTCAACGGCGCCGGCTGCGTCAGGCCGTGCGTGGTCACGTCGTAGAGATCCATCAGTTCGTCTTCATCCGCGCCGCCCAGCTTGGAGCGGGAGACGATGAAGACGTCGTCGCCGCTTTCACTGGCGTCCACAAAATAGGAGTCCTGCGAGCCCGTGCCTTCGGAGAGGATGTACACGCATCCTTCCCCTTCGCCGGCAGGACAGCTGCCTGCGCCGGGACGCTCCCACTCGTACACGTCATACAGCCCGTTTGTGTCAGATGGCACCAGTGCTTCTGAAGTGGCAAAGAACACGCGACTGCCGTCGCTTGACATCCAGCGAGGCTGGTAGACGTTCCCGCGGTTGGTTTCCGGCAACGAGCCCTTCGTGCCGCCCGCCGTGCACGACGCGCAATAGAGCACGTTCGTGCTGGCGTCATAGACTCTTACCGGATCCTGAGATGGGCTTGTGGCAATCCGTTCTATCGGTTCGTCGGAGAACACCACGCTGTGCCCGTCGGGCGTGACCTCGCCCAGAGTCACGTTGGTCGTCATGATCGTCGTCGTGACCCCTTCGTGCCATAGCTTGAATTCGCCGCTCGCGGTCACGTAGTAGACGTATTTGCCGTCTACGCTCGCGCCGACCACGCTTTCGACCGGCACGCCCGGCGTCAGGTCTGTTGTTTTGGCGCCTTCCAGTTCATACTCGTACAGGTCGCCGTTGGTGTAGAACGCGACCGACCCATTGCTCGACGCCGTCTGATATTTCCCGGCCGGGCTGACTTCCACGGTGCTCGTGCCGTTCTCGCGCACATAGATGTGGCCCGTTGCCAGGTCGGTCCAAAAGACTCGCGAGCCGTCGCTTGAGATCACGTGGCTGTACCTGAGCAGAGGTATACGTCCGCCACCGAACGTCGCGTTGACGTGCGTGGTGTTGTTCGGCAGTATGTTCACCAGCTGCATCTGCCCATCGACGGACTCGTACAGGTTGTCTGCTTTTTCGAAGGTGGAGCCGGCGCCACCTTCGGCTGCCGGCCTGCCTTCCGACGCGCCGGTAAGTGCGTCGTTTGCCATGAACAGGACATGGCTTGAATCCGCGCTCGCGCCGATAAAGGCAAGCGTGCGATTTTGGTGCTTGCTGTCTTTTATAAAGACCCTTTCCGCATTGCCGGCTGTTTGGAAGCTTTCCTTGGACCGGTAGGGGGGCATGCCTGTGATCATCGGCGCATATTCGGAGCCGGCGGTATTCGTCCTGTAGAGAATGTCGTAGCTACCCTGCCGAGGGATTTCTTCGCCGAATCCGGGTGCGGTGGAGGACAGCGGTTCCACCGAATCCAGGAAGCCCTCCGACAGGTCGCTGGAAAAGGCTTGGAACACTGCGCCGGGGTGATCGACAGGGGCGATATCCGACTGGACCCAGCCATCCGACTGGCGACTGGCCAGATACTCGTTCCCACCTTTTTCACCCGAGAGTTCATTGCCGCCCGGGGAGGGAGAGCCCAGATACGCCACCTTGCTGCCGTCGGCTGAAGCCTGGAACGGAAGGTCCGTGCGTGAGGTCGTGAGTTCGATGCTGAAGTCGTCGAGGCCGCCGGGGGCGTAGACTTCGCCTCCGTACTGCTCCAATGAACTGACCCGTTCGTACATACGCCCATCGGGCAGCGCGGCGTCCGCGGACGCCGCCCACACCACAACGCAGAGCGCGACGCACAGCGCGGACGCGACCGATCTCACCAGGCTGCCAGCAGTCATCTAGACCATCCCCTCCTCGGGCAGCAGCACACGCGCGCCCTGTCGAAATGCACCAACACGACGCGCGCCCGCGTACGGGCGGCATGAGTCGACCGCGGGCAAAGGGCCCACGGCCTCAGAGATCTCACGCGCGCGCGTCGCGCGTACGTGAGATCCATCCGAGCATTTCGCTCGGATGGCCGCGCGCAGCTGCCGCGGCAGGGTGAGCTAGCGCTTAGACGCCAACCCGGCCAGAGAGAGAGAGAGAGAGAGAGACGCGTCAGCGCCGCTGACGCGTCCTATAACGAACCCATCCCCGGCACAACGACTCTCGAACACGTTCATCCCCAAAGACACGCGCAAAACACAACCCTCTCTAGAAAACGACCCGGTCCCTCTCCCAAGGTCCCCGTTGAAACCGGTTAGCGTCGACCCGAAGACCGAACCCCAAACCTGACCTTATGTACGTGCCGCCCTTCGATCGGACGAGCACAGAGGCCAGTTATACACACTGCTGCCGCAGTTGTCAAGAGGTTCGGGAGACCACTACATACCCGTATGCCAACCCATGAGGGGCTTAGCGCTCGCCGGCGCCGTGCATCCACAGCCACGTGTACCACGCGACAGCTGCGATCAGGACCGCAAGTGGCAGCACCAGCGTCAGCACCTCGGCGGCGGTGATCGACGCCAGGATCGCTATCGCGGTTGCAATCATCGTCTCTCCTGACTGTCAGTGGTCGCTGGCCAGCCTCGGCAGCGGCCTGGGCGACTCATCCGCGGCGTTCAGCCACCGGTTTACGTAATAGAACAACGCCAGCACGAGCGTGATCGATCCCGGCACCCACATCACCCCGGCCGCGATCTGCTGGTCGGTCAGCGCCGACAGTCCGCCCGGCCGCGTCGCCTCGTGCGCGTAGGGCGCATACAGCGCGCGCGGCGCGAGCGCCAGCACGATCGCCAGCAGCCACATCACGACCATCGCCCCGACCAGATAGGCCATCCGCCACATGTCACTCAGCGGCGCGTGCAACGGCGGCGAGTCGATCACCTGCTTCCAGAACATCAGCGCCGTCACGAAGAACAGCGTGTGCTCAAGCGCGTGCAGGCTTTCGGATTCAAGCGTCGCGTCGAACAACGCCGGTATGTGCCAAATCAGCACCACGCCGCAGAACAGGACGAAGGTGGGCAGCGGCGCCCCGAGGAAAGCCCCGAGGCGCCGCAGCCCTGAGAGGTGCCCGCGCGCGAGCGAGCGGCCCAGCGTCTGACGCGCCGGGAGGGGCAGCACGCGCCATAGGCGCACCCACGGGCGCGCGAGCACGATCAACGGCGGGGCGAGCACGATCAGCAGCACGTGCTGGGTCATGTGCGCCCAGAACAGCCGCTCGCTGTAAGCGTCGAGCGGCGAGGCCAGGGCGATCAACACGACAGCTATCCCCGCGTAGAAGTAGAGGTGCCGGCGCCTGCGCTCGGCGCGCGTGCGCGCCGGGCCGACGGTGCGGCGGTTGCTCAGCCAGTACAAGAAGCCGATCGCAAGCGCGAGCGCCGCGGGAGGGTCCAGCGACCAGCTCCATGGGCCGATTCCCACCGGGGCGGCGACCGCTAGAGCAGGTACAGCGTCACCCATGCGATCACGCCGATGGCGGCCAGGTAGGACCAGAAGAACACAGCCGCGTCGAGGCTCGGAGCGATCAGCTTGTCGGCCTCGGCGATGTCTCCCTCGCTCACGGCCGGGGCGCGGCGTGCACGCAGCTCCGTGGCCACCTGCGTCTGAAGCCAGTACATCGTCGCCAGCACCGAGATCGCGTACAGGGCAGTCCAAGCGCAGAAGACGCTTGCGTAGCCGCCGTCGGTCGGGCCGAAGCCCTGGACGGTGTACTCGACGCACTGCAGCACGACGGCCACCAGCCCGAACCCCACCGCGACCGAGGCGAACGGGAGCCACGAGCGCGAGTGCGCCTTCATGCGGCGTCCCGCGAGGATCGCGGAGAGGGCGCTGACCACCACGCAGGCCACGATCGCCGCCCCATAGGCCTGCTCGGGTTTGACGTGCGCCGGGTGCCACATGCCGTTCTGGTTGAGCGCGCGCAGGTAGAAGTAGGCAAACAGGAAGGCAAGGAAGAAGAAGGTGGCCGCGCCGGCCAGCAGGCGTGCCGCCAGGTACAGCGAGCGGGCGCCGATCTCCGGCGGCTCGGGCCGGATCGCGACGTCGGGACGCACGCCCGCGACACCCGGGTTCAGCGGCACGCCGGTGCCCGAGGACTCCACGTCAGCCTCCCGCCGGGGCCATGCCCGGCGCGCCGCGCGGCGGCGGCGTCAGCGGCGTGCCGTATTCGTAGGGGTCGTTTTCTATCGTCGGGATGCGCTCGAAGTTGTTGACCGGCACCGGCGTCGGCAGCTGCCACTCAAGCGACTTGGAGTCCCACGGGTTGGCCTCCGCCGGGACGCGCGCGATCACCAGCGAGTAGAGCACGTTGGCGATGAACACGAGCATCGAGAGACCGATCACGAACGCCGAGATCGACACCCACACGTTCAGCCCTTGCAGGTTGGGGTTGTACGTGGAGACGCGTCGGGGCATTCCCTTCATGCCCAGCACGAACAACGGCATGAAGGTCGAGTTGAACGCCAGGAACAACGACCAGAAGTGAATCTTCGCGAGCTTCTCGTTCAGGCACACCCCGAACATCTTCGGCACCCAGTAGTAGATGGCAGCAAAGAAGGTGAAGATCAGGCCGCCCATGATCGTGTAGTGAAAGTGGGCCATCACGAAGAAGCTGCCGTGCGTGTCCACATCGCTCGGCACGTCGGAGAGGAACACGCCTGAGAGGCCGCCGATCAGGAAGTTGAACGTCCAGCCCATGCAGAACAGCATCGGCACGGTGAAGCGCGCGCGGGCCTTCCACAGCGTGCCCATCACGCACAGGAAGATGAACCCGGTCGGGATCGAGATGATCTCGGTGGAGAGCATGTAGAACGGGCGCAGCGCCGCGTTGATGCCCGAGACGAACAGGTGGTGCTGCCAGACGAAGAAGCTCATCAGCGTCACGCCCAGCATCCCGGCCACACCGAGGCGATAACCCCACAGCGGCTTGCGCGTGAACACCGGCAGCAGCTCAAGCACGATCCCGAAGCCCGGCAGCGCGAGTATGTAGACCTCCGGGTGGCCGAAGAACCAGAACAGGTTCTCGAACAGGTAGGGGCTGCCGCCGGCGCTGACGATGAAGAAGCCGGTGTTGACCGTGCGGTCGAGCGCGGCCATCGTCAGCGCGCCGATCAGCATCGGCGCCGCCAGCACCATCAGCACGGCGGTGGCGAGCACCGACCAGACGAAGATCGGCAGCCGCGACCAGGTCAGGCCAGGGGCGCGGAGGGCGACGATCGTCACGATCATGTTCAGTCCGAGCAGCGTCATCGAGACGCCCACCAGCGCGAAGAACACGATGTAGGAGTCCATCCCCATCACGGCCTGTTCGTTGAGCGGCTGGTAGCCGGTCCACCCGGTCGGGAAGCCGCCGAAGAAGATCGTCGAGGTGAGGATGAAGCCGGCCGCCATCAGCAGCCAGAACGTCAGCGCCTCGATCCGCGGGAAGGCCATCCGCCGCGCGCCGATCATGATCGGGACGAAGTAGTTGGCGAACGGGCCAAGGATGCCCGAGGTCATCATTCCCATCATCATCGAGCCGTGCATACCCACCAGCGAGAGGTACTGGTTGGGTCCCACGAACGTCGGCACCGGGTGCAGCAGCTGCGTGCGGATCAGCATCGCGTTCAGGCCGGCGATGAAGAAGAACAGGCCGATCCCCACCAGGTACTGGATGCCGACGACCTTGTGGTCGGTGCACAGGCCGAAGTAGCGTCCGACCCCCTCCTCCTCCTTCTCGCGCAGCGATGCCGGCTTGCCGAGCATGCGCGAGAACGGGTAGTTGGCGAAGCCGAGGCCGACCAGGAAGCCGATGACGCCACCGATGTAGGCGAGCATCAGCGCGACGTCGTTCTCGTCGGTGTCGTCGATGAAGTCGAACGACGCGCCTTTGATCTCATGGCCGATGAACCAGCCGATGTAGTAGCCGGCGACGCCGAGGATCACGGCGGTGAGCAGGTTGAAGCCGATCATCCGCCGCCACAGCGGCCGGCGGCCGGGGACCGGCGTGGCAGGCTCGGCGACGGTGTTCATCCGCCCCTCCTGGTCGGTTCGGGGATGTATTTGGTGCTGAACGGCGGCAGGTACTTGTGCGTCGAGGCAAAGCGCCGGCGCTGTTCGGCGATCCAAGCCTGGAAGACAGCCGGCCGTACCACGCGGCCGTGGTCGAACATGTAGCCGTGCCAGATGCCGCACAGCTCGGCGCAGCGCACTTCAAAGGTCGCGACCTTCGTCGGCTTGACGAACACGATGTTGTCCACATTCGGGTTCGCGTCCGCCTTGACCCCCAGCTGATAGGCCCAGAAAGAATGGATGATGTCGAGCGAGGTGACGTGCAGTTCGATCATCTGGTTGACCGGCAGCACCAGATGGGGGGTCTCGATGTCGCCGTAGGTCGGGTAGCGGTAGGTGAAGTACCACTCCTGCGCGATCACCTGCACCGGCAGCTTCTTGCCGCTCGCGCTCGGGGTAAAGGCAGGCGAGGGGCCCTGACCGCCGCCTGCCCCGTCGGCGGTCAGCCGCACCGTGCCGTAGACGGCGAGCGTGAGCACCAGCACCGAGGTGATGACGATCCAGCTTGTCTGCACGCGCGAGTTGCCGCTGACCGCCGGCCCTTCCAGCACCGCGCCCTTGGGCTGGCGGAAGTAGACGATCGCGTAGATCAGGTAGGTCAGCACGAGCAACAGCACCGGCGTGGCCATGCCGATCAGCACGGTGTTGTCGGTGACGTGCCCCTGGGCCTGTTCGGAGCCGCCGCCCGGCGGCATGATCGGTCCGACGAGCAGCACCACGAGCGGCGTGGCGATCAGCGAGGAGACGATCCATATCGCCCCGAAGCGGCGTGCGTGGTCGGGTTCGCGTGCGCCGTGGCTGGGCTCGGCAGTGGCCATCGCTCACACCACTTCCAGGAAGCCGCCCATGTAGCCGAGCGTCTGCATCGGCCCGCCGTTGCCGTCGATCCAGCCTGCCGCGCAGGGGACGAAGCACTGCCAGCGAAAACGGCCCTTTGCGCCTGTCCTGATCGTGAAGGAGATCGTGCGGTGCGCCTGGGCGAGCGTGCAGGGAGCGAATTCGCACTGGTTCGGCGCTTCTTCGGGCACACCGGGAAGCGGCACGAAGATGCCGAGCTGCGGCACCGCGAACGTGTGCGACGCTTCTTCTGGATTGATCGAGTCGGTCGACTTGCCGTCAACCGCCATCATCCCCGTCGTAGTGCCCTGCACCTGCGCCATGAACGGGTTGCGCAGGCCGCTGTCGCCGTCGTACTGCAGCACCGTGATGTGCACCAACGAATGGGCCGGCACCCTGTATATGGTCGAGTGCACCCAGCGACCTTTTTCTCTGACCAAGTAGGAGACCCAGTCCGGGTGCGCGGGCGAGTAGTCGGGCCCGATCGCCGCAACCGTCTGCAATGTCAGCTGAGCACTGCCGACGCCGGCGGCTGTCGGGCCGCTCGCCGCGGAGATCGTCGGAGGGGCGCTTGTCGCCCAGGCCGCGACGTAAAGCGCGATCAGGGCTGCCGCGATCGCAACTCCGATCCCGATGCCAAGCAGCTTCTTCGCGAGCACGCTCACCGAAACAGCCTCCCTTTAGGCTGGCTTTATAGGACGACCATAGGCCCTATGGGGGGTTGTGTCAATGCCAGTTCCCTCGGGTCTTCGTCACTCTCTGACGCACTCGAACGCCTGCGTTCGCACCGCATCCTCGATATCCACAGCGCGCTGCAGTTCGGCGCCCTTGGCGGTCAGCCGCCAGGCGTTCGGCGCGCCCGCCGCGCGCGGGCCGCCGGCGTTTTCCACGAAGCCCAGCCGTCGCAAGCGGGAGAGCAGCTTGGAGACCTGGCCCTGGTCGGGTATGCCAACCGCATCGCCGAGCCGTCGGTTGGAGCAACCTGGATGCCGCGCCAGGTGCAGGAGCACCTGGGTTGTCCTGTAGGTGAGCCGTATGCCACTTTCTCGCAGCGCGTCCCCCGACAGCGAGGCCTCCGGCGGGTCCACCGTCGCGATCGGTCGCAGCAGCTCGCGCCGCGCGGCCGCCGGCCCGAGATATGGCATCACGATCACGCTCATGATCTGACCCTGCAGCGGCGTAAGCGGCTCATCGCCGGCGGCCAGGCGCGCGTGCAGAATCGCCAGAGCGCCGCCGACGGCGCCCTCAGCCGCCAGCGGCGGCACATCGCGACCTGCCCGTGGATCGTCGCGTCCCTCGTCGAGGGCGGCCACGAGCCGATCTACTATCCGCAAGCGACGCTCCAGCGTGGAGCTGCCCGCAGCCAGCGATCCGATCAGCAGCAGACGGCCGGCACGGCGGTCGCGATCGAGAAACTCAAGCAACGCGGCGAGACCGCTACGCAGACGGTCAAGCCAACGTCCGTCTGCGCCGTAGGCGGGCAGCACGCGCGCGCTGACGCGCTCGATCGCGTCCTCGAAGGCGACTGAGAAGCATTCGTCGCGGTCGTGGAACTGCTCGTAGAAGGTACGGCGGGAGACGCCGGCGCGATCGACCACCCGCGCCACCGTCGCGCCGACGAGGCCCTGCTCGGCCACCACTTCGCACATTGCCGCGAGTAGCCGCGCGCGTTGGATGTCCTCCATGCGCGCGCGGCTGTGTGCGAGCGGTGTTGCTGTGCTCGCGGATGCGGCCATGTCATTTCTTCTTGTTGTGCTTCTTGTGCTTGGTTTTGGCCTTGTGCTTGGGGCA
>DASUIH010000012.1:0-2058 GCA_036279855.1 Solirubrobacteraceae bacterium | reverse complement strand
TTCGTCGTTTGATTGCGCTTGTGAGAGTCGTTGTGCTGTGGATGCGTCCGTTATAGGACGCGTCAGCGGCGCTGACGCGTCTCTCTCTCTCTCTCTCTCTCTGCGCCGGCCGGCGGCTAAGCGCTAGGCGCTCTCTCCGCGCCGTCGCCTCGCCACTGACCGGGCCTCGCGCCCGGCACGGATTCCTTTGCGCTGCCGGCAGGCGTGCGTGCTTCGTCGGCGCTCGCCAAAACGCGCTTTTCGCGCGTGAGCGCTGTGCCAGGAGCCGGCCATGTTGATGGTCGCAGAGCCTGCCTCGCCCCGGGTCTCGGCCGCGGTGCCCGATCGTTCCCAGCGGGCGCAGATAGCACAGGTGCAGCGCGCGCGGATCGTCGCCGGCGCCGTGCAGGCGGTGTGCGAGCGTGGCGCCGCGAACGTCGCGATCGCCGAGATCGTGCAGCTCGCCGGCGTGTCGCGGCGCACCTTCTACGAGCTGTTCGCCGACCGCGACCAATGCCTGCTCGCGGCGTTCGAGGACGCATTGGCGGTGGTCGCGGCGAGAGTGGTGCCGGAGGCGCTTGCGGAGCAGCGGTGGCTGGACCAACTTCGCACCGGCACCGCGGCGTTGATGCGCTTCTTCGATGAGGAGCCGCGGCTCGCTCGACTGTTGGTGTGCGAGTCGCTGGCTGCCGGGCGGGCGGGGGCCGAGTGGCGCAGCGGGGTTCTCGCTCAGCTGGCGGCGTTCGTGGACGAGGCCGGTCTGGAGGGTCGATCGCCCGAGCGGGTTCCGGCGATGCAGGCCGAGGCGAGCGTCGGTGGGATGCTCGCGATCCTGCAGGGCCAACTCGCAAACGGCGAGCAGAGCGAGGCAGGGAGCTTTACCGCGTTGACGCCGTCGCTGGTGGCGATGGTCGTGTTGCCGTATCTCGGTCGTGCTGTGGCGGCGCGTGAGATGCGGCGACAGGCGCCGGTTGGCGAGGTCCGCGCTCGCTCGCAGGTATTGCCGGAGTTTTCTTTCAAAGAAGCCGGGATGCGGGTGACCTACCGCACGATGCGGGTGCTGTTGGCGATCGCCGATCGTCCGGGGGCGTCTAATCGAGAGATCGGCGATCTTGCGGAGATCGGCGACAAGGGTCAGGCGTCGAAGTTGTTGCGGCGTTTGGTGCGCGCGGGCTTGATCGACAACGAGGGTGCGGTTCCCGGCCAGGGTGCGCCGAATGCCTGGCGGTTGACAGCGGCGGGGCAGCAGTTCGCGCAGACCGTTCGTTCGTATCCGGCGAGCACGCCGATCGATGAAGGAATCGGGCAGGGAGGACGGGCCGTCGCCCGTGGAGCGTCTGGGCGCCGAGTGGTGTCCGAGCGGCGCGGTCTGAACAACAAACCGAGGAGGGGCAAGTGAACACGCAGGCAACCTCAACCACTGCTCGCAGGAACGTTCAAGCGGGCAGCCTGGTCGACGCGAACGGCGTTCGCCGACTTCGTCTGAGCCGGAATGGTGCCTTTGCGCCCTGGCCGAACCGCGTTGGGATCGCCGCGCTGGGCATTGCTGTGCTTTCGGCCTTGGTTCTGTTCTCCGCATCCGGGGCGCAGGCGGCCAGTTATACAGCTGGTGCTCCTCTTTCGACTCCGGGGATGCTTACGAGTGGGGTTGCTGTGGATCAGTCGAGTCACGATGTGTATGTCGCTGCTTGTGGTACCAGGAATGGAGAACTACAGGCCTGCATCATTGGCAGTGGTGCATTCAAGGAGTTCAGCTCGGCAGGGGGGGAATTGGCGTGTTCTTTGGAAGGCGGGCCGGTCCATCCGTCGTCGGTGGCGGTCGATCCTACGACGGGGGATATCGACGTCTTGAACGTAACGGGCGTGACGGCTAGTGAAATGTTGGTGTATGGAGCTAATTGCGGTACCAAGCTGCATGAGTTTCCCGTTGCCACGGGCGGCGAAGTGCCGATCCCGGAGTCTGTGGTGAATCCCTCGGGGGAAATCATCGTCCCGAACCCCCACTTGCGGCGTTTTGAAGCGTGTTCGCAGGTCGGTGTGTGTTCTGAACTGGGCGCGTCGCGGGCGTTTGGTGCTGCG
>DASUIH010000011.1:0-52914 GCA_036279855.1 Solirubrobacteraceae bacterium | reverse complement strand
CGGAGATTCGTCGTTCGAACCTGATCGAGGAGTAGGAACCAGCCATGTCACGCGAGATCCTTGAGGCCATGCACGCGCTAGCGCGCGAGAAGGGCATCGAGCCCGAGAAGCTGATGATCGCGCTCGAGGACGCGCTGCTCTCCGCTTACAAGAAGCAGCCCGGCTCGGCCAAGTACGCGCGTGTGGAAATGGACCGCGAGACCGCGGATTTCCGCGTCATCGAACTGAAAATCCCCGAGCGCCTGGAGGCGCATCTGATCGTCGAGACGATCGACGAGGGCACCACCGTCGACCCCGAGACGGGCGAGATGCGCGAGCCCGAGGACCCGGAAATCGACCCGGCCAAGTTCGCCGAATACCGCGATCAGATCGACGAGGAAGACGTCACCCCCGACGACTTCGGCCGCATCGCCGCGCAGACCGCCAAGCAGGTGATCCTGCAGCGCATCCGCGAGGCGGAGCGCGACATGATGTACGAGGAATACCGCGATCGCGTCGGCGAGCTGATCACGGGCATCGTGCAGCAGTCCGACTCGCGCTACACGCTCGTGCAGCTGCGCGAACGCGTCGAGGCGCTGCTGCCGAAGTCCGAGCAGGTCGAGGGCGAGCGCTACGACCACTCGCAGCGCATCAAGGCCGTCATCAAGGAGGTCTCGCCCTCCACCAAGGGCCCGGCGATCATCGTCTCCCGGCGCGACCCCGAGCTGATCAAGAAGCTGTTCGAGCTGGAGGTTCCAGAGATAGCCGACGGGCTCGTGGAAATCGCCAACGTCGCGCGCGAGCCCGGCTATCGCTCGAAGATCGCGGTCGTCTCCCACGCCGACGGCGTCGACCCCGTCGGTGCCTGCGTGGGGCCGCGCGGCTCGCGCGTGCGCATGGTCGTCTCCGAGCTGCGCGGCGAGAAGATCGACATCATTCCCCACAACGACGAGCCCGCCCGGTTCGTCGCCAAGGCGCTCTCGCCCGCCCGCGTACGCGAGGTGCTGGTCGATGACGAGGCCAAGCAGGCGACGGTGATCGTGCCCGATGACCAGCTCTCGCTGGCGATCGGCCGCGAGGGCCAGAACGCACGCCTTGCCGCACGCCTGACCGGCTGGCGCGTGGACATTCGCTCTGAGACGGAGTTCGCCGCCGAGGAGGCCGAGCACGGCTACGAGGAGGAGGAGTTGCAGGGACGCTGTGCGGCAATCCTCTCAAACGGCCGCCGCTGCCCCAACGCGTCGCTGGCGGGCTCGCGCTACTGCGGGCTGGAGTCCCATCAGGCGCTCAAGGAGATCGACAGCGACAACGTCGCCGACCTCTCGCCCGAGGGCGAGGGCGGCGCCGACGCGGCCGAACACGCGCCGCCGGTCGAGGACGCCCCCGTCGAAGCGCTGCACGAGGCACAGGCCGAGGCGCAGGAGGCCGAGGCCGAACAGCCCGGCGGGCAGCCGGCCGCGGTCGCCGACGCGGCGGAGGGGCAGGCGTCATAGCGCGCCACGTCCCCCGACGCCGCTGCGTCGGTTGCGGACGGGTGGCGCCCAAGCCCGAGCTGGTGCGCTTCGCGGCCGTGCCGTCCGCTGCCGGCAGCTGGTCGGCGACGCTCGACCGTGCCGGCACATTGCCTGGACGGGGCGCCTACCTCTGCCGCGACGCGGCGGGCCGCGAGCCGAACGGGCAGTGCCTGCGACTAGCGACACAGAGGGGGGGGCTGCAGCGCACATTGCGTCGCGCGGTGGTCGTTCCCCAGCAGCCGACAAGCGCCGGACCCCTAGAATCGGAGAGCCGATGAGCAAGAAGCGCGTCCACGAAATCGCCAAGGAGCAAGGGATCTCCAGCAAGGAGCTGCTGGAGAGGCTCTCTGCTGCCGGGATCGCGGCGAAGGCCGCGGCCTCCTCGGTCGACGAGGCCGCTGCGCTGCGAGCGATCTCCGGCTCTGGCAATGGCTCCGGCGCAATCGCCACAGCGACCGCCGCAAAGCCCGCCACGGCGCCCGCGCCGCAACCTTCCGCAAGCACGCCCACAGCACCCGACACGCCGGCACCAGCCCAGCCACAGAGCCCGGACGGACAGGGGGCTGATGCGCAGCAAGCGCCGGCGTCGAGCCCATCCTCTGAGCCGGCGCCGGCTGCCGCCCAGGCCGGACAGGAGCGCGTACGACCAACGCGCGATTCGCGCACCGGCGAGCGCACCCCCGCCAGCGGAACCGCGGGCGGGCGCCGACGCGTGGTGATCGACTCGCAGGCCTCGCGCCGCCAGCAGGGCGGACCGGCCAACCAGCCGGTGCGCCGGCCGCGCCGGGGGCGTAGGCGCCGCGGCACCTACGACGAGACGATCGCCCCGATCGACACCGCCGCGATGGAGGCAACCGACACGATTCGCGTCAACTCCGGCTCGACCGTCAAGGACGTCGCCGAGTACCTGGGGGTGCCGGTGCCGGAAGTGATCAAGAAGCTGATGGTGCTCGGAGAGATGGCGACGCTGACGCAGACGCTCTCAGACGACGCGGTGCAAGTGCTGGCCGATGAGTTTGAAAAGCAGATCGAGATCGTGCACGCCGCCGACGAGGTCGAGGTCGAGCCGGTGTTCGAGGACGCCCTCCAGGACATGGTCGAACGGCCGCCCGTGGTGACGATCATGGGTCACGTCGACCACGGCAAGACATCGTTGCTCGACGCGATCCGCGAGACCGAGGTCGCCGCCGGCGAGGCCGGTGGCATCACCCAGCACATCGGCGCCTACCAGGTCAAGCACGCGAACAAGCCGATCACCTTCCTGGACACGCCCGGCCACGAGGCGTTCACCGCCATGCGCGCACGCGGAGCACGCGTGACCGACCTGGCCGTGATCGTCATCGCCGCCGATGACGGGGTCAAGCCACAGACCCAGGAGGCGATCGACCACGCCAAGGCCGCCGAGGTGCCGATCGTCGTGGCGGTCAACAAGATCGACAAGGAGGGGGCCCAGCCCGAGCGCGTGCGCACCGAACTGACCCAGCAGGGGCTGCAGCCGTCGGAGTGGGGTGGCGAGACCGAGTTCGTCGACGTCTCGGCCAAGACCAAACAAGGGCTCGACTCGCTGCTGGACACGATTCAGCTCGTCACCGACCTGGAGGAGCTGAAGGCCAACCGCGACACGGCGGCGTCGGGCACGGTGATCGAGTCAAAGCTCGACCCGGGGCGTGGGCCTGTCGTGACGATCCTGATCCAGCGCGGCACGCTGGAAGTCGGCGACTCGCTGGTCGCGGGTGCCCATTTCGGACGTGTGCGCGCGATGCACGACTTCACCGGCGCGCGGACGAAGGCGGCCGAACCGGGGGAGCCGGTCGAGGTGCTTGGCTTCGACGGGGTGCCCGAGGCCGGCGAGTTCGTGCGCGTGGTCGAGAACGAGCGGCGCGCGCGCCAGCTCGCGGGCGAACGCGCCAACCGACTGAAGACCGAGGCGCTTGCCCGACGCTCCGGGCGCAAGGTGTCGCTGGAGGATGTGTTCAAGCTGGCCCAGGAAGGGACGGTCAAGGAGCTCAGCCTGGTCGTCAAGGCCGACGTGGCCGGCTCGCTGGAGGCAATCGAGGACGAGATCGCCAAGCTGCCCCAGGACGAGGTCTCGGTCAACATCATCCACCGCGGCGTGGGTGGCATCAACGAGTCCGACGTGATGCTTGCCTCCGCCTCGCAAGGGCTGATCCTCGCCTTCAACGTGCGGCCCGTCGGCGACGCGCGCGCGGTCGCCGACCGCGAGGGGGTTGAGATCCGCTCCTATTCGGTCATTTACCGCGCGATCGAAGAGCTGCGCGCGGCGATGCAGGGGATGCTTGAGCCGACCGAGGTGGAGACGCCACTCGGCCAGGCCGAGGTGCGCCAGCTGTTCCGCGCCTCGCGCATCGGCGTGATCGCCGGCTCGCACGTGACCGAGGGCAAGGTCACACGCGGGGCGCGCGTGCGCGTGGTGCGCGACGGCACGGTCATCTACGACACGACGATCGCCTCGCTGCGGCGCTTTAACGAGGACGCGCGCGAAGTCAGCGCCGGCTTTGAGTGCGGGATCGTGCTTGCCAACTTCCAGGACCTCAAGGAGGGAGACGTTCTGGAGACATACGAGACGCGCCTGCAAGAGCGCCAGCTCGCCTGAGCGCGGGTGGCGCATGAGTGCTTGCTCATGCAATAGAGGCTGCCAAGCACTCGCTCACAGGCGGGGGCAGTAGGATGAGCTCGGGCCGGATGCGTCGGGTGGACGAGGCGATCAGGCAGGTGATCGGGGACGCGCTGGCAGGCGAGCTAAAGGACCCACGGGTGGGATTCGTGACCGTTACCGATGTCAAGACCAGCGCCGACCTCAAACACGCACGCGTGTACGTGAGCGTGTTCGGAGGCGACCAGACGCGCGAAGAGACGCTGGCCGGGCTGCGCCACGCGCACGGGTTTCTGCAAGCGCGGATAGCGCGCGAGCTGCGGCTCAAGCGCACCCCCGAGCTTCAGTTCGCCTACGACGACACCGGCGAGCGGGCTTTGCGCCTCGACGCCCTGATCGACGAGGTGGCCGGCGAATGACCCCGCCGCCCGCACCGACCGATTCGACCGTCCAGGCGATTCTGGCGCGCCTGCGCGAGGACGCCAGCTTTGTCGTGGCCACACACGAGAACCCCGACGGCGACGCGCTCGGGTCGCTGATCGCGATGCACCAGACGCTGAGCGCGCTCGGCAAGGACTCATTGATGTTCATCTCCGACAGCGACCTGCCGCTGCCGCGCGAGTACCGGTGCCCAGCCCTGGAGCAGGCGATCCACACAGCGCCGACGGACATCGCGCAGCGCACCGTGGTGATGCTCGACTGCGGCAACATCGACCGCAACCCGGCACAGGTGCTCCAGCGCGGCGCGCACCTGCTGAACATCGACCACCACCACGACAACACCCGCTTCGGCACTCTCGACCTGGTCGATCCAAACGCCTCCTGCACGGCCGAGATCGTGTGGGAGCTGATGCACGGCCTCGGGGTCGAGCCAACCAGCCAGATCGCCGAGGCGCTGTACGTGGCCCTGGTCACCGATACCGGGCGCTTCATGTACGAGAACACCGGGCCGCGCGCGCATCGCATGGCCGCGGAGCTGGTCGGAGCCGGCGTGAACGTCAGCGCTGTGAACAGGCGGCTGTACGAGGAGATGCCGCAAGCCAAGCTTGAGCTGCTCGGCCTCGCGCTGGCCCGCATCCAGCGCTTCGACGACGGTGCGCTGACGATGGCGGTGCTCGATGCCCAGGACTTCGAACGGCTCGGAGCCGAAGAAAGCCTGTCCGAGGGGATCGTCGACAACCTGCGAGCGATCGCCGGCACGAAGGTGGCGGTGCTTGTGCGCGAGCTGACCGGCGTGGAGAACCTCGGCAAGCGCAAGGTCTCGCTGCGAGCTACCGGCGACGACGTCGACGTCTCGGTGATAGCCCGCACCCAGGGCGGTGGCGGGCACCGCCGCGCCGCTGGCTTCTCCACGACGCTCGCACCGGCCGAGCTGATCGAGCTGCTGCGACAAGAGCTGGCCCTGCAGCTGGACGCGAGCGCCAACGGCGCGCCGCTTGCGACGCTGGCTTGAGCGAAGGGCTCCTGCTGATCGACAAGCCCGCGGGAATCACTTCCCACGATGTCGTCGCGCGCGTGCGCGGCGCCCTGGGCAGAGCGAAGACCGGGCATGCCGGCACGCTCGACCCGTTTGCCACCGGGCTGCTGATCGTGCTGGTGGGCAAGGCCACCAAGCTGCAGAGCCGCTTCATGGAGCTGCCCAAGAGCTACGAGACGATCGCGCGGCTGGGAGCGCTGTCGAGCACGGGCGACCCAGAGGGAGAGATCGAGCTCACGGGAAGGCTGCCGCCCGATCCACCATCGTTGCCGATCGGCGAGATCCGCCAGCGCCCACCCGTCTATTCGGCAGTGAAGATCCGGGGGGAGCGCGCCTACCGGCGCGCTCGTCGTGGCGAGCTGGTGCAGATGCCCGAGCGGATCGTGACCGTCACGCGCTTTGAGCAGCTCTGGCGCGAGCGCCGGGATGAGCGCACGGGCACGGCGCGAGCCGCCTTCGCGATCGACTGCTCCTCGGGGACCTACGTGCGCTCGTTGATCGCCGACCTCGGCGACGGCTACTGCGAAGAGCTGCGCCGCACGGCAATCGGGCCGTTCTCAGTGGCAGACGCCGTGGCGCCGCCGCCGCGCCGGCAGACGCTCGCTCGCACCGGCGCCGGCGAGCCGGCCGGCGGCGGTGGCTGGCCTGACGCGCCGCTGATCGACCCACAGCACGCGCTCGCCGCCATCGCCGCCTATGTGGCATAGGCTTCGGCCGTGAAGATCACATGGCTGCCGAATGTACGGCCGCGCGAGCGTCGCGTTGCGGTCGGCTCCTTCGACGGCGTCCATCTAGGGCACCGCGAGGTGATCCGCGGTGCCGACAGCGTGCTCACGTTCGAGCCGCATCCAGTCGCCGTGGTCGCGCCACAGCACACGCCGAAGCTGCTGACGCCGCTGGCGGTCAAGGCGGAGCTGGTCGAGCAGCTGGGGGTGACAGAGCTGATCGTGATTCCCTTCGACCAGGAGTTCGCGAGACACAGCGCGCAGGAGTTCGTCGACGATGTGCTGGTCAGAGCACTTGGGGCGACGCACGTTGCTGTCGGTGAGAACTTTCGCTTCGGCAACCGCGCCCAGGGCGACCCTCAGATGCTCCAAGCCGACGAGCGCTTCCAGACCCGAGTCGTGCCGCTGCTTGAGGTGAAGGGGGAGATCGTCTCCTCCAGCCATATTCGCGGGCTGGTGCTAGCCGGCGAGGTGGCGTCTGCCGCACGCTTTCTGGGGGCGCCGTTTCAGCTGCGCGGCGAGGTTGTGAGCGGCGACCGGCGCGGACGCGAGCTGGGGTTCCCGACCGCCAACCTGGTTCCCGACGACGCACTCGTGTGTCCCGGCCATGGCGTGTACTCGTGCGTAGCTGAGACAGAGGCCGGAGTCAGCGCAGCCGCGGTCAACGTCGGCGTTCGACCGACATTCGTGACCGGCCGCGGCGAGCTGGTCGAGGCTTACCTGCTCGACTTCGACGGCGACCTGTACGGGACCCAGCTGCGATTGCGCTTCATCGAGCGCCTGCGCGGAGAGCGGCGCTTCTCCTCGGCCGAGCAGCTGATCGAGCAGATGCACCACGACGTCGAGCTCACGCGCGAGCTCGCGGGCGGCGCCTGCTAGCCTGTGCGGCCGCTATGACGATCACAGCAGAGCGAAAGCGAGAGCTTGCCGCCCAGTTCGGTGCCGGCGAGCAGGACACCGGCAGCACCAAGGTGCAGGTGGCCCTGCTCACTGAGCGCATCAACCACCTCACCGAGCACCTGCGCGAGCAGAACAAGGACCATCACTCGCGCCGCGGCCTGTTGATGCTGGTGGGTCGCCGTCGCCGCTTTCTGGACTACCTGCAGCGCAACGACCTTGAGGGCTACCGCGCCTTGATCAAGGAGCTCGGCCTGCGCAAGTAGGCCGCCGCTGTCCAGGCCATGAGCGACGCCGGCGTCCTCACACCCGGCACGAAGGTGGGGGCGTTCAAGCTCGCCACCGAAGCCGGCGAGGACTTCACCGACGCCGACCTGCAGGGCAAGACGACCGTCTTCGTCTTCTACCCGTTCGCCTTCAGCCCCGTCTGCACCGACCAGCTGCAGGTCTACGAGCAGTCGCTGGCGGAGATCGGCGCCGACGGCGCTGTCATCTACGGCGTCTCCTGCGACTCGACCTGGGCGCAGAAAGCTTTCCGAGAGAAGCTCGGCGTCAGCATCCCGCAGCTCTCGGACTTCGAGCCCAAGGGGTCCGCGTGCGCCGCGTTTGGAGTGCTTCACCCGGGTGGCTTTCCGCAGCGCGCGTTGGTGATCGTCGGCGATGACGGCGTTGTGCGCTGGAGCTACCAGGCGCCATCGCCGGCCGACCTGCCGCCGGTGCACATGATCCTTGGCGGCCTGAAGAACGTCTAGGCCGGCGTTCGCGGGCCTTCTATTCGAGCGCCGCGGCCCGTTGGCTGTCGGGGCGCTGGGCGACAGCGCCGTCAAGCGAGATGCCGCTGTCGTGGTCGAACAGGTGCAGGCGATCGGTCGCGACGGCGAAGGTGGCGCCGCGGCCGGCCACGATTTCGCTGGTTGGCGGGACGCGCGCCACACCGGCCGTGCTTGCGGCCGCGCCGATCTCGCCTTCGCCGAGGTCGAGGTCTTCCTCGGTGCTCAGGCGCTCGTCCGTTGCATCCAGGCGACTGGCGTCGATGTGGAAGTGGATCAGCTTCTCAGCGCCAAGCGCCTCCACCAGGTCGACGTCCCCGTGCAGCACGTTTCCCCTCTGGGCGGAGATCGTGGCGTCAGCCAGGTCCTCCGGGCGGATGCCTACCACCACCTCCCTGTCGCGATAGCGACCGCTCACCGGCCCGGCACGCAACCGCTCGGGTAGCTCCAACTCCTGCTCGCCCAGTCGCAGCCGCTGGCCTGAGGGGTCGATCCGCGCCTGGTAGAGATTCATCGCGGGCGAGCCGATGAAGGCCGCAACGAACAGGTTGACCGGGGCGTCGTAGAGAGCCTGGGGGGAATCGCACTGCTGCAGGCGCCCAGTGCGCATGACCGCGACACGGTCGCCCATCGTCATCGCCTCGATCTGGTCGTGGGTGACGTACACGGTCGCGACCCCGACCCGCTGTTGGATGCGCGCGATCTCGCTGCGCATCTGCACGCGCAGCTTGGCGTCGAGATTGGACAGCGGCTCGTCCATCAGGAACACGGCCGGCTCGCGCACGATTGCCCGACCCATCGCGACGCGCTGGCGCTGGCCGCCGGAAAGCTGCGCCGGCTTGCGCTGCAGGTGCTCCGCAAGGCCAAGGATCTCGGCCGCCTCGCCGACGCGGCGACGGACCTCCTGCTTGTCGAGCTTTTGCAAGCTGAGCGCGAAGCCGATGTTCTCGGCTACGGTCATGTGCGGGTAAAGCGCGTAATTCTGGAAGACCATCGCGACGTCGCGTTCGCGTGGCGAGAGGTCGTTTACAACCCGCTCGCCGATCCTGATCTGGCCCTCGGTTATGTCCTCCAGCCCGGCGATCATTCGCAGTGCCGTCGTCTTGCCACAGCCCGACGGGCCGACGAGGATCAAAAACTCGCCGTCGGCGACGTGCAGGTCCAACTCGCTGACCGCCTGGGCACCGCCCGGATAGACCTTGGAGACGCCTTCGATGTCGATCGTCGCCATCGACCAACTCACCTGAACGATCCCGCTGTCAGGCCGGCGACGATGCGCCGCTGGGCGAACAGCACGAGCAGCGCGATCGGGATCGTGACGATCACGACGGCCGCGTCGATGCGGTTGTAGAAGACCTGGAACTGGCTCTGGCCGAGGTTGACGATCGCCAGCGGGGCCGTGAAGTTGCCCGGTGTCTCAAGGAACGAGACGGCGAAGGTGAAGTCGTTCCAGGCGAGGATGAAGGCGAGGATCGCCGCGGTGAAGACGCCCGGCAGCGCCACCGGCACGACCACCTTGCGCAGCGCCTGCAGCCGCGTGGCGCCGTCGACCAAGGCAGCCTCCTCCAACTCCCGCGGTATCTGCGCGAAGAAGTTGCGCAGCAGCCAGGTGGCGATCGGCAGCGTGTAGACCAGGTAGGCGAGGATCAGCGGGTAGATGCTGTCGAGGAAGCCGAGGTTGCGAAACAGCAGGAACAGCGGCCCCACCATCGCCAGCACCGGGAAGAAACCGGCCAGCAGGATGAACGCGAGGATCGCCCCCGAGCCTCTGATCGGCATGCGCGCGAGCGCGTATCCGGCCATCGTCGCGACCACCACGGTGATCGCGGTGGCGGCCAGCGCGACGATCGCGCTGTTGAGCAACGGTGTCAGGAAGTGCTGCTGGGTGAAGTCCTGCGAGTAGGCGTTCAGGCTCAGGTGCGAGGGCAGCAGCCCGGTCGATTCGACGCCGCGAGCGATGTCGGCGTTGGTCGATAGCGAAGTGCGCAGCATCCAATAGAAGGGGAACAGCGAGACCACGACCGCCAGCGCCACGAGCAGGTAGAAGCCGACCGAGAAAGCCTGTTTGCGGATGCGGCGCCAATTGCGCGGGGCGGTGTGACGACGGATGGTCGAGCGGGTGGAGGCGCCTATCGCCTGGCTGCTCATCTAAGCTGTCTCCGGTCGCAGGACGCGGACGTAGACGGCCGAGATAGCCAGTGCGATCAGCACGAGCATCACCGATATCGCTCCGCCATAGCCGAAGTCGGTGCCGACCAGGAAGGTCTGCCAGTTCAGGAACGACAGCGTCTCGGTGCTGACGCCGGGGCCGCCTCCGGTCATGATGTAGATCACGTCGAAGACCAGGAACGCCTGCAGCGTGCGGAAGATCAAGGCGACCGCCAGCGCCGGCTTGAGCAGGGGCAGGGTCATCCGCCGAAACGACTGCCAAGCGCCGGCGCCGTCGATCCGCGCCGCCTCGTAGACCTCGCCGGGGATCACCTGCAGGCCCGCCAGCAGGATGATGGCCATGAACGGCACGTTCTTCCAAGCGTCGGCGACGAAGATCGCCGCCCAGGAGGTCCAGATTCCCGCCAGCCAGGTCGTGTGGGCGCCGGGCAGGCCGGCGTTGCCGAGCAGGTAGTCGACAAAGCCCGTGCGCGGGTCGAACATCGTCTTCCACAGCGTCGCCGAGACGACGGTCGGCACCGCCCACGGGATCAAGATCGCCGCGCGCAGCAAGCCGCGACCGCGGAAGTTGCGGTGCAGCATCAGCGCCAGCACCAGCGCGATCACCGTCTCGATCGCGACCGAGACGGCGGTGAAGGCAAGCGTCCGCTCCAGCGAGCTGACCCACACCGATGAGCCGAACATCTTCGTGTAGTTGTCAAGGCCCACGAACGGGTGGGCACTGCCCGCTTCGCTGAGGTTGACCGAGTGAAACGAGTTCCACACGTTGTAGACGAGCGGATAGGCGGTGACGGCGAGCAGCAGCAGCACCACCGGCGCCACCAGCGCGTAGCCGAGGCGCCGGTCAGCCGCGTTGCGCCCACCACGGGAGAGCGGCTTGGGAGCGGCAGCATGCGCGCTCATGCCCCGCTCCCGCCCGCCGCCGTGACCCTCGGCTCAGCCGCCAAGGGCTTCGATCTGCGATGCCGCCGAGCTGAGCGCGCTGCTCGGCGAAGCCGAGTTCGCGTACACCGAAGACAGCGCGTCCTGCAGGATTTCGGAGATCTTCAGGTATTCGGGGCTGACCGGACGCGGCTGCGCGAACCCGTTGAGCACCTTGACCTGCTTGAAGATCGGCGCCTTCGCGTACAGCGCCGGCGTGTAGGCGGACGGCAGCGACGGCGGATCGCCGGTGGCCACGGCGCGCGCGGTCTGCACCGCCGAGGAGGTCAGGTATTCGATCAGCTTGTAGGCCGCCGCAGAGTGGGTGCTGGCAGCGTTGATCGCGAGCATCTCACCGCCGAGCGCCGCGCCGGGCTTGCCGCCGGCCGCCGCCGGGAACGGGATGTAGCCGACGTGGCCCTTGGCCGGGCCACCTTCTTCGGCGACCGCGGCCACGAACGGGTAATTGATCGCAAACGGGGTGCGCCCGGAAGTGAACTCTTCCTGCACCTGCGCCTCTTCCCAGCCGGTCACCGCCTGCGGCGCGATCTTGTGAGTGTAGATGGCCGCGTGCAGCCATTCCAGCGCCAGCACGTTGCCGTGCGAGTCGATGCTCGTGGTTGTCAGCCGACCGTCGAACGCTGGCGCGACCGTCAAAAACGAGGTGATCGCGCCCTCGTACTTGTGTCCCTCGAAGGCGAAGCCCTCCTTCAGCGAGGAGTCCTTGCGCATCGCTTCCATGGCGTCGGAGACCACCTGTTCGGGATTGGTTGGCGGCCTGGGGATCAGGTCGGTGCGGTAGAAGAGGCCCTCGGGGTTGGTGAACCACGGGATCGCATACGGCTTGCCTTCGAATTGGCCGGCGGCTACGGCATTGGCGAAGAAGCTGCCAAGCGGCGGATTGAACGAGCTCAGCGGCTTGACCCAACCGGCCTTGGCGAACTTCGCCGGGTAGGTGACGTCGGACTCAAGCACGTCGGGCGTGGGGGAGCCCGCGATGAAACGCTGCTGCAGCTGCTGCAGGTAGGTGGTGGAGTTCGGCGAGAGCACGTCGATGCTGACTTTGATGTTCGGGTTTGCCTTTTCGAACTCGACGATCGCCTTCTTGGTCTGTTCGCCCTCGGTGCCAAGGCCCGACTCGGCGAACACGATCGTCTGCTGCGAGGAGAGCGGCACGGTTGTGGTCGCCGATCCTTTGCTCGATCCGCAACCGGCGAGCACGGCTGCCACCGAGCCCAGCGCCAGCAGCGCTCCAACCCCACCGCTAAGCCCGCGCCGCCGCGCAAAGCCCGCAGGCCGAATCCTCCAGCTTCTGAGCATCTCACACCTCGCCTCTGTCGCCCGCCATCCCAGCGCCTGACCGGCGACGATCGCTTCCTGTCCTTTGTGTTTACCCTGCCTGCAAACCCTCAATCGGATGGCCGTCAGCTTGGCCAGGCCAGTCCGCTAAGCTGCTCTGCGTTCGGATACAGAGTTAATAGAGAAAAGCCCCGCCGACCGAAGGGCGGGGGCAGGAAGGCAGATAAACATGAGCAGCAATGCCCCTACGCGGGTCTCCGTGGAGATCGCTGGTAGCGAGATCTCGTTTGAGACCGGCAGGATGGCCAAGCAGGCCTCCGGCGCAGTCGTCGTCCGCCAAGGCGACACGATGGTCCTCTCGACAGCCACCGCCGGCGGTCAGCGCGACGTGGACTTCCTCCCGCTCACCGTTGACGTCGAGGAGCGCATGTACTCGGCCGGCAAGATCCCCGGCTCCTTCTTCAAGCGCGAGGGTCGCTCCGGCGAGAAGGCCACGCTGACCGCGCGCATGATCGACCGGCCGCTGCGCCCACTCTTCACCAAGGGCTGGAACTATGAGACGCACCTGGTGGCGATCCCAATCTCGGTCGATCACGTAAACCCGTATGACATCCTCGCGATGAACGGCGCCTCCGCGGCGCTGATGATCTCCAACGTCCCGTTCGCCGGACCCGTCGGCGCGGTGCGGATCGGCAAGGTCGACGGCAACTTCGTCGTCAACCCCGCCGAGGCGGACCTGCTGGAGAGCTCTGACCTCGACCTGGTCGTCGCCGGCTCCGAGGACGCGATCCTGATGGTCGAGGCGGGCGCCAACGAGATCTCCGAGGCCGAGATCCTCGATGCGCTCGACATCGCACACTCCGAGATCAAGAAGCTCTGCAAGCTCCAGCACGAGCTGCGCGAGAAGGTCGGCAAGGACAAGACTCCGATCGAGGCGCCCAAAGTCGACGAGCAGCTGCTCGCCGACGTGAAGGCATCCCACGGCGCCGCGCTGGACGAGGCCACCCAGGTCGAGGACAAGCTGGAGCGCCAGGACGCCTGCAAGGCCGTCGAGGGCGCGATCCTCGAGCAGTACGGCCCGGCCGCGGGCGAGGGCGCCGGCGAGGAGGAGCTGAAAGCAGCCAAGGAGCGTCGCGCGCAGGCGCAGCTCGCGTTCGACAAGCTGGAGAAGTCGATCATCCGCGAGCGCATCGCCGTGCACAAGAAGCGCCCCGACGGTCGCGCCGAGAAAGAGATCCGCGACATCACGATCGAAGTGGGCGTCACGCCGCGCACGCACGGCTCCGCGCTGTTC
This sequence comes from Solirubrobacteraceae bacterium, assembly GCA_036279855.1. Classification (GTDB taxonomy): domain Bacteria; phylum Actinomycetota; class Thermoleophilia; order Solirubrobacterales; family Solirubrobacteraceae; genus Palsa-744. The sequence continues at coordinate 39,255 of DASUIH010000011.1, read as the reverse complement.
ACGCGCGGGCAGACACAGGCGCTGAGCGCCGCTGCGCTGGGCACGCTCAAGGAGGAGATGCGCCTGGACACGCTCGGGCTGCAGACCAAGAAGTACTACTTCCACCACTACAACTTCCCGCCGTTCTCGGTGGGCGAGGCGGGCCGGCTCGGGCCCAAGCGCCGCGACATCGGTCACGGCGCGCTGGCCGAGCGCGCGCTCGTGCCGGTGGTCCCCTCGATCGAGGAGTTTCCCTACACGATCCGCGTGGTCTCGGACATCTTCGAGTCAAACGGCTCCTCCTCGATGGCCTCGGTGTGCGGCTCCTCGCTGTCGCTGATGGACGCGGGCGTGCCGATCAAGCGCCCGGTCGCCGGCATCGCGATGGGCCTGATCAAGGAGGGCGAGGACTACATCGTCCTGACCGACATCGCCGGCGTCGAGGACCATCTCGGTGACATGGACTTCAAGGTCGCCGGCACCGACCAGGGCATCACCGCCCTGCAGATGGACATCAAGATCTCGGGAGTCACATTCGAGATCCTCAAAGACGCGCTGACCCAGGCGCACGAAGCGCGCACGTTCATCCTCGCCAAGATGGCCGAGGTGATCGAGGGGCCGCGCGAGCAGCTCTCCCAGCACGCGCCGCGCATCCAGACGCTGCAGATCGACCCGTCGCAGATCGGCATGCTGATCGGCAAGGGCGGCGAAACGATCCGCGGGCTCTCCGAGGAGTTCGAATCGCAGATCGACGTCAACGACGAGGGCCAAGTGCTGATCTACTCAGCCAACGGGGAGCTGGGCGACGCGCTTGCCGAGCGCATCCGCACGATGATGAAGGAGGTCGAGGTCGGCGACGAGTTCGCCGGCAAGGTCGTCAAGACGACCACGTTCGGCGCCTTCGTCGAGCTCTCCAAGGGCACCGACGGCCTGTTGCACATCTCCAACGTGTCGCCCGGCGAGCGCGTGGACAGCGTCGAGGACGTCCTCAACAAGGGCGACGAAATCAACGTCAAGGTGGTCGAGGTCGACCGCGAGCGCGGACGCATCGGCCTGCGCCTTGCCGACGATCCCGAGATCGCCGGCAAGAGCGTCGAGGAACTGGCCGCGGTCGGCAGCGGCGGCGGTGGCGGTCGCCCGGGTGGGCGGGACTCCAGCCCCGATCGTCGCAACGGCCGTGAGGGTCGAGGGGATCGCCGGCCGTCCAGCAGCGGCGAGCGCGGCTCAGGGCGGCCGCGCCACGGTCGCGAGCGCGACTAGAAGCCGCTCGCCACGTTGAGCGAGCACCGCACAAGCACGCTGGCGAGTGGCGTGCGAGTGATCACCGAGCGCATGGAGAACCTGCGCTCGGTGGCACTCGGCTTCTGGATCGGCACCGGCTCGGCAATGGAGTCAGACGATCAGGCAGGGCTCTCGCACCTGCTTGAGCACATGCTCTTCCGCGGCGCCGGCGGGCACAGCTCGCGCGAGATCGACGAGCTGTTCGATGCGATGGGGGCCGAGATCAACGCCGGCACCGACCGTGAGACCACCTCGCTGTACACGCGCGTGCTCGATCGACACCTGGAGCGCGCGCTGACAGCGATGGGGGAGATGGTCTGGGATCCGCGCTTTGAAGATCTCGCCGCCGAGCGCGAGGTTGTGCTTGAGGAGATCGCGATGTACGAAGACGACCCGCAGGATCGGGTGTTCGACCTGCTCGGCGAGGCTGTGTTCGGCTCGCACCCGCTTGGACGGGCGGTGATCGGGCGGGCCGAGGTTGTGCGCGGCGTAGACGGCGACGGATTGCGCGCCTTCCACGACGAGCGCTATCGACCTGAGCGGCTGGTGCTGGCCGCCGCCGGCTCGGTCGACCACGAGCGGCTATGCGAGCTGATCGAACAGGCATGCCCAGCGTTCGACACGGCTAAAGGGCAGACCGACGAGCAGACAGAGCCGGCGTTTGAACGACGCGTGCGCTTTCTGCGCAAGGACACCGAGCAGTACCACCTCTGCTTGGGTGGACGTGGCATCTCACGACACGACAAGCGCCGCTTTGCCCTGCGCGTGCTCGAAGGCGTGCTCGGCGGGACGTCTTCCTCGCGGCTGTTCCAGGCGGTGCGCGAGCGCCGCGGACTGGCCTACTCGGTCTTCTCCTTCTCCAACCTGCACGCCCACACGGGCGAGGTTGGAATCTACGTCGGCACACGACCGGAGAACCTGCGCGAGGCTATGAGCACGATCGCCGAGGAGTTGCAGCGCTTCGTCGAGGAGCCCGCCAGCGAGCAGGAGCTTGAGCGCTCGCGCGAAAATGTCAAGGGCCGGATGGCCCTGGCGCTTGAGTCCACAGCAGCGCGTATGAGCCGGCTCGGCTCCTCGCTGCTGGCCGAGCTGCCGATCCTCACCGTCGATGAGATCATCGAGCGCATCGAGGCCGTCACCGTCGCCGACCTGCGCGAGCTGGCCTGCGAGCTGTTCGCGCCCGAGCGACTGTCGCTTGCCGGCGTCGGTGCCGAGCAGGAGGCCTTTCTCGACGCGATCCAAACGTTGCAGCCGGTGGCCTCGTGATCGGCGTGGCTGTCAGCGGCGCCGCGGGACGCATGGGCGAGACCGTGTGCACCGCCGTTGAAGGCGCCGAGGACATGCAGCTGATCGCGCGGGCCGACCCGCAGCTTGGGGCTTCGCTGAGCGACGCGCTTGCGCGCAAACCAGAGGTGGTGGTCGACTTCTCTCAGCCCGAAGCCGCCCTGGCGAACGCGCTTGCCTGCCTGCGCGCCGGAGCACACGTCGTGATCGGCACCACCGGCTTTGACCTCGACGAGCTCTCGCGACAGGCACAAGCGATCGCGGCCGAACGCGGACAGGCCGCCAACGTGTTCGTGGCACCGAACTTCGCGATCGGAGCCGTTCTGATGATGCGCTTTGCCGCTGAAGCGTCGCGCTATATGGCAAAGGCCGAGATCATCGAGCTGCACCACGACCGCAAGCTCGACGCTCCCAGCGGCACCGCGGCCCGCACCGCGCGGCTGATGGCCGAGGCAAGCGGGCACGGAGAGCCCCCGATTCATTCGGTACGGCTGCCGGGACTGGTGGCAAGCCAAGAGGTGATCCTCGGCGACCTGGCACAGACGTTGGCGATTCGTCACGACACGATCGCGCGCGAGTCGTTCATGCCCGGCGTCCTGCTTGCGATTCGTCGCGTCGGCTCGCTGACAGAGTCGCCGCTGGTAGGGCTGGAGCGGCTGCTGTTCGAGGACCGAGGAGGTCGCTGACGAGCATGGAATACTTCAGGCAATGAGCAGCAAGCTTGGCCTTGGCAGCATCCTGACCGCGATCGTCACGCCGTTTGACGAGCAGGGCCGGGTTGACGAGCAGTCATTCGTAGCGTTGATGGCACACCTGGCCGAGCACGGCTCAGACGGCTTTGTCGTGTGCGGCACCACCGGCGAGGCGGCGACGCTGACTGACGAGGAACATCTTGCTCTGATCGGGCTGGCGGTGCGCGAGCGGCCGGCGGGGACGACGATCGTGGGGGGGACAGGCTCCAACGACACCAGCCACGCCGCGCACCTGACCGAGGCCGCCACCGAGCTTGGGGTCGATGCCACTCTGAGCGTCACGCCCTATTACAACAAGCCGAGCCCGCGCGGAATCGTCCGCCACTACGAAGCCGTCGCCAAAGCGACCGACAAGCCGGTGCTGCTCTACAACATTCCCGGGCGCTGTGTGATCAACATCGGGCCCGAGCTGCTCGCGCGACTGGCACAGATCGAGCGCATCGAAGGGGTCAAGCAGGCAAACGCCGACGAGCTGCAGCTGATCGACGGGCTCGACTTGTACACGGGCGATGACTCAAGCCTCGCGCGCACGCTCGACATCGGCGGCGCGGGTGGCATCTGCGTGGCCAGCCACATCGTCGGCGATCAGATGCAGCGCATGGCGCAGGAGCCCGACAGGCGCGGCGAGATCGACGCGAGCCTGCAGGACGTGTACAGGACGTTGTTCATGACCGCCAGCCCGACCTGCACCAAGGCGGCTTTGAACATGCTCGGCCACAATGTCGGTGGGCTGCGACTACCCCTGATCGAGGCCGATGAGCACGAGCTGGCCGAGGTCAGAGCTGTGCTTGTGCGCCATGGGCTGCTTGACGAAAACGCCGCCGCCGGCACCCGGGCCACCCACCTGTGAGCACACTGCGCGTCCTGCCTCTAGGGGGGCTCGGCGAGATCGGCAAGAACATGACCGTCGTCGAGCACGACGGACGGATCATCGTCATCGATGTCGGGCTGCGCTTCCCGACGCCGGAGATGGTGGGGATCGACCTGGTGCTGCCGGACTTCTCCTACCTGCGCGAGCGTGCCCGCGACATCGAGGCGATCGTGATCACGCATGGGCACGAGGACCATCTCGGCGCCCTGCCGTGGGTGCTGCGGGAGCTCGGCGAGCAACAGGCGCCGCCCGTTTACGGCGGGCCGTTGACGATGGCGATGGCGCGCTCCAAGCTTGAGGAGCACAAGCTGCGCGAAGTGCGGTGCAACGACATCGGCAACGGCGAGATGCTCGACCTTGGGCCGTTCTCGCTGGAGCTGGTGCACATGACCCACTCGATCCCCGACTCCAGCGCCGTTGCGCTCGGGACCGAGCTTGGCACGATCCTGATCACCGGCGACTACAAGTTCGACCAGACCCCGGTGGACGGCCCTCCGGCAGACGTGTCGCGGCTGGCCGAGCTCGGACGCGAAGGCGTTCTGCTGCTGTGCGGCGACTCGACCAACGTCGACCGTCCCGGCTTCTCGCCCTCGGAGGCCCTTGTCGGACCACACCTGGAGGAGACGTTCGCGCGCTGCGAGGGGCGGATCGTGGTTACTAGCTTTGCCTCGAACATCCACCGCGTGCAGCAGGTGGTCGATGCCGCCGCGGCGCTTGACCGCAAGGTCTCTCTGGTCGGGCGCTCGATGCGCAAGAACGTCGGCATCGGCCGCACGCTCGATCACATCGACGTGCCCGAGGGGATGTTGGTCGGCACGCGCGAGATCGAAGACTTTCCCGACGAGCGGATCGTGATCGTCTCAACCGGCTCGCAAGGCGAGCCGCTGTCGGCGCTGCGGCGGATGGCCTACCGCGACCATCCCCAGGTCAAGCTGCGCCACGGCGACACGGTCGTGTTCTCGGCCACGCCCGTGCCCGGAAACGAGCGAGCCGTCAACGAGACGATCGACCGGCTCTACCACATCGGTTGCGACGTGGTCACGGCTCGCGACGCGCCCGTGCACGCTTCCGGGCACGGCTACGCCGAGGAGGTCAAGCTGATGCTCAACCTCGTCAAACCGCGCAACGTGATGCCCTTTCACGGCGACTTCAAGCGGCTGCGCCTGCACGCGCAACTGGCCGAGGCGGTCGGCATCGAGCCCGAGCGCGTGTTCCAGGGGGAGAACGGGCTGCCGCTTGACATCGACGAGCGCCGCGCGCGCTTCAAAGAGCACGAGCAGTCCGGGATGGTGTTCGTCGACGGCGTCGACATCGGCGATGTCGCCGACGTTGCGCTGCGCGACCGGCGCATGCTCTCCGCCGACGGCATCTTCGTCGTGGTCGTCACGATCGCCGAGCAGGACGGCCGCTCCGTCGCCGACCCCGAGGTGATCTTCCGCGGCGTGCCGTTTCCCAAGGAGGCGGGCGAGCTGATCGAGGAGATCAGGGCAACGGTCGAAGCCACCGTTCTCCGCGCGGCGGGGGAGGAGATCAGAGAGGTCGACCTTCTGCAGCAGATGCTGCACGACGATTTGGCGGAGCTAGTCTACGACCGCCTGCGCCGCCGGCCGATGGTGCTGCCGGTCGTCGTCGAGGTCTGACCCGGCCTCGCCGGGGAGCGTGACGACAAAGCGCGCGCCCGGCCGTTCACTTGCCGGGTTGGTCTGCTCAAGCGTGACCGAGCCGCCGTGCGACTCCGCCACCGCCCGCACGATCGCGAGGCCCAGGCCGAAGCTGCCGCCACGATCGCCGGCGCCGCGCACGAAACGCTCGAACAGCGTGTCAGCCAAACGCTGCGGAACCCCGGGGCCGTCATCCTCGACCACAAGTCGCGCCTGGCCCTGCGCGGTGGTGGAGGTGCTGACCCGGATCTGGGTGTCTGGAGGGGTGTGACGCAGCGCGTTCTCGATCAGGTTCAAAGCCAGCCGGTGCAGCTCGTCGCTCGACGCGCGCACCACCGCCGGCTGAGCGTCGATCGAGATCTCGTGCGTGTCGCTGACAGGCCCGAGCTCGGCAGCGGCCTCGACCGCGATCTGCGCGAGGTCGCAGGGCTCCCGACGCACGACCCGGCCAACGTCGCTGCGCGCCAGCAGCAGCAGGTCGGCCACCAGTCGGCGCATCCGTCGCGAGGAGCGAAGCGCCGAGCGGGCAGCGTCCGCCTCATCGCCGTGAAGCGACTCGGAGAGCAGCTCCAGGTTCGCGAGCACGCTGGTCAGCGGCGTGCGCAGCTCGTGCGAGGCGTCGGCGACGAACTGGCGCTGGCGCGCGAGCGTCTGCTCGGTCTCGGCGTGGGCAGCGTCAAGCTCGCGCAACATGCCGGCCAGCGTTCGCGCAAGCTCGGCCACCTCGTCGTCGGCGGAGGGCTCCGGCATCTCAAGCGACGGGTCGCGCGTGCGCGCGATCAGCTCGGCGGTGCTTGTCAGCTCAGCGATCGGGGCCATCGCGCGCCGCGCGATCGCGATGCCCGCAAGCAGCGCGAGCAGCGTGCCCGCCAGCACGCCGAGCACGAGCAGCAGCTCGACGCGAGCGATCGTCGCTTCGAGGTCGGAGAGGCGCCGGCCGTACTGGACGACGATGGCGCCACCGACCGAGCCGTTGATCGCGACCAAGCGCGTGTGCACGCGATAGCCATGGACGTCGGCTTCGCTTGAGAGCCCGAGGTTGGGGGCGCCGGTCGTGCTGGCCAGCAGCGTGCCCGACTCGGTCATCAGGCGCACGACGGCGTCCTCGGATTCAGCCACGCGGTTTAGCTCGGCCTGGTTGAGCTGCAGTTTGAAGCCTTCGATATAGCTGCCCTTGACTTCAGGCTGAAGCAGGGCGGCGACGTTGTCGCCTGAAACGGCGACTTCGCGGTCGAAGTTGGCGCGGATGCGATGCACCGTCAGCGACCCGACGACCAACGCGAACGCGCACAGGATCGTAAAGGTCAGAAGCGCCGAGACGGCCGCCAGACGCCAGCGGATCGGCAGCCGGTCGAACTGAGCCGAAGCGCGAGCCAGTTGGCGCGCCGTCCACGCGCGAACGACGCGCGGCAACACGATCGGCTCGGGCTCAGGCGCGGAGGACATAGCCGGCGCCACGGATCGTGTGTAGCAGCCGTGGCTCGCCCTCAGCCTCAAGCTTGCGGCGCAGATTTGAGACGAACACCTCGATCGTGTTTGTCGTCGAGAACGGGTCGTACCCCCACACCTCGTCGAGCAGGCGCTGGCGCGAGATCACGATCCGCTCATTGCGCATCAGGTACTCCAGCAGCTCGAACTCGCGCTGGGTCAACTCGATCTGCCGCTCGCCACGAGCGATCTCGTGCGTGTCCACGTTCAAAGAGAGGTCGCCGACCTTCAGCGGCGCCGATCCCCGCGGTGGGCGCCGGCGCAGCAGCGCGCGCATGCGCGCGAGCAGCTCTTGACGCTCAAACGGCTTGACCAGATAGTCGTCGGCCCCGGCGTCAAGGCCCTCGACGCGCGACTCCAAGCCATCGCGAGCGGTGAGGATCAAGATCGGCACGTCATCGTCGGAGCGCAGGCGCTTGGCCACCTCGATGCCGTCGACTCCGGGCAGGCCCAGATCGAGGATCACCAGATCCGGGGCGAAGCTGCGGCCGTGCTCAATCGCCATCTCACCGTCGCCGGCAGCTCTGACCTCATAGCCCTCCATGCGCAGCGAGCGCTGCAATGCCTGCGCGATGTCCTCGTCGTCCTCGACCACCAGGACTCGGGGTGCGCGATTGAAATCGTTCATCTCAGAAGGTGTGTGTAGCGGTACGCACTAAAGCGATGGTAAGCAGGTTCGAAGGACTCCGCGTCGAAGTGTCGCTCGATGCCCAGCTCCCGACGCAGCCCAAAGCGCCAGCCGGCCCGCAAGCGCTCCGCCGGCTCGCGCCGGAGCAAGCGTCGCGGGCGTGGGCCAGTGAGCCTCTTGCAGCCGTTCTCTGGCCTGCCAACACTGGAACAGAGCCAACGCGACATCCTTGGCCTGGCCCTGATCGCGGTTGGCGTGTTCATGGCCTTCGTGTTGTATGGCGGCTGGGACGGAGGCCACCTTGGCCGTGGCCTGTCCGTCGCGATCGGGTGGTGCATCGGCGAAGCGCGGGTGCTTGCGCCGATCGCCCTTGTAATTGGTGGCGGCGCCCTGTTGCTCGCACAGCTGCTGCCGGCGAGCCGACCGCTGCGCAGTGGCGGCCTTTGCCTGTTTGCGGCTGTCACCTTGGCGCTGGCCGCGGGCACGCTCGGCGTCAGCAACGGAACCGCTGACGACGCCTCCTCCGGTCAGTGGCGTTCCGTGTCTCTGCAGGGCCATGGCGGCATCGCCGGGCAATCTCTGTACTGGGTGGCACATCGGATGGTGCAGACGGTCGGCGTCGACATCCTCGTCGTGTTTTTGGCGCTGGCCGGCGCGATCCTGCTCAGCGGAGCATCGCTCGCCGCGGTGTTGCGCGCAACAGGGCACGGCCTTGCCGACACCAGTCGCATCCTGCGCACACGCGCTCAACAGCTGGAGCACGCTTCCCGCGAGCGCATGCAAGAGCGGCCCTCAAAGACCGTGCTTCCACCCGACCCCGCGCCCGAGGAGCTGATCGTCCGGGCTACGCACGTCGAGGCCCCTTCTCGCGACGATGAGCTGTTCACGCCCTGGGAAGCCGAAGACGCCGACGCACGCGCAGCCGAGCAGTCCCAAGACGGCCTTGGTGAGCCTGAGCCCGACGACGATGCTCCTGACGAGCCAGGGGGCTCAGAGGAGCCGATCGTCGGCATCGCTCAACTGGACGCTGATGCGCTCACGCCGCAAGGGCGGCTGCGCGACGCCGTCACAGACGATCCGAACTTCGCTTGGAAGCTGCCCGAGCCCGATCGCCTGCTCACCCGTTCCAGTGCCGAGCAGGCCCGACCCGATACCGCCGGACAAGAGCGCACCGCGGGCAGCCTGGTGGAGGCGCTCGGGCACTTCGGCGTGCAGGCAAAGGTGATCGGAACCGTTGCCGGCCCCCACATCACGCGCTATGAGCTGCGCCTGGCGCCGGGAACGAAGGTTGGCAAGGTCGCTCAGCTCAAGGACGACCTCGCCTATGCGTTGGCGGCGACAGACATCCGCATCCTCGCGCCAATCCCTGGCAAGCAAGCCGTAGGCGTTGAGGTGCCCAACGCCAAGCGCCGCATGGTGCGCCTTGGCGACGTCTTCCAGGAGCCGCCGAAGGACTGGTCGCCGCTGACCGTTTGGCTGGGCAAGGACGTGGCCGGCAAGGCGATCGGCGCCGATCTGGCAAAGATGCCGCACCTGCTGGTCGCGGGCACCACCGGAGCGGGCAAGTCCGGCGCGATCAACGCGATGCTGTGCTCGGTGCTGTTGCGCGCCACTCCGCACCAACTGCGATTGGTTCTGGTCGATCCCAAGCAGGTCGAGCTCAACCACTATGAGTCGATCCCGCACCTGCTCACGCCGGTGATCACCAGTCCCCGTATGGCCGCCAACGCCCTGCAGAACCTGGTGCGCGAGATGGAGCAGCGCTACAGCATCATGTCGCTGTCGCGCACGCGTTCCCTGATCGAGCTCAACAAGGCGCGTGAGCAGCGCGGCGAAGCGCCGCTGCCCTACATCCTGTGCGTGATCGACGAGCTCGCGGACCTGATGATGGTCGCGCCGGCCGACGTCGAGGACTCGATCATCCGCCTGGCGCAGAAGGCGCGCGCTGTCGGCATCCACCTGGTGCTGGCAACGCAAAGCCCGCGCGTTGACGTGATCACCGGCATGATCAAGGCCAACGTCCCGTCGCGGATTGCCTTTGCCGTCTCCAGCCAGACCGACTCGCGCGTGATCCTCGATCAGAATGGCGCGGAGTCCTTGCTTGGACAGGGGGACATGCTGTTCTCACCGGTCGGCTCCTCGCGCCTGCAGCGCATTCAAGGCGCCTACATCGACGAGTCGCAGATCGCCAAGCTGACCGAGCTGTGGCGCAAGCAGGGCGAGCCGGAGCTGCGCGAGGAGCTGTTGGAGCAGGTCGAGCCAACCGAGCCAGAGGGCTCAGGCCCAGATGAGTTCGATCCCGACGAGGATCCGCTGCTGCGCGACGCGGTCGCCCTCGTGGCGGAAATGCAGACGGCCTCCACGTCGATGTTGCAACGCCGTCTGCGGCTCGGGTACACCCGCGCTGGTCGCCTGATCGACATGCTTGAGCGTCGCGGCGTCATTTCAGGCTATGAGGGATCAAAGCCGCGCCAGGTTCTGATTTCCGAGAGCGAGCTGCCGCGGGTGCTGGCAGCCCTCGGAGACGGAACACAGGTTCAGCCAACCAGCGAGACTTCACTGGCCGGCTAACGTTGGCAATCGGTCCTGCACGTAACACGTTTGTGCGCAGCAGTCACTAGCCTGTCTCGCTGACATGGCGGAAATCGGAGCGACCCTGCGTGAGACCCGCATGCGCGCGCGCATCGACGTGTCCGAGATCGAGGCTCAAACGAAGATTCGCGCCAAGTATCTGCGGGCGCTTGAGAACGAAGAGTGGGACCTGCTGCCCGGGCCGACGTTCGTCCGCAGCTTTCTACGTACCTACGCACAGGCGCTCGGCCTCGACGACAAGGCACTGGTCGACGAATACCGCAGGCTGTACGAGCAGCCGGTCGAGCTTGACCATCAGCCGCCGGTGATGTCGCCGCCAACGCGACGCGCTCGCCCCCCAAGCTCCGGCCGCACTTCGCGCGGATACGTGATCGCTGTCGGTGCGATCGGACTACTGATCTTGCTGTTGACAGTAGGACTGCTTTCACAGAAAAAAGGCGGCTCGCCGCCAAGCTCGGCGAGAAGTAACACGAGCACGGGGCACCACCATCAGGCACGTGCCCATCACGCCAACAACACGCCCGCGCACACGACTGGCGCGAGCACGCGCGTCGCTCTGTCATTGAAGCCGAGCGCATCGGTGTGGGTGTGCCTGATCGCCGACGGCACCCGCAAGGCGATCCCGGGCGTGATCTTGGCCTCCTCCTACACGCCCGTCACCTATCACGCCAGTCACTTCACGGTGACGCTGGGCAACGACGCGGTGACGCTGTACGTCAACGGACGTCCCGAGAGTGTTCCTACCACCTCAACTTCGATTGGCTACTCGATCACGAGCTCTGGCCGCCGCCTGCTGAGCGCAAGCCAGCAGCCGACCTGCAAATGAGCGCGCCGGCGCGGGCTGGAATCGTCGTCACCGGCACCGAGGTGCTGAGCGGCCGCGTCAGCGACCGCAACGGCCCGTGGCTGTCAGAGCGCCTATTCGAGCAGGGCCTCGATCTCGCGCACATCCTGATCGTGGGCGATCGTCCGTCGGATATGCAGTCGGCGTTGAGCTTCATGGCGAGCAACGGGATCGACGTGGTGCTGACCAGCGGCGGGCTCGGACCGACCGCCGACGATCTCACCGCCGAGGTGGTCGGCCGCTTTCAAGGTCGCGAGATGGTGCTCGATGAGGCACTGGAGGGTCGTATCGCCGAGATTCTGGCGCCCTTGGCCAAGCGCTACCCCAAGCTCGATCGTGAGGCGATCGCCGCCGGCAACCGCAAGCAGGCAACGATCCCCCGCGGCGCCGAAGTGCTTGAGCCGGTGGGGACCGCGCCGGGCCTGGTGGTGGCGCCTGCCGAGGGGCACACAGGCCCGACGATCGTGGTGTTGCCGGGCCCACCACGCGAGCTGCAGCCAATGTGGCGTCAGGCGATCGGCACCGCTCAATGGCGTGCGGCGACTTGGCACGCGCGCAATTACCACCAGCGGATGCTGCGCCTGTTCGGGATCCCCGAGTCTGAGATCGCGGAGACGTTGCGGGTTGCCGAAGGCGGCGGGGTCCCCTTGACGAAGCTTGAGATAACCACCTGCCTGCGCGGCGGGGAGATTGAGATCGTCACGCGCTTCCCGCCAGAGGCTGAGGAGGTCTATGACGCGTTCGCCGCTGTCGTCGCCGACAGGCACGCCGACACTCTCTACTCACAGGACGGCACAACCATCGACGACCAGGTGGCAGCACTGCTTCATGGCAACCACACGATCGCTGTGGCTGAGTCCTGCACCGGTGGCCTGCTTGCAGCGCGACTTACCAACCCGCCGGGCGCGTCCGGGTACGTGCTGGGCGGTGTCGTCTGCTACGCCGACGAGCTGAAGATCGCCGAGTTGGGTGTGGCGGCGCAGACGATTGAGCGTCACGGCGCGGTCTCCGAGCAGGTCGTGTGCGAGATGGCGACTGGAGCGTGCCTGCGCCTGGGCGCGGATGTCGGCGTTGCGGTGACCGGAATCGCGGGCCCGGGCGGCGGCAGCGAGCAGAAGCCTGTCGGCCTGGTTTGGCTGTCGGCACAAGGCCCCGGTGGCGCGACACTGACGCGCTCGGTACAACTGCCGGGCGCGCGTAGCGATGTGCGTGAGCGGGCTGTGATGGTGGCGATGCACTTGGTTCGGCGCTTGCTACTCGGCGAGGATGATGGGCGAGACGTCGAGCGGGAGGGCCGCGCCGGCCCGCTGCTGCGATGACCCATCGGGCGCGCAGCGCGCGCTTGTTTGTCGCGGTCGATCCACCAGAGCAGGTGACAGAGCGACTGCGGGAATGGGCTCGTGCCGCTGTCGCGCAGATCAGAAGCGAACAGGGAGTCTCACAACTGCCCGTTCGGGTGTTGGATGCACAGTTGCTGCACATGACCGTCCTTTTCCTCGGCGAGCGCCCGCTGGAACAGGTCCCCGAACTGTCAGCGCAGCTGCAGGCGTGTGCACGCCCCTCTGTAGAGCTGGTGGTCGGCGCGCCGCTGTGGCTGCCGACCCGCCGCCCGCGCGCCCTGGCCGTCGAGCTGCACGACGACGAGGCTACCCTGGCTCACTTGCACAGTGAGATCGTGGACCGGCTTGAGCCCGCACCAGCCCACGTAAGCGCCGCGCCGATAACGCACACACACGCCAAGCGCTTTCACCCACACATCACGGTCGCCCGCCTGCGCGCCCAGACAGGGACGACTCGCTCCGCCGCCAACGCCGTCGCAAGGCAGCCACTGCCGCCAACGCCGCAATTGTCGTTCCGCCCCGCCGAGCTGACGCTGTACCGCTCGTGGCTGTCACCCGAGGGCGCCAGCTACGAAGCGCTGGCGTCGTTTACGCTCGGCAACCTGCAGGCAGACTGAGCGCCGCCACCCAGCTTTAGGCAACGGCGCCTCAGTCCAAGTGGTGGGTGTCAGGCAGCGCGGCTGTCCGCATCTGCGACCGCGACGGGAGCAGAGCTGTCGGTCTGGTGCAGAGGCGTCACCTTGTCGGGTCCAAGTCCGAGCGCGGCGTAGACCTTGCGCTCAATCTCCTTGGCTATCTCAGGATGCTCGTCCAGGTAGGCCTTGGCGTTGCCGCGTCCCTGCCCGAGCCGCTCGTTGCCATAGGAGATGAACGAGCCGGACTTCGTCACGATGCTGTGCTCGATGCCAAGGTCGATCAGGCAGCCAGAGGTGGAGATCCCCTTGCCGAACTCGATGTCGAACTCAGCCTGGCGGAAGGGTGCCGCGAGCTTGTTCTTGACGACCTTCACGCGCACCCGGTTGCCGACCGCCTCGGTGCCGTCCTTGAGCGTCTCGATGCGGCGAATGTCAAGGCGCTGGGAGGAATAGAACTTCAGCGCACGGCCGCCCGGCTGAGTCTCCGGCGAGCCGAACATCACGCCGACCTTTTCGCGAATCTGGTTGGTGAGGATGCACAGCGTGTTCGTGCGGTTGAGGTTGCCGGCGAGCTTGCGCATCGCTTGAGACATCATCCGCGCCTGCGAGCCGACGGTCTGGTCGCCCATCTGCCCCTCAAGCTCCACGCGCGGGGTCAGCGCCGCGACCGAGTCGATCGCGACGACGTCGACGGCGCCCGAGCGCACGAGCATGTCGGCGATCTCAAGCGCCTGCTCGCCGTAGTCCGGTTGTGAGACGAGCAGCTCGTCGATGTCCACGCCGATCTGCTTGGCGTACAGCGGGTCCATCGCGTGCTCGGCATCGATGAACGCACACACGCCGCCGAGCTTCTGCGCTTCGGCCAGCACGTGGTAGATCAGCGTCGTCTTGCCCGAAGACTCCGGTCCAAAGACCTCGACGATGCGTCCCTTGGGCACGCCGCCAATGCCAAGCGCCAGGTCCAGCGACAGCGCCCCGGTGGGGATCGCGTCGACGCGCACCTGAGCGCCCTCGTCGCCCATGCGCATCACCGAGCCCTTGCCGAACTCGCGCTCGATCTGCCCGAGCGCCCCTTGCAGGGCTGCGTCGCGCGCCTTGGCGGCCTTCTCCTCGTCGGTGATGGGGGGCATCGTCTGACTCCTCCGGTCGTGGTGGGATCGCAAAAGGTAGCTGGGGTTGCGGACGGAAAGCGAACACATGTTCGCCGTGGGCGGAGAGTACCCTTCATTGCGGATGAAGCGCTACCACGTCACCACTTTCGGATGCCAGATGAACGAGCACGACTCCGAGCGGATGAAGGGCATGCTTGAGTCGATCGGCTATGTCGAGGCCAGCGAGCGCGCTCAAGCCGACCTGATCCTGTTCAACACCTGCTCGATCCGCGAGAGCGCCGACAGCCGCTTCGTCGCGCACCTGGGGGAGGCCAAGCGACTCAAGCGCGAAGACCCAGGCCGTGTCGTGGGCGTCGGCGGCTGCTGGGCGCAGTCGGTCAAGGAGGAAGTGTTCGAGCGCTTCCCGTTCGTGGACGTCGCCTTCGGCCCGGGTCAGACGCACAAGCTCGCCGAGTTCTTGACCAGCGACTCGCTCAGCGCCCAGGGCTATTTCGAGTTCGAAGGCTTCAGCGGCCACCTGCCGGCCAAGCGCGCACGGGATTTTCAAGGCTGGGTGCAGATATCCGTCGGCTGCAACTGCCGCTGCTCCTACTGCATCGTCCCCTCGACTCGCGGCCGCGAGGTTTCCAGGCCGTTGAACGAGCTGGTGGAGGAGGTCCGGGCGATGGCCGCCGAGGGCGTCAGCGAGGTGACGCTGCTTGGGCAGAACGTCAACTCCTATGGCCGCGACCTGCGTGTAGAGGGCAAGCCGGAGACCTTTGCGCACCTGCTGGCCGAGCTGGACGCGATCGATGGGGTCCAGCGAATCCGCTACACGAGCCCGCACCCCAAGGACATGAAGGAGGATGTGGTTCGCGCCCACGCCGAGCTTGCGAGCGTGTGCGAGCACGTGCATTTGCCACTGCAATCTGGGTCGAGCCGGATTCTCAAGGCGATGCGTCGCACATACGACCGTGAGCGCTATCTGGACCGCGTCGCGCTGATCCGCGAGCACGTCCCCGACATCGCCCTGACCACAGACATCATCGTCGGCTTCCCGGGGGAGACCGAGGAGGATTTCGAGCAGACGCTCGAAGTCGCCGAGCAGGTCGGCTACGACAGCGCCTTCACCTTCATCTTCTCGCCGCGACGCGAAACCGAGGCCGCGTCGATGACTGAGCAGTTTGTGCCTCACCCGGTCAAGGTCGAGCGGATGCAGCGACTGGTTGAGGTCATACAGCGCCGCGCGCACGAGCGCGCCCAGCGTTTTGTGGGGCGCACGCTTGAGGTGCTGGTCGAAGGCCCCTCGCGCACCGACCCCGACCGGCTGCGCGGGCGCACGCGCCACAACAAGGTCGTCAACTTCACCGGCCTGGCCCAGCCGGGGGAGCTCAGCCAGGTTGAGATCGCTCGGGCCAGCAGCCAGACGCTCTCTGGCCGGGAGAGCCTGCTGGGCCGGGCTGCGTCGGCGACGCCTCGCGCCGGTTGATCGCAGTGGCCGTGGCGGGCCTCCTCCCGGACGGGCTGTAACCGTCCGGGAGGCTCTCTGCCCACATGACTTCTCGCTACTGGACGGTGGTGCCCGGCGGCGGCCCGCCTCGATAGGCCGAGCCGGAGTTGGAGCCCGATTGCGAGCCCGGCCGAGAACTGCCGTTCATGTGCGGGCAGGGATGCCCGCTGTGCCCGGTGGCGCCGCTCTGCCCGGTCGCCCCGGATTGTCCGGTCGCGCCAGGCTGTCCGGTCGTGCCATTCGACGGGGGCGTCGTCGTGGACTGCGTGCTCGTCGAGCCGCTCGGCGCTGCCGCGGCTCCTGCCAGTCCGGCGACGGCGCCGCCTGAGGCGAGTGCGCCCACGACAAGGCCGACACCGATCAATTGCGATCTTCCCATTCGCGAACCTCCATTGGTCGCTCGCGTTGCGTGCAAGCAATGCTGGAGCCCAGCCCTAAGCGTGGGCGTACGCTGACGTAAGCCCAGCCGAAGAACGATGCAGGAGGGCCCTTAGCGGCTCGGAGAGCTAGCGCTTGCCGCGCTGGCTGTCAGCCAGCTGGTGGGCGATCCGGTCGCTACCGGACTTGCGGGTCATCGTCGCCGCCATCTCGGGAGCCAGGCCCGACAGCGCCGAGCCGAGCCGCAGCGACATCGGCGCCACGTCAACCTCGCCACGATTCCGCTCGATCGCCGAGACTGTCGCTTTGGCGACGTCCTCAGGGGTGCGTGTGCCAACGCCGCGTGGAAGCTTGACCTGCGCCTCGGCGAACATGCCGGCGTCGCGGATGAAGCCCGGGAACACGGCCGAGACGCCAACGCCGCTGTCGTGCAGCTCCGCGCGCATCGCCATCGCGAAGCCGCGCAGGCCGAACTTGGTCGCGTTGTACAGCGAGCTGCCCGCGGTAGCGGCCTTGCCCGACAGCGAGGACATGAACAAAAGGTGCCCGCGCCCGCGCGCCACCATCCGCGGTGCCAGGGCGTGCGTCATCACGATCGGCGCGCGCAGGTTGACGTCGAGCGCGCGCTCGATCTGACCGACATCAAAGGAGTCGAGCATGCCGCTGGCCGGCAACGCCGCGTTGGCGACGAGGATGTCCACCTCTCCCGCCTCCGCCAGCAGTCGCTCAATCTCGGCGGCGTCGCTTAGGTCAACCGCCATCGTGCGCGCGGACAGCTCGGAGGCAAGCGGCTCAAGCACGTCCACGCGTCGGCCGGTGAGCACCAGCTCTGCGCCCTTGGCCGACAATGCCCGTGCGATCGCTTGTCCAAGGCCGCCAGTGGCGCCCGTGAGCAGTACCTTTGAGCCGGCAATCTCCATCGCTGTGGGAGCCTACCGCTATGAGCGAGTCTCCGCGGTCGATCGTCGCGCTGTTCGGGCCAACCGGCGTCGGCAAGACAGCCGTGGCGATCGAGTTGGCGCGGCTGCTGCGCGGGCGCGGCGAGGATCCGGTGGCGATCTCCGCCGACGCTCTGCAGGTCTACCGAGGCCTCGCGACTCTCACCGGCGTCGCCAGTGCCGCCGAGCAGGCTGAGCTTGAGCACCGACTCCTGTCCTTCCTGCCGGTTGACGCGAGCTTCAGCGCCGGGCAGTACGCCGAGCTTGCGCACGCCGAGATCGATGCCGCCCTAGCGCAATCGCGGCGCCCGATCGTGGTTGGCGGCACCGGGCTGTATCTGCGCGCCGCGCTCACCGAGCTGGACCTGCGACCGCCGCCGGCCGAGGGCGTGCGCGAGCGTCTGACCGCGGAACTCGAACGCTACGGGCCGGCAGCACTGCACGCGCGCCTGACAGAAGAGGCGCCCTGGGCTGCCCTCCAGATCGACCCGAACGACCGCCAGCGCGTCGTTCGCGCGTTGGAGTTGCTGCAAGCCGGAGAGCTGGAGCCACCGGAGGGCGCCAACCAGCTGTGGACCGAGGAGGTCAGGCACCCGACGCTGCTGGCCGGCCTCGTGATGGAGCGCGAAGCGCTGTACTCGCAAATCGATGCACGCGTGGATCAGATGCTGCGGTCCGGCGCCATCGAGGAGGTCCGTGCGGCCAGTGTCGCCGGCGCCGGCGACACTGCGCGCAAGGCGCTTGGCTTCGAAGATCTGCTGCGCGGAGATGTCGAGGCGATGAAGCGCCGCACCCGCAACTATGCACGCCGGCAGCTCACCTGGATGAGGAAGCTTGAGCCGCCGCTACAGATTGACTTGACCAAGCGCTCCGCCGCCCAGGCCGCCGCTGAGATCGCGCGGACGCTTGAGCAGGCAGAGCGTCGCTCCTGAATAGACTGCCGCCGCATGAGATTCGAGAAGTGGCAAGCGCTGGGCAACGACTATCTGATTGTCGAGCGCCCGCGGCTGCCGTTCGAGCTGACACCCGGCCGCGTGCGCAAGCTGTGCGCGGGCCATTTCGGCGTGTTCGCCGACGGGGTGCTGCTGCTCTCGCCAAGCGAGGATCAGCAATTCGTGGCGAGCCTTCGCATCTACAACCCTGACGGCTCAGAGGCTGAGCTGTCAGGCAACGGCGCGCGCGAGGCGATCATGTACCTGCGCCGGCGTGGCTGGACAGACCGGGACGAGTTCGCCATCGACACCGCAGCCGGCCCGATCCGTCCGCGAATCACGGGACCGGACAGCTGCCGCGTGGACATGGGCAAAGCAGGCCTTGCATCCAAGGACTTCCCCGCAGGCGCAAGCGACGGCCGCGGCGAGCTGAGCGCCGACGGGCGCGTATGGTCCTTCCAGCACGTCTCGATCGGCAACCCGCAGTGCGCGATCGCCGTCCCCGACCTGGCCACGCTGCAGGCGCTTGACCTACCGACGATCGGGCCCGGGCTGGAAGCACACGAGCTGTTTCCCAACCGCACGAACGTCTCCTGGTACACCGAGCTGACGCCCCCTGCCGATGCCGCCAACACGGCAGCCGGACGTATACGTGCGCGCATCTTCGAGCGTGGGGTAGGGGAGACGCTCTCCTCCGGCACTGGAGCGACCGGAGCCGCGGTGGCCTACCACCTGGCCGGCGGGACGGGCGGACCTTCGTCGGTGCAGGTGCAACTGGACGGCGGCGAGCTTGACGTCGCGATCGGAGCGGACCTCAGCATCGAGCTGAGCGGCTGGGCCAGACCGGTGTTCGCGGGCGAGCTGAGCGATGACTTCCTAAAGGAGCTGCATGACACGACCGAGTAAGCGCCTGGACCTGATTCCGCCGTACCTGTTCGCCGAGCTGGAGCGCAAGATCGCCGCCAAGAAGGCCGCCGGCGTCGATGTCATCAGCCTGGGCATCGGCGACCCCGACCGCCCGACGCCGGCGCTGATCGTCGAGGCGATGCAGGAGGCCGTCACCGAGCCGCAGACCCACCAGTACCCGAGCAACCGCGGCCGCGGCGACTTCCGCGAGGCCCTCAGCGACTTTTACGCACGTCGCTTTGACGTGAGGATCGACCCGGAGACAGAAGCGATCCCCGCAATCGGCGCCAAGGAGGCGATCTTCAACCTCAACCTGGCCTTCCTCGATCCCGGCGACGTGGCACTTGCCTCAGACCCCGGCTACCCGGTCTATACCGGCGGGCCGCTGCTGGTCGGCGCCGAGCCGGTAGTGATGCCGCTCGTGCCCGAGCTTGGCTTCGTGCCAGACCTCGACGCGATCGGCGTCGACGTCGCGGCGCGCGCGAAGCTGATGTACCTCAACTACCCGAACAACCCGACCGGCGCAATCGTCCCTCCGGGCTTCTTCGAGCGCGCGATCGAGTTCGCGCGCGAGCACGAGATCCTGATCGTGCACGACAACGCCTACAGCGAGACGACCTACGACGGCTATCGGGCTCCGTCGTTCCTGGCCACACCGGGCGCGCGCGAGGTCGGCATCGAGGTTTTCTCGCTGTCCAAGGGCTACAACATGACCGGCTGGCGCTGCGCGGCTCTGCTCGGCAACGCCGAGGCGCTGAACGCCTACTGGCGCCTGAAGACGAACATCGACTCGGGCCTGTTCGACGCCGTGCAGCTGGCCGGCGTCGCGGCGCTCTCGCCCGACTGCGACAACGAGGTCGCCTCGATGAACGAGCTGTACCGCCGCCGCCGCGACCTCGTTTGCGACGCGCTGGCCAAGGCCGGCGTGCACGTCAAGCCACCGAAGGGCACGATCTACGTGTGGGCGCCGATCCCAGACGGCTTCGATAGTTCCGCGGCCTACTGCGAGCACGTGCTTGAGCGCACGGGCGTCGTGATTTCGCCGGGCGGCGCCTACGGCCCGAGCGGCGAGGGGTGGTTTCGAATCTCGCTGACCACACCGGACGATCGTCTGGCCGAGGCCGTGGGACGACTGGCCTCACTCGGCAACTGAGACGGGCACAACAGACAGGCGTGCGCTGGATTCGTCCGGGGGGCGGCCCTACACTGGTTGGTGGATGAGTCAACCAACCCGGAGTAGATGACCCAACCCACGACCCGGCGCGCCAAGCAGCGCGCCTTCTGCATCGCCTCACTGTCCGAGGGCGAGACCCTCGACGAGCTGCGCGAGCTGCTGCTCACCGCCGGCGTGGAAGTCGTCGGGGAGATGGTCCAGCGTCGTGACGCGCCGCACCCGAACACGTATCTCGGCCCCGGCAAGGTGGGAGAAGCCAAGGCCGCCGCCAAAGCCTGCGACGCCAACGTGATCGCCTGCGACGACGAGCTGAGCGCACGACAGGAGCGAAACCTTGAGCAGGAGTTGGGGATGCCGGTCGTGGACCGCACGACGGTCATCCTCGACATCTTCGCCACGCACGCCTCCAGCGCCGAGGGCAAGCTGCAGGTCGAGCTGGCGCAGCTGGAGTACAACCTGGCGCGCATGCGCGGCCTGTGGACGCACCTGGAGCGCCTGGGCGGCGGCATCGGCACCAGGGGCCCGGGCGAGACCCAGATCGAGACCGACCGGCGCCTGGCGCGCAACCGCATCGCGGCCCTGCGCCGGCGCTTGGAGCACGTCAAGGGCACACGCTCGGTGATGCGCGCCGAGCGCGAACGGGCGGCATTGCCGAGCGTCGCGCTCGCCGGCTACACCAACGCAGGCAAGAGCACGCTGCTGAACGCGATGACCGGCTCGGAGGTGCCTGTCCGCGATCGCCTCTTTCACACGCTCGACCCAAGCACGCGGATGCTGCGCATCGACGGCCGCGCGCACCTGTTGACCGACACGGTCGGATTCATCCGCAAGCTGCCCCACCAGCTGGTCGACGCCTTCGGCGCGACCTTGGAGGAGACGCGGCGGGCGGACCTGCTGCTGCACGTGATTGACGCCTCCGCCGACGAGCACGACCGCGAGGCGATGCAGCTCGCGGTGGAGCAGGTGCTGGAGGAGATCGGCGCAGGCGAGCGGCCGCGCGTGCTTGTGCTCAACAAGGCCGACCTGCTCGACCTGGACGCGCGCGAGGAGCTGCGCTTGCGACACCCCGAGGCGCTGCTTGTCAGCGGCGCGACGGGGGAGGGGTTGGACGAGTTGGAGCGCCGGATCGAGCGCGAGCTTCGCCACACGCTGCGCCCGATGGACCTGCTCGTCCCCTACACGCAGGGCGGCAGCTTGGCCGAGCTGCACGACGTGGCGGGCGACCTGCGTCGCCAGGACACGCCGGAGGGGGTGCGGGTGCGCGCGCTGGTGCCGGCGCGACTGGCCGAGCGCTTCGCGAAGTTCGCCGTGGCCTAGCGGTCGTCGCCGCTGCCGGAGAGCGCGCCGCGCTGCTGACGCGAGAGCAGCTTTTGCAGGTTCTGCTCGGCGACGGCGTCGAGGTCGAGCCCCAGCTCGGTGGCGATCTGCGCTACGTACCAGAGCACGTCGCCAAGCTCCTTGGCCATAGCGCTCTTGCGCTCCTCGCTAACGGTGCCGCCATCGTCACGAATCGCCTTCTTGGCGTGCTCTGCCACCTCGCCGGCCTCGCCGGCCAGGCCCAGGGCCGGGTAGGCGAGCCATGCCTCGCGCGGGTACTCGGCGGTACGACGGGAGAGACGCTGGTACTCAGATAGGTCCACGATTCAGAAGCTACACGCCGGCTGCACGCCGCGCGCTCTGATGTGCCAGCAGCTCAAGCTGATCGTCCAGAGCAGCCAACTCGGCAACGTCGATCCCGAGCGCCGTGGCGATCAGCCAATCCGCAAACCACACGTTCTTTGGCAGCAGCGGCCCGTGCAGATAGGTGCCGATCACGCTGCCGGCGCGCGCCCCCTCGTAGCCCGAGCGCCCGTCGTTGCCGTGCCCTTTGAGCACCCGTCCAAGCGGCTCGCAGCCATCCTGCAAGTAGGTACGCCCGCCGTGGTTCTCGAACCCGGCGAGCACGCGCCTCTCACCGGTCTCCTCCAGCGAGACCTCGATCGCGACACTCCCGATAAGGCGCGCACCCGGCTCCCTGACGGTGCAAAGCGGCAACAACTGGACACCCGTAAGGGTGTCCCCATCCAAGACATACGAGTCCCCGAGCAGCTGATAGCCGCCGCAAACACCCAAGACAACCGCACGACGCGCGGCGGCTTCGTGCAGCGCCTCGCGCTTGTGCCGGTGCAGGTCCTCGGCGCACAGGCGCTGGTCGCGGTCCTGACCGCCACCGATGTAGTAAAGGTCGTGGCCCCTGCCGTCGAGCGGCTCACCGAGCGAGCTGGCGGACAGCTCGAAGCCGATCCCACGCCAAGCGCAGCGGCGCTCAAGCAGCAGCAGGTTGCCGCGGTCGGCGTAGATGTTCATCAGGTCGGGGTAGAGCGCGCAGACGCGCAGGGTGGGGGGGATCACCGCCATGACGCACTCGCCTCGCCGCGTTTGACCAGAAGCTCGCGCAGCGAGAGCATCGCCGTGTAGGTCGGCAGCGCGTACAGCGGCGCGCCCCGATCGTCGCCAGCCACGGCGCGCTCAAGGGCTTCGGCGAGATCCTCGACCACCACGATACGCGAGGGCTCGACGCCGGCGTACTTGAGTCGCAGCGCCAGCTCGGCGGCGCGCGTGCCCGAGCAGACCGCGCGACGCACGCGCCCCGCCAGCAGCTCGAAGTCGGCGTCCCAAATCCAGGACACGTCATGCCCGTCAGCGGTACGGTCGTTGAGTACCCCGAGCAGGTCGTGCTCGCCTTGCTCAAGCGCCAGCGTTCGCAATACCTCATTGGCGCCGGCGGGATTCTTGACGAGCAGGATGTGGGTCGGGCGACCGGCGACCGTGACCGTCTCGCCGCGGCCGAAGGCGGCGCCGCTGCTCTGCAGCCCGTCGACGATCGTGCCAAGCGGAACTCCGAGCGCTGTGGCCAGGGCGGCCGCGCCAAGCGCGTTGTAGATGTTGTAGACGCCGGGCAGCTCCAGCTCGACGTGCTGGCTGCCGGCGGGCGTAGTCAAGCGAAAATGGGCTCGCCGCACGCCTTCGAGCGTGACTTGATCGGCGTAGACGGCCGGCGCCGGCCTGCGCCGGCCGCAGGAAGGGCAGTGGTAGCGGCCAAGATGTCCTAGGTAGACGGCCTCGAACACGTAGGGAGCCCCACAGCGACGGCAGTGCTTGGCGTCAGCCGCGTGTGACATGCCCTCCAGCGACAACGAGTCGTCCTCGATCCCAAAGAACAGCGTGTCACGATCGCGGCCGAGGTCGGCCAGGGTGGGATCGTCGGCGTTGCAGATCAATTGCAGCTTCTGCCCGCTCGGAGATTCAAGCGCGGCTCCCCAGCGCTGCGCGATCGTGTCAAGCTCGCCGTAGCGGTCGAGCTGGTCTCGGAACAGGTTGCCGAGCAGCAGCGCTCGCGGCGAGACTTCCTGGATCAGCCGCTCAAGCCAGAGCTCGTCGACCTCGAACAGGCCTAGCTCACCATCGATCCCTTCTTTCGCGCGCGAAGCGCCGAGCAGCGTCGAAGCGATGCCGCCGGCCATATTGGCACCGGCCTGGTTGTGCACGAGCGAGAGGCCGCTCA
The DNA here is from genome assembly GCA_036279855.1 of Solirubrobacteraceae bacterium. GTDB lineage: Bacteria > Actinomycetota > Thermoleophilia > Solirubrobacterales > Solirubrobacteraceae > Palsa-744. Next base: position 15,427 of record DASUIH010000011.1, on the reverse strand, counting down.
GCTCAAGGATGCTGGCAGCGAGTGTGGCCGTGGTCGTCTTGCCGTTAGTCGCGGAGATCAGGGCGCTACCTCGTGTCAGACGCGCGGCCAGCTCGGAAATCGCGCGCGGCTCCATTCGCACAAGCAGCTTGCCCGGCAGGCTGGTGCCGCCGCTGCCGCGCAGCCGCGAGACGGCGCCGGCGGCGCGTGCCAGCGCCAACTTCGGCGCGAGCAGGGCGGTCATTGCGCGGCGCCGGCCGCAGCCGGCCCAGCCTTACGATCCTGCGCCGCGGCCGCGAGCGCTGACGAGGGAATGCCAGCAGGCACGAGCACGCTTACCGCTCCCGGCAAAGTCCGCACGCGCGCCGGCAACTCGGCGATCGGGTCGCCATCGGCGTAGAGCGTTAGCGGCCGGTCAGCCGAGATTCTGACCTCGCTCGCCCGAAACGATTTGACGCAGTCCTCCTGAAGATGACTGCCGCTGAAGACCTTCGGCAGCAGACGTGTCAAGAACCGCAGCTTGCTCACGTCTTCGAGCACAACGACGTCCAGCTCACCATCGTCCAACAACGCGCTCGGTGCCGCGCGCATGCCACCACCATAAGACTGCGAGTTGCAAGCGCCAACCGTGTAGCCGGTGAACTCGTAGCGCCGTCCTTGCGGCTCCAGCTCAACCGCAAAGCGCACGGGCTTCCATCCGGCCAGCGCTCGTAGCGCCCCGTACAGGTACACGAGGTTGCCCAGGCGCGAGGGCGCCTGGTTGGCTATGCGGTTGGCTTCACTGTCAAAGCCCACGCTGGCGATCCCAACGAAGGCGCGACCCTCGACCTCGCCGAGGTCGACTCGACGGGCCACACCTGAGACAATCGTCTCGCAGGCCTCTAGTGGACCGTTGGGAATCCCAAGTACCCGCGCAAAGTCGTTGCCGCGCCCGCCGGGCAGGACCCCGAGCGTCGACTCCGGCAGCTCACGCAGACAGTCCGCGACAGCGCCGATCATGCCGTCGCCGCTCAGGCAAGCAACGATCTCGCCGGCAAGCGCGCCGGCTCGCGCCAACTCGCGTGCGTGCTCAAGGTCACGCGTGAGCTCACTGCGCACATCCACACCCAGCTCACGCAGCCTCCCCAAAACGCCTGGCAGCAAGCGTCCGGCTCTACCGCCGCCGGCAGCGGGATTGACCAGCAGCAGGACCGCGGCGCTCATGGCGGCGCAGCCACGCTTACTTGGCGGGACCGCGCCCGGCGCTGCCCTGTGCGACCGCTCGGTCGCGCCGGCGCCGTCCGATCATCGCGACGATCGCCACCGCGGCGATCGCGATGAACAGCCCGAGCAGGATCCCCGGCGCCAACCCGAGCCCGCCGAAGGGAAGCGAGACGAGCTCGACGATGCCAAGCCCGAGCGCCAGCAGCACAGCGATCAACAACACGATCAGCAGAACCCCGCGCATGCGCGCCACGATCCCGGCGGAGCCGGGGGGGATCAACAGCCCCATCGCTCGCAGCGCGAACATTTGCCGTCCACTAGGCGCGTCCTGCCCGAGCTTCTGTACCGCGTCCTTCAGGTCACCGGCGCGGCGCTCGGCCAGCGCCAAAGAAGCGTCGGCCATCCGTCGCAACTGCATCCGTTCCTGCGGCCGAGCCGCGGCGATCGCCCGCTGGAAGTACGAGCGAGCGGCCTTGGCGTCAAAGCGCTCGGAGGCGCGAGCGCCAAGGATCGCCAGCGCGGCTGACTTGTACTTCGTCTCCGCCTCAAGTTCCTCGTCGGTGCGTGTCTCCAGCGCTTCGATCGCCTGCTGGGCGCCGCGCTGCTCGATGCGGATCTGTCGCTGCTTGGGAGGCATCGCAGCTCATTCTAAGGAGCGCGCCCCGTGTGGCGCGGCGCGGCATGGCGCAGGCGCTATTCTCGCTGCTCGGCTTGGATCGCAAAATGCCTCGACTCCGCTTGAACATCGCAACGATCGCCACGGTGCTGGCCTGCGCCGTCGGCCTACAGGCCGGCGCTGCAAGCCTCTGGGCCGCGGCAGCAGCGGCAGCAGGCAGCACGCCGACCTTGAACAAGCAGCAGATTCAGGAAGCCCTTGCCAAAGCGAAGGCGCAGACGCAGACGCAGTCGAGCGGGGCCTCCGAAACAGGCAACGGGGCGTCTTTCTCGAAACTGACCGAAGGCGACAGCGGCGGCGGGGAAGAAGAAAGCTCTGCCGCCACCAGCACCACCGCTAAAAAAACGGAAGAATCGTCGACCGGCCTTTCGAGCAGTGTGCTGATCCCGCTGCTGATCGCGGGCGGCGGCCTGCTGGTGGGTATCGCGCTTCTGATCCTGCGCGACGCCCGCGGAGTGACGCCGGCGGGGGATCTGCTGGCCGCGGCCACCGGCAATGCCGAGGCTCGCGCCGCGCGATTGCGCAAGCGCCGGGCGAAGGCCAAGGCAGCCAAGATGCAGCGTAAGCGCAACCGCTGAGCCCAGTTCAGTCTGCGCGCACGCGGCGCGGTTGTGCGCGTAGCCGGCGAGTTCGCACCCGCGGCGGAGCCGCAGGCGGACAGGAGCCATGTGGTCCTCGGCGTGGCCGCGTTGGCCAGGGCCGGCGGGGATGTGGCTCAGCGGGACCATGCGGCGGCACCACCTTGCTGCCGCCGTCTCCATCGTCGTCCGGCTCCGCCGCTTCGTCATTTAGGGCGATGACCGCCGAGTCGCTGCGGAACGGCAGCCACAGCATCATCGATGCAGCGACGAGCTTGACCAAAGCGAGTGTTATCAGCATAGGCCAGAGCATTGTGTTCGATGCTACTACCGGCGAGAGCTTTGTCGAGGCCTCTTGTGGTTGTCGTGAACGTTGATCGTTAGACGTAGGCGTGCTGGTTGATGAGGGAAGTGACGGCGCGTCGGGCTGAGCGGCTGGCGGGTTATGTGATGTTGTCCAAGCTTGGTGCTGCTTTCGGTGTGAGCTTGGCCGGTCGCATAGCGGCTCCATTGCGGATGCTGTGACGGGTCCGTAGGTTGGTTTGGGAGCAGCGGGCGACGCGCCGTCAGCAGCAGCTGTTCAAGCAAGGCTATTTGCAGGACTTTTGTAGGTTTACATAACATACAGTCCATCGGGTGGTGCTGTATGCTGTGTCGCTCCGGGGCCCGTCGCGACTGATCCGGCAAGATTGCGCGACGGGTCTCGGTCGGCTTTCCGTCCGGTGCCTGGTGTTTCCTCTGCTCTTGTAATGATCTTGCCGGATCACTGCAGGTTGTCGTTGACGCGACCCGGGGGAGGGGGTGCGTCGGTTCGGCGTGCCCTGCCCTTGGTTGTTCTCGGTGTCCGGCCTCGTCTAGGAGGTTCAGATGCCGAACAGAGTTCCTGTCGCGGTTGACGCTGAGTACCGTGGCGTAGCGGCTGCGAGCGAGTTCACCGCTCGCGACACCGGTGAGCGTATTCAGGTGCCGGCCAAGCTGAAGTTTGAGTACGACACCGCCGAGGGGGACGTTGAGATGCTGGTGGTGTCGGCGTCACAGTTCGACAAGGCTCAAGGTGCGCCTGACTTTAATGCGCTCAAGCGTGGGGATCGCATGGTGCTCGTTGGTCTGGTTGTTCTGCAGGACCGCGGCAGTGATCGTGACTCTTATTTCAAGCTCGACCGCGTTGAAAAGGCACCTGGGGTCTCTAAGACGTCTTAGCGGACGTCTACTCCTTCCCGGAGACTTAACTGTGCGTCGTTTTTTCGCGCTCGTGGTGATCGCCGTCGGTGGCCTGTGGCTGGCAGTGCCATCGGCGGCGTTCGCTGAAGCGACCCTTACTGAAGTTGTCGAAGCTGTCAAAGCGGACCAGCTTCAGGTCGAAGGTGTTAAGAAGCAGCTTACTATCAGTGAAAAACTCGGACTTTTTGAACTTAACGAATCGGTTAAACGTGGCGTCACTTCCGAATCGTCAGCCGTCGAGAAATCGGTAAAGTCGCTTGAAACGGCCGTCACAAAACTCGAAGCCAAGATGGCTGAAGTCGGCTACAGTTCCGAACATCCTGAGTACGTCAGCGGCGGTACGGGTGGTGGTGGCGGCACGGTCGGAGTTTCTTCTTTTTCCAGTGAAGCGAAGGAATGGTTTCAGACATACCAGTACACGTTTTTGGCGGTTGGTCTTCTTCTTGGTCTCGTTAATGTTGCAATTCTTGTGGTCCTGGTGGTTCGCAAATGATGCAGCTGGGACAGTTTCTGGCGGAAGGTCTCATTAGGTCTGTCGTGCCCGTTCTTGTTGCGGGTCTTATTCTGAGGTCTCTTTGGGGTGTGATTAGGTGATCGCTTCGCCTAGTGAACTTGGAGGGCCGGTGCAGGGTCTTGCTCTTTTGTATGAAACTCTTGCTGCTGCTGTTGTGTGGGGTCTCGTGTGCGGGGCTGTGGCGGCTTTGTTTGCCATCGCGACGAAACGTGGCGGTGACAACTGATGCGACTCGATCGAGGGTCTAGTCGCATCGTCAAGGTGTGCGCGGTGTACCCACACGCACGGCGCGCCACGTGTCCAGGCATTGCTACGTCGAGGGGCGTGTTTGGGCATGTGGGGCGCAGTAACGCGTCTAAACAAAACCCACATAAAGGATAAGAAACATGTCAAAGATAATCGGTAAGCTGGCGGCCGCTCATTCACGTGTGATGGTTGTCGCGCTTGTTGTTGTGGCGGCGTCGCTGGGCTTCGTCTCGTCTGCTCTTGCCATTGAAGGACCGTCGGAACTGAGTACCGAACAGCTCACTTCGCTGACCACCGGTGCCAAAGAAGGCGCCAAGTCGATCGTGTCGACGATCTTCTCGATTCTTCCGTATGTGCTGCTTATTGCGGTCGCGATGTTCGCGGTGGGCTGGCTGCTCAAGAAATTCGGGTTCAAAAAGCAGTCGGCTTAGTCCCGTCGGGTAGTGGCTGGCTGGGGTCGTCGTGGTAACGCTTCTGTGTGGGTGGTGTTCTGCGGCGATCCCGCTGGCTGTGATTGGGTGGTGGTCTAGTCGTGAGTATTGCTGAACAGCTTCAGGAAGGCTTCTCGCATTCTCATTTCCCGGAAATAGTGCCGGAAGTTGGCACTGAATCTGGTCGTTTCTTTGGTGAAGTCTTTGCGCAACTTTTTCGTCTTGTTACTGAAAATCTCCTACTCTTGTACGGGCTTGCTGGTCTCGTTGTTTGCATTATCGTTGCCAAGCTCTTGATTGGCTTGGTTAGCGGTAAAGCTGTTCCTACCGAGCTTCAGCCACTCCCGGGTAATACTGAGAGCGTGTATCACTTGCCGGGAAGTCAGGGGACGTTGTTTTGATTTCTGCACTTATTACCCAACCTGTGGAATCGCTTCCGAATGAGGCTTTTTCTAATGTGGCGCGCCTGGTCGTGGCCATCGCGCCGTTCTTGTTCCTGATGGTCGCGGCCGGTGCGTCGGCGTATCTCTTGGTTCGCTTTTTCGGAGGCAAAGGCGCGTGATCGCATCACGTCTAACGTGTTGGTGGGCAGCTGGCGCGCGCGCGTCCGTCCGCTCCGAGGCGTGCACCGCGCAGGCCGGTGACGGCCGCAGCGGCGCACGCTCGCAGCGCCGGTCACGCACGCATCTGCCGCCCGCACTACGCGTTAGTCGGTTGCTGGTGTTCGCGCTGTCTCTTTTTTGTGTTTTGTCTTGCGCTGGCGGTGTTGCTTTTGCGTCTGAAGGTAGTGGTCCTACGTTGGCGTCTGACATGGAACAGTTGGATAATGATCTGAAATCGAACTCTACGCTCAGTGATTTTTCCACGTTTTCAACTGCTCATCGGAATGAAGATGATTATGCCCTTGCTGACGTTGCTTTTAACGAATATCAGCTTACTGGTGCTGATCCAATGCTTGGGTATTTGGCGCCTTCGCCGACTGGTCCTGCGCTTGAACCTATCGAACACTACATAGAGGATTTGAAAACGGGCGTTGAAACTTTGATCCCTGGTGGTTCCGTGGATGATGAGATTGGCGCCGCGGTGGGTGAGGAGGGGGCTGCTGCTGGCGTGATCGGTGCTGTAGCGACGCTTATTCCTATCACGGGTTATCTCACGTATGAAGACATAGTTACTGGCTCCAATGTCGTGACGCGAGCATTGTTTTCTGGTCAGGAAGATGATGCGGAAGGCATAAGTCCTGGTGCTGAAAAAGAGCGCTGGGAGCGGTATCCGACGACTAAGTGCACTATTGGCGGATCTGTTGCTGGCGTGGACCGCTGTATGAATCAATACTGGACTGAACAGTGTGGTTCTCTTGCCTCTGAGTGTGCCGAAGCCGATTTGTTCGCTGGCTCACCGTTTCATGGTGCTGGCCGAGAAGCCGAAGGTATCGGACTCGCAGGATATTACCTAGAGTATGAGGTTTCCGGTAAGTATTATGCAACGTCGCTGGCCTTCTATAACCCCCAAGGCACCTATGAAGCCAACAAATATAAAGAAACTAACGAATCTGAAGGGTGTTTCATTGAGTCTATTGCTGGTGCTCCGGTTAGCTTTATAAAGAATCCTGCGACTGAGCTGGTGCCAGAATCTGCATTCCGGCCTGCAGGCGAGTGCGAACATTACTATTTAGACCCAGAAACTGGTGAATACGTTTTAGGTTCCAAAGGTGAACAGGAGACTAAGCTACAGGCTTATGTTGACGCCGACACTTTGCGTACGCCTAGCCGTATGCACGAGGGTTTGCCACATAAAAAGATTCTGACCGAAGTCGAAAAACTTGAAAAAGAAGGAGCTATCGCAGCTAAAAACGAAGGTCATCCGGCGAAAAGCTCTACTGAAGTCAAGGAAAGGGTAAAAGGCGTCAAAATCTCCGAATCTGAAGGTGGTAAGGAACGCCAGAAAGAAGCCTACTGCCACTGGATGGGGTGCGAAACCGTATATCAGCCTGCGTCGCCTGAAACCCTTTTTGAACCTGCAAGGCCTGAAAAACCTGAAGGACAATCCCCTGATTTGCCTGGCACGGCTACTGTTCCTTCCTGTTTTTTGCTTGCTATGACTGGTCCTGAATGTGTCACGTTGCTGGAGACCGATGGTTTTACCGATGTCGAACTTGATCCTCGAACGTGGGAAAACGCTGATCTTCAGAAGTCGTATGAATCGGTTATTTCTGTTGATCCTGCTGGTGGTTCCATAGTCGAAGTTACCACCCACATAGAGGTCGAAGATAATCCTGACGAGGAAAAGTACCCGCTGGCTATACCCCCACCGCACCCGGGCGAGACGGCTCCAAAATATAAGGAAAGGCTGGAAAAAGAAGGATGGACAAAAGTCACAGTGAAACCGGCTCTGGAACCATCGACCGGCGTTCATCCTGGCGAAGTCTCCAAGGTGGACCCGTCTCCCGAAACGAGGCTGAATCCCGAAACGGTGCCGAAGACGAACACCGAAGTCAAAATCGAAGAACAGCCCGAATCATCGCCGCAGCCTGGTTTGCCACCTGGTGCAGCTGTTGGCTCGCCGGGTTGTGGCCTGGAACCGCCTACGGCAGCTTTGAACCTGTCGCCCATTACAGGCCACCGATTCGGTTCAATTTTCCCCTTCAGCATCCTCACGTGGCTGGGAGGGTTGGACAGTGGGATTGCGTCAGCTTCGGCCGAACCTCACTTTATTCTTACTGTCTTTGGGTGGGAACTGGAAACAGGTTCCGGGGAACATGGGTTTTACCTTTTCCACGCCATTATTACCCTGTTTCGTATGGCGATGGCAGCTTTCCTATGGATCGGTGCCGCGTGGTTTTTGTGGAACCGGACTATAGGCACAAGGACGAGCTGAGCAATGGAAGTCTTCTTCGCGCCACTAATCGAATGGTTGAAGTGTCTCGTTCTGTTTCTGGTGGGTTGCATCGAGTGGGTCTTGATAACGGTGGGGAACTTGGTGGTTCTAGCGTTGTCGGGTCTGCTGTCTCTAGCGTTCCTACTGCTACCGGAATGGTCGCCTCCGAGCCTGGAATTCCCGCCGTATTTTGCAGAGGTCAACTACTTTCTCCCGCTCGACACGCTCGTGACGGTAATGACACTGGTGTTGTCGGTGCTGTTGGTGTGGCCGGTGGTACGTCTAATTCTCAATTGGGTGAAGGGGGACTGAAACATGTCCAATCACATGTGTCTGGCTCAGCAATTGGCGGCAAAAACAGGCGCACCGGTACCGTCGTTCGACCTGGTCGTACTAGCTCTGTGCACCGTCGTAACCGTGCTATTGGCGGTAAGGGGTCTACTCGCGGTCGTTCGTCTTCTCGTCGGCTCATTCACCGGCGGGGCAGTTCGAGTCCTAGTCTCGCCGGTGGTCTTGGCTCCGCGACGTCCGGGGTTGCCGGCACTGCTGGAGAAGCTGGTCAGTGCCTTCTCCCGTATCTGGTGGCTGTTCTGGTTGCCGTGGTCTCGCTCGTCTTCATCCACCGCGGCTGGCAGCGAGCACACTGGCGGAAGCTCGTGAGTCGTATGCAGCTAAATGCTTTTCCGCAGGGCGGTGTCTCTGATGGCAGTTGAAGGCTGGATTGGTGCTCAGGGTCAAGGTAAGAGTTACTGCATGGTTACTCGTTGTGTTGAGGCTGCGAACAGCGGCAGCATTGTCTATTCCAATCTGCTTATTAGGGGTGCTCAGCATTTTGAAACGTGGGACGACTTGATGACCGTGTTGGAGGAGGTAGCTCGTCAGCACGTGCGTGCAACTGTCGCGATCGACGAGGCTGGGAAGTTCCTTAGCTCTCGTTTTTGGCAGAAGGCTGATCCGCGGATGCTCACATTGCTGCAGGAGCGCCGCAAGATCGGTGCTGGCGTTGATTTGTTCTTTTCCGTGCCGTCTTGGCGCATGATCGATACCCAGCTCCGCGATGTCGCTCAACGCCTTCACGTTTGTCGCCGTTTCGGTGGTAGTGAGTATTCCCACGACGGCGGTAAAAACCCTTGGTTCTTTACTGAGTCAGCTTTTTGGCCCGAGCAGCTGAGCACTGAACATAATCGCACTAGACGTGCGAGTAAGTCGCATCGTCGGCGTGTCTTGTGGTTCACCCCAGACGTTGCATCTCTTTATTCGACTGGAGTTGTTCACATGGATCGGCCGATGGCTGATGCTGTGATGCGGCGACCTGATTTTCGCAATGTTTCAGGTGGTAGGCCGTGACTGGCACTACATTTTTCGTTTACGTCTTGCATTACATCGTCGCTTGTGTGGTCTTTGAACGACTGCGTTCTGCTGGTGCGCCCGGCGCCGTGCTGCTCCTGGTCGCGCTTGGGGTCCTTGCGCTGTTTTGGCTTCGGCGCCGGGCTGGTGCTCGATCGTGACGCTACTTGCTGCTTTTAGTGGCCGGCGCCGGCTCGCTTTCCAGCACGCTCAGGGCGAGCAGCTCGGCTTGGCCTTGGATCGCGCTTGCGCGGACTACGACGTGGTGGTGGTCGAGCTGGTCGAGCAGGAGTCTTTTTTCGGTGTCGAGCACCTTGCTTCTGATGCGTTGCAGGATTGTGATCGCGGCGTCTCGCTGTTGGCGTTGGATGCTCATCGTTCCTCCGTGGTTGATGTTCAACAGGTGTTGCTCTGCAACATCTGGTTGCGATCCAGCGGAGTCGGAGCGTCCAGTCAAGTGAGCCCCGTCAGGGCCGCGCAGCGGCCGCGCAGCGGGCGGCTTGACGGGTTTAGCGGAGCGGAGCTACGCCGGCGAAGGCCGGCGAACCCTCTCGCGGCGAGGTCGCCGCGTGCCGGTCGTCAGCGCTGGGTGTGCTTGTCCGCTCTCGTCGAGACTGGGATGCAGGCTTTTGTCTGCTTTTTGGGGTCGTCGAGGCTCGTCGAGACCTTCGGTTCCTCTAACAGCCGTTCTCGTCCAAAAACCTGGACAGCCAATTGTCTGCAACAGGGAGGTTGTTGATGGTGCGTGATGATGCTTGCTGTGTAGTCCGGTGCTGTTGGTGTGGCCGACCGCGTGGGGTGGTGGGAGAGCCGCCGGCTCGTGTTTTTTGCCGCGGCCGTGGCTGTGAGCTTGCTCAGCAGTTGCTTGACTTGGTTTTGGAGGAGGAGCGTTCTGATTGTCCGCGCCCTGAGTTTGTTGCTCGCGGCTGGGACGAGCTTGAATGGCTCACGCGCGTCATTGGCCGTGGTCCTCAGGTCGAAGGTGCTGGTGGTCAGCTCGTTTTTGTGGGGTTGGCCGCGTGACGACGATCGCCGGCGCTGGCATCGATTCGTGGTCGCCGTGTTGGTACGTCGATCGTGATTCTGCGGCGGCTGGTTTGCTCGACCAGCTCGCTAGTGTGCCGGCGGCGCGGGGCACGCTGGTGCCGCACCCGATTGCTGGGCATCGTGTCGGTTGGAATCGCGCGGCGGGGATGTTGTATGCCGAGGGGCACCCGTCGGGGTCCGTTCCTGGCGAGTGGGCGTTGGACCACGATTTGCTCGCTGATCGGCCTGTGGCGGCGTCTGCGGGCGATTCGTGGCTTGTGCCGCCTGCTCGCCTTCCTGAGGCGTATGAGGGCCTTGTGGCGGCTCTTGAGGCGTCTGGTGTGCCGGTGCCGTCGGCGCAGTGGGCAACGACGCCTCAGGTGGAAGATGAGTGGGCTTTGCTTCCGGGGGAGGAGGGCCAGCCTGGTTTTGGCGGTCTGCGTCGGTGTGATGCGACTGTTGATGTCGCTCCAGCTGGGTCGGCGGAGGGCTTGGCTATCTTGGCTGGTGTCGCTGGTGTGGCCACGACGGCGCCTCGGTGTCAGGCGGAGGTTCGTTTTGCAAAGGACGGCACGGGTGCTGTTGAGACGGTGTATGTGCGTGGTTTTTCAGGGGTCAAGATTTTGGGTCGTTGGTACGACAAGGGCTTGGAGTCGCGGTGTGCACCGCGGGGGGAGAGGATTCGTGCTGAGGATCAGCGTCGGTATCCGAAGGGTCACAGGCGCGGTGTGCACGAGCTTGAAGCGCACTACGTTAGGAGCAAGTTTCAGCAGCGGTTTTACCCGCTCTGGCAGGCAACGAAGGGAGTGACGGTGGCTGGACCTATGATCGTTTCGGACAAGCTGGCTGAGTTGGTTCGTGAGGGTGAGCTGACGGCTCGTCAGGCGGAATTGCTTGCTGGGCATGTTGTGCTTTCTAAGCTTGGTGTTACGCAGAGGCGCTCGACGACCTATAACCGTCGCAAAACGTTGCGCGATCTCGGCCTGGTCGTCGCGGACGGCTGTTTGCAGGAGGTCGAGGTCGACCTTCATTCTGTGTTGGAGCAGGCTATGGAGTCGCCGGCGTGGGGCGCGACGGGTTAGCTCTATCGTGGCAGCGGCTTGGTGAGCCGGTGCGTGTGAGCGCTACGTTGCCGTTGGCGACGGCGTTGCGCCTGGAGCTGCTTCGGGTGGAGTTGGGTTTGTCGCGTAGTGGTGCTATTGCGGATGCTGTCGCCGTTCGTACCTTGGTCTGGGAGCAGCGGGCCACACGCCGCCAGCAGCAGCTGTTCAGGCGTCTGTGGCGTGAAGCGGAACAGTTCGCGCCCGTCGATGAGCTGTTCGCGCGCGCGATCGACGTTTAAGTGATCGCCGTTTCGTTCCGATAGTTGGTCGTGCCGACGCACCGAGAAGAGCCTTGGGAGCAGGACCGCCGGGCTGAACGTGAACGCCGGGAGCGGTTATCAGCTGACCCTGTAGGGGTGCGTGACGCGTCGCAACCGACTTGGTCGAAGTCTGTTGTCGAGCGACAGCGACGTCGCCGTCGCGGCTTGGTTGTGCGTCCCGGTGAAGGTCGACTGGTGCTTCGTTTGGTGACTTGGGGGGTGGTGATAACGCTATACGTCATTCATTACGTCCGGTAGTTGTGATAGCCCTCAAAAAAGTGGCTATTTCCAGGACTTTTGTAGGTTTACATAACATACATTATCGCGCATTCGTTGGTAGTGGGTCAGTTTGAACTTCGGGCCTCGTCGGCCGCCTCTCGAAGCTCGCCATCGGCAGCGTGATAGCCAGCGAGCCACATTGCTGGCTTGTCATAGAAGTAGTTGTGCGCATCAAGCTCCGCTGGCCATTGTTCCGATCGGCCACATGCTCGTGCCATGAATCCTTCTTGGTAGATCGCAAGCGCACCGCGTTCTTGTCGCTGTCGCTTACGGACCGTCCTGCGAACCGCCATACGACGTGTCCAGCCTGCGATCTCCCCATCCGGCAAGTACACGTCCTCACGCAGCCACTCGTTTAGAAGCGCGCTTTCAAGCACGGCTGCCAACCGCGCAACGCTCTCGCCCACAGCCTTTGCCTGCACGGACGTGAGGCTACCGAGCTTCTAATCCAGTAGCCCTGCGATCTCCTTCAGTGTCCAGCGATGGTCGGCTACGCCTGCGGCCATAGCGGGTGTGCATTCGAGGGTCTGGTGGGTGCGGGCGAAGTTGTAGTGCATGTAGTGCAGGCTGACGGCGTGCGCCATGTTCTCGACCTTCTTGCTGAACCCGTTGGTTAGCCGCGTGAACCGGCGCATCCCCATCCGCATCGTGAGGTTCTGCCGCTCGACGTAGCTGGTGCTGATCTTCGCGGGGTCTGGGTTGCCGAGCCTGCGCTTCTTCTCCGCTCCGATACAGGCTGGCGGGCTGTAGCGGCCCGGCGCGGTCTGCTGGCTGCGATAGAGCTTGTGCAACTGCGCCCAGTCGATGTCGTTCGGGCCGAAGATGTACGGCACGCTCGCGCGATAGGTCTGGTGACCGTCTGTGCTCAACTGGATTCGACCGGCCATCCGGCCCTTCAGGTCGGCCAGGAAGGCCATGCAGTCCTCTGTGGTGCGCTCCCCGACGAGCCATGACGGGATGAGCTTCGTCTCGGCGCAGATCGCTACCCACGTCCATACGTCGCCGTAGCCGAACGTCCCCTTGTGCTCGTCGGGCACGTTTTTCTGCTTGGCGTAGCAGAACCCCCACATCTCGTCGCACTCGATCGTCTTGCACGGCAGATCGACTAGAACGCGGTGCTGATAGTCCGCGCAGGCCGCGCCGAGGTCCACGAGCAGCTTCGTGACCGTGTTCTTGGCCGCGCCGGTGATCCGTACGGTCCCCCGGATGCTGTTGCCCTCGACCAAGCAGCCGATGATCTGGGCGCGCTTCTCGGTGGTCAGCCGGTTCATACTGACCATTATGCTTGAGGAATCGGACGGAACTTCTAGGGGACGGGCGAGAGCAGGCTCCTTCCTGGACAGCGACGGAAAGGATCGAGATTAGCGTTCAGACAAGGAGATTCCGACCTGCAAGTCGAATCCCGCCGCTGGTTCTGCGATTCTTTAGGGTCATGCCAGCGACGATCACCAACGATTTCGAGTCAACCCGAGGTGACCTCGGCCGGGGCCTCTACGGCCTGCGCGACCTCCGCGCTTTTCTAGCGCTGAGCGGCTTACCGCAGGATGCCAAGCAGGCCCTGCCGTGGCTCACGCATGTCCTCAACCCCGTAGCGCATCGCCCCAAGCGGTACGACTACAGCTTCAGTGACCTCATCAGTCTCTTCGTGGTACGAGAGCTACGGAAGAAGGGTGTTGAACTGCAAACAATCCGATCGGCCGAGCAATACTTGCGCGTGAAGTGGAAAACGGACCGTCCGTTTGTAAGCGATCAGATACAAACCGATGGCCGTCGCGTCCTAGTGGATGACGAAGTGATTGCGGGACAGATCGAGGCCGCTGACCTTCATGGCCAACAAGTGATGAGAGAGCTAATCAAGGATCGGCTAGCGCACGTTCATTATCAAGGTGGAAATGCTGAGTCATGGACGCCAGCAAAGGGAATCTTGGTAGACCCCCGCGTGCAGTTCGGTGAGCCCGTCATCGAAGGCACAAGGCTCACCACAGAGGCCGTTGCCGCCACTGCAAAGCGTATGGGTTTGGAGGCGACTACTAGCCATCTAGCGGTTCCGCTAGATGCAGCAAAGATCGCCTTGAAGTTCGAGGAAAAACTGGCAGCGTTGCGCGAATAGATAGGACTGCGGCTTGCAACCGCTTCTTTTTGACCGTGGGCTACCGCCTGCGGTTGCAGATGCACTATTAATATTGGGGCTGACAGCCCATGCTGTAGGGGGAGACGAAGCTCCAGCCGAAGACAGCATGGACGAGGATAATTGCAAGTGGTGCAAGAACCACGGCGCAATCCTAATTACCAACGATCGCGGTAAAACCAACCGAGATATTCTCGACGCGCTTGCTCAGCATCATGTTCACGCAGTCTTTGTCTACGACGACTTGCGCAGCGCGCCGGCCCACAATTTGGCTCGTGCTCTACTGGTGGCAGAGAGCAAGATGGACCAGCTAGCCAAAGGCCGGGGTCTAATCCATCACCGCCTGGGCGAGAATGGCACCCTGCGGCCGCGAACGAAGTCCAAGAAACGCTAAGACGCTTTCCAGCGCGTCTCTGCGGCCTTACGTGCGATCTCAGAGCGCTGCTCGGGCGAGAGCTTGGACGCCCGAGCCTTCCCGCCCTTCAGGCCGCCCTTACGACCGCTGATCTGCGCCTTGCTCTCGGGTGCTTTGGACTCTGTCGATTCCCGGACGATGCGGTGCGCAATCTGGTTTAGATCGGCCATGACCTCATCGTACCGGGACGGTCAGAGGTCTAGCCAGACCCGGAGAAGCGCGAAGCCCACATAGCACCCGACCGCAGGGACCATCGGGATGTCTGCGACGACCGCCAGGCCAGCGCCGAACCCAGCGAACAGCAGGACATAAGCAGTGCGACGCCGCCAGTTCGTCAGGACGATTCGTGGCCGCGTCATGCGCCACCGAGCCCCAGCTCGTCCGCGCGGCGTGCCGCTCGGGTCGGGAAGACGAAGCCGCCGTCGAGACGGTGCAGCAGGCCAGCGTCTACGAGGCGCGTCACGGCGTCGCGGGCGGCCAGCTCGCTACGCAGCTCGCGGGCGATCTCGCCAAGGCTCCAAGGCCAAGGCGAGTCGTTCAGCATGAGGTTCAGGACGTTGCGGTCGCGGTCCCGCTCATCGACCGCATCGATAGGCTCAGGGTTGGGCATTGGGAGTTCACGCTCCTGTGCTCAAGGCCCCGGCGTTGGACCACCATCCGGCGTCGGGGCCGCTTGGTTATAGAGCCGCCGAAACTAGCCGATTAGCAGGCAAAAACCAAACTGACCCACTACCCATTCGTTGGTAGTGCATCAGTTTGAGAGTTGAACGATGTCGGCGAGGCTCCAAGCATGGTCCTCGACGCCTGCGGCCATTGCTGGTGTCCGCGGGTATGGGTCTGCGAGGCTCTTGTGTGGTCGTGCGAAGTTGTAGTGCATGAAGTGGAGCGCGACTGCGGCTATGTGGTTCTCGATCTTCTTGCTGAACCCGTTGGTTAGGCGCGTGAATCGCCGCATCCCCATCCGCATCGTGAGGTTCTGCCGCTCCACATAACTGGTGCTGATCCGGCTCGGGTCGGGGTCCCCTAGCCGTACCTTGACTTTGGTTCCGATGCACGCTGGCGGGCTGTAACGGCCTGGTGCGACCTGCTGGCTGCGGTACTCCTTATGTATCTGAGCCCAATCGACCTCGCTCGGCCCGAACGC
>DASUIH010000010.1:0-8002 GCA_036279855.1 Solirubrobacteraceae bacterium | reverse complement strand
GGTCGCGCGGGAGTCGGGCGCGAGCGCGATCCACCCGGGCTACGGCTTCCTCGCCGAGAACGCGGCGTTTGCCGCGCGCTGCGAGGCCGAGGGGATCGGCTTCATCGGGCCGCCGGCGAGCGCGATCGAGGCGATGGGCTCCAAGACGCGCGCTCGCGAGCTGATGCAGGCGGCGGGCGTGCCGATCGTGCCGGGCACCACGGAGCCGGTCGAGACGGTCGCCGACGCGCTGCGCATCGCCAACGAGCAGATCGGCTTCCCCGTCGCCGTCAAGGCCGCGGGCGGCGGCGGCGGCAAGGGCTTTCGCGTGGCGCTCTCCGAGGACGAGCTCGAGGGCGCCTTCGAGGGCTCAAGCCGCGAAGGCGAGAAGTTCTTCTCCGACGCGACGGTCTACCTCGAGCGCTACCTGCACGATCCCCGCCACGTCGAGGTCCAGGTGCTCGCGGATCGCCACGGCAACGTGATCCACCTGGGCGAGCGCGACTGCTCGATCCAGCGCCGCCACCAGAAGGTGATCGAGGAGTCGCCGGCGCCCGAATGGGTCGTGGACGAAGAGCTGCGCGAGCGCATCGGGCAGATCGGCGTCGAGGCCGCGCGCGCGGTGAGCTATGTCGGCGCCGGCACGATCGAGGGGCTGCTCGCGGCCGACGCCGATGGCGCCGGGGCAGGCGGGTCCGAGTATTTCTTCCTGGAGATGAACACGCGCGTGCAGGTCGAGCACTGCGTGACCGAGATGACCACAGGCGTGGACATCGTCAAGGAAGGCATCCGCGCCGCGGCCGGCGAGCGGCTGGCGATCGCCCAAGAGGACGTGAAGCTGCGCGGGCACGCGATCGAGTGCCGCATCAACGCCGAGGACGCCTCCAAGAACTTCGCCCCCGCGCCGGGCAGGATCGGCGCCTACGCCGAGCCGAAAGGGCCCGGCGTGCGCGTGGACTCCGGCGTCGGCGCCGGCGGCGAAGTCTCGCCGATGTACGACCCGATGGTCTCCAAGCTGATCGTCTGGGACGCCGACCGCGCCCAGGCCACCGAGCGCATGCTCCGGGCGCTGCACGAATACGAGATCGAAGGCCTGAAGACGCTGATCCCGTTCCACAAGGCGCTGTTGCAAACAGAGCAGTGGGCCAAAGGCGAGACCTGCCGCGACCTGCTTGAGGACAAGGCCTGGTTGAAGACACTGGCGTTCGAGAAGCCGGCAAAGGCCGACGACGAGGATGAGCAGGCCAAGGTCGAGCAGGCCTACACCGTCGAGGTCTCCGGGCGGCGCTTTGACGTGCGCGTGATCGGCTCGGCGATGGCGGGGGCGCCGGCGCTGAACGGCTCCGGCACGGCAGCAAAAGCGCCGAAGCGCTCGGCGCGCGGGGGTGGCAAAGGGGGTGCCGGAGGGCCGGACACGCTGGAGTCGCCTCTACAGGGGAACATGTGGAAGGTGCTCGTCAAACAGGGGGACGCCGTCACAGAGGGGCAACTGCTCTGCATCATCGAGGCGATGAAGATGGAGAACGAGATCACCGCCCACAAGGCCGGCACGATCGCCGAGCTGCCGATCCAGGAGGGCGCCCCGATCGCGGCCGGCGCCCCGATCGCCACCATCAAGAGCGCGGAGGAGTAGAGCGTGTCAGCAGTCGATTACAGCGCCGTAGCGGCCGGCCTCAGCCAGGCGATTCCCTTCAACGTCCACCTCGGCCTGGAGACGACAGCCGTAGCGCCCGACAGCGGCTCGGTGCGGCTGCCCGACGACGGCAAGCTGCACAACCACGTCGGCTCACAACACGCGGGCGCGCTGTTCGCGGCCGGCGAGGCCGCCTCCGGCGCCGCTTTCGTCGGGGCCTTCCTCGACATCATGGGCGAGATAACGCCATTGGCCGAGTCGGCCAGCATCTCCTACAAGAAGCTTGCCAAGGGCGAGATCACCGCCAGCGCCAGCTTCGGCGAGGACGCCGACGCGCTGAAGGCCAAGCTGCGCGAGGAAGGGCGCATCCGCTTCCCCGTGCAGGTGCAGATGACCGACGCCGAGGGCAATGTGGTCGCGGAGATGACGGTCGACTGGTACGTGCGCCACAACAGCTCGCAGGGCTGACCGCGCAGTAGCAGTGCAGCGCTAGCCAGCAGCGAGCACCACATTCTCGGCGTGGATTGCACGCTGAGCCTTGCCGCGGCGGCCTTCCGGCAGCTCCGCGGCCTCACCCTGCTCGCGTAGCGTCCCCAGATAGGCGAGGTCCTCCTCCAGCAGCTCCAACGCCTGCTCTGAGCCGAGCACCGGTCCGTGACCGGGCACGATGAACTGCGCCTGCGCCACCAGCGCTCGCAGCCGCTCCAGCGTGGCGGCATAGACAGCCGGCGAGCCGCCCTCGCCCAGCACGGGTATCTCGACCGCCGACAGGTAGTCGCCGACCGCCAGGACACCCGACCACGGTGAGCACACGGCCATGCCGTCGCTGGTATGGCCCTCGCCCTCATAAAGCGCCAGCTCGTGCACTCCGATCTCGCACGCCCCCGGCACCTCCAGCGCCTGCGCAGACCCAAGCGAGAGCGGCGCCGGACGGCGTAGATAGTGCTGCTCGTCAAATGCGCGCAGCTCCCGCTGCGCATCGCCCGGCGCGGCGCGCAAACGCTGCGCCGTCGAAGCCGCACACCCGAGCGCTGCCTCGGGGAACGCCAGCCGACCAAGCAGGTGGTCCCAGTCGGCGTGCGTCGCCAACAACCCCACGACCGGCGGGAAGCCCGCCTGTTCGACCACAGCTCCCAGCGCGTCGATCTCCTCCGGCAGCACCGGCGAGTCGATCGCGAACGCCTCGTCGCCGGAGCGGACGATCGTGCAGTTGGTCTGCCAGATGGCGCTGGTGGCGATCAGGACGTCCGCGTGCAGCGAGACGACCCGCACGCGTCTAGGCGATCCCGAGCAGCTTGACCGCCTCGCGCAGGTTCGGCACTTCGGCGGTCGGCTTGCGCTGCGAGGACTCAAGCACCTGCTTGTTGCGGTTGACCCAGATCACCGGCACGCGTTGCTTGACGCACGGCGCCACGTCGGCGTGATGGGAAGCGGCGACGTGCACCCAGCCCTTCTTCGATCCCAAACGCCGCGCGCACTCGACGAAGTGGGCCGGATCGGGCTTGTAGGAGCGCACCTGCTGGGCGGTGACGACCAGGTCGAAGTCCAGCGGGACGTGCCGTCGCGTCTGGCCGAGCAGCTTGTCGTCGATATTGGAGATCAAGCCCATTTTGTACCTCTTGGCCAGCTTGTTCAGCTGCGTCTGGGTTTCCTTGAACGGCATCCAGCGCTGCACCGAGTCGGGCAGGAAGCCGGCGCGCGAGGGTTCCAGGTCCCACTCCAGGCGCTTGGTGATCTCCATCACCGTGCGGCGCAGCACCTCGGCGTACAGCTCATAGGAGCCGGCCTCGATTTCCTGGGAGATCTCGTGGAACAACGAGATCAGGACGTTGCGGTCGAGATCGAATTCGTCGCGGGCGGCCTCCTTGGCGAAGGCGTCGTAGATCCCGGTCTCCCAATCGATCAGGGTTCCGTACACGTCGAAGGTGACGAAAGAGATGTTCTTTGGAATCGGCACGGCGGGCATTATGCCTCGACAGCGCCCACATGCGCGCTGCGCCCCGCGCCGCACCCCCTTTTCATGCGGACGTTGACGCTTTGCGCGACGCGACGCACAGCCTTTCAGCTAGAGTCTCGCGCCGCATATGGACCTACTTGAGTACCAGGGCAAGCAGCTGTTCGCGCGCCACGGGCTGTCGGTGTCCGACGGCAAGGCTGTGACCACCGTGCAGGACGCCGTAGCAGCCGCGAACGAGGTCGGCTATCCGGTCGTCGTCAAGGCCCAGGTGCTGATCGGGGGGCGCGGCAAGGCCGGCGGCGTCAAGCTCGCCGCCGACGAAAGCGAGGCGCGTGAGCACGCGACCGACATCCTTGGCCTCGACATCAAGGGGCACATCGTGCGCACGCTGTGGATCGAGCACGCCTCGGACATCGCGACCGAGTATTACGCCTCGGTGCTGCTCGACCGCTCCGCCAAGCAGCCGATGGTGATGTTCAGCGTCGAGGGCGGCGTCGAGATCGAGCAGGTGGCCGAGCACAGCCCCGAGAAGCTCGTCCGCCAGCACGTCGACGCGCTGAGCGGCCTCTCGCGCGAGCAGGCCGCTCAGATCGCCACCAGCGGCGGCGCCGACGCCGACGTGATCGACGGTGTCGCCGACGCGCTCCTAGCGTTGTACGAGGTTTGGCTGGCCGAGGACTGCACGCTGGCGGAGATCAACCCGCTGATCGTCACACCGGAACGCGAAGTCAAGGCGCTTGACGCGAAGGTCTCGCTCGATGGCAACGCGCTATACCGCCACCCCGACAACCAAAGGCTCTCCGACTCAGAGAACGAAGACCCGATCGAGCGCCGCGCCAGAGAGCAAGGGGTGCAGTACGTGGCCCTGGATGGCGACATCGGCATCCTTGGCAACGGCGCCGGGCTGGTGATGAGCACGCTCGACGTGGTCGCGCAAGCGGGCGGCAGCCCGGCCAACTTCCTCGACGCCGGCGGCGGCTCGGATGCGGGCAAGGTCAAGCAAGCGGTCGAGCTGATCCTCTCCAACGAGAAGGTCAAAGCCGTCCTGTTCAACATCTTCGGCGGAATCACCCGCTGCGACGAGGTCGCCAAGGGGCTGATCGCCGCCTTTGAGGAGATCAAACCCGGCGTGCCGTTCGTCGTTCGCCTGGACGGCACCAACGACGTGCAGGGGCGCGAGCTGCTCCAAGCAGCGCAGCTGCCCAACGTCCATGCCGCCAAGACGATGAACGAGGCCGCGGAGAAGGTCGTCGCGCTGGCAGCGCAGCAAGGAGGAGCGTCCGCATGAGCGTCCTGGTCGACAACAACACACGGCTGTGCGTGGCCGGCATCACCGGCAGAGAGGGGACCTTCCACACCCTCAACAATCGCCGCTATGGCACGAACGTCGTCGGCGGCGTCACGCCCGGCAAGGGTGGCCAGGACGTCGAGGGGATTCCCGTGTTCGACAGCTGGGACGACGCCGCCAGAGAGGCGCAGCCGAACACGGCGATGATCTTCGTGCCGCCGCGCTTCGCGGCCGACTCGATCCTGGAAGCGGCCCGCGCCGGCGTCGAGCTGGTGATCGCGATCACCGAGGGGATTCCCGCCCACGACGAGCTGCGCGTCTACAACACACTTAAGCGCGATCATCCGAACACGCGCCTGGTCGGCCCGAACTGCCCGGGCATCCTCTCGCCCGGCAAGGCCAACGTGGGGATCATCCCCGCCTCCTTCTTCAGTGAGGGCAACGTCGGCGTCGTCAGCCGCTCGGGGACGCTCACTTACCAGATCGGCAACGAGATTGCCCAGGCCGGCTTCGGCTGCAGCTCGATCGTCGGCATCGGCGGCGATCCCGTGCCGGGCTCCTCGTTCGTGGACATAATCGAGCTCTTCGGGCAGGACGACCAGACCGAGCTGATCGTGCTCTCCGGCGAGATTGGCGGCTCAGCCGAGGAGGAGGCCGCCGAGTACATCGCGGCCAACGTCTCCAAGCCGGTCGTCGCCTACATCGCCGGCTTCACCGCACCCGAAGGCAAGCAGATGGGCCACGCCGGCGCGATCGTCTCCGGCTCGGCCGGCACCGCCGCCGCCAAGGCGGCCGCGCTCGAAGCCAAGGGCGTCCGCGTCGGGCGCACGCCGACCGAAGTGGCCGAGATCGCCGTGGAGATCCTTGGCGGCGTCGGCAGCGCCGCCGGCAGCTGAGCGTCCGTGTGAAGAACGAGCAGCCCGGCCAACCAGTCCGCGGCTGGCTCGCCACCCTCGCAGGCCAATCGCGGCTACGCTAGGGCCGTGGACCAGGAGGTCGCAAAGACGCTCGCCGAGCTGGAGCTGAAGCTGCGCGAGCTGGAGCGGGAGCTGATGTCGATTGGCCGGCGTGCCGCCGAGCCTTTGCCCCCACCGCCGCCGCCCGCGACGCCGCCGGAGTTCCAGCGCGCCGCGCACGCGCCTGCGCCGCCACCCGGCCGACTGGTGGACGAGGCCGTCGAGCCCCAAGCCGAGCAGCGCTACAGCATGCAGGCGCAGGAGACCGCCTTCGGCGAGATACCCGCGACCAAGGACGAGCGCGAGACGATCGAGCTTGGGGAGCTGGTGCACTTCAGGGAAGAGATGCAGCGCACGCTGCAAGGGCTGATCGACGAGTACAGCCGGCTGCTGTCGCTGAAACCGCGCTCCGGCGCCTAAGAGCCCCTTCTTCGTCGCGCACACCTTCGTCTGAGGGCGCACTTCACTACCCTACGCTGCCATGAGCACGATCTCCTTCGCCCGCGGCGCGCCCTCGCTTGACATCGTCGACGTGGACGGGCTGAAGGACGCCGCCGTGCGCGCGTTCGAGTCAGACCCGGCCGGCTCCACCGCCTACGGCACCTCGATCGGCTATCCGCGCCTGCGCGCCTGGATCGCCGATCGCCACGGCGTCGAGCCCGAGCGCGTGCTCGTCACCAACGGCTCGATGCAGGCCGACGCCTTCCTGTTCGAGCAGGTGGTCAAAAGCGGCGACGAGGTGATCGTCGAGCGGCCCACCTACGACCGCACGCTGCTGTCGCTGCAAACGCGCGGCGCCAAGCTGCACGCGGTTGAGCTGCAGGCTGACGGCATCGACACGGACGCCCTGCGCGCGCTGCTCTCCGACGGGGCCAAGCCCACGCTGGCGCACATCATCCCCAACTTCCAGAATCCCGCCGGCTACACGCTGTCGTTGACCAAGCGCGAAGCGCTCGTCGCGCTGGCGCGCGAACACGACTTTCTGATCTTCGAGGACGATCCTTACGTCGACCTGCGCTTCAGCGGCCAGAAGCTGGCACGCATGCTTGAGCTGGAGCCCGAGCGCGTCGTCTACGCCTCGTCCTTCTCCAAGACCGTTTGCCCCGGCATCCGCGTCGGCTACCTGGTTGGGCCCGCGCAGCTGATCTCCCAGATCGCCAGGCTCGCCACCAACACCTACATCTCGCCGAGCATGGTCTCGCAGGCGATCGTGTACGAGTTCTGCGCCTCCGGCGCGATCGAGCGCTCGATCGAGAACGTGCGCACGGCCCTGGCCAAGCGCGCCAAGACGCTGGCCGACGCGCTGCGCCGCGAGATTCCCGAGGCCCAGTTCGTCGAGCCCGAAGGCGGCTACTTCATGTGGGTGACGCTGCCGCAGGGAACCGATGTCGCCCATCTGTTCGAGCTGGCCGGAGAGATGGGCGTCGCGTTCGTGAAGGGGACCGACTTCCTGATCGACGGCGGCGAGAACACGCTGCGCCTGGCCTACTCGGGGGTCACGCCCGAGCAGATCGACGAGGGCGTCGGCCGGCTGGCCGAGGCGCTCAGATCACTCAGCTCCTGACAGCCCGTCAGCGCCCG
Organism: Solirubrobacteraceae bacterium; assembly: GCA_036279855.1. Taxonomy (GTDB): domain Bacteria; phylum Actinomycetota; class Thermoleophilia; order Solirubrobacterales; family Solirubrobacteraceae; genus Palsa-744. Next base: position 608 of record DASUIH010000010.1, on the reverse strand, counting down.
TAGCGCTGGCCGAGCACGAGTTGCTCGGGCAAAGCGGTGCGCGGCTCCGGCGACGGGTCGGCCTGCACGGAGACCGTCTCGGCCACGCTAGGGGTCAGCACGACGCGCGTCCCATCGGCCATTGACTCGACCACGACCTGCTCATCGTCGTGAGCCGCCAGCGTGCCCTCCATGCCCGGCTCGATGCCCGAGGCCTTCAAGTAGCGCAGCAGGTCCTCAGCCTCGTTCTCAAAGCGCAGCACGCGCACGCTCGCCCCGATCTCCACGTCTGCCAGCGGCACGCCCGCCAACCGCTCGCCAGCCGCGATCGGGTGGCCGTGCGGGCAGGTCTTGGCGTCGCCGATCGCCGCCAGCATCCGCTCCTCCAGCACCGGCGACATCGCGTGCTCGATCCGCTCCGCCTCCTCGTGGACCTCGTCCCAGGGGATGCCGAGCACGTCGGTGAGGAAGCGCTCGATCATGCGGTGGCGGCGGACGATGTGGCTGGCGTGCTCGCGGCCGGACTCGGTGAAGTCAATCGCCCGGTCGGGGGTGCGCATGATGTAGCCGTCGCGCTCCAGGCGGCCGAGCATCTCGTGCATGGTCGGCGCCGAAAGCTGCATCGCGCG
>DASUIH010000009.1:0-29674 GCA_036279855.1 Solirubrobacteraceae bacterium | reverse complement strand
TGCGCCCACCTCCACGTCCACTCCGAGTACTCGCTGCTCGACGGCGCGTGCAAGATCGACGCGCTCGCGCAGCGGGCGGCGGAGTTCGGCCAGCCGGCGCTCGGGCTGACCGACCACGGCGTGATGAACGGCGCCATCGAGCTCTACCAGTCGTGCGCCAAGCACGGCGTCAAGCCGATCCTCGGCTGCGAGATCTACCTCGTCGACGACCACGCCGCGCGAGGGAAGGGGAGCCCGCCCGCACGGACCGAGCGCAACCACCTGACGCTCCTCGCCGCCGATGACGTCGGCTACCGCAACCTCGTAAAGCTTTCCTCGGCCGGGTTCCTCGACGGCCTGCAGCGCGGCAAGCCGTCGGTCGACATGGGGCTGATCGAGCGTTACTCCGAGGGCGTGATCGCCCTGACCGGCTGCCTGGCTTCGCGCTTCTGCCAGCGCCTGCTCGACGACCGCGTCGACGACGCGCGCGCCCACGCCGACGACCTGCGCAACGTGTTCGGTCCCGACAACGTCTACTTCGAGCTGCAGAAGAACGGGCTCGCGCCGCAGGAGAAGTGCAACGAGGGGATCGTCAAGATCGCGCGCGAGCTCGGCGGCAGCCTGGTCGGCACCGGCGACGTCCACTACCTGCGTCGCGAGGACTACGACCACCACACGGCGCTGCTGTGCGTGCAGACCAAGAGCACGCTGGCACAGCCGAAGATGACGTTCGACACCAACGAGTTCTACCTGCGCGACAACGCCGAGATGGCCTCCGCCTTCAGCGAGTGGCCGGAGGCGATCGCAAGCACGCTGGAGATAGCCGAGCGCTGCGACGTGCGGCTTGAGCTCGGCAAGCAGCTGATCCCCAAATATCCCACCCCCGAGGGCGCGGACGAGCGCGAGTACCTGCGGGCGCGGGTGCTGGAAGGACTGCACACTCGCTACGGCGACCCGCCGCCCGCGCAAGCCCTTGAGCGGATGGAGATGGAGTTGGCGGTGATCGACCGGATGGGGTTCAACGCCTACTTTCTGATCGTGTGGGACTTCGTTTCCTACGCCAAGCAAAACGGCATCGCCGTCGGGCCGGGCCGCGGCTCAGCCGCCGGCTCGCTCGTGTCCTACTGCCTGCAGATCACCGACGTCGACCCGCTTCGCTACGACCTGCTGTTCGAGCGTTTCCTGAACCCCGAGCGCGTGTCGATGCCGGACATCGACATCGACTTCTCCGTGCGCGGGCGCGAGCGTGTGATGCGTTATGTGACCGAGAAGTACGGGCGCGAGTCGGTGGCGCAGATCGTCACCTTCGGCAAGATGTTCCCGCGCGCGGCCACGCGCGACGCCGCCCGCGTGCTCGGCTACGACTACGGCGCCGGCGACCGCCTGGCCAAGCTGATCCCCGATCCGATCATGGGGCGCGCCCCCTCCTTTGAAGACTGCCTAAAGCCGGGGGAACCGCTGAAGAAGGCTTACGACGAGGAGCCCGACGCGCGCCGCATCGTCGACGTCGCCAAGGGGCTTGAGGGGATCGTGCGCAACTCCTCGATTCACGCCGCCGCGGTCGTGATCGCCGATCGGCCCCTGACCGACATCGCACCGCTGCAGCTGGCCGACTCCGGGTCGACAGACGAGAACGGCGACCGCGTCTACCGCACAGTCACCCAGTTCTCGATGAAGCCGGTCGAGGAGATTGGGCTGCTGAAGATGGACTTCCTCGGCTTGCGCAACCTCGACGTGATCGAGGACGCGCTCGACATCATCGAGCGCTCCAATTCAGATTCGGACCCCACCCACCCCAAAAAAGAGCGCGTTGACATGTCGACGCTGCCGCTCGACGACACGCGCACGTACGAGATGCTCGCGCGCGGAGACTCGGTTGGCGTCTTCCAATTCGAGTCAGAGGGGATGAAAGAGGCGCTGAAGAAGGTGCGCCCCGACGAGTTCAACGACCTGGTGGCGCTGAACGCGCTGTACCGCCCGGGCGCGATGGACCAGATCCCCGTGTACGCGCGCGGCAAGCACAACCCGGCCTCGATCTCCTATCCCGACGAGCGGCTGCGGCCGATCCTTGAGTCCTCCAAGGGGGTGATCCTCTACCAGGAGCAGGCGATGCAGATCGCCAAGGAGCTGGCCGGCTTCTCTGGCGCCAAGGCTGACGATCTGCGCAAGGCGATCGGCAAGAAGAACCGTGAGGCGATGGCCAAACTCAAGCCCGAGTTCGTCGAAGGGTGCCGCGCCTCGGGCACAAAGCAGGACGTAATCGACTTTCTCTGGCACACCAACGAAAAGTCGGCTGACTACTCCTTCAACAAGTCGCACGCCGCCTGCTACGGGCTGATCGCCTACCGCACCGCCTGGCTGAAGGCCAACCACACGGCTGAGTACATGGCGGCGCTGATCTCCTCGGTTATGTCCACCAAGGACAAGGTTCCCTTCTTCGTCGCGCGCTGCGAGGAGATGGGGATCGAGATCCTGCCACCCGACGTCAACCTCTCAGACCACGAGTTCACAGTCGAGCACGACCAGGCCTCCGATTCCGATCCCTCCCGCCCGGGCGCCGGCGTTGGCACGATCCGCTTCGGCTTGGACGCCGTCAAGGGAGTCGGCTACCAGGCGGTCGAGGCGATCAAGCGCGCACGCGAGGAGGGTGGCCCCTTCCAGTCGCTGTGGGACTTCTGCGAGCGCGTCGACTGCCGCGCCGTCAACAAGAAGGCGATCGAGGCGCTGATCAAGTGTGGCGCGCTCGGCTCGACCGGCGCGACTCGCAAGGGGATGCTTGAAGTGCTCGAAGCGGCGCAGTCATCCGGCCAGAAGGCCCAACAGGACGCGCAGGTTGGCCAGGGCTCGATCTTCGACCTGGAGCCCGCCGCTCCCACCACGGCGGCTGCGCCGGGAGCGAGCCTGCTGCGCCCCAGCCACCCGCCGATCCCGGCCGAGGAGTTCGAGCAGGCAGAGCTGTTGGCGACCGAGAAGGAGGCGATCGGCCTGTTCATCTCGACGCATCCGCTCAAGCCGATGCGCGAGGCGTTGCGCGCCCGCGCCGACTGCTCGCTGGCCGCTCTGGCCGACCGCCGCGACAAGGATTGGGTGACTGTCGGCGGCATCATCACCGAGGCCAAGCGGATTCGCACCCGCAACGGCGACGCGATGATGTTCGCGACACTCGACGACCTGGAGGGAGCGGTCGAGGTGCTCGTGTTCGGCAAGGCGCTGGCCGAGCACGAGGCCGCGCTCGGCGTCGATCGGATCGTGCTCGTACGCGGACGTGTCGACCACAAGGAGGCCGGCAAGACCTGTCTGGTAGTACAGAGCGTCGAGCGCTTCGAGCCAAGCGCAGAGGAGATCGAGCGCGCCGACAAGCAGGCGAGCGCCACACAGCGCGCAGAGCAGGCGGCGCGGGAGCCGGTGCGCCTGCGGGTCGATGCCACCAAGCTGGCTGCCAGCGCGATCGAAGAGGTAAAGGACGTCATCGAAAGCCACCGCGGCCCGGCCGAGGTCGTGCTGGAGATGCTGACCAGCGCCGGCACTCGCATCCTGCGGCTCGGTGAGGACTACCGCGTCCAGCACACCCCGTTCGTACGCGCCGAGCTTGAAGCAGCGCTGGCACCTTCACCTGCTTTGGCAGCCACCGCTTAGGGCTATCCGCCGAACGGCCTAACCCGCTGGCGGTGCGTCCCTCGGATCGCGTTCTGGGGCTATGCGTGGAGGTCTGTGTGATGTCTTTGAAAACGCCGAGTGCGACATCGGGACGCCGACGAAGTCGGTCGTCGATGTCGCACTCGGCGTTTTCAAAGACATCACACAGACCTCACCGACCAGTCCAGGTGGACGCGATCCGGGGTGCGCGGCCTGCCGGGTTAGGTCCGCTCGCGCATGGCCTGCTCGTGTAGCGCCATCGCGTGCTGGACCTCCTTGCGGCTGGGGCCGGAGCGGTTTTCGCCTGGTGTCTCCAATACGCATGGCAGGGACTGGAGTGCCGATGCCGACAGGAACGCTGCGCAACCAGTCTCGCCCAGCTCGCCCTCTCCGATGTTGGCGTGGCGGTCGCGGTTTGAGCCTAGTGGGGTTTGGGAGTCGTTTAGGTGTAGTGAGCCGACGCGGTGCAGGCCGATCTTTTTGTCGATCTCTACGCAGACCGCATCCATGCCTTTTGCTGTGCGGATGTCAAAGCCGGAGGCGAATAGGTGGCAGGAGTCCAGGCACAGGCCCAGGCGCTCGCTGGCCCCGGATGCTTCGATCAGCGCTGTCAGCTCGTCGATCGAGCGGCCCAGCGTGCCGCCGGCTCCGGCGGTGTTCTCAAGGTGAAGTGGGCAGGCCTCGCTTTCGGCCAGCGCCTCGGCGATCGTCGCGCCGGCGCGAGCTATCGCCTGTGCCGGGTCGCCGGCCTTGGCTGAGCCCGGGTGCAGCACGACGCCGGCTGCGCCGATCGCGGCGCCGACACGCAGCGACTGGGTCAGTGAGGTCAGCGTCTTTGCGCGGATGTCCTCGTCCTCGCTGGCGCAGTTGAGCAGGTAGACGGCGTGGATCAGGACGGCGTCGATCTGGCTTGCCTGCATCGCCTCGCGGAAAGCCGCGATCGCATCGTCGGCGAACGCAGTTGGGCGCCACATGCGTGGGGACTGGTTGAAGATCTGGATCGCGCGGCAGTCGCGCTCAAGCCCGCGCTCGACCGCCTTGGGCAGACCACCGGCCGGTGAGACGTGGGCGCCGATTAGCATGGGCGCATCCTATGAGGCTGCGCTTCGCACCATCGCCCACCGGCGCCCTGCACATCGGCGGCGCTCGCACCGCGTTGTTCAACTGGCTGCTTGCCCGTCACAACGACGGCGTGCTGCTGCTGCGGATCGAGGACACCGACCGCGAGCGCTCCACGCCGGAGAACGTGCAGCAGATCCTCGACGCGCTGCGCTGGCTTCAGATCGACTGGGACGAGGGGCCGCTGTTCCAGGCCGAACGCGGCGCGCGTCACGCCGAGGCGCTGCAGGCGCTGCTCGACGCCGGCCTCGCCTACCGCTCGACCGCGACCTCCGCGGATGTCGCCGCCTACAAGCGGCTGTACGGGGCCGAGCGCGGCTACCGGGGCGAGTCCGAGCCCGAAGGGGCCGTGCGCCTGCGCGTGCCGGAGGGGGAGAGCACCGTCGTTCACGACGTCGTGCGCGGCGACACCCGTTTCGAGCACGTCCACCTCGACGATCCCGTGATCGCGCGCGCCGACGGCTCCGTGCTCTACAACTTCGCGGTCGCGATCGACGACCTCGACGCCCAGATCACGCACGTCGTGCGCGGCGAGGACCACCTCTCCAACACCCCCAAGCAGCTGCTGGTGCTGCGCGCCGCCAAGGCCGTCGGGCTGGCCGGCGAGGAGCCCGAGCCCGTCTACGCGCACCTGCCGCTGCTGCACGGGCCGGACGGCAAGAAGCTGTCAAAGCGCCATGGCGCCGCCTCCGTGCAGGAGCTGCGCGACGCGGGCTATCTGCCGGCGGCGGTGCGCAACTACCTGGCGCTGCTCGGCTGGGGCGCCGGCGACGACGCCACCTTCCTCTCGACCGAGGAGCTGGTCGAGCGCTTCACGCTGGAGCGCGTCAGCCGCAACCCCGCGCGCTTTGACGAGGTCAAGCTGCGCTGGCTCGATGGCATCCACATCCGCTCGCTGAGCGTGGCCGAGCTGAGCGAGCATCTGCTCGACTTCCTGCAGGCAACCGACGCGGCGGCCGCGGCAGCTGCCGGCGCCGACCGGGCGCTGCTGCAAGGAGCGGTCGCGATCAGCCGGGAGAAGATCCAGACGCTCGCCGACTTTTGGCCGCTGGCGCGCTTCTTCTTTATCGGCGCCGTGCCCGACGAGGCCGCCCACGAGCGCTGGCTGGGCGAGCAGGGGACCGCGCTCGCTCGCGTGGCGCGCGCGGAACTGGCGGCGCTGCGGACGTTCGAGCTTGAGCAGATCGCCGCGACGCTGGAAGGGCTGGTGCAAGAGCGTGGCGTCAAGCCGCGCGAGGTCTACCAGCCGCTGCGCGTCACCCTGTCGGGAACGACCGTCTCGCCGGGCATCTTCGAGACGATCGAGCTGCTGGGCCGCGATGAGACGCTGCGTCGCATCGACGCGGCCCTCTCAGGCTCTGCTTAACCCGCCGCGAAAAGCTGCCGATAGGAGCCGTGACGTGAACGGGCGGCTCGGATGCCGCCCTGGACAAGGCGGATTGGATGCCAACGCAGGCCACAGCTACAAAGCCGACACACGCAAGCGAGAGCGACCAGGACCAGGTCCTGCGAGCCGCCCGCGTACAGCCCCCGGTCGATCGCCACCAGAACGAGGGTCACGGCCGTCGCCTGATGCTCGCCTTCGAGGCGCTGGACGCCTTCCCGGCGCTGTCGGAGTCGCGCGAGCGGCTGCTCTCGGCCATCTCCAAGGAGAACGTCGCCACGGCTGACGTCGTCAGCGCGGTCGAGTCCGACGTGGCGCTGATCATCGCGGTGATGCGCTTGGCCAATGACGCACGCAGCTCGGCCGATCGTGTCGAAACCGTCGTGACGGCGGTCGAGCAGCTGACGCCGCAGGCCGTGCACGGGCTCGCCAACCGCGTGCGCACCTTTGACTTCTTCGAGCGCAGCGGTGGTTGGGACACCGCTCCCGAGCGCTTTCGGCTGCACGCGCTGGCCACCCAGCAGGCGGCCGACCGGCTGGCCGCCGAGGTCGGCTACGAGCACCGCGACCGGCTGACTGTCACAAGCCTTCTGCACGACGTCGGCAAGCTCGTGCTTATGCACGCCTACCCCGGCTACGCAAGCGAAGTGCAAAAGGGCGAGCAGACGCCGGAGAAGCGCATCCACCGCGAACGCCGGGAGCTCGGCGTCGACCACGCGCTGGTCGGCGGCGTGCTCGCGCGTCGCTGGGGCCTGCCGGGGAGCATCGCCACCGTGATCGAGCGCCACCACAACGCCGACGCCACCGGCGAGGTCGCGATCGTGCGCCTGGCCGACATGCTCGCCCACTACGCGCACGGCTCGCCGGTCGCGCCGGCCGAGATGCTCAGCTGCGCGCGCTCGCTGGGCCTCGGACCGGAGGAGCTGCGGCGCGTGATGTACGAGCTGCCCAACTCCTCGGTGCCGCGCCAGCGCGCGGTCGACCCTTGCCCGCTGTCCGGGCGCGAGCTTGGCGTGTTGCAACGGCTGGCCGAAGGCAAGGTCTACAAGCAGATCGCGCACGAGTTGACGCTCTCGACCAGCACGGTACGCACGCACCTGCACAACATCTACGGCAAGCTCGGCGCGGTGGATCGCGCTCAAGCGGTGCTGATCGCCACAGAGCGCGGTTGGCTGTAGATCCCTAGCATCGCGGGCGCGCGATGATCTCGATCACCAGCAAGTCCCCCTACGCAGTGACGGCGCTGGCTGAGCTGGGTCGCAGCGGCTGCTCGGGGCCGGTGCCGATCGGCGAGCTGGCCAAGCGGCGCGACATGCCGGTGCAGTTCCTTGAGCAGCTGTTCGCCGTGCTGCGGCGGGCGGGCGTCGTCAGCTCGCAGCGTGGGGTGAAGGGGGGATACATGTTCGCGCGCGATCCGGGCGAGATCACGGTGCTTGAGATCGTGGAGCTGCTGGACGGGCCGCTCGGGCGCGACGCCGACGGAGTGTTCGCGGAGGCGGCTCAAGCCGCGCGCGCGGTGCTGGCGGCAACGACGATCGCCGACGTGGTCGAGCGCGAGGCGCGCGCCGCCGGGGCGAGCATGTACCACATCTGAAATCGACCGCGTTTACGCTCAAAGCGTCATCGCGCGCGCGGCGATCGTCCTCGCCTTGGCGTCGATCGCCTGGCGCCGATTGTGCTCGACCTGCGCGCGGCGCGCGTCCGGCAGCTCGTCGATCTGGAGCAACCGCTCGCTTGCGGCCACGCTTGCGTCGAGGTCGCCCACCCAGTAACAGGCGATCGAATACTCCAACAGCATCCCCCAGCGGTAGACCCAAGGGGAGACGAGCAGCTCGTCTTCCGGCACGGGCAGCGCTTGCGCTCCGTCCGCGATCGATGCCAGCCTGTGCGCTGTTCGGTAGCGCGAGCGGGCACGCATCCCGACGATCAGGTCGTAGGTCGCCTCCAGTCGCTGTGGGCGTAGCTCCCAGGCGCAGGTAAGCGCCTCGACCGCCGCGGGCCAGGCGCCAAGCTCGGCGCTCAGAACGCCGGTCTGGTGCCACGCGCAGTAGGTCTCCTCGACCCAGCCCTCAAGCGCCGTCCGTCGCGCGTACAGCTGCGTCGCTCGCTGCAGCAGCTCGCGCGAGCCGCTCTGACGCGCGCTGTCGCGGTAGGCCTGGGCCAGGTGGAACGTGGCGCGAGGATCGTCGGGAGAGCGCTTGAGCTGTGACTCAAGCAGTTGCGCGTCGTGCTCCCAACTCCCCTCGCGCCTGTCGCTACTGGACTGCACCGGCATTACTGCCAGAGGCCGCCTACGCGCTAAGCGACGCGATAGATCGATATCTCCGTGCCTGTGGACTCGACCGGGGACTTGGTCCCCGTCAGCGTGATCGTCGGTTCGATCACGTCACCTGCCGTGAGCTGCACCAAGCGCTGGACCGTGTACTGAAGGTTGGTCGAGCCGAGCGGCACCGATTCGGTGCTGTCGACACCGCTGCCGTTGACGTTGAGGGCGACGTCGCCCTGCCCTTCGTCTGAAGGGTTGCTGGTTACGACTCGCAGCGACACGTAGTACAGCCCGGACGCCGGAACGACGATCGCTTTGTTGGATATCACCACGAAGCCGCCGTTGTCGATCGAGGGCGTTTCCGAGAGGAACACCGGGCCGCCAAACAGCGTGTTGCCGTTGACGCCGACGTCGTAAAGGCTGTCGTCGGCAGCCGATTCGCCGGTGGCGCCGGTCGCCCCGGTTATCCCGGTCGCTCCGGTTGTGCCGGTCGTCCCGGTCGCTCCTGTCACTCCCATTGTGCCCGTGGTGCCGGTCACGCCAATAGCCCCCGTGACGCCGGTAGCCCCCGTGACGCCGGTAGCCCCCGTGGCGCCGGTCGTGCCCGTGGTTCCGGTGGCTCCAGTGACGCCGTCGATACCGGTCGTGCCGGTGGTGCCGGTCGTCCCGGTTGTCCCTTGAGCGCCGGTGGCGCCCGTTGCGCCGTTTGCGCCGGTGGCTCCGGTGACTCCGGCGATGCCCTGCGCTCCGGTGACGCCGGTTGCGCCAGCGAGGCCGACGGCACCAGTGACGCCTGTAGCGCCGACGGCGCCCGTGACGCCGGTGGCTCCGGCCGCCCCGGTTGCTCCCGTGACGCCGGCGATCCCCGTGGCTCCGGCCGCTCCGGTCGCGCCGGTGCTGCCGCGCCCGCCGGTCGCTCCGTTGACTCCCGGGGTGCCGGCCGCTCCTGTCGCTCCGGCTGGGCCGCTCGGGCCTGTCGGGCCTCCGACTACGAGGACCGGGCTGGCGAACACGACGTTCACCTGCGCTCCCACCGGCCGCTTGGCACCGGCTGCGGGGCTCTGTGAGATGAGGGCGCCTGCCGCTACATGCGGCGCATGCCGATATTCGATGCCGCCCATAGCGCAGTGCGCGCGGAACAGGGCGCGCTCCACCGGGCCGATGTGCATGCCGTGCAGGTCGGGCACAGCGCACTTGGCGCCGGCTTTGGCGCTGTGGGCGCCGGCGGCGATCGCGCTGGGCACCTGCGCCAGCGTCGTGCCGGCTGCGGCTGTGCCGGCTGCGGCTATCCCGAGCGCGTACAGCAGGCGAGTCGAGCCCGCGACGCGGGTACGCGTCACGGCTTGGTCTGGGTCTTGGCGGGGGGCGTGCGTGTGCCGGGGTTCAACCATGTTGGCCTTTCTTGTCGCAACCAGTGGATCGTCTGTTGTGGCGTGGACCGCCGCGATCCCTCCCCCCTGCCAGAGGGAAATGCGAATAGTCATCCGCATCTAACGGTCGAGATTGTAGCGGGGCGTACGGGTGTTTCCGCAATCCTGGCTCAGCTCCTGCTCCCGGCTCCCACTATTGTCGTCGTAGGCATGGGCACAATCCCGATCAACATTTCCCAGCTTGTCGGCAATACGCCGCTCGTGCGGATGCAGCGGATGCTGGCCGGGACCGACGCCGAGCCGGCCGGAGTCGAGCTGTACGCCAAGCTTGAGGCGTTCAACCCCGGTGGCAGCGTCAAGGACCGGATCGGCGTGGCGATGATCGAGGCGGCCGAGGCGGAAGGGCGAATCGAGCCGGGGCGCTCGACGATCGTCGAGGCGACCTCGGGCAACACCGGCATCGCGCTTGCGTTCGTGTGCGCGGCCAAGGGCTATGAGCTGGTGTTGACTTTGCCGCAGGGAATGAGCCGCGAGCGCGAGATCCTGCTCAAGCTGTACGGGGCGAAGGTGCAGATCACCGAGTCGCTGGGTGGCATGGCCGAGGCCGTGCAGGCCGCGCGAGAGCTGGCGCGCGAGCCCGACGTGTTCCTGCCCGACCAGTTCTCCAACCCCGCCAATCCCGAGGCGCACCGCCGTAGCACCGGTCCCGAGATCGACGGCGCGCTCGACGGCCGCGTCGACGTGCTGGTCGCGGGCGTCGGCACCGGCGGCACCATCACAGGGGTGGGGGAGTACCTGCGCGAGCGCAATCCCGACCTGCGTGTGGTCGCGGTCGAGCCGCTCGGCTCGGCGGTGCTCTCGGGTCAGGGAGCCGGGCCGCATCGCATCCAGGGGATCGGCGCCGGCTTCGTGCCGTCCGTGCTCAACCGCGAGCTGATCGACGAGGTGATCGCGGTATCCGACGACGACGCGATCCAGACGGCATGGGCCTGCGCGCGGCGTGAAGGAGTGCTGGCGGGCATTTCCTGCGGCGCGGCGCTGTGGGCGGGCCTGCAGGTCGCGGCGCGGCCCGAGAGCGCCGGCAAGCGGATCGTCACGATCATGCCCGATTCGGGCGAGCGCTACGTCTCCCAGTCGTTCTTCGCGCCCGCTTAGGCACGCTACGCTCTTGCCATGCTCGGCATCGGCACCGCAGCGCGCGTGGCCAAGGAGCTGCGCCGGGACGTGGCCGCCGCCCGCGACCGCGATCCAGCCGCCTGCAAAGTCGCACAGCTTGAGATCGTCGCCACCTGGCCAGGGATCCAAGCGCTGCTGGCGCACCGGCTCGCGCACGCGCTGCACCAGGCCGGGGTGCCGCTGCTGCCGCGGCTGATCGCCTTCCTCGCGCGCACGCTGACCGGGGTTGAGATCCATCCGGCCGCGCGGATCGGCAAGGCGCTGTTCATCGACCACGGCTCCGGCGTCGTCGTCGGCGAGACGGCCGAGATCGGCGACAACGTCACGCTCTACCAGGGCGTGACGCTCGGCGGCACCGGCTTTGCCACCGGCAAGCGCCATCCGACCGTGCAGGACAACGTCACGATCGGCTCCGGCGCCAAGCTGCTCGGGCCGATAACGGTCGGGCACGGCGCCAAGATCGGCGCCAACAGTGTCGTCATCACCGACGTGCCGCCGAACTCGACCGTGGTCGGCGTCCCAGGGCACCCGGTGCGCGTCGACGGCCGCCGACCCGAGGGCCCCGACGCCGACTGGATTCACCTGCCCGACCCGATCGCCGAGGCGCTGCAGGGGATGGCCGCGCGGATCGGCGAGCTGGAACGGTCGCTGGCGGAGCTGTCGGGAGAAGACGTGCGGCCGCCGGCCGAGGTGCGGCCGCTGCGGACGGTCAAGGGGCCAAGTCCCGCCGGGGGCTGAGCGCCCTCTTTGAAATGCGTGCGGCTGGCAACGGCCGCACACGCATTTCGAAAGAGGGTTCTCCAAAGAGGGCTCTAATAGAAGACGCAGCGGCAGCGATGCCGCGGCCTCGCCTTGTACTCCGGTGACTGGCCGCGCGTCCACAGCCAATTGTCGATCTGGCGCTCGCTCACGCCTGTGCGCTGTGAGATAAGCGCGCACGCGTGCAGCGCGCAGGCGCGAATCTCGCTCTCGGCGCCGCCGGGCGACAGCCGCTCACCGGCGTCGATGCGGGCTGTTAGAGCGTCGTCGTAGACGAGCACGCCATCGCAGCGCAGCACGTGTGGCACGAGGTTGTCGGCAAAGATCGTCAGCCGGTCGAGGTCGTCGAATTGGGCTACGCCCGCCAGCGCCAGGTCGCTCGCGAGGATCTGCGCGCGCTTGTAGAAGCCACGGTCGCGCCACATCGGCATGCCGTGAGCGAGCAGCTCGGCCAGCCGCACCGCCGAGCCGCCGGCTTCGCTGACGAGGTCCAGCGCGTGGCGCTCACGCCGGCCATCGCGCGCGAGGAAGCGACCCAGCTCGCGCAGCGCTTGCGCGTACAGGCTCATCAGCTCGTTGCTGGGATCCTGGTCAAGGATCGAGGCGACCTCTGTGGCGCGCACGCGCATGAGCCAGTGCGCGGAAGGGGGGCCGTGCCTGCGCACGTGGTCGGCCAGGTTCCAGGCAACGGTGAAGTAGCCGCTGACTGGCTTGCCGTGCAATTCACGCTTGCGCAGCGTCGGGAACCAGCCTGAGCCGAAGTTGATCGCGTCGAGTGCCAGCGTGTAGTCGGCGACGTCGGCGGGCGAGCCCTCCAGGTAGTGGCGCTCGGGGTCGAGCGGTGGCGGCTCGGACGGGACGACCTGCGAGCACGCGTCGAGCTCGATCCGCACGTGCTTCGCCTGAGCGGCGATCCGCGCACAGCCGGCGCGCACTTCGTCAGTGAGTCCCATCCTCAGCAACGTTACGTCTTCTTGCGCTTGTGGCGAGAAGCACCTCCGGCTCCGCTTCTATGCTCCAGAGGTGTCCCCAGCCGACCAAGCCGAGCGCGTCGACGCCTTGCTCGACGGGCTTAACGAGCCCCAACGCGAGGCGGTGACCCACGGCGAGGGGCCGCTCTTGATCCTGGCCGGGGCCGGCAGCGGCAAGACGCGCGTGCTGACCCACCGGATTGCCTTCCTGATCTTCACCGGCCAGACGCATCCGAGCGAGATCCTCGCGATCACGTTCACCAACAAGGCCGCCCAGGAGATGCGCCACCGCGTCGAGGGGTTGATCGGCGCCAACACCCGCGGCATGTGGCTGATGACCTTCCACGCCGCCTGCGCGCGCATCCTGCGCGCCCAGGGCGAGCGGCTGGGGTACACCTCGCGCTTTACGATCTACGACCAGGCCGACTCGCGGCGAATGATCAAGCGCTGCATGGAGGAGATCGGCGTCGACTCCAAGCGCTTTGCGCCGGCGGCGATCGGAGGCGAGATATCGCGCGCGAAGAACCGGCTGCTCTCCGGCGAGGACTGCGCCCAGCGCGTGGGGTCGGTGTTCGAGGAGGTCGTGGGCGAGGTCTACCTGCTCTACGAGAAAGAGCTGCAGCGGATGAACGCGATGGACTTCGACGACCTGCTGTTCCGCACCGTCAACCTGCTGGAGCTGTACGAGGACGTGCGTGAGCGCTACGGAGGGGCGTTCAAGCACGTGCTGGTGGACGAGTATCAGGACACCAACCACGCGCAGTACCGCCTGCTGCAGCTACTTTGTATGGGATCCCACCCACCCGGGCGGCAGCGGCCGGAGCACGGCGAGCCGGTGAAGCTGGCCGGGCATCGCAATCTGGCCGTCGTCGGAGACGATTCACAATCAATCTACAGCTTTCGAGGAGCCGACGTATCCAATATATTGGACTTTACCCAGGACTTCCCCGACGCCCGCGTTGTCAAGCTGGAGCAGAACTATCGCTCTACCCAGACGATTCTCTCCGCCGCCAACAGCGTGATCGCCAACAACCGCGGTGGCATCGCCAAGAAGCTGTGGAGCGAGAACGGGACCGGGGCGCCGATCAAGGTCGAGGCGTGCGAGGACGAGCACGCCGAGGCGCGCTTTCTCGTCGGTGAGATCGAGCGTCTTGTTGACGAGGGCGCATCACGAGCAGAGGTCGCCGTCTTCTATCGCACCAATGCGATGTCGCGGGTGATCGAGGACACGCTGGTGCGCAAAGAGATCGCCTACCAGGTGATCGGCGGCACCAAGTTCTACGAGCGTGCCGAGATCAAGGACGCGATCGCCTATCTGGCCTGGATCGCCAATCCCTTCGACGTCGTCAGCTTTCAGCGGATCGCCAACTCGCCCCGCCGCGGTCTCGGGCAGACCTCGCTGTCGCGGATCGTCGCGCACTCGGCCGGCGTCGGCGAGTCGGTGTGGGACGTGGCCGGCGCCGCCGAGGCGATTCCCGGCCTTGGCGCCGCCGCCGTGAAGGCGCTCGGGCGCTTCATGGCGAGCATGGCCGACCTGCGCGAGCTGGCTCAGGGGGGCGTGCCGGTCGGCGACCTGATGGAAGCCGTGTTGCAGCGCAGCGGCTACGTCGAGGCGCTTGAGGCCGAGTCGGTCGGCCACGGCGAAAAGGCCTTTGAGGCGCAGGGGCGCCTGGAAAACCTGCAGCAGCTGGTCGAGGTCGCGCACGAGTTCGACGCGGGGGCGAGCGCCGAGGAGGACAGCCTGGAGCTGTTCCTGCAGGAGCTGGCGCTGAAGTCCGACTCGGACTCGCGCAAGGACGAGCAGGGGCTCGTGACCTTGATGACGCTGCACAACGCCAAGGGCCTGGAGTACCCGATCGTGTTCGTCGCCGGCTGCGAGGAGGGCGTGTTCCCGCACCAGCGCGCGCTTGACGAAGGCGAGATCGAGGAGGAGCGGCGGCTGTTCTACGTCGCCGTCACGCGCGCGATGCAGCAGCTGTACCTGACGTTCGCGCGGCGGCGCTCGGTGTTCGGCACGCCGTCATACGCTCAGTCCAGCCGTTTCGTCGACGAGATCCCGGCCGAGCTGATCGAACGCCGCGAGCTGCCCACGCCGCGTCCGGGCGCTGGGCGCCTTGGGCTCTCAAGCATCCTGCCGGGGGGCGGCGGCATCTCCGTGCGCCGCAACGGCGCCGCCGCTCCTACCGCCGCGCGGCCCTCGCAGTCCGCGGGCGAGCCCTATCGGCTGGGCGAGGACGTGATCCACGCAGCTTTCGGCGAGGGGGTCGTGACGGCAGTGGAGCCGGGCGGGATCATCGTCGTGCGTTTCGCCGGGGATGGCAGCGAGCGCAAGCTGATGGCCGACTACGCGCCGGTGTCGCGACGATAAGAGGAGCTGTCTGCTGCTGTTCCGGTCGGCACATGTGCCGACCGGCCGGACGGTGCATGCACCGTCCGGGACATGGCCGCATGCGGCCATGTCGTCCATGAATGGGGATGGGTACGATCCCGCTTGCATGACGGCGAGGATCATCGACGGCAAGGCGGTTGCCGCGGGCGTGCGCGAGCGCGTCGCGGCGGGCGTCGATCGCTTTGTCGCGGACAACGGCCGTCCGCCCGGCCTGGCGACTGTTCTCGTCGGTGAGGACGCCGCCTCCGCCGTCTACGTAGGCGGCAAGCAGCGCGCCTGCGCCGAGGTCGGCATGCGCCCGTTTGACGTGCGGCTGCCGGCTGAGGTCAGCGCCGAGCGGGTCGCCGACACGCTCGTCGAGCTGAACGGCGACGACGGGGTGGACGGCATCCTGCTGCAGCTGCCGGTGCCGCCGCAGCTGGACGGGCCATCGCTGACCGAGTTGATCGACCCGGCCAAGGACGTCGACGGCCTGACGCCGGTCAACGCCGGGCTGTTGTCGCTCGGTCGGCCCGGATTGCGCCCGTGCACGCCTTCCGGGGTGATGGAGCTGCTTGCCAGCGTCGACGCCACGCTGGCGGGCGCCGAAGCGGTTGTCGTCGGGCGCTCCAACCTGTTCGGCAAGCCGATGGCGCAACTGCTGCTGCAGGCCAACGCGACCGTGACGGTGTGTCATTCGCGCACGCGCGAGCTGGCGGCGGTGTGCTCGCGCGCCGACGTGCTGATCGCGGCGGCTGGACGTCCACACATGCTTGGCCGCGAGCACGTCAAGGGGGGTGCGGTCGTGATCGACGTCGGCATCAACCGCCTCACCCCCGAGCAGGCTGGCAACAACAGCGGCCTGGTCGGGGACGTCGATTTCGCTGCTGCCAGCGAGCTGGCAAGCGCGATTACCCCCGTGCCGGGTGGCGTCGGGCCGATGACGATCGCGATGCTGCTCGACAACACGCTGTGCGCGGCCCGCGCACGCGTGCAGGGCACGGTGCCCGCATGAAGCTCTCGCGGCTGCGCCTGGGTGAGCTGATCGTGCTGGTCGGCAGCGGCTGCGTGATCGCCGCGCTCACCCTGAGTTGGTACCAAACCCCCGAAGGCAACCTGTCCGCCTGGGCGACTTTCGGCCCGGCGGTCGTGCTGCTGATGCTGGCGGCGCTGGTCGGCCTGGTACTGGTGCTCGCGACGATCGGCGAGCGCTCGACGGCGATCCCGGTTGCTGCGGCGATCTGGAGCACGCTGTTCGGCATCCTTGGCGTCGTGGCTGCTGTCGTGCGCCTGCTTGAGCGTCCGCATCAGGCAAGCGGGCTGTGTGCCGGTGCCTGGCTGGCGTTTGTCGGTGCGCTCCTGATCCTCGCCGGCTCGTGGCAGTCGATGCGCGACGAACGCACCAGCCGCTATCCGCCTGCCAGGCCGAAGCCGCGCGAGCGCCCCACGTAGAATCCGCTGCCGTGATCGACCGCGAGCAAGTCCTGCACGTCGCCGGCCTGGCGCGCCTGCGCCTGGCCGAGGAGGAGATCGAGCCGATGGCGCGCGAGCTCTCGGCGGTGCTTGAGCACGTCGAGTGGATCGGCGAGCTCGATCTCGACGACGTGCTGCCGACCTCGCACGTGATTGAGATCTCAGGCCGTCTACGCGCAGACGAGCCCGAGCCGTGCCTGCCGCGCGAGGTCGCGCTGGCGCAGGCGCCGGCGGTACGTGACGAGGGCTTTCTCGTGCCGGCCGTTCGCGGATCGGGATCCACAAACGGCCAACAGGCGTGAGCGCCACCGACCCGACCCAGTTGAGCGCCGCTGCCGCGGCGCGGGCGATCGCCGCCGGCGAGCTGTCCGCCGCCGAGCTGCACGACGCCTACCTAGCCCGCGCTCGCGCCGACGAGCTCAACTGCTTTACGTGGCTGCCCGATTGGTCGCCGGGACTGGCGGCGGGTAGTCTCGCGGCGGGTGGCTCGGCGGCGGACGCGCCGGTGGTGGAGGGGCTGGCGGCAGGCGGAGGGCAGACGGACGGGCGGCAGGCGGGCGGGCCGCCGGCGGATGGGCCGCTGGCCGGCGTGCCGGTGGCGGTCAAGGACCTGTTCTGCACCGAGGGGGTGCCGAGCCAGTCGGGCTCGAAGATCCTTCAGGGCTACCTGCCGCCGTACACGGCTACCGCCGTTTCGCGCCTGACCGAGGCGGGCGCGACGCTGCTTGGCAAGACCAACCAGGACGAGTTCGCGATGGGCTCCTCAAACGAGAACTCGGCCTATGGCCCGGTGCTCAACCCGTGGGATCGGGCGCGCGTGCCGGGCGGCTCCTCCGGCGGCAGCGCCGCCGCCGTCGCGGCCGGGCTGGCGCCATGGGCGCTCGGCACCGACACGGGCGGCTCGATCCGCCAGCCGGCGGCGCTGTGCGGGATCGTCGGCCTCAAGCCGACCTACGGCGCCGTCTCGCGCTACGGGATGATCGCTTTCGCCTCCTCGCTCGACCAGGCGGGCCCGCTCACACGCGACGTGACCGACGCCGCTTTGATGCTGCGCGGGCTGGTGGGCGAGCGCGACCGCCGCGACGCCACCTCGCTCGACTTCCCCGGCGAGATCGAGCTGCCGAGCGCCGAGCGCCTGGACGGCGTTCGCCTGGGCGTGCCCGAGGAGCTGACGGGCGAGGGCATCGAAAGGGGTGTGTTGGACGCCTTTGAGCGAGCGTTGCGGACGGCCGAGTCGCTGGGCGCCGCCGTCGAGAGCGTGCGCTTGCCGCACGCCCCGCACGCCCTGTCCGCCTACTACATCATCGCGCCGGCGGAGTGCTCCTCCAACCTGGCCCGCTTTGACGGCGTGCGCTACGGCCTGCGCGCCGAGGGCGCAAGCGACCTGCTCGACATGTACACGCAGACCCGCCACGACGGCTTCGGCCCGGAGGTCAAGCGGCGCGTGATGCTCGGCACCTACGTGCTCTCTTCCGGCTACTACGACGCCTATTACGGCCGCGCGCAGCGCGTGCGCACGAAGATTGTCGAGGACTTCCGCACGGCTTTCGAGCAGGTCGACCTGATCGTCACGCCGACCGCGCCGACGGTCGCCTTCGAGCTGGGGGAGAAGAGCGGCGACCCGCTCTCGATGTACCTGAACGACTTCTGCACGGTGCCGATGTCGCTGGCGGGCATCCCGGCGATTTCGATCCCCTGTGGCCTGGCGGGCGCTGAGCGCGACCTCGGGCCGGGCGGCGAGGGGCTGCCGGTCGGCTTGCAGTTGGCCGGCCCGGCCTTCAGCGAGAGCCGGCTGCTCGACGCCGCCCACGCCCTGGAGCGGGCATTCGCCTTTGACGGGAGCGCCGCGCGTGCCTGACGTGCCCGTGTACGAGCCGGTCATCGGCCTTGAGATCCACGTGCAGCTCTCGACGCGCACGAAGATGTTCTGCGGCTGCGAGCTGTCCTTCGGCGAGCCGCCCAACACGCGCACCTGCCCGGTCTGCCTGGGGCTGCCCGGCGCGCTGCCGGTCGCCAACGCCAAGGCGATCCACTACGGCTTGACGATCGGCCTGGCGCTGGGCTCCGAGTTGGCGCCGCGCTCGATCTTTCACCGCAAGAACTACTTCTATCCAGACCTGCCCAAGGGCTACCAGATCTCCCAGTACGACGAGCCCCTGTGCCTGGGCGGGCAGCTGGCCGAGGTGCGCATCCACCGCGTGCACCTGGAGGAGGACGCCGCCAAGCTGATCCACGTCGGCGAGTCGGGTCGCATCCACGCCTCCGATGCCTCGATCGTCGACTTCAACCGCGGCGGCACGCCGCTGGCGGAGATCGTCACCGAGCCGGACCTGCGCTCGGCCGAGCGGGCCGGCGAGTGGCTGCGCTTGCTGCGCACGACGATGCGCGCGTTGGGGGTCAGCGACGTGAACATGGAGGAGGGCTCGCTGCGCTGCGACGCCAACATCTCGCTGCGCCCGGCCGGCTCGCAGGAGCTGGGGACGAAGACCGAGCTGAAGAACATGAACTCCTTCCGCTTCATCGAACGCGGCATCCGCGCCGAGATCGCCCGCCAGGAAAAGCTGCTCCGAGCAGGCGAGCGGGTCGTGCAGGAGACGCTTCACTACGACCCCGACAGCGGTCGCATCACCTCGCTTCGCTCCAAGGAGCAGGCGCACGACTATCGCTACTTCCCCGAGCCCGACCTGGTGCCGGTGGCGGTCGAGCAGGAGATGATCGACGCGGCGCGCGAGGCGATGCCGGAGTTGCCGGCCGCGCGTGCCGAGCGCTACGAGCGCGAAGGGCTCAAGGCCGAGGTTGCGCGTCTAGTCGCGTTTCGTGCGGAGCTGCACGAGTCTTTTGAGAACGAACGCGCGACGTCAAAGCCCGGCCTTTCGCCCGATGAGCTGCGAGCGCTGGCGAACGTCATCGTCAACGAGTGGATGCCACGCGTCGACTCCCAGGCCGGCCGGCCTTCCGCCGGCCAACCGTTGATCCCCGTGCTGCCAGGCTCGATCCTCACGGTTTCGGGTTTGCTGACGCGCGATGAGATCAGCATCGGCGCCGCCCGGCAGGCGCTCGACGTCCTGGTCGTCGAGGGGGGCGACGTGCGCGCGATCATCGAGCGCGAGGGCCTGGCAGCGGCAGGCGACGGCGACGAGCTGGCCGCGATCGTGACCGCTGCGCTCGCCGCCAACGCCGACGCGGCCGAGAAGATCCGCGCCGGCAACGCCAAGGCGATCGGGCCGATCGTCGGCTACGTGATGCGCGAGACTAAGGGCCGCGCCGACGGCGGCGCGGTCACGCGGCTCGTGCACGAGCAGCTCGGCGTCTGAAACAGGCTGCCCCCAATGAGTAGGGACGTCTCAGCCTGCCGGGCCGCGTGCTGCCTGCGATAGTCTCTAAAGCGTGAGTCAGCCTTCCTCATCCTCAGATGTCTCGCGCTCGCTCGGCAAGACCGTGCTGGCGGTGCTCGTGCTGGTCGTGGTCGGCTACATCCTGCTGAAGGTGATTATCGGCATCGCGCTGGCAATCGCCGGGCCGCTTGTCCTGATCCTTGGCGTGCTCGCCCTGATCTGGGCGTGGCGCACGCTGTTCTGAGCGAGGCGCGGGAGGGCCGGATGGCCTACGTCGTGATCGCGATCTGCTTTGGCCTTGCCGGCGGCATCGTCGGCAGGATCAAGGGCAGCTCGTTCTGGCTGTGGTTTTTGATCTCGTTCGCCGTGCCGATCATGGGTCTGCTGGCGGCGATCTTCTACCGCTGGGAGAGCGACGAGCCCGACCGCCGCTGCCCCAAATGCGGGCGCCTGACCAAGGCCTATGACGCGCTCTGCACCCGTTGCGGCCAGGAGCTTGACTACCCCGAGCAGCCGCTCGCGCCGCAGTCACAGGCACACCCGCAGGTTTAGGCCTGCCTAAGCGGGCCCAGCGCTTAGGCTGGGCGGATGAGCACCCAGGTAAAGCGCGTTCACTCGACCCCCGGCTCGCTGATCGCGCGCCTGATCAAGCGCGCCGGCTTTGAGAACGAGCGCTCGTTCGTGCTGCGCGTCGTGCAGCCGGCCCTGGTCGGGATGATCGACGGCACCGTCTCCTCGATCGCGCCGATCTTCGCCGCGGCGGTCTCCTCGAACTCGCACACCGCTTTCGTCGTCGGCCTCTCCACAGCTGTCGGCGCCGGCATCAGCATGGGCATCTCCGAGGGCCTGTCGGACACGGGCGAGGAAACGGGCCGCGGCTCGCCGGTCGTGCGCGGCACGATCACCGGCGCCATGACCGCGCTTGGCGGCCTGTTTCACACGCTGCCGTTCCTGATCTCCGACACGCACAAGGCGCTGATCGTCGCCGGCGCCGTCGTGGCGGTCGAGCTGTTCGGGATCGCCTGGGTGCGCCAGCGTTTTCTGCAGGTCTCGCTGCGCTCCTCGCTGGTGGTGGTGACGCTCGCGGGCGCGCTGGTCCTGGCCGTCGGCGTCCTTATCGGCAGCTCCTGAGGCGGTACACTCGCCTTTACGGCGCGCGTGGCTCACCGGCCCACGCGCGCTTACGTGATCCCGGACACAGGAAAGGAGGTCGGTGCGATGCGAGCAGTCGATGCGCTCATGGAATGCCTGAAGGCGGAGGGTGTGGACGTCGTCTTCGGCCTCCCGGGCGGGGCCAACCTGCCGACCTACGACGCCTTCGTGGACGCCGGCATTCGCCACATCCTCGTCCGTCACGAGGCGGGCGGCGGCCACGCCGCGGAGGGCTACGCCAAGGCCAGCGGCCGCGTCGGCGTGTCCTTTGCCACCAGCGGCCCCGGCGCGACGAACTTGATCACGCCGATCTGCGACGCGATGATGGATTCCGTCCCGGTCGTCTTCATCACCGGCCAGGTGCGCACGGAGTTGCTCGGCACCGACGGCTTCCAGGAGGCTGACACGATCGGCATCACGATGCCGGTGGTCAAGCACTCGTTCATGATCCAGGACCCGCTGGAAATCCCGCGCGCGATCCACGAGGCCTTCTACGTCGCGCGCTCCGGGCGCCCCGGCCCGGTGCTGGTCGACATTCCCCAGGACCTCTCGCGCGCTGACATCCCCTACGAGCCGGTCGCCGACGTGCGCCTGCCCGGCTATCAGCCGACGCTTGAGGGCAACCAGAAGCAGATTCGCCAGGCCGCCAAGGCGCTGGCCGCCTCGCGCCGGCCGGTGATCTACGCCGGCGGCGGCGTCGTCAACGCGGACGCCTCCGAGGAGCTGGTCGAGTTCGCCGGCTCGGACCGCTTCCCGGTCACCTGCACGCTGATGGGCCTTGGCGCTTTCCCGGCGTTCGCGGCCGACGGCGGGGGTGTGCGGGGCCCCAATCCCCAGTGGCTGGGCATGCTCGGCATGCACGGCACCCGCGCCGCCAACTACGCGATGGACGAGGCCGACCTGATCTGCGCGGTCGGAGCCCGTTTTGACGATCGGGTCACCGGCAAGCTGTCCGAGTTCGCGCCGCGCGCCAAGTTCATCCACATCGACGTCGACCCGGCTGAGATCTCAAAGAACGTGCCGGCGCACATCCCGATCGTCGGCGACGCCAGGCACGTGCTGGCAAAGCTCGTCGTCGAGTACCGCGCGCTCGGCGCCGACCCCGCCCGCCTGGGCGACTGGTGGGAGAAGATCGAAGGCTGGCGCAAGCAGCATCCGCTTGGCTATCAGGACTCCGCCGATAGCGAGATCAAGCCGCAGTACATGATCCAGGCGCTGCACGAGGCCACCGGCGGCGAGGCGATCGTCACCAGCGACGTCGGCCAGCACCAGATGTGGACGGCGCAGTATTACGGCTTCCCGGCGCCGCGGCGCTGGATCAACTCCGGCGGCCTCGGCACGATGGGCTTTGGCCTGCCGGCGGCGATGGGAGCCGCGGTCGGCTGCCCCGAGCGCACCGTCTGCTGCATCGCCGGCGACGGCTCGGTGCAGATGAACGCGCAGGAGCTTGCCACCTGCGCTCAGGAGAACATCCCGATCAAGGTGTTCATCATGAACAACGGCTATCTGGGCATGGTGCGCCAGTGGCAGGAGCTGTTCTGGGAGGGGCGCTACAGCCAGGTCGAGATGGGCCCGTACCCCGACTTCGTCAAGCTGGCCGAGGCCTACGGCGCTACCGGCATGCGCTGCGAAGACAAGAAGACGCTGGTGGAGGACATGAAGCGCGCGATCGCGACGGACGGCCCGGTGGTCGTGGACGTGAAGGTGACGCGCGAGGAGAACACCTACCCGATGATCCCCGCCGGCCAGGCGGCGCGCGAGATGGTGGGGTGAGCGCGATGGGCGAGCCGGCAACGAAGGAACCGCTCAGCCTGGAGGAGCTGCAAGCCTCCGGCAACCTGCGCACCGGGCGCAAGCACGTGCTCTCGATCCTGGTCGAGAACAAGTCGGGCGTGTTGACACGGATCGCCGGCCTGTTCGCGCGGCGCGGCTTCAACATCGACACGCTCACGGTCGGCCCGACCGATGACGATCAGATCTCGCGCGTGACGCTGACCGTGGACGGAGCGCTGCACCCGATCGACCAGGTGACCAAGCAGCTGCACAAGCTGATCAACGTGCTGAAGATCCGCGACCTGGAGCCGCAGGACACGGTCGCGCGCGAGCTGGCGCTGTTCAAGGTCTCAGCCGACGGCGCCCAGCGCGGCGAGCTGATGCAGATCATCGAGATCTTCCGCGGCAAGGTCGTGGACGTGACCAAGCGCTCGCTGGTGATCGAGGTGACGGGCACGACCGAAAAGGTCGAGGCGTTTGAGAGCATGGTCAGGCCGTTCGGGCTGATCGAGATGATGCGCACGGGCGAGATCGCGATCGCGCGGGGGCGTGCGGAGACCTGACAAGCGCTTCGGCTGCCGCGTAGTCGGGTAGCCTTTTCCCGTGGCCGTCCAGCTCGGCGAGCGCTCGCCCTTTGCTCTGAGCGAGCCCGATCGCGAGCGGCTGCGTGCTCGCCTGGAGCTTGCGCTGCAACGCTCGCGCCGCTCGGGCCGCCAAACGCTGGCATCGCTTGCGTGCGCGCTGCCCGACGAGGTCGATCCAGTCGCGGTCGTGTGCGCCTCGCGCCGCCCGGGTGAGCCATGGTTTGCCTTCGAGCAGCCTGACCGCGGCGGCCGGGCGCTGGCGGCGTTGGGCGAGGTCGCGCGGCTGGAGGAGTCGGGGCCGGAACGCTTCGCGCGCGTGTCCGACCGCTGGCGCGCGCTCAGCGCGGCCGCGGTCGCCGACTCGCCCGGCGATCCCGACGGTGGCGGCCCGCTCGCGCTCGGTGGCTTCGCCTTCGCTCAGGATGGCGGCGCCTCGCCGGCCTGGCGCGGCTTCGCGCCCGCTTCAATGCTGGTGCCGGAGCTGGCGCTCGTACGCGAGCCGTCCAGGCCGCGCGAGCGGGCCGGCAACCGACGTGGGCGCTCCGGCCGCGTGCGCATGACGCTGTCGGCACTGGTCTCGCCCGACGACACGGCCGAGGAGCTGGCGGCGCGGCTGTGTGCGCGCGCCGGCGAGCTCGTCGACGCGCCGCTGCCGTTGCTCGATCCCGCGCCTACGGGCCGCTTCGAGGTTGCCAGCGCGATGCCGCCGGAGCATTATGAAGCCGCGGTCGCGCGCGCGGCCGAGCGCATCAGGGCAGGTCTGATCCAGAAGATCGTGGTCGCGCGCGACGTCGAGGTCCACGCGCCCTCGGAGTACGACCCGGCCGCGCTGTTCGGCGTGCTGCGCGACGCCTTCCCCTCCTGTTTCGTGTTCTGCGTCGGTCGTGGCGAGGCGACGCTGATCGCGGCCAGCCCGGAGCTGCTCGTACGCCGCGAGGGCCAGCGCATCTCGACGATGGCGCTGGCCGGCTCCACCCGCCGCAGCGCCGACCCGGCTGTTGACGCGCACCTGGGCGAGCGGCTGCTGCGCGACGCCAGCTATCGCGAGGAGCACGCGATCGTCGTGCGCCGGATCGAGCGAACGCTCAACCGCCACGCGATCTGGGTGTCCTGCACGCCTGAGCCGACGCTGGTGCGGATCGCCAACATCCAGCACCTGGCGACGCCGATCCGCGCTCAGCTGGCGGCGCCGATCGAAGCGATCGAGCTGGCCGGGATGATGCACCCGACGCCCGCCGTCGGCGGCGAGCCGGCCGCTGCCGCGCTGGAGCTGATCCCGGCGCTTGAGGGCCTCGATCGCGGCTGGTACACGGGGCCTGTCGGTTGGAGCGACGGCGCCGGCGACGGTGAGTTCTGCGTGGCGCTGCGCTGCGCGCTGCTGCGCGGAAATGTCGCGCGCTGCTACGCCGGCAACGGCATCGTGCGCGACTCGGTGCCGGTCACGGAGCTGGGGGAGACCGAGATCAAGCTGGCGGCGCTGCTGCCGCTGCTCAGCTCCTGAGCGCCCGCGCGACCGCCTGCCACACGTCCCGGTGAGTGGCGAGGTTGGCGGCGCGCTCGCTGCCGACCTCGATCAAGGTGGAGCCCGGCGCGCCCAGCGCCTGCTCAAGCGCGGCTCGAAACGCGGCGGTGTCGCCGGCGGTCTCGTGCGCAAGCCCGTACAGCTTCGCGGCTGTCCCGAAGTCGAGCCCTGTGGGCGTGGCGATGTGGTTGCTGTAACGGTCTTGCTGTAGCGAAAGGGGGGCTTCCGCGACCGGTAGGAAATCGAAGATGCCACCGCCCCCGTTGTTCACGAGCACGATCGTCAGTCGCAGCCCGAGCCGGCTTGCTGCCAGCAGGCCGCCGAGGTCGTGCGCGAGCGCGACGTCGCCGATCAGCAGGATCACCGGCTCGCCATCCGACCCGCTTGCCGGGGCCGCCGGGGCCATCGCGGTCGCCGCGCCGAACGCGCTTGAGACCGTGCCGTCGATGCCGTTGGCGCCGCGGTTGCACAGCACCCGTGGCGGGTCCTCGCGCACCGGCCAGAACGTCTCGATGTCGCGCACCGGCATCGAGGAGGCCACGAACAGCGTCGCCTGCTCGGGCAGCAGCACCCCCAGCTCGGCCGCGACGAGTGGCTCGTTCAGCGTCTCGCCGCCGATCGTGGCGCGGATCGCCTCCGAGGCGCGCTCATCGGCGGTGCGCCAAGCGGCAAGCCAGTCGGGATCGGGGTCCGGTGGCGTCGCTGCCGCCAGGGCGGCTGCCGGCTCAAGCGCGAAGATCCGACACAGGGCCGCGGCGGGATCCTGCCAGGCGCTTTCGGGGTCGATCGCGGCCTGGGGGACGTCGGGCATGGCCGCCAGCCAGCTGCGCAGCGGCTTGGAGGTGGGCAGGTCGCCCACGCGCAGCACGATGTCTGGCCGCATCGCCTCGGCGAAGCGGGCGTCGCGCAGCAGCGCGTCGTAGTGGGCGATCGCGGCCTCTCCGCGCCGCGCTCTCGATAGCGGGTCCGCCAACAGCGGCCAGCCGGCGGCAGAACAGAAGCGGGCCGCGGCCTCGCCAAGCGGGGTGTCACGCTCGTGGCGCCCCGCCACGACCACCCCGCGGCTGCAGCCGGCGAGCGCCTGCTGCAGCGAGCTCTGGTCTTCAGGATGCAAGCAGCGTGTGGGACGGCGCGTGACGAGTGGGCGCCCATCGGGGCGCCCGCCCGTGAGCGGCTCGCTTGGCGGCTGCTCGCTGACCAGCGGCTCGCGCAGCGCGAAGTTTAGGTGCACGGCGCCGGGCCGTCCGTCCAGCGCCGTCCAGTAGGCGCGGCAGGCGAGCGTGCGCAGCCAGCGCTCGCTCAGGCTCTCGGCATCCACAACCCCGATGTCGAAGAACCACTTCGCAAAGCCACCGAAGATGCCGAGCTGGTCGATCGTCTGGCCGGCGCCGACCTCGCGCAGCTCGGGTGGGCGGTCGGCGCTGAGCACGATCAGCGGCACCCGCGCCTCGCGCGCCTCGACCACCGCCGGCAGCAGCTCGGCAACGGCGGTGCCCGAGGTGCACGCGATCGCGACCGGGGCGTAGAAGGCCTTGGCCAGGCCGAGCGCGAAGAAGCCGGCGCAGCGCTCGTCGATGTGCGAATTGCAGCGCAGCCGCTCGTCGCGGGCCAGCGCGAGCACGAGCGGGGCGCAGCGCGAGCCGGGCGAGGTGCAGGCGTGGCGCAGGCCGCAGCGGGCAAGCTCGTCGACGAACGCCGCCAGCAGCGCGTCGGTTTTGGCGGCGGCGCTCATAGGATTGGGCCGTGGGTGAGCACGAGGACCTGGTCTTGCTGCATGGTTTTGCCGGGACACGGCGCACTTGGGACGGGGTTCTCTCGCATCTGGATCGCGAACGCTATCGGCCGCTGGCGTTGGACCTGCCCGGGCATGGGGAGCTGGGCGGCCATACCGGTCCGATCGACTTCGACGCCTGCATCGCTTCGGTGCTCGAACGCTGTCCCGACCGCTTTGCGCTGTGCGGGTACTCGATGGGTGGACGGATCGCGCTGAGGCTGGCGCTGGAGCAGCCGCGACGCGTCTCGCGGCTGACGCTTGTCGCCTGCTCTCCGGGGGTCGAGGACGAGCGCGAGCGCGA
Source organism: Solirubrobacteraceae bacterium (assembly GCA_036279855.1). Taxonomy (GTDB): domain Bacteria; phylum Actinomycetota; class Thermoleophilia; order Solirubrobacterales; family Solirubrobacteraceae; genus Palsa-744. The sequence continues at coordinate 2,732 of DASUIH010000009.1, read as the reverse complement.
GCGCCGTCGCCAAGCCGATCGCGCGCTGGCGGACGAGATCGAGGCGAAGCCGATCGAGTGGTTCGCGGAGCGCTGGTGCGGGCAGCCGATGTTCGCCGAGGACCCATCTGAGATCGACGCGCTGGCGCGCGCGGACTACCTGCGCAACGACCCGCGACGATTGGCGGCCGTGCTTCGCGGCCTCGGCACCGGTGAGATGGAGCCGCTGTGGGGGCGCCTGGGCCAGCTGGCGCTGCCGGTCGTCGTGCTTGCCGGCGATCGCGACGCGAAGTTCCAGGCGATCGCGCAACGGATGGCGGACCTGCTGCCCGACGCGCGTACCGAAGCGGTGCCCGGCGGCCATCGCCTGCCGCTGGAGAGCCCTGCCCGTGTGACGTCTGCGATCTCCACTTTCAAGGCAAAGGGGGGCCTTTGAGCGCAAAGGGGGGCCTTTGGGCGAAAGCTGTTTCGAAACTCTATTGCTCACTCCTCCGTCTCTAACTAGCTAAGCTAGTCTAGCTAAACTAGTCTAGTAGTCGGCCATGGCATCTACTCCGAGCCCGGGCGCGTCCGGCAGTGCTATCCGCCCTGCGCGCACCGCCAGCTCCTGCCCGAACGCCCCATCAAACAAGGCGATCGTCGCCAACCCGCAAGCCGGCAACGGCCCGCGCGAGGCCAACGCAGCCGCCGCGTGCAAGCCCGCCGCCACGCCGAGCGGGCCATCGAAAGTAGAGGCGACATACGCCTCCGCTCCCGACGCGCGCACCAGCGTCGCCGCCGCCAGCAGGCCGGAGATGCCACCACAGCGCGAGATCTTCAGGCACACGGCGTCGGCCACGCCCGCCGTCAATGCCCCGTGCTCGGCCGCGGTCTCGTCGATCGCCACGCGCGTGGCCACCTGCTCGCGCACCGCGCGCACCGCTGCCAGGCCGTGTACCGGCTCCTCGACCAGCTCCAGGCCCGCGGGGGCGAGCGCTTCGATGTTGCGCACCGCCTGCTGCACCGTCCAGGAGCCGTTTGCATCCAGGCGAATGGCAACGTGAGGGCCGACAGCCGCCCGCACCGCCGCGACTCGTGCCGCATCGTCGCCGACTCCCACCTTCACCTTCACGCAGCTGAAGCCGGCGGTGGCTGCGTCGGCGGCTGCACTCGCGGCGCCGGCGCGGTCGAGCGCTCCCAGCGTCGCGTTGACCGCAACCGACGCCGCCGGCGCATCGGCGATCAGCGCGGCGACCGGCCTGCCGGCGCGGCGGCCGGCGCGATCCCACAGCGCCATGTCGATCGCCGCGAACGCCTCCGGCAGGTCGTCGAGCTGACGGCAGGCGTCAACCAACTCGGCGCCGTTGCGGCCCTGCTCGTCTTCCAGCACTGGGCGATAGCGCTCCAGCGCCTGCTCGACGCGCTCGATGCTGACGCCGTCGTAGGCGCTTAGCGGCGCCGCTTCGCCGTAGCCGACAGCGCCGTCGCTGTCCTGCACCGCGATCGACAACAGCTCACGCTCGTGCAGCGTTCCAAACGCGGTTTGCAATGGTGTGCGCAAAGGCAGCGCGCGGCGGCGCACAGACAGTCGCACGGCGTCTCCGCTTAGGTCCCGATGCCACCGCTGGCGAGGATGCCGGCCGCGTACAGCAGGCAGAAGACCAGCTGCAGCATCCCGGTCTTCGCCAGCGCCCCGTTCAGCGTCGGACCGTCCACGCGCGTGCGCACCGTCCGCACCAGTGGGACCGCCAGCGGGATTGCCAGCCACGGCAGCAGCAACCAAGCGCTCATCGCTCCCAGCGGCCACGGCAGCGGCGCCAACAGGAAAGCCAGCGCAATCATCGCCGTGTACAGGAAGCGCGTGCGCTCGCGGCCGAGCCGCACCGCCAGCGTGCGCTTGCCGGCGCGGCGATCGGTGTCGAGGTCGCGCACGTTGTTGACGACTAGGATCGCGCTGGCCAGCAGGCCGACCGGCACGGCGCACGCAAACGCCGGCCATGCCAGCTCGCTGACCTGGACGTAATAGGAGCCCGTGACCGCGACGATGCCGAAGAACAGGAACACGAACAGCTCGCCGAGGCCCTCGTAGCCGTAGGGCCGCGGGCCGCCCGTGTACAGCACACCCGCCAGGATCGAGGCGGCGCCGACGGCGATCAGCTCCCAGCCGGCGACGGCGACCAGGTAGACGCCGCACAGAACCGCCAGGCCGAATGTGATCCAGGTGGCGAGCAGCACCCGGCCGGGCGGCACGAGACCGCCGGCGGTGACGCGCACCGGGCCGAGCCGGTCCTCGTTGTCGGCGCCGCGGCGGGCGTCGGAGTAGTCGTTTGACAGGTTGGTTCCGACCTGGATGAACACCGCCCCGAGCAGCGCCGCGACAAACGCGAGCGGATGAAAGACGCCGGCGCCGAGCGCGAGCGAGGTGCCGACGAGCACCGGCGCGATCGCGGCCGGCAGCGTGCGCACGCGCGCCGCCATGATCCAGATGCGAGCCGCGCTCACAGACGTGTGCACCGCATTTGCTACGCGCGCCGGGGGAAGCGCGAGAAGTCGGGCTTGCGCTTCTCGCGATAGGCGTCGCGACCCTCCTGGGCCTCCTCGCTTCCGTAGAAGAGCAGATTGGCGTCGTGGGCGAGCTGCTGGATGCCGGCGTAGCCGTCCTCGTGGGCGTTGAAGCTGGCCTTGGTGAGGCGCAGGGCGAACGGCGAGAGGGCCAGCATCTCGCGGCACCAGCCGACCGTCTCGACCTCGAGCTCGGCGAGCGGGACCACGGT
>DASUIH010000008.1:0-87241 GCA_036279855.1 Solirubrobacteraceae bacterium | reverse complement strand
CGACATGGACGCGGTGCACTGGTCAAAGATCCAGCGGGTCACCCCGTACCTGATCAACAAGCAGCCGGTCCCCGAGCGCGAGTACATTGTCCCCCACGAGAACATGGTGGACGTGACACAGTCGATGGCCTGCATCCAGTGCGGGGCGTGCGTCTCGGACTGCCTGTCGATGGAAGTCGACCCCGGCTTCATCGGCCCGGCGGCGCTCGCCAAGGCCTACCGCTTCGTCGGCGATCCGCGCGACGAACAGCAGCGCCAGCGGCTGCTCGACCTCTCCGAAGACCCGCAGGGGATCTACGACTGCACGCACTGCTTCAAGTGCGTCGAGGCCTGCCCCAAGGACGTCAACCCGATGGGGCAGATCATGCGCCTGCGCCGAATCGCAGGGGCCGACCAGCACATCGTCGACCAGAACAACGGGCACCGCCATGAGGAGGCGTTCGTGACGCTGGTCAACGACTACGGGCTGCTGCACGAGGCTGAGTTGATCCCGCGCTCCTATGGCGGGGACTCGTGGTTTGCCAAGTTTCACCCGGCCGCCGGCAAGGAGCTGCTCGGCCTGCTGCCGGTGGCGATCAAGGCCGTTCTCAAAGGCAAGGTCAACCCGAAGATCGCGATGTTCGGGCACAAGATCGCAAAACAGGATCTGAAGGCGGTGCAGCGCATCCACGAGACGGTCGAGTCGCGGCCCGAGCGCTACGAGCTGAACCTGTACGTCGTCGGCGAGGACGAAGAGACGGAGACGGTCGCCGCCGGGGCCTCCACCGCGAGCGAGGAAGGGAGCGCCGCATGAAGGTCGCCTACTGGCCGGGTTGCGTCAGCCGCGGCTTCACCCCCGAGCTGCACGGCTCGATGGCCAAGGTCGCGCCGCTGCTTGACATCGAGCTGGTCGAACTGGACCGCGGCAACTGTTGCGGCGCCGGCGTGATCGCCGAGCACAACCAGGAGCTGGCCGACACGCTCAACGCGCGCACGTTCGCGCTGGCCCAGCAGGTGCAGGGGGCGGAGCTGATGATGAACATCTGCTCGACCTGCCAGGGCGCCCAGGGCGAGTGCCAGGAGCGGCTGGACGCCAACGCGGAGTACCGCGCGCACGTCAACTCGACGCTTGCGGACGAGGGGCTCAGCTACGAGAAGGGGCTCACGAACAAGAACTTCCTGTGGCTGCTGGTCGAGGAGATCGGCTTGGAGAAGCTCAGCGGCATGGTCAAGCGGCCGCTGACCAACCTCAAGGTCGGGCCCTTCTACGGTTGCTACATCGTCAGGCCGCGCAAGCGCCTGGGGATCGACTCAGAGCGCCCACGCGACCACTACCTGGAGCAGCTGATCGAGACGCTCGGCGGCACCGTGATCGAGTACGCGGGGATGCGCAAGTGCTGCGGCTTCCCGATCATCACGATGAACAAGGAGGCCTCGCTCAAGCAGGCCGGCCGCCACCTTGGCGACGCCAAGGACGCCGAAGCCGACTGCCTGGTGACGCCCTGCCCGCTGTGCCACCTGAACCTCGACATGCAGCAGCCGCTGGCCGAAAAAACGGTCGGGCGCGAGCTTGAGATGCCGGTGTTGCACCTGCCGCAGCTGGTCGGGCTGGCGCTGGGCTTGGAGCCGAAGGAGCTTGGGCTCTCGCGGCACGTCGTGCGGCCGACCTCGGTGATCGACTGGTCGAGCGCCGTGGTTGGCGCCGCCGCCTAGCTCCCAGCCGCTGCGCACCATAGCCTTCACGCCGTGCGCATCCTCACGGTCGTAGGCAACCGCCCCCAGTTCATCAAGGCGGCCGCAGTCTCCGGGCCCCTACGGGCCGAGCACGAAGAGGTTCTCGTCCACACCGGGCAGCACTACGACGACGCGCTCTCCGACGTGTTCTTCCGCGAGCTGGGGCTCGCTAAGCCCGACCGCCAGCTCGGGATCGGCGGTGGCTCGAACACCTCTCAGACAGCGCGGATGCTGAGCGCTCTGGAGCCGCTGCTCGCCGATATCGCGCCCGACGCCGTTCTCGTCTATGGCGACACCAACTCGACGCTCGCGGGAGCGCTGGCGGCGGCTCAGCGCAGCACGCCCGTCGTCCACGTCGAGGCCGGCATGCGCTCGTTTGACCGTTCGATGCCCGAGGAGCTCAACCGCGTGTTGTGCGACCACATCAGCGCGCTGCTCCTGTGCGCGTCGGAGACGGCCGCCGAGAACCTGCGCGCCGAGTCCGCCCACGGGGCGATCGAGGTGATCGGCGACGTGATGGTGGACGTCGCCCTCTCCTGGCGGGATCGAGCCGGCGCGCTCGATGACGTGCCGGCTCGATATGGGCTGCAAAGGGGCGGGTATCTGCTGCTGACCGCCCACCGCGCGGGCAACGTGGACGATCCCGAGCGGCTGCGCATGCTGGTCGAGCTGATCCAGAGGCTGCCGACGCCGGTGGTCTTTCCGGTGCACCCGCGCACGCGTACGCGCCTGATCGAAGCTGGGCTGTTCGAGCGAGTCGAGGGGATCGCCGGCACGATCGTGACCGAGCCGCTCGGCTACGTCGAGTTCGCGGCGCTCGTGCACGGCGCCCGCGCCGTGCTGACCGATTCCGGGGGAGTCCAGAAGGAGGCCTACCTCGCTCAAGTTCCGTGCGTGACGCTGCGCGCGAACACCGAGTGGGTCGAGACGGTGCAGAGCGGCTGGAACACGCTCGCCGATCTCGATCCCCAGCGCGCCCTGGCAGCGCTGGAGCAGCCCAAGCCTGACCAGCACCCACCCCTCTACGGCGACGGCAAAGCCGCCGAGCGCTGCGTGGCGGCGATCGCCGCGGTCGACCGCTAGCGCTAGGGCTACGGCTAGAGCGGCGGGACCTGGTTGTTGACCTGGCTGCCGTGGTAGAGGCGAGCCTGGTCCTTGCAGGCGGGCGGGAAGAAGAATTGGACGCTGTCGCTGCGCACGCCGTTGTAGCTGGCGAACAGAGTCGCGCGGCCGAGCGTGCCGACGGCGCAGTTCGGGTCCGTGCTGCGTTTGACGCGCAGTTTGATCTTGATCACGTTGCCGGCGAAGCCCCACATCGTCGCGTAGTGCGAGTGGTAGAGGAGATGGCGGGCGACGGACATGACGATCGTGCCGGCGCGGTCCTGCTGGCAGATGACGCCAGAGACCGTGTTGGCGCCGAGGTCGATGTCCCCGTGGCCCTTGGCGAAGCTGGGCGAGCCTGTGTACGGGCCGGTGTGAAAGCCCCATGGAGGGATGCCGTAGACGGTCGGTATCTCAGAGCAGGACGTGTGCGCGCCGGCTGAGCCGGCCGTCCACAGCGCGCACAAGGCCACAAATACCGCGACCGGCGCGATCACGCGCAAGATCGACATAACAGTGGTATCGGCCGCTCGTGGCGGCGACTAAAGGGCTCAGCTATTGGCGGCCTTGAACGGCTGCTCGACGGCGATCGTGTCCTCGCCGGCCAGCGCGAAGGCCTCGTGCAGCGAGCGGACCGCCTGCGCGACCTGATCGCGCGCGATCACGCAGGAGATCTTGATCGGGCTGGTCGAGATCATTTCGATGTTGATCTGCTCGTCGTTGAGCACCCGGAACACCTTCGCCGCAACCCCGGGGTGGGTGCGCATGCCGGCGCCGACGATCGAGACCTTGCCCATCTCCTGGCGGCTGCTCAGCGAGTCGAACGTGTCGGCCGCCAGCGGCTGCAGCGCCTGCGTGGCGCGGTACAGGTCTTCGTGGGGCACGGTGAAGGAGATCTCCGCCTTGCCGCCCGCCGAGGTCGGGACGTTCTGGTCGATCATGTCGACGTTGACGTTGGCCTCGGCCAGCGCCTCGAAGATGCGGGCCGCCATTCCCGGCTCGTGGCGGACGCCGACGAGCGTGACCATCGAGTCCGATGTCGAGTGGGTGACGGCGGTTATCAGCGGTCGCTCGGCGTGGTCCATGCTCTCCCCTTCAGAGACGACAACCGTACCGGGAGCAGCGTCGAAGGAGGAGCGACAGTGGATGCGCACGCCGTGGTTGCGCGCGTACTCGACCGAGCGCAGCTGCAACACGCCGGCGCCCGAGGCCGCCATCTCCAGCATCTCCTCGAAGGAGACGAGGTCGAGCTTGCGCGCGTCCGGGACGATCCGCGGATCGGCGCTGAAGACGCCGGGGACGTCGGTGTAGATCTCGCACTCGGCGGCACCCAGCGCCGCGGCGACCGCCACCGCCGTCGTGTCCGAGCCGCCACGGCCCAGCGTGGTCACGTCGTCGGTGCTGGAGACACCCTGAAAGCCCGCCACGAGCACGATGTGGTCCTGCTCCAGAGCCGCGCGCACACGGTCGGCGCGTACCTCGACGATGCGCGCCTTGGTGTGGGAGGTGTCGGTCTTGATCCCAGCCTGCGAGCCGGTCAGGCTGATCGCGCGGTGGCCAAGGTCGTTGATCGCCATCGCGCACAGCGCGCAGGAGATACGCTCGCCGGTAGAGAGCAGCATGTCCATCTCGCGCGCGTCGGGATGCTCGGAGACCTCCTCGGCCATCGCGATCAGCTCGTCGGTCGTCTTGCCGCGGGCGGACAGCACCGCCACCACCGAATGGCCGGCCTCGCGCTTCTCCACGATTCGCTGCGCGGCGCGCTTGATCCGGCTGGCATCGGCGACAGAAGTGCCGCCGAACTTCATCACGACGATCTCGGACACGCCGCCAGGATAGATCGGATCAGGGGATTTAGTCAGGGCCGCATGCGGCCCTGACCCCCACGGCGCATGCGCCGTGGGGCGGGACGGTGCATGCACCGTCCCGAACGACACGGATTGGAGATGAGGACATCTCCGATCGGCCAGCATGCGGCGCGGCGCCGATTGGCGCACGCGCCAGTCGGAACTGCCCTATAGAGACCTTCGTCCAGCCAGAGCCTTGCCGAGCGTGACCTCGTCGGCGTACTCAAGGTCAGACCCCACGGGCAGGCCTGAGGCCAGGCGCGTGACCGTCAGCGACGGCGCACGTTCGCGCAGCTGCGCCGCCAGGTGCAAAGCCGTCGCTTCGCCTGTCGTGGTCGGATTGGTGGCAAGCACGACCTCGCGCACCTGCGCCTCGGTGCCCTGGACGCGGGCGTACAGCTCGGCGATCTTCAGGTCCTCGGGCTCGATCCCGTCGATCGGAGACAGGGCGCCGCCGAGCACGTGGTAGAGGCCGTGGTATTCGTGCGTGCGCTCCATCGGGATCACGTCGCCGGGCTCCTCGACCACGCAGATCATCGAGGTGTCGCGGCGCTGGTCTTGACAGATGCGGCAGCGCGGTTCGTCGGCCAGGTTGAAGCACAGCTCGCACAGCCCGACGCGCTCCTTGACCTCCTTGATCGCCTCAGCCAAGCCGAGCGCGTCCTGCTCGGAGGCGCGCAGGATGTGGAAGGCCAGTCGCTGCGCGGTGCGGTTGCCGACCCCCGGGAGCTTTGACAGCTCGGTGACCAGCCGCTGAATCGGCGGGGCGAACGTGCTCAAGGAGGCTCCTACAGACCGGGTAGCCCGAGCCCGCCGAGCGAGCCCAGGTCCAGGCCGCCGGTGACCGCGCCCATGCGGTTGTTGGCCAGCTCCTGCGCGGAGCGCAACGCCTCATTGGTCGCCGCCAGCACCATGTCGCACAGCATCTCGACGTCCTCGGGATCGACGGCACCGGGATCGATCTTGACCGAGCGCAGCTGCAGCGCGCCGCTGACCGTAACGGTCACCGTGCCGCCACCGGCCGAGGCCTCGACGGTCTCGTTCTCAAGCTCGCGCTGGGCCGTCTCCATGTCCTGCTGCATCTTCTGCACCTGCCCGAGCATCTGCTGCATGTTGGGCCGCTGGGGGCGCCCGCCGGCTTTCTGCTTGGCCATCTACTCGCCTCCTTGAGCCGAAAGCTCCTCGGCATCGAGCTCGCTCATCAGCCGCGCCACCAGCTCCTCCTCGCTCAACTGGTGCTCTCCGACGCCGCTGCTGTCGGGCACCTCCTCCTCGCTCAGCTCGAACGTGACCTGATAGCGCCGCCCCGTCAGTCGCCGCAGGGCTTCAAGCAGAATCCTGCGGTTCTCCGGTTCTTCGGCTTTGCGCTTGTTAAAGGCCGCCGAGGGCGCAAAGCAGATCGTCAACTCGTCCTCCCGCGCCCCGGCCTGCGGCACCGCTTCGTTAAAGAAAGCGCGCAACAGCTTGTGCTCGGCGCGGATCGAGTCGAGCACGGCGCTCCACAACGTGTCGAGGCCTTGGCCGACGGACAGCGCCGGTGGCACCGGCGGCGGCCCTGGCTCGGATTCCGGTAGGGGCTTGAACTCGGATTCGGACTCGGACCCGGGCTTGAACTCGGACTCGGCCTCAGACCGGGGCTTGGACTTGAACTCGGACTCGGCCTTGGGCTTGTACTCGGACTCGGACTCGGGCTTGGCCTCCAACTTGGGCTCGGCCTGCATAGGGGTTGGAGCGTCTTTCACCGAATCGGCCAAAGGGGGGGCCTTTGCGATCGGTGCCGCGGCGATCGTCGGTGCCTGCGTCGGCTCCCGGCCGGTGCCAATCGCGGCGCCACCCTGCTCCAGCCGCTCGATCCGTGCCAGCAGCGCCTGGCTGGAGCCGTCGACTCGTGGCGAGGCCGCCTTGACCAGCGCCAGCTCAAGCTGCGTGCGCGGCTCGGCTCCGGCGCGCACGCTCTCAAGCGCCGCGCCGATCAGGTCGAGCACGCGCACCACCTCGGCCGTGCCGATGCGCTGCGCCTGTTCTGACAGGCGTGCGTCGATCTCAGGCGTCAGCGCCAGCTCGGCCGGCAGCTCGCCCAGCGTCTGCACGATCAGCAGCTCGCGCGCGCGCGCCTCCAGGTCGCGCATGAACGCGCTGGCGTCGCGCCCGCCCTGCAGGCACCGCGCCACGGTGAGCAGCGTCTCGCGGGCATCGCCGGCGTGCACGGCGTCGAAGGCGGCGCTCAGCAGTTGCTCGTCGGCGACGCCGAGCACAGCCAGCACGTCGGCCAGCTCGATCTTCTGGCCGCTGTAGGTGGTGAGCTGCTCCAGCGTGCCGAGCGCGTCGCGAAAGCTGCCGGTGGCCGAGCGGGCGATCGCGGCGATCGCCTCGGGCGGGATCTCGATCGACTCGGCCGCCGCCGCACGCGTCAACACGCTCGATATCTGCTCGATCGTGGGCCGCTGGAAGTCGAAGCGGTGGCAGCGGTCCACGACGGTCGCCGGCACCTTCTGCGCCTCGGTCGTGGCCAGCACGAACACGGTCGCCGGCGGTGGCTCCTCCAGCGTCTTCAGGAACGCGTTCCAGGCCGCCTGGCTGAGCATGTGCGCCTCGTCGAGGATGTAGACCTTGTGCCGCCCGGAGACCGGCGCGAACACGACCGACTCACGCAGCTCGCGGATGTCCTCGACCGAGTTGTTGGAGGCCGCGTCCATCTCGATCACGTCCAGCGACGTCGCCCCGGCGATCGCCCGGCAGGAGTCGCATTCGCCGCACGGCTCGATCGTGGTGCCACGCTCGCAGTTAAGCGAGCAAGCGAGAATCTTGGCCATCGAAGTCTTGCCGGTGCCGCGCGAGCCGACGAACAGGTAGGCGTGGTGGACCTGGCCGCGCTCGACGGCATGGCGCAGCGTGCGCACGACCGCCTCCTGGCCGACGACGTCGGCGAAGCTGCGCGGACGATGCCGGCGATACAGGGATTGAGCGCTCGCAGCCACCGAGGCTTGAGTCTATCCGCGCCCACAGCGGGGCCGGCCGGTAGCTTGCACGCCGTGAGGGGAACGATCAAGCCGGCCGCGGCGATACTCGTGGGCGCGCTCGCGCTGTGGCTGATCGCCGGCGTCGGCTTCGTCAACTACGACACCCTGTACGGCCTGGTGTGGGGCGCGCAATTGACGCGCGGGCAGACGCCGCAGTACGGCCTGCCGATCGCCCCGACGCCGCACCCGCTGGTCGAGGCGCTGGGGCTGCCGCTGGCTCCGCTGGGCGCAAGCGCGAGCACGGCGATCGTGGTCGCGCTCGCGTTCGTGGCGCTATCCGCCTGCGGCTGGGTCGTCTACCGACTCGGCAGCGAATGGTTCGGCCGCCCGGCGGGGCTGGTCGCGGCGCTCGTGCTGCTGACGCGCGTGCCGGTGCTCTCCTACGGCGTGCGGGCCTACGTCGACATCCCCTACATGCTGCTGGTGCTGACAGCGCTGTTGGTGGAGACGCGCCGCCGGCGCGCGGGCGCGCCGGTGCTTGCGCTGCTGGCACTGGCAGGCCTGCTGCGCCCGGAGGCGTGGGCCTTCTCGGCGCTCTACTGGGCCTATCTGGCGGTGTACTCGCGACGCTCCTACCCGTCGATCCCCACTCGGCGGCTGGCGTGGCTGGCGCTGCTGGCTGCCTCGGCGCCGCTTGTATGGGTGCTCAGCGATCTGCTCGTGACCGGCGATGCGATGTGGTCGCTGACGAACACCAAACACACCGCGGCCACGCTTGGCCGAGCGAGTGGAATCGGCGACGTGCCCGAGTACATCCCGCGCCGGATCGGCGAGGTGCTGCGCCCGGCGGTACTTGTCGGGGCCGCGATCGGCGGCGTGCTGTCGCTGTTGTGGCTGCGCTCGCGCGCGCTGCTGGGAGCGATCGCGGGCCTGCTCGCCGTTGTCGTGTTCGCGCTGCTATCAAGCGCCGGGCTGCCGATCGACACCCGCTACGCGTTTCTGACGGGAGCGCTGCTGTGCGTGTTCTGCGGCGCCGGCGCCTTCGGCTGGATGGCGCTGCCGCGCGGAGATCGCCGCCGCACCGTGTGGATGTGGGCGGGTGTGGCGATCGTATTGGGCCTGCTGGCCACGCTACCGGGACAGGTTCGCTCCGCCCACCGCGAACTGGACAAACTGGCGCGCCAGCAGACGATCCAGGACGACCTGCTGGCGCTCGTGCACAGCCACGCGGTCTCGCTGCGCTGCGGCCCGGTCGGCGTCCCCAACCACGCGCCGGTGCCGCTGCTCTCGCTGTACCTGAAAGCGCGGCCGTCGCTGGTCGTGAACGCCCAATCGGCGAGCATCCACCGCGGCGTCTACGTCGATCCGGCGAGCCTGGAAGTCGAACGCGAATACGTGCTCGACCCGAAGGACCCGCACGCGGCGGTCTCGATCCCGCCGGGCTTCGGCGAGATAGCGTCCAATCGCTCCTGGCTGATCTTTCAGCACTGCGAATAAGAGCCCCTTGCAAATGCGTGTACGGCTGCCGTACGTGCACCGCCTTTGAAAGGGGCTCTAAAGACCGTGCACCCCTCTTCGAAGCTCCCGCCGCAATCGCTCTACCGCTGTCGGAGACTCCGGCCAGGGAACTCCCGCTGCGCCTGCCGGTGATCGCTTAAGGCTGCTTCCTTCCGGACCTGACCTGGTTCACGAGCCGACACCGCGCGGGACCCGGACCATCGACGCCACCGGCCGCGAAGCGACCGCGGCGTCGCCCCTCGGAGGGGGGTTCAGCCCCGCTTGAGCGGATTGCGGGTTCAGGGCTCCGCTACATCCCCGCCTAGCACGGTCGCACCCGATCCTAGCGCTAGCGCGCGGATCGAGCGAATACGTTAGGCTGCCCGCCGCTATGAACTTCACTCCTTCGCATATCTCAAGAAACGCGCGTACGCGCACGGCCGGCTCGCTTGCGACGCTCGGCCTCCTCGTCCTGATCGCCGGTTGCGGCTCAGGCGGCTCCAGCACGATCACCGTCGGCAACGAGTCGGACACCAGCTCGGTTCCGCACGTGGCGGGCGAAAAGACGACCTCGACCTCCGCGACCACGCCACCGAGCGCGACCGCGAAAACGCCGACCAGCGGGCCGCTCGCGACCAAGCCGACGGTTACGGTCCCGACCGGAGCGGCGCCGACCACGCTCGTCACCAAGGAACTGGTCAAAGGCACCGGGCCCGAAGCGAAGGCCGGCGACCCGGTTACCGTCAACTACGTCGGCGTGCTCTACCACGGGGGCAAGGAATTCGACTCCTCCTGGAAGCGCTCGGAACCGTTCGCCTTCACGCTCGGCAAGGGCCAGGTCATCAAGGGTTGGGACCAGGGCGTCGCCGGCATGAAGGTCGGCGGACGGCGGATGCTGGTCATCCCGGCCGAACTGGCCTACGGCAAGACCGGCTCGCCGCCGACGATCCCAGCGAACGCGCCGCTCGTGTTCGTCGTGGACCTGCTCGCCGTCTGAGCGCTCCGAGCATCGCCGCGCAGCGATTGAGTCGATCGTGATCGCGAGGGTCGCAGCAGCGATCCTCGCGCTCTGCGCGATCGTCTCGGTTGCGTCCTGCGGCTCGGGCGAATCAAGCATCTCCCGGCGCGAATACGCGCTTGAGCGCGCCCAGTTCGAGCAGGTCGCCGACGAGCTCGGCGAAGTGCAGCTTGCCGTGCACCGCGAGGTGGCGGCCTCGCGCGCCGTCTGGCCGCTGATCTACAACGGCCTGCCCAGCCACATGAGCCTGCGGCTGCAAGGCGGGGTGAAAGCGGCCAGCGCGGTCGCCGGCGCGCTGCCGGCGCCGCGGTTCATGTCAAAGCAGTCCAACCTGACCGGACCGGCCTCGGGAATCGCAGGCGTCTACGAAGACTACGACCGGTTGGCTGAGCGCGGCTGGCGACTGACCGAAACGGGCGTGTCCGGCATTGTCGCGGGACCTGTGTCGGTGGAGCGCTTCGTGCGCGCCAACTCGCCGCTGTACATCGACGCGATCTACGACGGGCACTTCGACCTGTCGCTGATCGGCAAGAAGCTGCTCGACGGCTACGAAAAGATCGAGAAGCTCAGCAAGCAGAAGAAGTTCGCGGGGATCGGCGGGTTTGGCTCGCAGCTGACGCAGCGTGAAATCGCGGCGTTGGCGGCGGCGTATTCGATCCCGGCGGTGCGGTTGGAACCGCATCCGGGGCCGGGTACCGAGGAAAGGTGAGGCGCGGCAGGACCGGCTGCGGAGCCTTGCTCGCGTGGGCGGCGAACTCGCCCTCGCAGACGGTTGGCGACGGATCGCACAACCCCGCATCGAATAGACTCGATAGAGCTACCGAGGGCGCGTAGCTCAGTGGGAGAGCGCTCGCTTCACACGCGAGAGGTCGCAGGTTCGAAACCCGCCGCGCCCATTAGATTTGATCGGCCGACGGTCGCAAACGCGATGAGTAGAACGAGTCAGCCCAAAGCCGTCCGCGCTAAGGTAGCCGGCACCGTTCAGGGCGTCGGCTTTCGCCAAGCGACGCGGCACAAGGCGCTCCAGCTCGGCGTCTTCGGTTGGGTGCGCAACGCCGACGATGGCACCTTGCAACTGCACACCGAGGGTGAGGCCGACGCGGTCGAGGCGCTTGTCTCCTTCCTGCAGGCAGGCCCCCCTGGAGCGCTTGTCAGAGATGTGGAGCTGACGCCAGCGCGCGTCGAAGGCCACGAGCAGTTCGCGATCCGCGGCGTGAGCGCCGGCGTCTTTGTCGTGCAGCAGCACCAGGCCACAGCGCGCCACTTCGACCTGCGCCTGGAGGTGGAGGGAGCAATGCGCTCGTGGGCGGTCCCCAAGGGCCCGTCGCTCGATCCAGCGGTCAAGCGGTTGGCGGTACAGGTCGAGGACCATTCGCTCGACTACAACTCGTTCGAGGGCCCGAGCGCCGACGGCGCCGTGATCGTCTGGGACCGCGGGCACTACGAGCAGGGCGGTCGTGTCCCTTGGCCCGAAGCGCTGGAGCGCGGACACGCCGTGTTCGTCCTGCACGGCGAGAAGCTGCAAGGCGGTTTCGCGCTGCAGCGCACGCGACCGGGCGCAAAGGCCCAGTGGCTGCTAATCAAGCGCCGTGACGAGCACGCTCGGAGCGGATCGGACATCGCCGACGAGCAGCCGCGCTCGGTTCTCAGCCGCCGGACGCTTGACGAGCTGCTGAGCAATCGCGGGCAGTAGCGACTTCACGCCCCGGGACCCGTCTCAATTCTTTCTGTGAGCAGCTTAGATATAGGCTGTCGGAATCTACCGGGGGTCAAACAGACGCACCGCGCTGGCTGCGGCGACACTGGCACTGGGCGCAATTTTTTGTGACCCTCAGCTTGGGCAGGCCGCAGTCGACTTGGGGACATCCGCAGCTACATGCCCCGCCCCACCAGCGCCGGCACCCGCCACGACCGTTCCACCCGAACTGCTGACACTCAACGAAAAGGCGCATCGTCTGCATTTGAAGACGGTGCGGTTTTCGATCAACCTCACGCTAGCCGCGGAACGGGGAGTGCTGTCTTTCAACTATGTCGCCTCGGCGAACGCACAACGGATGAATCGACCAGTGTGCTGAGCACGAGGATCGCATCCGCTGGAAAGACCATCCACAAGGAAACGTCGAGGCAGCTGCAAATCGGCACGACGGTCTACCGCCTCGATCGTGGGGTAGGCCGCCGCGACGGAGGCAGGCCATGGGTGCGCGAACATGGAGAAAGCTCGCACGGCACCCCCGAATCGGACTCGCTGGTCCCTCCGGCCCAGCAGCTTGCCAAGGCCGAGAGCATTGTCGAATCGCCTGGAAGCGTCGACGGACAGCCAGTCACCAAGTTCACAGCGACCTTCGCACCGGGCGCGGCTCCGCCAAGCGCGGCGCTTCCTTTCTCGGGCACTGAAAGCTGCCCGCGGACTGTCAGCATCACTATGTCTTTTGCCCCGTCGGGTCTCCCGGTACTAACAAGCACCAGAGCCGAATACTTGACCGAAGGCCATCCAATGACGGCTACGGAGACAATTCATCTACTCGCGACCAACTTCCACTTCAAACCCTTGAAGTCGCCACCGGTGAGCAAGACAATCAGCGCGGCAAGCCTCGAAAGGCTGCGGAAATCCGAACGATCCAAAGCGCACAGGAGAAACATCGCGAATGAGCACCGAGCCCACTGACACCACACCCGCCAAGCCCACCCTTTACGTCTGCCACGGCGACGAAGGCGGCCCGAAAATCCACCCCTGTCGCCGCGTTCAGGAAGCGATGCGCGCGAAGGGGATCGAGTACGACAAGGTCCTCGCCGCCCACGGCAGCCCGATTCCGTTCCTGCGCAAGGGCTCGCGTGATGAGCTGCGTGCCGCTACGGGAGATACCAAGCTGCCGGCGCTGAAGCTGCCCGACGGCACGGTGCTGACGCATTCGCGCGCAATCATGGCCTGGATCGGCGAGCAGAGCTAGCCGGGCGCGCTCAGCAACTCGGGACCCTCGACCCCCTCAACCACCTTGTTGACGGCAGGATTCGCCGGCTGCGCCGACAGCCGTGCTTCGGGCAGTGCCCCGCATAGCGACAGCGCCTCCTGCGCATCCAACCGCGGATCGAGCCAAGCCATTTGCGCGTCGCGATCGGCGAGTACCACGGGCATGCGCCCGTGAATCGCGGCCGCTACGCGATTGGGCGCTGCATCGCAGGTCAAAAGCGCACAGCTGACCACCCACTCGCCGCCGATCTTCGCCGGCGTCCACAGTGCCGCGAACGCAAACGGCTCGCCGCCGTCGACCTGAAAGTAGAACGGCTGGCGCGACTCCTTTGGGTTCTCCGGCTTGATCCACTCAAACCAGCCGTCGGCAATCTGCAAGGCGCGGCGCTGACCACGACCGATCAGGTTGCGATAGGCCGGCGTGCTCGTAACCGTCTCGACCCGCGCGTTGATCGTCTTGTAGCCCGATTTCAGATCGGTGCTCCAAGAGGGCACGAGCCCCCAGCGCAACAGGCGCGCTTGGAGCTGCTCGTGCGGACGCACCAGTGTCAGCACTTCTTCTGTGGGTGCGATGTTGTAACGCCGAGTGCCAGCGCCGTCACCCATCGGCACACCGAAGCGCTGGTTCAGTTCTTCGATGCCGCTTGTATTGGTGTAGCGCCCACACACGCCGCCCAGGATAGGCCGGCGCCACTCAGCCGGCGATCCCCTCGACGACCATGTGCACGCCCGCGTGTCGCACCCGCCCCGGCGCGATGTCCGCGGCTCGCATCAACTCGTGAACCTCGCGCGGTGAGCGCTCGCGCCCGCCCTCGCACTCCACCAGCATCAGCAGATCGACCATCGAAGTGACCGCGTTGGGCCGGCCCGGCTCCAGGTGTTGGTCGATCGCGACCACGCGCGCTCCGGTGGGCGTCGCCGCGCGCAGGCGACGCAGGATGTCCAAGCACGCATCGTCGCTCCAGTCGTGCAGGATCCACTTGAGCACGTACACGTCAGCCTTTGCGTCGAGCACTCCGAACAGGTCGCCGGGCCGACACTCGACACGATCGGCCAAGCCGCGCGCGTGCAGAAACGGATCGGCCCCCGCCAAAACCTCGGGCGCGTCGAGCAAGACGCCGCGTGCCTGGGGACGACGCTCAAGGATCGCCGCCAGCAACGTCCCGACCCCACCGGCCACGTCACAGATGGTGCCCTCACGCGGCCAGGGATAGGCGCGCGCCAGTGCGTGCAGGTCGATTGCCGTCAACTCGCGCATCGCCTCGCCGAAGCGGGCGCCCTCATCGGTGTGCTCGCTGAAGTAGTCCCATACGGAGTTGCCATAAGCGCGCCGGTGTCCAGATGGCTGCGCTCCGTGGCGCAGTTGGCCCACCAGCTCCGCGTGAGCCGCCGCGTTGGCGGGCGCTGCTTGGTAGCCGACCCAGGCGGCGATCGAATGCGGATGCGAGCGGGCAAGCGGTCTGCCGATCCGCGCCAGTCGCGCCCTACCGCCGCGGTCGAGCCGGACCAGCCGCGACGCAGCAGCCGCGCCCAGCACACGCAACGTCACGTCGTCGGCGAGCCCAAGGTCGCGCGCCAGCTCCCCCCCGTCACGCGGACGCTCCGCAAGCGCATCGGCGATGCCGCTCTGCACAAGCGCGCCCGCCAGCTTCGTGCGCTGCATCCCAGCGGCGAAATCCCACAGCGCGGCCTCTGCCGGCAGCAATCGGTCGGCTAGGCCGAGCATACGGCTGCGCGCGCCTACCACCGCTCGCAGCAATGGATGCGGCACGGGTATAGGTGGCAGCGGCACGGCAGCTGCCAGCCTACGCGCAATTGCTAGCTTGGACACTCCAGGGCAATCCTGAGCTGCAAGCAGTCGCGTGAGGCTGGCGCCTCGGCATAACCGATGAGTTTCGCGACCGGCGACAGTCTCAGCGGCACAGTCTCAGCAGCAAATACAACGTAAGGAGGCCCAGATGAGCACCGACACGGCAACCCACATCACCCAGGTGGGCACAATCATCGTGCCCGTCTCAGACCAGGACGCGGCGATCGCCTTCTACAGCGAGAAGCTCGGCTTCGAGAAGCGCTCGGACACCCCCTTCGGCAGGGGCGACCGCTGGGTCGAAGTCGGCCCCGCCGGCCACACGACCACGATCGCTCTGATGCCGCCACAAGAGGGAGAAGCGGTGGGCATCTCCACGCGCGTCGCCTTCTCGACGAGCGACATCGACGCCGATCACGCCGACTTGCGCTCGCGTGGCGTGGACGTCGACGCCGAGGTCATGCGCATGGGCGGTCCCGTGCCGCCGATGTTCTGGTTTCGCGACCAGGACAAAAACAGCTACCTGCTCGTGCAGAGCAGCTGAGTAGCCACCAGGGCTTCCGCAGTGCCTACCGCGGGCGCGGCGGAAGCCCGAACAGTGGGAATAGGCGCTCGGTGTCAAGGAAGAAGGTGAGCCGCCCGACGCGTCCGTCCGGGCTCATTTCAAGTACCTGTAGTGCCCACGGTTCGTAGCCCTCGCCGTCGGCCTTCGGCTTGTACTGGCCGAAGGCGAAGCAGCCGTTTGCGCGCGGTGCCACCAAAAGCTTCGATCCACGGCATTCGTGACCGGGCCCGAACATCCAGGCCAGCACGTCCTCGCGACCCTGCAGCCATAGGTCGTAGGGCGGCATCGACTGACTCGCGTCCTCAGCGATCACATCCTTGAGCGCGTCCATGTCGTAAGCCTCAAAGGCAGCGACATAGCGCTCAAGAAACTCCTTCTCCGGTTCTCCCAACCCCGCCGCGACATCGCCGGCCTGGATCTCATTGGTCTGCACCGTCTCCCGTGCCCGTTGCAGCGCGCTGTTGACCGACGCCGTGCTGGTTTCCAGAAGCTCGGCGACCTCGCCGGCCTTCCAGCGCAGCACCTCGCACAGGATCAATGCAGTGCGCTGCCGCGGCGGCAGGTGTTGCAGCGCGGCAACGAAGGCCAACCGGATCGTCTCGCTGCGCTGCACCAGCTCGGCGGGATCGCCACCAAGCGCGTCGTCGCGGATCGGCTCGATCCAGGTCGCCTCGCCTCTACTCGCAAGGTTCTCGACGACCGGCTCGCGCGCCGGGCCGAGGTCCATCGGAGTGGCGCGGCGCTTGCGCCCGGAGAGCATGTCCAGGCACACGTTGGTGGCGATCTTGTACAGCCACGAGCGCAGCGCTGAGCGCCCCTCGAAGCGGTCGATCGAACGCCAAGCGCGCAGCATCGTCTCCTGCACCGCGTCCTCGGCCTCGAACGGCGAGGCGAGCATTCGATAGCAGTAGCCGGTCAGCTCGGGCCGGTGCTGCTCGATCTGCCGCATCTCCGCGCTCGCTGCGGGTGGGGAGGCACTCGGCACGCAGACCATGGTAGGCAAGCCCGACCCGCGGACAGGGCAAGATCCCCTTTTTTGCCAATAGCCTCGACGATGAGTTCGCAAGCCCCCATCGGTCTACAGCGCAAACCCCGACTAACAGGAGAGCGCGATGAGCAAGCTGGTCATATCGGAGTTCGTGACGCTGGACGGAGTAATGGAGGACCCGGGCGGCGGCGAGCCGTTCGAGCGCGGCGGCTGGTCGTTCAAGTTCGCGCGCGGCCCCGAGGGCGATCGCTTCAAGTACGACGAGCTGATGGCCGCCGACGCGATGCTGCTCGGCCGTGTCACCTACGAAGGCTTCGCGCGGGCATGGCCGAACATGCGCAACGACCCTTTCGGCGAGAAGATGAACGCGATGTCCAAGTACGTGCTGTCGAGCACGCTGCAAAGCGCCGACTGGGAGAACTCGACGATCCTCGCCGGCGATCTGGCCGAGCGCGTCGGCAAGCTCAAGCAAAGCGTGCGGGGCGACATACTCGTCGCCGGCAGCGCCCAGCTCGTGCAGGGGCTGACAGACCTTGGACTGGTCGACGAATACCGCCTGATGGTCTTCCCGATCGTGCTCGGAGCCGGCAAGCGCCTGTTCGGCGACACCGGCGCCGCCCAGACCTTGAAGCTGACCGGCGTGACACCGGTGGGCGAGGCGGGAGTGTTCACACTCACCTACGCGCCGGCCGACTGAGAGCAGGCGGGCACGTGGCGGGCACGGTCAGCCGGCGGCGATGCCGGCAGCCGGCCGCGCCCCCGTGGAGCCGGCATCGTCCTTTGCCAGCGCTTCACCGGGCAATGTGCGAGCGAACCACATGCCTACGAGCACGAACAGCGACGCCACCAACAGCGCCCGCTTGAGCGCCTCGATCTGCGATTCGTTGTAATAGGCGCTCAGCGAGGCCTGTTGGGAGGCTGGCAGCCCGGCCTGCTCGATGGCGGATTTGAACTGAGCCTGGGAGACCATCGGCAGTCCCGCCTCGGTGCCGTTAACAATCTGCTGCTGGGTCT
This sequence comes from Solirubrobacteraceae bacterium, assembly GCA_036279855.1. Classification (GTDB taxonomy): domain Bacteria; phylum Actinomycetota; class Thermoleophilia; order Solirubrobacterales; family Solirubrobacteraceae; genus Palsa-744. Next base: position 69,763 of record DASUIH010000008.1, on the reverse strand, counting down.
GTGGCGGGATCGAGGGATCGGCCAGCACACGGTTGTGAAAGCCGGTCGTCAACCCGCTCAGCAGCACAGCGCCGATCAGGGCGGTCCCGAGCGACTGCCCAAGATTCTGCGATGCCCCCTGCGCGCCGCCGGCCTCGCTGGAGCGCTCCCGGCCGACACTCGACATCACGATGTTGCCAAGCTGGGAGATCGTCAGCCCAACGCGCGCGCCGAAGCCGGCCAGCGACAGCGCGAACGGCAGCGAGGACAGCGACGGCGAGATCGTCGCCATCAGGCCGGGGATCGAGACGAGCAGAAAGCCGAGCCCGACCTGCACCACTCGCCGCGGCGAGCTGCGCGTGGCCAGCCGCGGGCCAAACGTGGCCGCAAGCATCATCGTCACCGAGATCGGCAGGATCTTCAGCCCCGTTTGGAGCGCGTTCTTGCCGAGCACCAGCTGCAGGTACAGCGGCAGCACGAAGAACGTTCCGGCCAGGATCAGATACTGGGAGACGATCGTCGAGAGCCCGGCGCGCAGTTGGGGGATCTTCAGCAGGTCGGCGCGCAATAGCGGTGTGTCGCCACAGCGCTCGACGTGCTCCTCCCAGCGCAGGAAGAAGCCGAGCACGATCAGACCGGCGGCGATCATGAACGGCACCACGGACAGCCCGAACGGCGTGATCTCGGTCCCGCCGATCGTCAGCGCCCCGGTCGGTGTGAGCAGGCCCCAGGTGCTGATCTTCAGGATCGCGAACACGCACATCCCGAGCCCGAGTGCCGAGAGACCAACACCGACGCGATCGAGCGTGGGCGGGTGCTCGGAGCGGCTCTCGCCGATCCGGTGCACCAGCGTCAACAACGCGATCACAACGACCGTCTCGGCGGCGAATACGACGCGCCAAGTAAGCGCTGTGGTGACAAACCCGCCGATCAGCGGCCCGGCGGCGGCGCCGGCGCCGGCGATCCCGCCGAGCAGGCCATATGCCAGCGCACGTTCACGGCCGCTGTAGTTGACGGCTGTCAGGGCAAAGATCGCGGGTATTACGAGCACCGCGCCGATTCCCTCCACGCCTGACCAGCCGAACATCAGAACGCCGACTGTGGGACTGAGCGCAGTCGTCAGCGAACCAACGCCATAGACGGCGAGCCCGATCGAGAAGGCCCGTCGCCGCCCCCAGATGTCGCCGAGCTTGGCGCCGGTGAGCATGAAGGCCGCCATCACCAGCGTGTACATGGTGATGGCAGCCTGCACGTCCGGCACCGTCGTTTTCAAGTCCGCGACGACCTGGGAGATGGAGACATTCATCACGGTGCTGTCGAGCACCATCACGAACTGCGCGGTGCCCAGCACCAGGATCGTCGTTCTGTTGCGAATCTGTGAACTTCCCCTTATTCTGTTAATCGCCCAGGGACTATCGTCAACAATACGAATGATCCCACCAACTCCATGACCAACTCCAAGCGGCGCTTCCGCAAGGTGATCTACGCCCTCGCCGAGGGCGATGGTCACGATTCCGTCTGGGGCGGCTCGTTCATCGGTCAGAGCTTCCAGACCAGCCTCGTCGCCAGGGTGCTGGGCGTGCTGTTCGCGGCCGGAGCGACGCTCGCGGCTCTGACAGTGCTGCTGCCCCACCCTCCGCAACTGAAAGCCACCGGCCAGCTGGCAATCATCGCCAACGCCTACTTCGTGGCCGCCGTCCTGTTCACACAGTCGGGGCGGCTACCAGCCTGGACGCTGCACTTGACGCTGGCCTGGGGCAGCACGCTGATCACGGGCGTCGCCTACTTCGCCGGTGTCGCACCTTCGCCACTGGTGTTCTTCTACCTGTGGGTGTTCCTGTACGCCTCCTACTTTTTTACGCTGCGCCAGACGACCATCCAGATCGTATACGCCGGCCTTGCTTACGGAGCGCTGCTGGTGGCGCGGCCGCCGATTGGAGGCATCTCGGCCTGGTGGCTGGTCGGGATGGGCACGCTGTTGGTCGGAGCGATCGTAATCATGACGATGCGTGCACGGGTGGAGCTATTGATCTCGCGCCTGTACGACGCTGCTCGCACCGATCCGCTGACCCAACTGTCCAACCGTCGTGGCTTTCGCGAGCTGCTCGACCTTGAGCTTGAGCGAGCCCGCCGCAGTGGCACCCCAGTGGCGCTGCTGGTTGCCGACCTTGACGACTTCAAGGACGTCAACGACTACTGCGGCCATCGTGTCGGTGACGTGGCGCTGCAGCGCTTTGCGCGAATTCTAGGTGAGCACAAGCGTCCAATCGATGTCACTGCCCGCGTCGACGGCGAGGAATTCGCCCTGATCGTCCCTGACGGAGCTCGCAAGGAGGGCTTTACGTTGGCCGAGCGGGTCCGACGTGCGGTGCAATCGGAGTTCGAGGGCGATGCCGTGCCACTGACTGTCAGCTTTGGGGTCGCCGTCTATCCAGAACACGGCGAGACGGCTGCAGCGCTGCTGCACGCAGCCGCAGAGGCGCTGTACGCAGCCAAGGACCGCGGCCGCAACCGTACCGTCGGCCACACGCCGGCGATGCGCGGCGAACTGCACGTCGTCGGTGCCCACCAACCCGACATCGAGGCCGAGCGATTCGTGATGGCTGTGCTCGACATGGCCGAGGCGGTCGATCTGCGCTTCTCGGGCTCCGCGCGCCACTCTGAGACGGTTGGGCGCTATGCGGAGATGACGGCACGCGAGCTGGGCCTGCCCGAGCGGCGCGTATCACGCATCCGGCTGGCCGGGATCCTGCACGACATCGGCAAGGCCACCGTGCCCAACTCGATCCTGCACAAGCCCGGGCCGTTGAACAAGCGCGAGTACGAGGTGATCCGGCGCCACCCCGAGCTGGGCGCGCAGATGCTTGAGCATCCAAGCCTCTCCGACGTGCGTGAATGGGTCGCGATGCACCACGAGCGCCCCGACGGCCGCGGCTACCCGCTCGGGCTTCCCGGCTCGTTCGTGCCGCTGGAGGCGTTGATCGTCGCCGTTGCCGACGCCTATGAGGCGATGACATCCGATCGGCCCTATCGCGAAGCGATCGGTTACGAACGGGCGACCGACGAGCTGCGCCGCTGCGCCGGCTCGCAGTTTGACGCGACGGTCGTAGAGGCGCTGATCGCCGCGCTTGCGCATGAGAGCTCGCGCGTGGGCACGACGCTTATGATCAGCGCCTGAAGCACTAGCGCACGGCTGCCAACCACGCAAACAGCTCAAGCGTGGCAGCGTCGCTCTGCAGCATGTTCGGCACAGCCTGGTGCTCGACGATCGGCGTGCCGTCCCAGCCGCGCAGGAACAGGCCGCTAGCGCCGCGTGCGTGCGCCAGCGCACTGGCGGCCATCTGTTCGGCCAGCGCGCGCCAACGCGTCTCGCCCGTGCGCGAGCCGTACAGGAGCATCTGGTGCAGGTAGATCGCATCGAACTGAGGCCCCATGTTCAGCCGGTTGGCGAAGCGTTCCCAGCAGGCGTTGGCAAGGACGCGGCCCCAAGCGCAAGCCTGTCCCACCCCCGCTTCGCAGAGCGTCTGGTGCGCCTGCACCATCGTTCCCTCGATGTAGGGAGTGGGGGTGGGGTCGGAGGCCGTGCGCTTGTACAACCCGCGTTCGCTGACGAAGTGAGCATCCCCCCAGTCAATGAAGCGAAGCGTCGTTTCGCGGTAGGAGGCCCGGTCGGTCAGCTTGAACAGCTCGGCGCCGAGCAGCGAGCCGGCGGCCAGCGGCTCGCCGGCTATGTAGGCATGGGCGGTGTTCCACCACAACCCGCCACCGTTTGAGCTCCAGCCTTCGCTTGCGATGAAGCGAAACGCCCGCTCGGCGTCGCGCAGGTAGCGCGAGGAGCCGGTTGCCTGGTAGGCGTCGAGAAAAGCAAGGCCCCACCAGCCGTTGTCGTCGAACCACGTGGTCGCCTTGCCGCGATCGCCGGGATAAGGCGCATAGCCGGCCACCGGCCCAAGGCCGCGATCGTAGTAGCGCTCGGCGCCGTCGGCGAAGGCGATCACCGCAGCTCTGTGCGCCGCCGTCGGCGCGGCCAGCTGGATCGCGTCGAGCGCCTCGAACAGCGGAACCGAGTCCCAGATCGTCGCCAGCGGGTAGCGATCGCGATCGTGCAGGCGACTGTCGTACCAGTGAAGGCGCGGATTGCGCCACAGCGCCTGTGCTCGCGCGACGCCGGTCTCAGCCAACCGCAGATAGTTCGGGCTCGCTGGTGGCTGCTGTTGGCCGGCGACGGGCGCGCAGGCAAGCGCGCAGAGTAGGACGACGAGCGCGCAGACGTGTGCGTAGTGGCGGAAGGCCATCGGTTCTGTATCGGAACAATCGCGGCGCGCGCTTGATGCGCAGGCTCAAGTCAACTCCGTGCGCGGGCCGATAGTCGTTCAAATGACATCGTTTCAGTGGGAGGAAGCGGTGCCCGGTTCGCTCGACTCGTCGGCTGACGGCCACGCGCTGCAGACAGGCCTGGTAGCCAACGTGCTCGCCGGCCTGTACGCGGCCGGGGCGACGCTTGCCGGCGTGACGATCCTGTTGCCTCACTCGGCACGCGCAAGCGTGCCGGGCCTGGTGGCGATCGTACTCGACGCCTATGCAATGGCGGCGTTCCTGCACCTGCGCGCCCAGCGCGTGCCGCCGTGGCTGCTGCGCGCCTCCCTGGCCTGGGGAGCCACGCTCGTGACGGGCGTTGCCTACTTCTCCGGCGAGAGCCCCAGCCCACTGGTCTTCTTCTATCTGTGGATCTTCCTGTACGCCTCTTACTTCTTCACCCGCCGCCAGGCCGCTGCCCAGATCGCCTACGCGGCGATTGCCTATGCCGTGCTGTTGGCCGCACGCCCTCCGCAGGGAGGCATCCCAGCCTGGTGGCTGGTTGGGATCGGGACGCTGCTGGTAGCCGCAGCCGTGATCATGACGATGCGCTCGCACGTCGAGTCGCTGATCGCGCGCCTGTACGACGCGGCTCGCACCGACCCGCTGACGCGACTGTCCAACCGCCGCGGCTTTCGCGAACTGCTCGACCTTGAGTTGCAGCGCTCACGCCGCTCCGAGGGCAAGCTGACCGTGCTGGTTGGCGACCTCGACCATTTCAAGGAAGTCAACGATCGCTCCGGCCACGCCGTCGGCGACGCGGTGCTGCAGCGCGTGGCCCGCATACTCGACCAGGGCAAGCGCCAGATCGACGTAGCGGCACGTGTGGGCGGCGAGGAGTTCGCGCTGGTGCTGCCGGGCACCGACGAGGACGGTGCGTTCGTGCTAGCCGAGCGGCTGCGCTGCGCCTTGCGCGACGAGCTTGCCGGCGACGCTGTCGCGATCACGATCAGCTTCGGCCTGGCGACCTTCCCGACGCACGGCGAGACCGCCGCCTCGTTGCTGCGGGCGGCCGACGAGGCGCTGTACGCCGCCAAGGACAGCGGTCGTAATCGCAGCGTGCGCCACAGCCCCCTGCTACGCGAACGGCTGACGTGGAAGAGCGGCGCCCGCGATGTCGAGAGCGAGCGTTTCGTGGCGGTGATGCTCGACCTGGCCGAGGCTGTCGATCTGCGCTTCTCCGGTTCGGCCAGACACTCTGAGACGGTCGGTCGCTACGCCGAGTTGATGGCGCGCGAGCTGCGTATGAGCGAGCAGCAGGTCAACCGCGTGCGACTGGCCGGGCTGTTGCACGACATCGGCAAGGTCGGAGTTCCCGACGAGATCCTGCGCAAGCCAGCCGCGTTGAGCGAGCAGGAGCTTGCGACCGTGCGGCGCCATCCCGAGCTGGGAGAGCAGATCCTTGAGCACCCGACGCTCGCCGACGTGCGCGGGTGGGTTGGCGCACACCACGAGCGCCCGGACGGGCTGGGCTATCCGAGGGGCTTGTCCGGCGACGAGCTGCCGCTGCCCGCGCGGGTCTTGGCGGTCGCCGACGCGTATGAGGCGATGACCTCGGATCGCGCCTACCGCGACTCGATCGGCCACGAGGCAGCGCGTGCGGAGCTCAGGCGTTGCGCCGGCGGCCAGTTCGACGCGCGCGTAGTAGCCGCTTTCCTGGCCGCGCTCGATCGCGAGCTGGAGCGGGCCGAGACGCCGGCGACCGTTCGATCCTGAGCCACGGCGCGACGCGCCGCCGCCAGTTCGTGAAAGATGCGGTTATGGAGCTTGAGTACGAGCTACAGACACACCGCGCCGAGGATCGCCACTGGTGGTATCAGGGTCGCCGCCGCGTGCTTGAGCGCACGATCGCGCGGCTGGGCCTGCCTCCCGGCGCGCGCATCCTCGACGCCGGCTGCGGCAGCGGGCGCAACATGGTCGAGCTGGCCCGGCACGGCAGCGTCACCGGCGTCGAGCTGTCGCCGACCAGCGTGCGGCTGGCACGCGAGCGCGACTGCGGTGAGGTGCTCGAAGGCTCGGTGCTCGACATGCCTTTCGACGACGGCTCTTTTGACCTGACGGTGAGCCTCGACGTGGTCGAGCACCTGCAGGACGACGTCTCCGCCCTGCGGGAGCTGCGGCGCGTGACCAAGCCCGGCGGGGCCTTGCTCGTGACCGTGCCCGCCTACCAGTGGTTGTGGAGCGGCCACGACGAGATCAACCACCATCACCGCCGCTATAACCGCCGCAGCCTGCTGGCCGCCGCCGAGAGCGCCGGCTGGCACGAGCAGCGCTCGGCACACTTCAACTCGCTGCTGCTACCGATCGCGATCCTGCTGCGCGCGCTGGAGCGCTTCAAGCCGTCGACAACCAAGTCGAGCCTCGACCTGTGGATACCGCCGGCGCCGCTGAACTGGGCGCTGCGCCAACCGCTCAACCTGGAGGCGGCGACGATCGGCCGTGGCGGTTCGATCCCCGCCGGCCTGTCGCTGCTGGCCGTCTATCGCTAGCGCTCGCTCCGCGCCATCAGCGCGTCCTGGCCGCGGAACGTCCAGGCACGATTGGCGAAGAAGGTCGTGATGGTGACGATCACGATCGTGACGGCTTGACCAACCAGCTCATCGAGGCCAACCCCCTCTACGAACAGGTACACGAGCCCAAGGTTCAAGAGCAGGCCGCAGGTCTGCACGACGAACCAGCGCACCGGCGTCAGCGCGTCGCCAATATGGCCTTTGAAGGTCCAGGCGCGATTCCACAGAAAGCCATTGACCGCGCCGACCGCGAAGCCGATGCCCGACGCCGCCAGGTACCAGACGCCGAACACCTTCAACAGCAACGTGTACACGGCAAAGAAGATCAGGGTGTTCGAGACCCCGACGATCCCGAACTTCAGGAACTGCAAGAACAAGGGCATTCTCAGCAGGCGCCCAGCTCTGTCCCCTACTCTTCTCATAGCCACTACTTAATCAATTTCGCCCTCTTCGGAAGAACCCATGCCTGCCACCGCCCCACGCGTCCCCGCCCTGCTCAGCGTCGTCGCCCCTGTCTACAACGAGCAGGAGCTGGTCGAGGAGTTCGTCCGGCGTACCTGTGCCGCCGTCGCCGACTACAGCTTTGAGCTGGTGTTGGTCAACGACGGCTCCGCCGACGCGACGCCGGAGCTGCTCGACCGCATCGCCGCCGAGGACCCGCGTGTTCGCGTGGTGCACCTGTCGCGCAACTTCGGCCATCAGGCAGCTTTGACCGCCGGCCTTGAGCACGCCGTCGGTGATGTGGTGGCGATGATCGACGCGGACCTGCAGGACCCGCCTGAGCTAATCCCACGCATGATCGAGCAGTGGGAGCAGGGGTCTGACGTCGTCTACGCGGTGCGCAAGCAGCGCGAGGGCGAGACCGCGTTCAAGCTCGCGACGGCGTCCTGGTTCTACAAGCTGTTCGACAAGCTGGCCCAGGTGGACCTGGAGCCCAACTCGGGCGACTTCCGCCTACTCGACCGGCGCGCGCTGGACGCGCTGCTGTCGATGACCGAGCGCTCGCGCTTCCTGCGCGGGATGACTGTGTGGGTCGGATTCCGCCAGACCGCGGTGTCCTACGAGCGAGACGCGCGCGCCGCCGGCGAGACCAAGTACACGCTGCGCAAGATGTTGCGCTTCTCGCTGGATGCGATCGCGTCGTTCTCGCACCTGCCGCTGCAACTGGCAACCTACGCGGGCCTGCTCTCGGCGGGTGTCGCCTTCATCGCGATCCCGGTCGTGGTGGGCCTGCACTTCGCCGACTCCTACCTGCCGGGCTTCGGCACGATCACGATCTTGATCTTGCTGATCGGCGGCATCCAGCTGATCGCGCTGGGAGTGATCGGCGAGTACATCGGCCGGATTTACGAGGAGGTCAAGCACCGCCCGCTGTACATCGTGCGCGAAGAGCGAAACCGCCCGACCGACACCGCGGCGGCCACCGCCTCGGTGCGCGCCGGGCTGGCCGCGCGCGAGCCCGAGCGAGTCGGCTGAGGCACCGCTCCTTCGAGCGCATTCGACGGTTACGGGTGACACAGCCCGAGAATCGTCACTTGGAGGCAATCGCATGCGCCGTCGTACGCTCACACTGCTGGCCACCCCCGCCGTGCTCGGCGCGCTGACCGTCGCCGTGCCGGCGCTCGCCGGCATCTCGATTGACCCTGCCGCCCACACGGCAGCGAGCAGGTGCTTCTACGTCCACAGCGGCAAACACCGTGTGCGCGAGTGCCTGATCCGGGGACCGCGCGGCCTGCGCGGACTGCCGGGACCGGCTGGACCGCGGGGGTACACAGGAGCGACAGGGAAAACCGGCAAAACCGGCCTGACCGGAAAAACGGGAGCGACGGGTCCCCAGGGCGTACCGGGCCAGCCGGGCATTGCGGCCGCGACGGCATGGGCCGTGGTCAACCCCGCCGAAGTCGGATCGACGCCTTCGACCAAAGGCCTCGTGGTCGCGCAAACCCACAATGTCGTGTCGGTCTACAGCAAAACAGCAGGCGTCTATTGCATCGCCGCGGCGGCGCCCGTCAGCTCCAGCGGAGAGCCCGCCGTCGTGACCGGCGAGTCGAGCTACAGCACCGGCGGCGCCGTGCCGCTTGCGCTGCTGAACGCGCAGGCCAAAGACTGCTCGGCGCCAGGCGAATTCGAGGTGATCACCTACGATGCCCGGTCCGCCACCGCACCGTCGGCGAACGCCGCGTTTGCGATCGCAATGCCCTGAATCGCCCGGCGCTCATCTTCAGGCACGTCGTCGCCGATAATCAGCGCGTGAGCGATCCGGGCGAAGAGCAAGCCGCGCGAGAGGACTCCGGCGAGCGACGTGAGCGCATCCGCCTGGAGACCCCGCGCCACCGCATCGAAGGCCTGATCGTGCTGGCCGCCGACGGCTACCGCAGCCGCGTCTCGGACATGCTCAACGCAGCCGAGCGCGACTTTCTGACGCTGACCGATGCGACGTTGCAGCCGCTGGCGGGCGGGACGGTCGAGCAACACGACTTCCTGGCGGTCGCACGCGCACATGTCGTTTACGTGGTGAGCGTGCCCAGAACTTAACTCGGCTTGTCCGCAAGCCGATGTTCGAGCATGTTTCGCACAGGGGGCCGGCGCCGGGCAAGCTCGGCCGACGATGACACGCGTGCACAGTGGGGGCGCTGGTGGGGCCGCCGACCGCCGGCTCTACACGCACTGGCCCTACTTGCCCTGGCTTGGTCGAGCGCCTATGCGGTCTGGCGCGTCGGCTGGAGCGCGCAGGGATCCGAGCTGCCGCTGTGGATCGCGCTACTTCTCGCCGAGTGCTACGGCGTCTGGAACCTGGCAACTCTGAGCTGGTTGACCTGGCAGCTGCCCGCGCCGCTGCGGCCGGCGGCAAGCGCGGGCGCCGACGTGGACGTGTACGTCTGCACCTACGACGAGTCGATCTCGGTGCTTGAGGCGACGCTGTCGGGCTGTGCGCTGCTGCGCTACCCGCATACGACCTGGCTGCTGGACGACGGCGCTCGACCGGAAGTGGCACAGCTCGCGCGCGATTGGGGGGTGCGCTACATGACGCGGCCCGACAAATCGCACGCCAAGGCGGGCAACATCAATCACGCTCTGCCGCTTACCGGCGGCGACTACGTGCTCGTGCTCGACGCCGACCACGTGCCGATGCCGGACGCGCTCGACCTGCTGGTCGGCTATCTCGACGATCCCAAGGTGGCGCTGGTGCAGACGCCGCACGACTTCTCAAACCACGACTCGATCCAGCACTACGCGTTAGGTCGTCACGAGCAGTCGGTGTTCTTCTCGGCGATCTGCCTCGGCAAGGACCGCCACAACGCGGCGTTCTGGTGCGGCTCGGGGGCGTTGATCCGCCGCGAGGCGCTGCTGTCGGTCGGCGGGGTCGCCACCGAGACGATCGCCGAGGACTTCCACACCACGATCAAGCTGCACAGGCGGGGATGGCGCACCCGCTACGACGAGCGCATCGTCGCGCAGGGCCTGGCGCCGCACGATCTGGCCTCCTACCTGCTGCAGCGCGACCGCTGGGCGCGCGGCAACCTCGCCGTCTTCACCACCCCTGAGAGCCCGCTGCGGGCGCGCGAGCTGACACTCTCACAGCGGCTGAGCTACCTGGCGAGCCTCACCGGCTATCTGGCCGGTCCGGTGCGACTGTTGCTGCTGGCCGTGCTCACGGCCGTGCTGTGGACGGGCCTGATGCCGCTTCACGTTTCGCTGCCGGCGCTGGCAGGGCTGTGGGCGCCGGCGACGCTGCTGATGACCTTCGCCGGCTCGGCGCTGTGCCGCGGCGAGCAGAGCGCCGGCGAGTCAAGCCACTACGAACTCTGCACGGCCGAGATATTCACGCGCGCTTTGCGCTGCATCGTGCTGCCGGGCCGCGCGAACTTCAAGGTGACGCCAAAGGAGGGCGTCGATCGCGGTGGCTGGGAGGCAATCCGCCAGTTCCACGCCCTCAACGCCTTCTCTTTGCTGCTGACGCTGGGCGTTCTCGCGCGCGTTGCCACCGACCTGGGCGCCGGCATATTGCCGGCGATGCAAGGGATCGGGGTGTGGGTGGTGCCGGCGCTGGCGGCGTTCGAGCTGTGGCGGGTGCTGCGGACGCTTGTGCACGTTGCACAGCGCAAGCAACTGCGGGGCGAGTACCGGGTGCCGCTCGACGCGTCGGCCATGATTGTTCGGGACGCGGCAGCCGAGCAACAGGGAGGCGTGCTGCTCGGCCGCGTGCGGGACATCACCACGTCGGGCATTGGCGTCGAGCTCTCACAGGCGCTGGAGCCGGGGGAGCGGGCGACTGTCACGGTGCAACTGCCACACGTCTTCGGCATGGCCTCACAGGCTCGTTTGGAAGTGCAGGTCCGCTCCTGCTTCGCCCACGACTCCGGATGGCGAGTCGGCGCCTCGGTCGTCGGCTGCGATGAGACCGATCGACGCACGCTGCTGGCCTACTGCCACGTCGTCTGGCCGTACCTGCGCTTGCGCGGCGAGCAGGCGCTCGGCCTACAACAGCTGGAGCACGCGCTCGACCGGCCGCGCGAGCACGGCGCGCTCGCCGCGCACGACAATCGGCCGTTGCAGCAGCTCGGGGTGGGCGACCATCTCGGCGATCAGCCGCTCGTCGCCGACCTCGGCGCCGACCAGGCCTAGCTCCGTTGCCAACGGCTCGCGTGTGCGCAGAACCTCGCGGGGACCGGCCCCGAGCTTTCGCAGCAGTGAGCGCAGCTCGGGCCCTGAGACGCCGGTCACGTGGTACTCGACCGAATCGAAGTCCACGCCGCGCTCGGTCAGCAGCGCGTGCAGCTTGCGACAGGTCGTGCAGGTCGGCTTTTCATAGACGGTGAGCGTGGCCACCGCGGCCACGATACACGCGCCGCTCAACGGTGGCTGACGATCCACGTGCCCGGATGCGGGGCCATGTTCAGCTTTGCCAGGTTGGCCGGCGTCGCGGGCAGTTCCTCAAAGACGCGGTAGCGCATCACGAACACCGGCTGCAGGCGACCGCGGGGACCGCGAGCGTAGTCGATCGCCTCGACCGGGCTGAACGTCTTCGCGTCGACCAGCAGCTCGTTTGGGGCTTCGTGGACCTTCGTGTGCGGACGCAAGGCGCGCAGGCGGTAGACCTCGCGGCCTTCCAGCCTGGTCTTGCCGATCAGCCGCAGCAGCCCTGAACGGTAGGCCGCGCGGATCGTCTCAAGTTCGTCCTTGGCGATCGCCACGCCCTTCTGGCGCAGGATCACATCGGGTTCGTTGCTGCCCCAGTCCCACGAGGCGCCACCGACCGTCACGGCGCTTTCGCCCCACCACGAGTGCTCACGGCCGTAGTTGCGCTGTTCGTGGACGATCACGCGTTCGCGTTGAGGCTCGCGGGCGCTCCAGCGTTGGAAGTAGATGCGATCGTGATAGCGCCCGGAGGGCTCTTCCTGTTCGGTGACCACGTAGCGCACCCCCGTCCCCGGAGCTATCGCGCGATAGACGGCGGCGGCAACGTCAAACTGACCGCCTCCGTCGCCGCCGGCCAGTGCGAAGCCGAGCACAGCGAACAGGACCGCCAGCGCGAGCCCCGCGAGCATGCGACCGCGCGCGAGCTTGAGCCGGTGCGCCAAGGGAGCGGACAGCGACGGATCGCGTGACTTTGCCGAAGCGGCATCTCGCAGCTGCTGTTCGATTTGCGGCAGGATCGTCATTCGGCGCACTCCAATCCCTGTCTGAGCGCGATCAGCCCGCGCAAGACCCGCTTGCGCACGACCAGCTCGGATAGCTCCAGCTCGCCGGCGATGTCGTGGTAGGAACGCTCGTCCAGGACGTGCGCGCGGACGGCTTCGCGCTGGTCTTCGGGCAACTCGTCCAGCAGTGCCAGCGCCTGCCCGTCAAGCGACGCCAGCGCCTCGATTCGCTCCAGGTCCTCGCCGCTCAGGCACACCGCTTCGCGCATACCCACGAGCCGGCGCGCGCGGGCTTCCACGCGCCCGCGGCGCAGACTCCCCGCAAGCGTGCGCTGCGCAATCGTCAGCAACCACGCAACCGCGGTCGGCGCTACCGGCCGGTAGCGCTCGGCTGCGCGCAGCGCGGAGGCGAAGACCTCCGCGGTCGCGTCGGCCGCGACCTCCGCATCGCCGCAGCGGCGTAGCAGATACGCGAGCACCAGCCGCTCGTAGCGGCGATAGAAGGCGGCGAAGGCCTCCGGGTCCGCACCGGTCTCAGCCAGCAGGATCGCGTCAGAGGGCTCGCAGGGAACATCCATATCTCTATAAACGCGCCAGGCCACGATCTGTGACCGCATTGTCCCGGTTGACGTGGGACGGTCGGACCAGACGGCGGGATGTCATCCGAACGGTCGCCCCGCCGCTACCCTCACGCCGATGCGAACATTGCTGCCAGACCCGCCGCCGGCCGAGCTAAAGGCGCTGCTGGAGCGCCGCAGAAAGCTCGGCCAGGATCGCAAAGACGAGGTCTGGGAGGGGGTGCTGCACGTGGTTCCCGCCCCCAGCCATAGGCACGGAAACCTCTCGCAACAGCTCGCGGTGATCCTGAATGGCCCCGCCCATGCCGCCAGCCTGCAGCCGATGATGGCCGAGTTCAACCTCGGCCACTCCGAAGCCGACTTCCGCGTGCCCGACGGAGGCCTTCATCGTCCCGGCGCCGCCGAGATGTGGCATCCCACGGCAGCGCTGGTGGTCGAGATCCTCTCGCCGGGCGACGAGAGCTGGGCAAAGCTGCCCTTCTACGCAACCCACGGCGTCGATGAGGTCTTGATCGTCGATCCCGAAGCACATCGGGTGCATTGGCTCGCGCTTGCCGACGGCGAGTACAGGGCGGTCGAGCGTAGTGGCCTGATCGACCTTGGGCCGACCGAGCTCGCGCTGCGTATCGACTGGCCGTAGCGCCGGGACGGCGAGTAGTGTGTTTCGCGCTACGCTGACGACATGGCGCCAGCTCCCCACCCACTCTCGTTGCGACTTGGCCGCGATGGGCTGACAGCGCTTGACGAGATCGCCAGACGACGCGGCCTGAACCGCGCCGAGGCGGCGAGACAGGCGATCGCCGAGACGGCGGAGCGTGAGCGCCGTCGCAGCGGACTGGCGGACGAGGCGAGACGTCTCATGCAGAACGAGGAGTACATGCGGGAAGCACGCGAGGTAGCCGGCCTGATGGAGCAACTACGTGGTCCGTGGTGATGTCCACCAGATCAAGCTACCCGGAAGGCGCGGCCACGTTCAGGTAGGCCAACGCTACGCCGTGATCGTCCAAGCCGACGATCTGCTCGCTCTGTCCACAGTCATCGTCTGCCCTACATCACGCTCGGCGTTCGCGGCCAGCTTTCACCCCGAAATTACTGTTGCCAAACAGGTAACGCAAGTTCTCTGTGAGATGGCCGGCGCCATTGACGCCCGTGCGCTTGGTCGCCGTGCTGGTCACCTTACGCACGAGGAACTCCGTGCGGTGGAGGATGCTCTGCTGTTGGTGCTCGACCTCGCATAGCTGCTGAATCTGGTCCCCGTTGTGCCCCACGTCGCAGCAAGCTTCGTAGAGCCAAATCTGGCTATACAGCGGACGGGGTGTGCGGGACAACTCTCGAAACATGACCCCACTTGGGAGCGGATCAGAGAACTGCACGCCCAGCGCTACGGATCAGCCCTCTAGCTTGCTCGCTTCGGACCTCTGCGATGGTTAGTCGCTCCCAAAGGCACCCTCGTCCAGGCCAGTTTGGCGGAGGATGGAGCGGAAGCTGCCACGTGGGATCTGCTTGCGACCGGCAGGGATGATGACCGTGAGCGTGGGGTGGCCGGTCTTGCGGTACTTGACGTGGCTGCCTCGCTGAGAGACGAACACAAAGCCCGCCTGTTCGAGGGCCCCGATGATCTGCTTCGACGAGTAGAGCTTAGGCGGCACGCTTGAGCGTCAGCGTGCGGACCTCGGGGGAGTCGACCGGAGTAGCGTCGCTGGCCGGCGCATCCTCGAAGTAGAGCTCCAGGGCCTCCTTGAGATTGGCTACGGCCTCAGCCTTGGTGTCGCCAAAGCTCGACACGTCTACATTGAGACACTCAGCGACATAGTGCTTGCCCTCGCGGTAGACAACCGACTGAAGATCGAGCTTGACCATCGCGGGATTGCTCTCCGGGTCCACCTAACGGAGCTTAGGGCATGCACCACTCCGAGCAAACGAACTTGGCTGGACTTGCCACTCCAACCTGGTTGAGTAAGTTCTGGCCGGGTTCGGCCACATCAAGACGACGGCAAAGGCTCAGACTCCAGAAGCGTCCACTTGGGAGGCTCTCCGAGCCGCGCCGTTTCCGAACAACGTCGGTCAACCCAGCGAAAACGGAAGGGGAGGGATTCGAACCCTCGTCGGAGGCATAACCCCCGAAACGGTTTTCGAGACCGCCGCATTCAACCGCTCTGCCACCCTTCCACGGCGACGGCCCAAGGCTAGACGATCAGCGACCCCCGACAAGCGGCGCGGAGCGCCGCTCCATCCAAACCGACCGCCACGCTAGCGCCGCGAGGCGAAGAACTCGCTCAGCAGCCCCCCGCACTCCCCCGCCAGGAGCCCACCAACAACATCCGGGCGGTGGTTCAGCCGCGGCTCTGAGAGCACGTCGAGCACGCTGCCGCAGGCGCCGGCCTTCGCGTCGCTGGCGCCGTAGACGACGCGTGGAACGCGCGCCAGCACGATCGCCCCGGCACACATCGCGCACGGCTCAAGCGTCACGTACAGCACGCTCTCAAGCACTCGCCAGCTGCCGAGTTGGCGGGCAGCCTCGCGCAACGCGATCGTCTCGGCGTGCGCGGTCGGGTCCTGGCGCAGCTCGCGCTCGTTGTGGGCCAACGCGATCGCCTCGCCGCCGTGCGCGATCACCGCGCCGATCGGGACGTCTTCGTGCTCAAGCGCGCGCTCGGCCTCGCGGATCGCAAGGCGCATGAAGTATTCGTCGCGCGGAAAAAATCGCTCACTCATGGATGTCAATTGGCCACCGCTCCCGGCGGCTTGGGCACCGAGCGCAACCTTACGGCCTCTCGACACATCATGATTACGAAAGAGAGCCGAGTTGCAGCCGCCCCACGACCGATATCGACGACTGCCCGGCGCCCGGCTCGCCGCCTGCTTGGCCTGCGCATTCGCGCTGGCGCTGGCGTCGGTGTCGGGAGCACAAGCCGCCGGGGCCGCCCCGCAACAGCGAATTGTCGTCGGCTATCGGGCGCAAGCCGGCGACACCCAGCGGACGCGCGTGCTAACGCTCCCGTCCGGCGCCGACCTGCAGGGCGCGCTGGCGCGCTGGCGAGCGCAGCCGGACGTCGCCTGGGCGGTCCCCGACTACGTCGCCCACAGCACCGGAGCGGTGATCCCGAACGACCCAGGCACCGGCGAGGCCGCCGGCGACTGGCGCGAATTGCAGTGGAACTTCGACGGCCCGTTCGGCGTGCGCGCACCGGAAGCGTGGGCGAACGCGGCAGCCAGCGGCTCGCCGGCCGGCTCGAAAGTGGTCGTGGCGGTGCTCGACACGGGCGTCGCGTACGCCAACCGTGGCAAGTACCGCCGCTCGCGGGACTTCAGCAAGTACACGTTCGTGCAGGGCTACGACTTCATCTCGCGCACCCCGTATGCCAACGACCGCAACGGCCACGGCACGTTCGTGGCCGGAACGATCGCCGAGGCCACCAACAATCGCTACGGCCTGACCGGCCTGGCCTACCTGGCGCGGATCATGCCCGTGCGCGTGCTCGACGCAGAGGGTGAAGGCGACGCCTCGGTGATCGCCGAAGGCGTCCGCTTCGCCGTCAACCACGGCGCTCGCGTAATCAACCTCAGCCTTGAGTTCTCAAGCGATGTAACAGCGTCGGACATCCCCGAGCTGATCGACGCGCTGCGCTACGCGTACAAGCGCGGCGTCGTCGTCGTAGCCGCCGCCGGCAACGAGGGCAGCACGACGGTCCCCTATCCGGCGCGTGCGCCGCACGTGATCGCGGTCGGGGCGAGCACCGAACACGGCTGTCTGGCCAGCTATTCCAACTACGGCCGCAGCATTGCGCTGGTGGCCCCGGGCGGCGGCCCGGACGCGAACCTGCCTGGGGACCCCAACTGCCGTCCAGAAGTGGATTCGGGCAGGGACATCTTCCAAATGACGTTCACGGGCTCCTCACCGCAACGGTTCGGCTTTCCGCAGGGATACGAAGGCACCTCGATGGCTACGCCGCACGTAACCGCGACGGTGGCATTGATGCTGGCCGCGCGGGTGCTCGGAGGCAAGCCGAGCCCAGCGCGAATCGAGGCGAGGCTGAAGGCGACGGCCCGGTCGCTCGGCGCCCCGAGCGACCGGGCTCTTTACGGCGCGGGACTGCTCGACGCCGGAGCGGCGACCACCCCCGTGCACGCGAACATCGCCAAATAGCAGCCTGTAGGCGACCGGGCGGGTCGGTTGGATCGAGACGTTTTCAGCAGGCAATCTGCGCGCCTGTGCCTGCGATCGCCTATCGTGATCTGCCGCGCGGCGCACCGCCGGCCCAGCTGGGGTGTTCCAGGTGTAGAGATCCCCATGACCTCTCGACGTCCACGCCTTCAGCGAACCTCAAGCCACCGTGACCCTCCGATCGCCGCAACCCACCACAGCACGCCCCCCCGAGCGGTCGTTCGCGCAGGGCCAACCGCTGACCGCGACCCGGGCCTTGGCCCTCCTGCTCGCGCTGGCGCTGACCCTCGTTGCGGCGAGCAACGCGAGCGGCTACGGCGTCCCGCTGCGCACCGCCGTGGACACCACGCCGGCCGGCGGCTCCTACGAGCAGTTCGTGCTCTCACACGTCCAGGCGAGCGGAGCGCAGCTGATCAAGCTCGACGTCAACTGGAACGAAATCGCGCCGGCTGTGCGCCCGGCGGGCTTCGACCCGTCCAACCCGGACAGCCCCGGCTATCGCTGGACCTACCTAGACAAAGAGACCGCGGACGCGGTCGCCCGAGGCCTGACTCCATTTTTCGAGCTGTACGGCTCTCCCGGTTGGGGCGAGTCCCCAGCCGGGTCCGGCGAAGAGCGCCCAGACCCCGCCCAGCTTGCGCAGTTCGCGCAGGCGGTGGCGACCCGCTTCGACGGCTCTCACGACGGCCTGCCGTGGGTCCGCTACTACGAAGTCTGGAACGAGCCGAACGTCAGCTTCTTCCTGCAACCGCAAATGGACGGCGCGAACGTCGCCTCGGTCGCCTTCTATCGCACGATGATCAACGACGTGGCCGCCTCTGTGCACGGTGTTCGCCCCGACAACATGGTGATCGCCGGCGCGCTGTTCCCCAACGGCTTGCGCCGCGGCAACGTGGTCGGGATCGCGGCGCTCGACTTCACGCGCATGCTGCTCTGCATGTCGTCCGGCGCTCGGCCCCATCGGGTGTGCGACACGACCGTGAACGCCGACGTCTGGAGCGTGCACCCGTACACCACGGGCGGGCCTTCGACTCGGTCGGTCAACTCCGACAACGTCTGGATCTACAACCTTGGATCGCTCACGTCGCTGATCAGGGCCGCCCAGCAAGCCGGCACGCTCGTCTCCGCTCAGCCGGTGCAGACGTGGGTGACGGAGTTCAGCTGGGACAGCAACCCGCCCGCCTCGCTCGGCGTGCCGCTGCGGCTGCAGCAGCGCTGGGTCGCCGAAGCGCTGTACCGCGCCTGGCGTGGCGGCGTCAGCGTGTTCACCTGGTACGCGCTGCGTGACGAACCGCTAGCGGTCACTCCCGAGCAGGCGGGCCTTTACTTCAACTGCCCGCAAGGCATCGGCTGCGACTCCCCCAAGCCGATGCAACGCTCCTTCCGCTTTCCGTTCGTCGCCTACAAATCCGGCAAGCGCATAGCGCTGTTGTGGGGCCGAACCCCCTATGGCGTCCCCGGCACGGTGCAGATCCAGTGGCGCCAAGGCGGCCGCTGGCGGCCGCTGACCACACTTCGCACCGACTCTGACGGAATCTTCACGGCGACGCGGAGGCTGCCCTCCGGGCTGAGCTCAAAGTCGGGCGTCTTGCGCGCGCTCGCCGCATCGGAAGCCTCCCCGTCGTTCTCGCTGCACCACCCGCGCGACATCATCGTGCCGCCGTTCGGCAACTGAGGCTCTGAGACCTCTCTTTTTCAGAATGCCCGCACGCGCATTTTGAAAGGGCTCCAGGTCGGTTCATCCGCACGCTCGGGCAGGATGCAGCCGATGAGAGCGCGAGAGGCGCTGAGACGTCCGCTGCCGCAAACGCTGTTGCCGTTGCTGCCGGCCACCGTGCTGGTGGCCGTCGTGATCGCCTGGGTCGCGACCGGCGGCGGCTACGAATCGCAACCGGCGCTCGACACCGGCTACGAACCCGACCCCTGGTACCTGGGCGCGCTCGCGATCGTCGCGCTGCTGTGCGCGTGCGCGTTCGGGATGGGCCGCGTGCGGATGGCGCGCGCGAGCAAGGTCGCTATCGCGGCTCTGTTTGCCTACGTGGCTTGGTCGTTCGCGTCTGTGCTGTGGGCGCACGACCAGGGCGCTGCCTTCCACGGCAGCGTTCGCGCTCTCGTCTACTTCGCCGCGTTCGCCGCCTTCGCCGTCCTGCCCTGGCGAGACCTGTCAGCGCGCCTGGCGATCGGCGCCGTGATCGCCGGCATTGGCGTGATCGCGATCGTCGCCGCCGCCAAGGTCGCGAGCGTCGCGGCCCCCGGCTCGCTGTACCTGGGGGCGCGCCTTGCCTGGCCGATGGGCTACTACAACGCCGACGCGGTCCTGTTCATGGGAGCAGCGGCAGGAGCGATCGCGCTCGGCGCGCAGCGCTGCACCCCGGCCGTGCTGCGCGTAGCGGCGATCACCCTCGCCGGCCTGTGCCTGCAGCTGGCCGTGCTCAGCCAGAGCCGTGGCTGGCTGTTCAGCACGCCGATCGTGCTTGCGCTGATGCTGCTTTTGATCCCGGGCCGCGTGCGCCTGCTGCTGTTCGCGCTCGTCCCGGCCGCAGCCACGGCAGTGGTAGCGCCGGCCTTGCTGCGCGTCTACGGCAAGGCCGCCCCCAGCGGCGAAACGCTCCCGCCCGCACGCCTGAACGCGGTGCTGCACAGCCAGGGCAGCCACGCGGTCAAGACGATGCTGATCGCCGACGTGGTCCTCGCCGTTGTCACGGCGCTGCTGGTCCTCGCCGACCGCCGGATGCGCCTGGCCCCGGCTGCTCAACAGCGTTTCGATCGTGCCAGCCGCGCCGTCGCGGTTGCGGTCGTGATTGTGGGCGTGGCGATCGGCCTGGTCGCTGTGCACGGTCACGTCGTCGGCCGCGTCGAAAGCGCCTGGAAATCGTTTGCCCACACGACCTCGCCAAGCGCGGGCGGTTACAGCCACTTCACCACGCTTGCAAGCGACCGCGCCGACATCTGGCGGGTGGCTTTGCACGAATTCGCCGCGAACCCGATCGGCGGCATCGGACAGGACAACTTCGCCGCCGGCTACATCCGCCTGCGCCACACCTACGAACAGCCGCGCTGGACGCACTCGATCGAGCTGCGCCTGCTTACGCACACAGGCTTGGTCGGCGCGCTCCTGTTTGTGACGTTCCTGGTCGCGGCGCTGATGGCGGCGCTGCGCGGCCGTCGCGGCACCGCTCGGGCCACAGCCGGGATCCTGCTCGTGTTCCTGGTGGTCTGGCTCGTGCAGGGCTCGATCGACTGGTTCTGGGAGTACCCGGCCCTGAGCGTGCCGGCACTGGCGTTCGCCGCCGCGGCTGGAGCGCTCGACCGTGTGGAGCCGTTGCGTGGCAGCGGACGCCGGCGCGGCGGGTCGCTGCTGGCCGCCGCCGCCACCGTCCTACTCGGCGCCGGCGCGCTCGCGGCGGTAGCGATTCCATTCGCGGCCGCCCGTCATGCGCGCACCGCTACGCGGATCTGGGAAACAGAGCCGCAGCGCGCCTATGAGCAGGTGCGCTCCGCCTCCGACCTGCTGCCCTTCGACGACCAGCTGTATCTGCTCGGCGGCTCGATCGCGCTGAACCAGGGCGAATACGCGCGCGCGCGCGGCTGGCTGGAGCAGGCCGAGCAGCACGACAGCCAGAACTGGCTGTCGCCGTTTGCGCTCGGCATCATCGACGGAGAACGGGCACAGCGGGCACAGGCGGCCGCGCAGCTGCGACGCGCACGTCAGCTCAACCCGTTGGAGTCAACCGTGCAGATGGCGCTGGAACGCCTGCACGAAGGCCATCCGCTCAGCTTCGAAGAAGCGCAGCAGGCGCTGGCTCCGCACATCGTGACGCAGGTGCCTGCGCAGTGAGGATCGGCAATGTGAGGACCGGCAATCGAAGCGAATGGCGGCAGCTATCGTGAGGGTTGTGATCGTGCGCGCATCGACACTGCTGGCCTCGATCCTGGCCCTATGCGCACTAGCGGCAACCGCTCGCGCCGAAGTGCCGTCGGTCGATGCCTACGGCGGCGAAGCGCTTGTGCTCGGCCGTCCGCACAAACACGGTGGTGGCGGAAACAACACCGGCTCGGGCAGTCAGCGACAGCGCGGCAGGGAAGGCAATAACGCGCCGGGCAGCTCGTCCACCTCC
Source organism: Solirubrobacteraceae bacterium (assembly GCA_036279855.1). GTDB lineage: Bacteria > Actinomycetota > Thermoleophilia > Solirubrobacterales > Solirubrobacteraceae > Palsa-744. The sequence continues at coordinate 48,415 of DASUIH010000008.1, read as the reverse complement.
TCGGCAACAGGCAAAGGCGGATCGAACAGCGCCGACACGCAAGGGACCGGCTCAGGCGCCGGGAGCGGCCTGTCGAGCGCATCGTCAAATGGCGCGAGCAGTGCCGGCAGCGGCAGCGCATCGAGCAAAGCTGGAGGCCATTCGGTACGCGCAGGCTCGCACGGCGGCAGCTCGGCGGCCAACCGCTCGGCGCGAACAGGCTCTCACAGCGGCTCGGTCAAAACCCCGGCAACCAGCGGCGGTCAAAGGACCAGCGCCATTGCGCCGACGATGGCAGCCGGGACAAGCGAAAGCGCCCTCAGCGCCGGCGACCTGCTGTTGATCCTGCTTGGCGCCGCCTGCATCGCCGGGATCGGCGCCACCCTACGCGTCGCGCGTAGAACGGCCTGACGCCGCCGCCGCACGGTCGATCACGGCCGCCATCTGCTGCTGAAAGCGCTCGCGGCCAAAGCGCGCGGCGTTGGCCCTGACCGCGCCCGGATCGATCTCAAGCCCCTCGAAGCGTTCGACCGCCGCCGCCAGCGACTCGGTGGTTTGACGCTCGAACAGAGCCCCGGTCGCGCCGTCCACGACCGTCTCCGTAGCGCCGCCGACGCCGTAGGCGATGACCGGCACCCCCGCCGCCTGCGCCTCGACCGGGACGATCCCGAAATCCTCCTCGCCGGGGAACAACAGCGCGCGCGCGCCGCCGAGCAGACGGTCACGCTGCTCGTCGCTGACGCGTCCCAGCAGCTCGATGCCGGCGCTGCCGTCAGCCGCGGCCCGCGCCGCCGCCATGCCGCGGCCGTCGCCCGCGACCTTCAAGCTCCGGCCCAGGCTCGCCGCGGCGGCGACGGCGAGATCGACGCGCTTGTACGGGACGACGCGCCCGAACACCAGGTAGTAGCCCTGCGGCTCGCGCTCGATCGCCAACATGTGATCGACGTTCACCGGCGGGTTGACGACCTCGCTGGACCGTCCCCAATGCTCGCGGATACGCGCCGCGACATGCTGCGAGTTCGCGACGATCGCGTCGGGCCCGGCCGCCCCACGCACGTCCTGGCGGCGCAGGCGGCGCAGCAACAGCGGCAGCGCCAGCCGCGTGAGGCGCCCGATCTCCTCTCCTTCAAGCAGCCGTTCGTCCCAGGCGTAGCGCATCGGCGTGTGGCAGTAGCAGACGTGCAGCGTGTGCGGGGGTGTGCGCACGTTCTTAGCGCACGCATGGCTGCTGGAGAGCACGAGGTCAAAGCGCGACAGGTCAAAGCGGCGAAAGCCGCTTGTCATCAGCGGCAACAGCTTCGGGTAGTGGCGCGTGGCCCCGGGGATGCGGTTCAGCCAGCTGGCGTGAACGGGCCGGTCGCGGATGATCGACGGCCATGGCTCGGGGTCGTAGACCGAGGTGAAGATCTCCGCTTGCGGAAACATCCGCAGCAGCTCCACAACGACGTCCTCAGAGCCTCCGGGAATCGTCAGCCAGTCGTGCGCGACGGCGACCCGGGGAAAGCGCTCGCGCAGCCGCTCGACCAGCGCGGAGCCACCGTGGCGCTCGAACCGGCTCACGCCACCGCTCCCTCGCGGCTGCTTTGCTCGACCGCGCTCAGGAACGAGCGCCAGGGCACGGCACTGCCCGCCATGCGCTCGGCCAGCCGCTCCAGGTCGCGCCAGCCGGCGTCGGCCTCCCAGCCCCAGTGCAGCACCACCGGCGTCCACAGCCCGGCGATGCGATCGGCGTAGCGGTCCAGCGCCTCGATCACCTGCGCGGCATGGCCGTAGAAAGGCGCGTAGCCGGGTAGGTAGACGGTCTCGCCGCGCCACTGTGGCGGGCGCTGAAAGCCAAGCGTGCCGATCGACTCCGGGCCGCCGCAGACAACCGCAAAGTAGCCCGCCAGGACCTTAAGCTGCGAAGCGTCAAAGCGGTTGTAGGGGGCGACGAACACGTCCGGTCGGGGCAGCCCGTGCGCGGCAAGCTCGGCCAGCGCCCGCTCGATCAACTGCTCGGTCTGCTCTGCGTCCAGCCCGCACAGCTCGGAGTGGCGACGCGGCGAAGCGTCGCGAGTGCGGTGGTCGAGCCCGTGCAGAGCAAGCGTCACCCCTTCTTCGGCCAGGTCGCGCAGCGTTCGCGCCTCCCCCTCCTCAAGCGGCCGCGAGCCGAGCGCCTGCGGCGACAGCGGCGAGCGGCTCACTCGCGGCAGCGCGGCGATCAGGTAGGGGACGCCGGCGTCGCTCATGATCTGCCGGAAGCGCTCGAACGCGTCGGTGCCGAAGCGTCGCGGCTCGTCCCACGCCTGGTAGTGCGGAAACTCATCGACGCGCACGAGCAGGCGCGGCGGCGCCTCGGCGACGGCGCCGGGGCCGTCGAGGCCGAGCGCGGCAGCCCGCGCCGAGCGCTGTGGCGCGACCACCACCCGCCCGTAGTCGAGCAGGCCGAGCTTGCGCAGCCCGAGTTGCGCGGTTCGGGCCATCGCCCCCGGTATCGGTCGTACTCGCGTCGCACGCCGCACCGCCGGCAGTCCCAGCGCCGGCTCGGCGATGCGCCCGGCGTCGAGGTCGGCGCCGAGCAACAGGCCGGCTGTTCTGCGCTGGTCGCGGTCGCGGAGGTCTGGCCCTGGTGGCTGTGCGGGCATGTCCGCGCGAGCCTACACGGCGCGATCCCGGCCTCACGGCAAGCGCCGCCGGCGAGCTGGCAAGCAAGCGCGCGGGCTTCGACTGACGCCAGCGCGCCTGGAATCATGCCCGCGATGGACAACACGCCACACAACACGCCACGTCTGCGCGGTCGCGACATCGTCTGCGTCGGGTTTGCCGACTGGGACACCGACCTTTGGACCAACCAGCACCACCTGATGTCCCGCCTGGCAGTCGAGAACCGCGTGCTATTCGTGGAGTCGCTTGGCCTGCGCCGCCCGCAACTGGCAGGCCGCGACCTGCGCCGCATCCTGCGCCGGCTGCGCAGCGGCCTGCGCGGGCCCCGCGCGGCGGACGGCCTGAACGTGCTCTCGCCGCTGGTGCTGCCGCTGCACTCAAACCGTCTCGTGCGCGCGATCAACGCGCGCCTGCTGCCGGCTCTGGTCGCTCGCGCAGCGCGCAAGCTCGGGCTGGTCGAGCCGATTCTGTGGGCTTACGTGCCGCAGGCCGAGGCGCTGATCGACGTGCTTTCCCCCACCGCGATCGTCTACCACTGCGTCGATGACATCGCCGCCCAGCCTGGCATCGACGCCGACAGCTTCCGCGCGGCCGAGCAGCGCTTTGTCGCGCGAGCGGACCTGGTGCTGGCGAGCGCTCCGACGCTCGCCGAGCGGATGCGGGGCAGCTCCGAGAACGTCCTGTACGCGCCCAACGTGGCCGACACCGACCTGTTTGCCACAGCGCTCGACGACGCCCCACTGGACGCGGGCATGGCGGGCCTGCCGAGCCCGCGGGTCGTCTTCTGCGGCGCGATCGTCACGACCAAGCTCGACCTCGACCTGATCGTCTCGCTGGCGCGCGCCCGCCGCGACTGGTCGATCTGCCTGGTCGGCCCGATCGGCCCGGGCGACCCGCGAGCCGACGTCTCCTCGCTGGACGCCGAGCCCAATGTCCACCTGCTCGGCGCGCGCTCCTACCGACAGCTGCCGGACGTGCTGCGCGCGGCCGACGTCGGCCTGATCCCTTACGCGCGCAATCCGCTCACCGACGGGATCTTCCCGATGAAGGTCTACGAGTACCTGGCGGCGGGCCTGCCCGTGGTCGCCAGCGACCTGCCCTCGCTGGCGGACGTGCCACAGGTCGAACGCGCCGCGGACGCCGCCGAGATGGCGCGGCTGATAGAGCGGGCGCTTGCGAGCGACACTCGCGAGCGCCGCCTGGAGCGCTCGCGCGCGGCAGCGGCCCACTCCTGGGAGCAGCGCCTGGCCGAGATCGCCGCGGCCGTCGACGCCGCGACCAAGCGCTCGGAGCCGCGCTGGGACGTGTTCGTGACGACGCACACCCCCGTGCTCGGCAGCGGTCGCGCCCTGCGCACCTACGGGCTCGTGCGGGCGCTTGCCGTCGGCCGGCCGCTCAAGCTCCTCTACGTTCGCTTCGGAGCGGACGCTCCAGGCGCGGCCTTTACGGGCATCGCCGGCGTGCAACTGCACGAGCTGCTCCCCTCGCGTGGCCTCGGACGGCTGCTCGCCTACGCGCGCGCGCGGCTGGCCGGCACCCCGCACGACTTCGCCCGCGGCGTCTCGGGCGAGCTGGCGGCAAGCGTCGCCGCCTTGGCCCGCGACCCCGACTGCGGACGCGTGATCGCCGACGGGCCGGTTGCCGCTGCTGCGCTGCTAGGGCTGGCGCGCAAGCGAGCGCTCGTCTACAACGCCCACAACCTTGAGTCCGCGTTCCGCCACGAGCTGGCCTCAGACGGCGGCTTGCGCGGCTTGCGCTCGTTTGAGCGCAAGCTGCTGGCGCTCGCAAGCGAATCGTGGATGGTCAGCGACGCGGACGTGCAGGCGGCACGCGAGCTGTGCCCGCGGGCCACGCTGAGGCTCGTGCCGAACGTGGTGGACGTCGCTGCGATCGCGCCGGTGCCGGCGCCTGAGTCCGTGCGGCCACCGCGGGCGCTGTTCGTCGCCGATTTCTCCTATGAGCCGAATCGAAACGCGCTGCGCTTCCTGCTTGAGGAAGTAATGCCGCGCGTATGGCAGGAGCTCCCCGACGCCCAAGTGACCGCGGTCGGCAGGGGGCTCGACGAGGCGCCTGCCGACGAGCGGGTGCAGACGCTCGGGTTCGTGGAGGACCTTGGCGATGCCTACCGGCACGCCTCCTGCGCTGTCGTGCCGTTGCTGCAGGGGGGCGGCTCGCCGCTGAAGCTGGTCGAGGCGCTCGCCTACGGCCTGCCTGTCGTGGCCACGACACGCGCGGCCGCGGGCCTTGCCGTACACGACGGTGAGCATTGCCTGATCGCCGACGGAGCCGATCGGTTTGCGGCAGCGCTGGCACGAGCGCTGCGCGGCGAGCTGGTGGCGCTTGGCGCCGCTGGCCGCAGGTTGGCCGAAGAGCGCTACTCGATTGAGGCGCTCGTCTCGCTCGTGGGCCCTCAGTAGCCGCGCCGGTCGCGCTGCTTGCAAGAAACCTTGCAACTGCGCTCCCGCAGCGCACATACGCGCTGAGCGGCTAAAGCGCCGGCACGCCGCTGCCGACATCTCAATTGAGCAGCTCTAAGCAGTTTTAGGCGTCATCCGTGCCGGCATACGACGCGGGGGCGGTTCCCGACAAAGGCACACCCGTCGCGAGGCGGGGTCGCAAAGCCAGGGGTCTCACGCAGACAGCCCGGCTACCGAAGGAGACGCGAGCATGTCAACGCCTCACAAGCGCCAAGGCGCAACCGGCAACGTCGCTCTGCTGCTGACCGTAGGCGCGCTGTCCTTGCTTTGCACCAACTCCGCCGCCGCTGCTCAGCCGCTGGCGAGGATCGCCTCGTCTCAGCCGGTCGCGCGGATCAGCCGCAGCACCTTGCACCAAGCGATCGGCGAGCGCAACCGCGCCGCAAGCGCCGTCAAGCGCGACAGGCGCGCGCTGGGCCGCTGCCGGCGTGTCCACCACGGCCACTGCGCCGCCGAGCGCCGGCGGCTACGTCGCGCCCGCTCCCGCTTGGCCCGCCTCAACAGTCGTGTCGAGCACCTGCGAGCTCGCGTCGCCTCGACCACCGGCACCGACTCTCACGCGACGGTTTCTACGGGGTCCCCGTCCACGAATTTCGGCGAACCGTTCATCAAGGGAATCGACACGAACCTGCAGGGCTGGGGCGCGGAAGCGCTGCCGACGATCGCCTCGGAGATGAACACGCTCGGCGTCAACTGGGCACGCGAGGACCTCTCCTGGTCGGATGTCGAGTCGCATCCGGGTGTGTTCGACTGGTCCAGCTTCGACCAGATCGTCTATGCGGCTCAGGCGCGTGGAATCACGATCCTGCCGATCGTCGGCTACGCCCCGTCCTGGGCGAGCCCGACCGACGCCACTGACTACGCCGCCTTCGTCAAAGCCGCGGTCGAACGCTACGGACCCGGAACGCGCGCCAACCTGCCCTGGTGGGAGCTGTGGAACGAGCCTTATTTCTCATACGCATGGGACGGCAAGACCCCCGAACCCGAGGCCTATGCACATGACGTTGTCGCCGCGGCACAGGCGGCCAAGAGCGTGGCGCCGTCGGTGAAGCTGCTGGTCGCGGCCGACTACACCGGCGAAACGCAGATCGGCTCGACTAAAACAGAGACCAGCTGGATCGACGACATGTTCAGCGCCGAGCCCTCGCTCGGCAACTGGGTAGACGGCGTCTCGGTACACCCGTACGGGGGCAACCCGGCGCTTCCCCTGGCCAAGCCAGGAGCCTTTGAAGACACCGAAAAAGAATGGGCTTTCCAGCGCATCGACGACATCCGCGCCAAGTTCCTGGCGCACGGCGTCAACGTCCCGTTTTGGATCACCGAGGCCGGTTGGTCCAACGGGGTCCTCAGCGAAGCGACACAGGCCCAGTTCTACGCGAACCTGGCGCCGCAGATCGCGGCGCGGCCGTGGGTGCGAGCACTGTTCCCGTACTGCCTGCGCGAATTCGAAGCTTCCGGCGGCAAGGAATCGGAATTCGGCTTGCTCAAGTACGGCAGCTGGGAACCCAAGCCGGCCTTCTTCGCGCTGCAAAAAGACTTCGCAACGCTCTCCTAAGAAGCGCCGTCGAACACTCGGCCTGCAGTCACCGCGGCAGAACGCCGCGGGGATAGCGCGAACAACGCGCACCGCGCATTGCAAGCCAAACGCGCGACGCGGGTCCAACGTACGCGGCGAGTAAGCGTGCACGGCCGACGGCACCGCAGGTTCAACGCACACGCAAGTCAACGCGCACGGCGGCCGGTAGGCCTCCGTGTCCAAATACGGCCGTACCTACTAAAGACGTGGCAACGGCCCGCCGACGCGATCAATACAGGGCGATAGCGACAAAACAGGCGCGAACCGCCGATTTCCCGACAAAGGCACCCCCGCCGCGAGGTGGGCTCGCAAAGCCAGGGGTCTCACGCAGACAGCCCAGCCACCGAAGGAGTGACAAGGATGTTGACCTGCAGACCTCGCCGGGCATGGAAGCTCACGGCGACCTCCATCTCCGCGCTCGCGCTGTCCTCGTTGTCGTTCTCGGCCTCGACCGCGCTCGCGTCCACCCACTGCGCTCACGCGCCACACGCTCGCCGCGCGCACTGCTCGTCGCGCCACCTCCGCTCCCACCGCAACGAGCTGAGCCACGCGCGCGTCAGCAGCAGCACCGCCACGACGGTCGCCAAGCAGGCGCCGAAGCTCAAAGTTTCGGGCAACACGCTGAGCTGGAATGCGGTCCCCGGCGTGGGCTCCTATGTGTTCGTGCGCAAGGTCCCGGGCAGAACGGACGAATACTCGGTGCTCAAGGCAACCACCATCACCCCTCCGGTGGTAGCCGGCGCGACCGTCCGCTACAGCGTTCGCACCAACGTGAACGGCAGCTACTGGGCTCCCGAGGTCGCTATCGCCTACCCGCCCGCAACAGCCGCGGCACCAACTGAAGGCACCTCCGGCTCCGGCGGCGGCGGCAGCGAAGGCACGACCACCTCCACAGGCGAATCCACGCCGACGCCAACTCCCACCCCGACACCAACTCCCACGCCGACGCCCAGCCCGACGCCGACGCCAACACCCACGCCGACACCCACGCCGACACCAACGCCGACGCCCACCCCAACTCCGACGCCCACTCCCGAACCAAGCCCGACTGAACAGGGCAGCTTGACCCAGCCCTTCGTCAAGGGCGTCGACACCAACCTGCAGGGTTGGGGAACGGACAACGGGCCGGGGATCGCCTCCGAGATGAGCACGCTCGGCGTCAACTGGGCACGCGAGGACCTCTCCTGGTCCGACGTCGAGCCGCAGAAGGGGGTCTTTAACTGGGCGGGCTTCGACAGCGTCGTCGCCGAGGCCAAGGCAAACGACATCACGATCCTGCCGATCGTCGGCTACGCCCCGTCGTGGACGAGCCCGACCGACGCCACCGACTACGCCACCTTCGTCAAGGCCGCGGTCGAACGCTACGGTCCGGGCACAAGCGCCAATCTGCGCTGGTGGGAGCTGTGGAACGAGCCCTACTTCTCCTACGCCTGGTCGGATAAAACACCTGAACCGAAGGCTTACGCGCGCGACGCGCTTGCCGCCGCCGAAGCCGCCAAGGGCGTTTCGTCCTCGGTGAAGCTGCTGATCGCGGCCGACTACCAGGACTCCGCGCAGATCGGCTCGACACCGTGGGAGACGAGCTGGATCGACGACATGTTCAGCGCCGCTCCGACGCTCGGCAAGTGGATCGACGGCGTCTCCGTGCACCCCTATGGCGACGACCCGGCGCTGCCGCTGGCGCAGGCGGGCAGCTGGCAGGACGCGTTCGGCAACTGGGCCTTCCAGCGCGTCGACACGATTCGCGCGAAGTTCCTCGCGCACGGCGTGAACGTCCCCTTCTGGATCACCGAGGCCGGCTGGTCCACGGCGGAAGTCAACGAAGCCACACAGGCTCAGTATTACGCCGACCTGGCGCCCCAGATCGTGGCGCGGCCGTGGATCAGGGCGTTGTTCCCGTATTGCTTGCGCGAATTCGACACGACCGCCAACAAGGAATCGGCGTTCGGTCTGCTGAAGTATGGGACATGGCAGCCCAAGCCCGCGTTCGCAAAGCTCAAGGAAGGGCTGAAGACGCTCAGTTGACAAGCAGGATCCCAGGGCGACCGGGGCTGGCCGCGGCCGTCGCCCTGCTCGGGCTGATAGCGGGCGCGCTGACTCAGCGACATCCGAGCATGGCGGCGCTGCTGGCCCTGTGCCTGTTTGGGCTGGTGGCCCTGGCGATGTTGGGCGATCGTGCCTTCCCGTGGGCGATCGCCCTGGTCGCCGTGCTGCCTTGGTACCCGCTCGTCTCTCAAGGTGCCAGCGCACCGATCGTCAAACAGAAGGTCCTGTGCGCAGCGATTGCCGCCGCGGTGCTGGTGCCGTGGCTTTGGTCGATAGCGCGCGGCGATCGGCACGCGCGGCCAAGCCGCGGCACGGTGCTGCTCGGAGTGCTGTTCGCGGCCTTCACCGTGCTCATCTACCAGACGCTGGGCAGCGTCTCGAAGATGATCGACTCAGAAGTCGTCGGCTTCCTGTTCCTGGGCGTGTCGTTCATCTGCGCACGCCGCTTCGCCACCCCGCGCGCGTGGTTGGCGCCCGCGTTCGCCGCGCTGCTGATCCTCGCCATTTTTGGGCTCGACGCCTACCGCGCCGATCCGACCAACCGGATCGGCTACTTCGTCGGCTATCCGATCACCTACGGTGCGCTGGTCGTCGGCCTGATGCCGGCGGCGCTGGTGTTCGCCAGGCGCTACTCGCGACTGCTGGCCGGCGCCACCCTGGCTGTCGCGGGAGCGTTGCTGATCCTCAGCGAATCGCGCAGCTCGTGGGTCGCGGCAGCAGTTCTGCTGCTCGTGGTGATCTTGCTGCAGGCGCGTCGTGGCAACATGCGCACGCTCGTGGCGGTGGCCGCGGGAGCGGTGATCGTGACCGGACTGGTCTTCAGCACGGAATCCCTGCACAAAATCGTCGAACGCAGGCTCAGCTCCAAGCTGACCTCATCCCAGTCCTATACCCACCGCGCCTGGAGCTACAGCTACGCGATCAAAGAAATCGGACACGAACCGTTGCTCGGCGCCGGCGCGCCGGGCTTTTCCGCCCGCGAATCCGCCAACCGCACGAGCATCGGCGCGATCGACAACGGCTACCTGTCGATATCGCTGGACATGGGCCTGGTGGGACTGGCGGCGGCACTCGTCCCGCTTGCGGTCGCGATCTACTTCCTGGCCAGATGCCTATACCTTGGCCTGGCGCCGCCGGTGGAGCTGTCGCTCGCGCTCGGCATAGTTGGCATGGGCGTCGTAACGGTCTTCTACGACAGCTTCTACTGGGCCCAAATCGACCTGCTGATGGGCGCCATGGGAGGTGTCCTGTCGGTACGGCTGGCCTGGCTCACAGCCGCCCGATCGGCCCCCGCGACGACGCTTACGCGCTCGTCGCTACAGCGTCTGCTGGCCGGCGCTTAGAGCACCCTTTCAAAGCGCGTGTGACTGGGAGGGTCGAGAGTCCAGTGGAGCCAAAGCGGCTCCAGCTCGGTCAGCGCCGGGTGGGCTGCACTTGCTCGTGCTCGCGCTCGTGCGCGTCCTGGCGGTGACGCGACGAGCCGCCCGAGCTTCGCTCGCTCGACCGGCGCTCGCCGTAGTAGTAGTCGCTCTCCAGCGATGTCTTCAGGCCGGTTACGACCAGCCCGAAGATCTTGCGGCCGCTCTGATCGAGTATCCGGCGCGCGGCGCGCACCCGGTCGCGCTGGCTGACGCCGGCGCGACCGACGACGACAACCCCGTCGATCTCCGGCATCCGTATCAGCACCCGCGTGTCGGCGACGGGCAACAGCGGCGGCGAATCGATGATCACGACGTCGGCTGCCTCGCGCACGCTGGCCAGGATCTCCGACATGCGCCCGGCGCTGAGCAGGTCCGCCGGATTCGGCGGCATCGTTCCGCTCGGAAGCACGGCGAGGTTGGGATCGACCGCCGCCGAGGCGATGCAATCCTCCACGCTGTCGTTGGAGATCAACAGGTCGGAGAGCCCGTGCACGCGCGAGCGGACGCCGAGCTGGGCGGCGGCGGCGGGCCGGCGCATGTCGGCCTCGACCAGCAGCGCTCGCCGGCCGACGGCGGCCAGCGCCATCGCCAGGTTGACGGCAACGGTGCTCTTGCCCTCGCCTTCCTCGGCGCTCGTAATCAAAAAGCAACAGGCCTCGCCGCGGGGATCGAAGAAGCGCAGGTTCTCGCGAAGGATGCGGTAGGCCTCGCCGACCGCGCCTTCAGCGGCAAAGCCATCGCTGGCGACACCGTCAACGTGCGGGATGCTGGCGATCACCGGATAGCCGCCGTAGGCGCGCTCAAGGTCCTCCATCGTCTTCAGGCGGCGGTCCAGGTAGTCCACCAGCAGCGCCAGCGCACAGCCCAGCAGCAGCCCCAGCACGCCACCGAGCAGCGCGTCGCGGGTGGGCTTGGGGGACACCGGGGCGCTGTCCGGGCGCGCGTAGGCGATCACCTCGCCGTTTCCAGTCTGCAGCGAGCGCAGCACGCGCAGCTGGCGCAGGCTTTCTTCAAGCTTCGGCCGTTCTGCCGCGGCGGCGTGAGACAGCGACTGGCTGACCAGTTCTTCTGCCTGCGCAACCAGCGCACGGTCGGTTTCGCGGCGGTAGGAGATGTAGCCGTTGGCGAACGCGTTGGCCAACGCCGCCGCTCCGCCCGGAGACGAGCGCGTCGCCTGGATGTTGGCGATGTTCGCGTTGGAGCTTGGCGTGACCGAGACCGATTTGGCCAGGGATTCGGGCGAGTCGTTGGAGCCCAGCTCGCTGCGCGCCTTGGCGGCAACGCTCAGCGAGGTGACCACGTCGATGTTGGTCTGCGTCGTGCGCTGCGGTTCTTCGGGCCCATTGCTCTGGAACAGCCCGTTGCCGAACAGCGCCTGGGCGAAGCCGGGTTCGCGAAACAGCAGTTGTGCGGTGGAGCTGTACTGCTTGGGGGAGCGCAGCGAGAGCCCCGATGCCACGACCACGCTGACAGCGAACACTCCCAGGACGATCAGGCGACGGCGCCAGAGCACGCCCAGCAGCTCGAACGGCGAGACGGTCGCGGAGGGCGCCTCGCTCTCGGGCAAGTCAACGTCGGTCACAGAAACTCCATCGTCTACGCCGTGCGATCACTTGAGCGCGAGCTCATAGCCGTGAGGATGTATCCGCCCGCTGCACATGACGGATGGTAGTAGACGCTTCGGCCGCCGCGGGCGGGTGCAAGCGACGTTGGAATCGGGGCCCCAGTGGAAGCGCCGCGCCGAACGTTTCAGCTCGATAGCCGCGCATAGGAGCCGAGTGGAGCGCCGGCGATGGCCTGCGCCCACGCTTGCGAGCGAAGCACATCGACCTCGCCGGGGAAGGACGGGTGAACCATCACCTCCACGCTCTGCGTCAAAGCCATCCGTGCCGCGTCGCCGATCGGGATGCCCGCCCCCTCGCGAGCGACCTCCCGGACAGCCCAGAAGCGCTCGGTTGTCAGGAAGCGGCTTGCCAGCAGCACGTGCTTGAAACGGCGCAGCGCTGTCGCCGGGTCGCGCTTGCCGGGCAGCACAGAGACGGTCTGGCGCACGCGCATCCCGCGCGCCAGCGCGCCCGAGGCGAATACGTCCGGGCAGACGTGCACGTGGTGGTGGGAGTCCAGGTGCGTAGGCTGCCGACCGTACTGCCTCTGAAACTGCTCCAGCTGATCGCGGATCGCGTCGGCCACCAGCGCGTGCACGGATGGGAACGGGCTCGCGACCCAGCGCCGCCTGGCCAGCGGCGCGAAGTGCAGGCACAGTCGCCGTTGGCGCTCGCGCACGGCGGCGGGCACGTCGGGCGCGTCGAACGGCTGCGTGAGGTTCAGGTGCAGCCCGATCGGACGCGCGCGCTCCTGTGCCAGCTCGGCCGCACGGCGGGAGTCGCTCATGTACATCATCGCCGTCGAGGAGGTGATAGCACCGGCCTGAAAGCAGGCCTCGATCGCGTCGGTGCCCGAGCGGAAGCCGCCCCAATCGTCGGCATTGACGATCAGCAGCCCGCCGGCCTTGCCGCGAGCCGGTGCGGCTGGTGCGAGGTCGTTTGTCCCGGTTGCGCTCAGTGGCGCAACACTACCCATTCACGGCCTCGCCGCGACGGGCTCCGGCGCACTTCCGCGCTGCCGCGAGCGCCTCCTTTACAAACGTGTCGTAGGCCTCTCGATAGCGCCCCAGGGAATACTCCTCTACGCGCTCGTGTGCGCGCCGCGCGCGAGCGTCGGCGACGGCCGGGTCGGCAAGCGTCCGCGCCAATGCCGCCGCGCAAGCGTCAACGTCGTCGATCGTGAAGAACAGCGCCTGCTCGTCTGGCTCAAGCATCTCCGGCATGCCGCCGCTGCGGGCGGCGACGACCGGCACGCGCGCGAGGGCGGCCTCCAAGCACACGAGGCCGAACGGCTCCTGCCACCGCGACGGCACGACGATCGCGTGCGCTTCGGCAAGGACAGCCGCCACTTGCTCGACGGGCAGCTTTCCTCGCAGCTCCACACAACCCTCCAGCGCGAGCTGCCGCGTAAGCCGCTCCAGCTCACTGCGCATCGTCGGCTCGACTTCGCCCGCCATCACCAGCCTCGCGTCGATCCCGTGCCGGTCGCGCAACAGCGCCAGGGCACGCACAGCCACGTCCGGCGCCTTCTCCGACTCCAGCCTGCCGACGAAGGCGATCGTGGGCAGCTGAGCCGGAGCTCGCTCTATCGAGGCGAACAGCCGCTCGTTCTCGCTGGCTGGATGGATCACCCGCTCCAACACCGGGCTCACCCCGACGGGCACCCGCGTCGAGTCGCGCAGGGCGCGGCTGTTCCACACCAGCGACGCCGGATACGGCGTCCGCAGGTCGATGCGAAGGCCGGGGAGTCGATCGATTGCTCTCACGAGCAGCGACCACCCGCGCTTGCGGCCCACCCCCCCGTCGGCCAGATGGCGCAGGAACAGGTCGCCCTGCTCGAAGGAGCCCAGCCAGGGATCGGCCACACTGAAGGCAACCGGCACTCCTGTGGCCTGGGCCGCTCGCACGCACGCGCGTGGGATGTCCGAGGCGTTCCACACGAACACGAGGTCGGGCCGGTGCTTGCGCAGCGCACGCCTGACGCTGCGAACCGCACGCCAGGAGGCAAGCGGAGCGAGCAGAACGCCGAGGCGCGATTCGGGCACCCACGGCAGAGCCCGGTAGACGTCCGGCTCGGCGGGCAGCCCGCGGCGCTGTCGGCCAGACGTGAGCACGATCACCTCGTGCTCGTGCGCGAGCCACCGCATCGTGTGGGCGCAGCACTTCTCATAGCCACCCACCGCCACCGGCGGATACAGGTTGCTGATGGTGAGGATGCGCATGCCGTCCGCCGCGCTCGTCAACCCTCAACGGGAGACGCGCTTGCCTTGCGGCCCCTGATCAGATCTTGCAGCTCGCCCAGGTCGATCGCGCGCAGCGCGATCAGCAGGGCCGGGTACAGCGCTGCCATCGCCAGCAGCAGCCACGCGATCGACGCGCCGGCGTCCCGCAGCCGCCAAACGACGAAGGCCGAGACCGCCGCCGCCGCTGTCGAGCGGGCGATCCGGCTCAGCGACAGCCTCATTTCGATCTTGCGCAAGACCGTGACCAGCGTGAGCGACACAACAATCAGCTCGGTGGCCAGGGTGACCCAGGCGGCAGCCATGAAGCCGTAGACGGGAATCAAGGCCACGTTGAGCGCGACGTTTACCAGCAGGCCGACGACCGCGTACCAGATGTAGCGACTCTGAAGGCCGGTGGCAAGCACCATGTTGCCGCCCACGAAGCCGATGCAAATGGGGACGAACGCCGCCATCAGCACGGGCAGCGCTTCGATGCCGTCGTGATAGGCGGGGCCAAACAGCAGGCTGACGATCGCCCCGGCAGCCGCGATGGTGAACGCCAGGCCGCCGAGCGAGACGATCGTGAGATAGTCGATGGCGAGCTGGATCAGCTTGTGCAGCCTGATCGGTTGCGATGGGTACAGGCCGGACATGATCGGGAACAAGGTGGTCATCACGGCCACCGGCACGAAGCCCGCCGTGTCGAGGATCTTGTACATAGCCGCGTACAGGCCAACTTCGGTGGCGTGCGGGGCGAACTCGAACACGAGTAGCTGATCGACGCGACCGTAGGCATAGGTGAGCGTGCTGCCGATGCCGACCAGCAGGCTCAGCTTGGCCAGCTGTGGCCAAAGCGCACGAGTCCCGCGCCAGCGAACGCGGATGGCGCGGAACGCGAACACCCCGAGTATCCCCTGGACGAGCACCGATATCGTCACGAATGCGATCGCCAGCGGCACCATGCCGCCGCCGTTTGCCGTAATCACGATCACGGCGGCCGTCCACAGCACGCTGTTTGCGAGCACAAAGCCGACGAAGATGTCGTTGCGCACGCGCAGCCGGAAGGTGACGCGCAGCGTCGCCCAGACGCCGGTCAGGTAGAGCAACGTCATCACCAGGCCGGCGATCATCATCGTCTGATCGCGTGAGATCACCAACACGGCGACGATGTAGAGGACGATCACGGGCACCGTCAGGGCCGCGCGCAGCGTTGTGACCGCCCCGATCCACAGATCCTCGCGCTCGGGCTCGGCGGTGGCATAGCGCACCGCGACGTTTTCAAGGCCGAAGTTGCCGATCGTGCCGACAAGCTCGATGATCGCGAGCAGCGTCGACCACTGGCCGTAGCGAACCGTGCCGAGCCCACGCACGATCAGCGCCGTGACGACGACGCCGAGCACCAGGTTGGCAACCTGCGCGACGATCTGAACGGCTACGTCGGCGGCGGTGCGACGGCTCGATACCGCGGTGGCGTGTGCGCTCATCGACCCGGCATAATCGCAAGCCTGCCGCCCGAAAGCGCCCGTTGAGGACGCCTGTTCGATCGCTCGTTCGTTCTCGCTCTCGCGAGTGGACGCAAGCGAGCGCTCAAAGCACAGGGGAGCGCACGCCCGCTACCAGCTCGTCGACCAGCACGTGGATCGTCCGCTGGTCGCTCACCGCGCGCAGATTGTGATCGGAGGACTCGAACAGATGGATTCTCAGCCCCGGCCACCGCTCGGGGCTGTGCGCGATTCCTTCCAGCTCAAGTTGGCGATAGCCGACTTCCTCAGCGGCGAAGCCAAGGATCATCGCGGCGTCCCGCTCGGCGAGCCGATCGAGCAGAGCGGTCAGGGCCAGCGCCGCCCCCGGCTCCCGGCCACCGTGCGTTCTTAACGGCAGCCACGCCCTGCTCTTGACACCCTTGGCGACGGTGATCGCGCCCTGTTTGATGTTCACCTGACGACGCATGACCCTGAGCCACCAATCGGGGCGCAGGACCGACAGGATTCGGCGTGCCGCGTCGCTCTGGAGCATCGCCTTGCCGGCCGGTGAGACCATCGGGTTCAAGCCGACGATCCCCGCCACTCGTGGATCGGCCAGCGCCTGCTGCGCCCAATAGCCACCGGAACACAGCCCCACGAGCAGGAAGCGGGAGCCGTGCCCCGCCCGTTGCAGCGCGTCCATGACCTGTTTGACCTGGACTATGCGATCGGGGTCCCAGACCCCGGCTTGCGAGCGCATTTCCTGCGGCGAGCCATCGCTGTCGCCGATCGATTCGAGGTCCACGCGCAGGACCTTGACGCCGCGAGCCGCGTGACGCCGCGCTATCTCGACCCACAGGCGGCTTGGGCCGACGCAACGTTCGGCCCAAGCCGACAGGCAGATAACGCAGATGTCGCGCTCGGGCGGCTCGGCAGGCTCGGCCAGCAGGCCGAACATCGACCCACGGGAGCGCGCGACGGCGAATGGCCGCTCGCGCACGCTGACACCATCCACCTCCAGCTCAAGCTCCTCACGAGCGGACGGCACAGGCCCGTCGGGATCGAGCGTCGGCGAGCTCTCGCGCGCGAGCCAGGCCGCGACCGTCGCGATCGTCGCAGCGGGCACGACCGACAGCTCGGGACTGTCCAGCATCGCGGCGTAGCCGGGTCCCGGCTTGCACTCGACCTCGACGCTCGCCGCGCGCAGGCGCTCGGCGAGCACAGGGGAGCTCGCCGTCTCGTCCTGATCGAGCAGCAACGCGCGTCCTACGCGCCCAACCCCATCGCCGGCCGGCTCCAGAGCGCTCAGGTCGGCGAGTGTCTCAGCGCTGAGCACGTACCCGCCACTCTGCAACCATCCGTCCGGCAGCGCCGGGTCGTCGCCGTCGGCCGCGGACGCCTGCAGCTGCGCGAACGCGCGCAGCCTTCGCGTCAGCGCACGTCCGCTCGGCGGCGTGCCCCACAGGACGAGATCGTCGATCGCGGCGCCGGCCGCCGCGGCTTGCAGCGCCAGCAGGCCGCCAAGCCCGATCCCGATCGCGGCCACCCGCGTGGCCTGGCCGGTGTGGCGCAGCCACTGCGCCGTCTGCGCGACCGCTCGCAGCCAGCCGCGCAGCAACTGTGGATCGGACGGGCCGCCTGCGCTCTGTCCGCAACCCGGCAGGTCGAAGCGGAGCACCGGATGGCCGGCTTCGGCCAGGCGCATCGCCCATAGGCGTCGGATCGGATAGGAGCCCATGTTCTCCCACCCGAACGGGGCGCAGAGTTGCACGGCGATCGAGCTGCGCTCGACCGGGCTCGCCGGCTCGTGGTACATGGCGAATATCGGCTGCGCGTCGTCGATCCAGATCGGCCGCGCGGCAGGCGTGTGCACAGCACCTTGCGCGCGCTCGAAGGCGCGCCCGGGTGCGCGCTCGGGCCCCAGGGAGCAGCTCGGGCGCGCTAAGCGCCTAGACACAGCTCGTCTCGGGTCGATTGCGGCCACGATGCGACCTCCAGCCCGTGCACGCGAAACAGCGCCAGAGCGATGCGCTCCAGCCCGAAGCCCAGGCAGGCCGTGTGCGCGCAGCCGCCGTCGGCAAGCTCGATCCCGTAGGCACTGGCAAAGTGCTCCTGGTGGTAATTAAACGAGGCCACCGCCGTCGGCTCGGGACCGGCGATCGGCACCACGACCTCGAACTTGAGCGCCTGCTCGCGCTGGCTGGCGGCGAGCATCCGGCCCGAGCGTCCAAAGAAAGGGTCGCTGGCGATGTCGCAGCGAGCGTCGAGCCCAATCGCACTGAGCAGCGAGACCGCACGCTCGCGCCATAGGTCGCGCCACGCCGACACCGCCTCCGGCTCGCCGATGCGCACGATCTCGCGCTGGCGGAAGATCTGCATCCGCGCCGGATCGCTCGACGGCTCGTGGCGGAAGACAAGCCCCCCTCCCGCGTCCACGGTCACCCCTCCGGGCGGCAACTTCCCGCGAGCGGCTATCGCCGGGTACACGGGATAGCAAGCTGCGGGGGTGAGCACCAGCTCGGTCATCGATTGGAACTCGCTCCAGTCCTCGTGGCGGCTGGCACGGTCGTACTGCTCACCGGCCTGCTGCTCGCTGCCGTCGAAGGCGAAGATGCTGCCGGCAAGGTGGGGAAAGGACTTCAGATAGCCGACCGTCTCCAGATCGCGGCGTGGCAACACGGGTGGGAAGCGCAGCTGCTCGGGGCGCTCGGCGCTGCCGGCGCGGGTGATCGTCTCAGCGACGCTCACGCTGACCGCCTCGAACGCCTCGCTGCGTCCGTACACGCCCGCGACGCCGGTGGCGATCAGCAGGCGCCTGTCCAGCAGTTCGTCGAGGAACGCCACTTGATCGGGCGTGCCGGAGCGAAAGTCAGCCATCTCGCTTCGAACCTGAGCCCGTCAGACGTTTTCGGCGAGTAGCTCGGTGAGAGAGGCTTCGATCGCGGCGATGCTCTCGAAGCTGCTGCGCTTGAGCATGCGATCGGGGAACTCGACGTCGAAGCGAGCCTCAAGCGCCAACATCACGTCAACGCTGGCGTGCGAGGTCATCCCGGCCCGGTACAGATCGGCATCCACGGCGAGGCCACCCACTTCGACCGGCAAGCGGCTGTAGTCCTTGAGGATCTGGCGGATATCGTCCGTCACGAGCATCTCA
Source organism: Solirubrobacteraceae bacterium (assembly GCA_036279855.1). Taxonomy (GTDB): domain Bacteria; phylum Actinomycetota; class Thermoleophilia; order Solirubrobacterales; family Solirubrobacteraceae; genus Palsa-744. The sequence goes on along the minus strand of DASUIH010000008.1, from coordinate 29,830 downwards.
TCGTGTTAGCTGGAGCCGCCCTGACTGTACACTCAGCGACCACGACGGCAGTGGCGAACCCGCTCTCGTGGGAGATGCTAAGAGCGAGCTCGGACACGCCGGCGTCGGCGGCAAGCGCGGCCGCGGCCCCCGTCAGCCGCAGCTCGACCCAGCCCGAGGATGCGCGGCAAACCTCGATCGAGCGCCAGGCGACCGGATCGTCGTCTCCCGGGCGCAACACCTTCAGCGTCGCCTCCTTGGCAGCGAAGCGCGCCGCCAGTCGCGCCGGGCTGAAGCCTGTCTGCGTTCGACAGTCGCTCAGCTCGCGCTCGGTGTACACGCGTTCGAGATAGCGCGCTCGATGGGCGCGGATCGAGTCCCGCACCGATTCGACGGATACCAAGTCAGTGCCCACGCGGATGGCCATGGAGCCCATACTTCCACACGACCGGTCGGCGTCGAGCGCGGCGATTTACACGCATTTGAAAGGGGCTCTCAGGGCGCGTACAGCTCGCGTCGAGAGGAGACGCCGAGCTTGCGGTAGATGCTGCGGGCGTGCGTGCGCACCGTCTCGACCGAGACGTGCAGCGCGACCGCGATTTGAGCGTTGGGCAGAGCTTCGCGCAGCAGCACGAGCACTTCAGCCTCGCGGCTGGTGAGCCGATCGGCCGACGCGGGCATCTTGGAGCCCGCGTCGCCCGCGAGACGAGGAGTGACCTGCAGCCCGCGCGAGGCCAGGTGGATGGCGTTGAGGATGTCGCGCGCCTCGGTTGACTTGTCAAGGCAGGCACTCGCTCCGAAGGCGAGGATCTGCGAGCACTCGGCTCCCGAAGGGTCGTCCGCGAGCAGGATCAGGCTGGTCCGCGGATGACGCTGACGCAGGTCGCGCACCGCCGCCGCGTGGTCGAGCGCGGCGCGGTCGAGGATCGCCACCTTCGCCGGGTGCTCGCGCAAGACCGCAGTGAGGCGGGGAAGATCGACGTCCCACGCCACGAGGCTCACGCTCGGATCGGGCTCGATCACGGCTCGCAGGCCGTGGGAAAGCAGGTCGTCAAAGCGGCCGGTGAGGACGGTCACGGCGTGCGCAGAGGACTTCGATGGATGTGAGCCTTGCATCCCGCTCGCCAAAGATAGCGTAACGGGTTAGTCGCTCATCCCCCGAGACCCACCCTTTGCGTCCCCCCAAGTTCACCCCCACGATCGGTCAAAGCCCAAGATTCTGCGGGACAATCCCTCACTACGGCAGCCGACTCGGCCAAACCACGTCTCGGCGTGACAGATACATCCACAAGGAGCGTTACGCATGAAAATACTTCTCAGCAAGCGACTCGCGACAGTCGTCGGCGTGGCGCTCGCACTGGCTGCCGGCAGCGCTGCGGTCGCCTACTTCACGGGCGGCGGCACCGGCACCGGCACCGCAACCGTCGGCAGTAGCACCGCCGGCGTCACGATCAGCGGTACGACCAGCGGCGAACTCTATCCCGGCGGCAGCGCCGGCACCGTCAAAATTCGCGTCAAGAACACGAGCTCTACGCAGAGCGCCCACGTGGGAACGGTGAGCCTGTCCAAAATCACTCCCGATGCGGCCCACGAAAGCTGTGCGACCGGTCTGACCGGGTCTCCGCCGCCCTTTGAAATGGCGTCGGTCGCGATCAACCAGACGCTGGGCGCCGGCGCCGAAGTGGAAGCTACCGGCTCGCTGAAGATGAACGACACCGGCGTTTCACAGGACGCTTGCCAGGGCGCGAAACTGACGCTGAGCTTTACCAGCAGCTGAGGCCGGTCGGCGTGAGGCTCACCCGGCTTGCGACCATCGTCGTAGCGCTCGTGCTTGCCGGTGGATCGATCGCGGCTGCGGTCGGCACGCTCACGCGCCGGCCCGCCGTCGATGGCCCCGCGCAAGCAGAGACGAGCCACCCGCGCGCTCCCGACCACCTGCAGGGGCCGGCAAGCCAGACGATCGCGGCGTACACCGCCAGGTTCACCTGGCGGGACGCGGGCAAGCGCGTCGTGGGCTTTCGCTGCAGCTTGGACGGAGGGCCGTTCACGCGCTGCCACAGCGGAGTCCTCTACAGATCGCTGGCCAACGGGCGGCACACATTCGCGCTGGTGGCGGTCGATCGCCACGGGCGACGCAGCCACCTGGCGCGCGGCAAGGCGGCCGTGGCTCGCCCGTCGTGGGTATGGACGATCCTGCCGGCGGAGAGCCTGAGCATGATCGGCGACCTCGACGGCGGGCTGTATCCAGGCGCGCCGGCCTCGCCGATCGACCTGGCCCTGAGCAACCCCCATGGCTTCGCCCTGCAGGTACAGACGGCGTCGGTGACGATCGAGGCGGTCCGGGCGCCCAACTCGACCGCCAGCCTGCCCTGCGCGCCGTCGGACTTCGCCGTGAGCGGCTACCGGGGAGCCGGCTTCAAGGCACCGCCGGGATCGAGCACGCTGCGCCAAGACCGTGTGCCCGTCTCCCAATGGCCGGCGATCACGATGGTCAACCGCCCGCACGACCAGGATGGGTGCATGGGAGCGACGGTCCTGCTGGCATACCACGGCCTGGCGGGCCGGCTTTCAGGCGGAGGCTGAGACGATGCTCAAGCGGACAACCTGGCTTGCGATCGTCGCTGTGACAGTGGCGATCGCGGCGCTGGCGCCCGGCAGCGCGCTCGCCTACTTCAGCGCGACGGGCGTCAGCGGGTCGGCCAACGCCGCTCTCGCCAAGCTGTCGGCGCCTGGCAGCCCCCAGGCCGAAGTCTCGGGCACCGCCGTCACGGTCAAGTGGACCGCCTCGACGGTGAACGCCACGACGGCCGCGAGCAGCTATACCGTCGAGCGCTACAGCTCCGGCGGCCAGGAGCTGGGCGCCGCCGGCTGCAGCCCCGTGTCGGCCAGCGCGGGACAGCCAAACGCGTTCGGCAGCTTCTCGTGCGCCGACTCGCCCGCGGCCGGCACCTACAAGTACAGGGTCACCGCGCACTACAAAACGTGGGCTACGGCAAGCGCGTTCACCGCAACCGTCACCGTCGCGGCCGCCAGCTCCTCAACGGCTCTCGCGGCTACGCCAAACCCGGCAACGACAGGGCAGCAAGTCACCTACACGGCAACCGTCACGATCGCCCCGAGCGGGAAGCCGACGGGCAAAGTCGAGTTCTTCGACGCCGGCACGCCGATCGCCGGCTGCACCGCCCAGACGCTCAGCTCCAGCTCTCCCTACACGGCGAGCTGCCAGCTCAGCTACAGCGCCTCCGGGACCCACACGGTGACTGCCGGCTTCCTCGGCGACGCCACCTATCCCAGCTCAACCTCCTCACCGCTGAGCGAGACGGTCACGGCGCCCACGTCCTCGGGGCTGCTGACGGCGCTCTCACCGGCATCGGTGGCCGCGGAAAGCGGCACCGCCCGCGTCGTCGTCAGCCCAGACGGCAAGAGCGTCTATGCCAGCAACCGCGGCGGCACGACCGTCTCGCAGTACGTGCGCAACCCCGAAACCGGCAAGCTGACAGCGCTCTCACCGGCATCGGTGACGGCCGGCAACTCGCCCGAGGGGGTCGTCGTCAGCCCCGACGGCAAGAACGTGTACGTCTCCATCCGCTATTCGAACACCGTCGCCCAGTATTCGCGCAACAGCGAAACCGGCAAGCTCACACCGCTCTCGCCCGCCACGATCGAAGCAGGCAACGGGCCGATCGGCATCGCCATCAGCGCCGACGGCAAGGATGTGTACGCCGCCAACTCCACCTCAGAAACGGTCTCGCAGTATTCGCGCAACAGCGAAACCGGCAGGCTGACAGCGCTGTCGCCGACAAAGGTGGCTGCCGGAGCCAACGCTCACGGCGTGGTGCTCAGCGCCGACGGCAAAAACGCTTACGTCACCAACTACAACGCTGGGACGGTGTCGCAATACTCGCGCAACCAGAGCACTGGAGCGCTCTCGGCGCTGAGCCCTGCGACTGTGTCGGTCGGCACCAACCCTCACGACCTGGCCATAACCAAAGACGGCAAGAACGTCTACATCGCCGACAGCGCCAGCTCCGGCGTGGTGCGCCAGATGGCGCGCAACCAGGAAACGGGAGCGCTCAGCACGCTCAGTCATGCGACTGTCGCCGCCGGTGAATACAGCGAATGTATCGCGATCAGCCCCAATGACGAAAGCGTGTACGTGACCAGCTTCGGGACCAGCTACGTCTCGCAATACGCACGCAACGCGTCCACCGGCGAACTGACGGCGCTCAAACCGAGCTCGATCGCGACCGGCTCGGAACCCGAAGGCATCGTCGTCAGCCCAGAAGGCAACAGCGTCTACGTCACGAGCTTCGGCACGAACAGCATCTCGCAGTTCTCGCGCTTCTAAGATCCCTTTTTGAAAGGGGCTCTAAGCAAGTGGGTCAAGCGCCCGTTCGACGGCGCCAAGGGTGCGCTCAGGCTCGTGCGTGACGAGCGTCACCCGCCTGGCGCTCGCGCCCTCCGAGCGGCAGCGCTCGCGGTCGTCGCGATAGGCAGCGAGCACGCCCGCCAGCGCGACCGGATCGTGAGCAGGCGAGACGATCGTGCCTGCACCGGCGGGGATCAGGCCCTCGGCGCCCTCGGGGTGGGTGGCGACCACCGGCACTCCCACCAGCTGCGCCATCACGATCACCCGGGGCTCCCCCTCGGTCGGGCTCGGGGCGAACACCAATAGATCGCAGGCGGACAGGAACTCCTCGACGTACCCGCGGACGTTGGGAGCGAACTTGACGCGCTCGCCATAGGGCTCGGCCCGCTCGCGCAGCGCGCTCTCCTGCTCGCCCTCGCCGGCCAGCACGAGCAGGGCATCGCCGTCGAGATGCGCCATCGCGTCGATCACCACGTCGTTGCGCTTGCGCTTTTGAAAACGCGAGATGCAGCCCACGACCAGCGTGTTCTCACCAGCTCCCCACTGCGAGCGCAGCCGCTCGCGCGCGTCGGGATCGAAATGCACGTCGTGAACGTCAACGAGGTTGGGGATCACCTCGACCTTGGCAGCCGCCACGCCGGCCGCCACCACCGTCCGTCTGGTGCCCTCAGAGACCGCGAACACGCGCTGGACGCGTCGCGCGGCGAGCGCGTACAGCCAGCGCGCCGGCCCGCTGCGCATCGCCGGCGGCACCGGCCCCCACTCCGCCCACACGATGCTCGGCGCCAGACGGCGCGGGAGCAACGAGCACAGCAGCTGCTCCTTCTTGAAATGCAGAAGGACGACGCCGGCGGGTCGCTCTGCGCGCAGGGCACGCGCCAACCGCACGAGATACAGCGGCACGCGCACCAACACGGCCAGAACCGAGCGCCGCGCGAGCTTTGGCCCGAGATCGATCTCGCGCACCCGCACCTCGGTGCCCTCGGCAAGCTCGGGAACGTTGGTCAGCAGCACCACGTCGTGGCCGCGCCGCGCCAGCGCATCGAGCAGATCGACGTTGGCGTACTCGGCGCCGCCACGCTCGCTGGTGGTCTGAACCGAGACTACGCGGCCAAGCCGCCGCCGCGGTGAAGCGGCGGCCTCGCCGTCCTTGGCTTGAGGCAGGGAGCCGGAGACAAGCTGGTCACTCATGGATGCTCGGACGCTCCTCTGTGGGCGACTCCACCGCTCGCGACGCCGCCCCCGCGGCGCTCGACTGCCTGCTCTCCCCAGGCTGCCCGCCGGTCCCCGCCAGGCCAAAGCGCCGGCGCGTCACCCAGCGCTGGCCGACCCGACTCATCAGCCAGACCTCCTCGGCCCGCGCCCGCATCGGCAGCCGCGCGGCCAGCTCGACGGGGATGTCATCGCGGTAGCCGATCGTGACGTGTGGAACGATCTCGTCGAAGGCGCCGCCGTATGGCTGCTGCTCGGGCCAGCGCGCGGCGAACGCCTGCACCAGATCGACGAACGGCGCAGCCGGCACGGGGGCCAGATACAGGACTTTGGGGAAGTTACGAGCCTCCTCCAGCGTGAAGTCAAAAGCCGGGAACGCCCCTAGCAGGCTGGCCAGCTCGCGCTCGGTTTCCGAGCCGATCCTGCGCATGCGCAAGAACGGGTGAACCAGCGTCACGTGTGCCGGCATGCCGACTTCCCGTGCAGAATCTTCGAGCAGCCCGGAAGCTGCTTGGACCGGAACGATCAGAGCCGTGGACGCCCCCTCGACCAGCTTGTGCAATGTGCTCAGGTCGGTGCGATCCCGCCAGCGCTTGCGGTAGTTGGAATGCGTCTTTACCTGCGACTCGACCGACAGGCAGGGAACCTTGTGTCCGTCGATCGAGCCGGTGTCGAACTCCAGATGGCCGGCGGCGACGTCGATCGGATGGGCGTCGACGACGCGCCCCGCCACGGGATGGTCGCGTACGACCACGCGTGAGAACGTCGGCCGGTCGGAGTCGACGCTGTACCACTCCGAATACCCGAGCGTGGCGAGCGCCTCGACCGCTTGCGTCCATCGCCGCTCGTCGAAGACCAGGTCCAGATCGCGGTGCACGCGGCTGAAGGCGCCCGCCAGCGCATCGACGCCCCAGCCGCCGCTGACCCAGCAGCCCACACCGGCTGACTGCAGCGCTTGGACGACCTCGACCACCCCCTCCCCCGGCATCGGCGGGTTGCGGTAGACGACCATGCTGATGCGGGCGAGCACCCGCCGCGGCAATGGCAGGCGCCAAACCACCACGTTCAGCCGGCCCGTGATCCGATAGAAGAGCGGCGGGCGAAACGGCGCGCGCCGGCTGGACCGCGGGTCTTCCACGCGGGACAGTCTATGTCGCCGGATTGTCGGAATGGCCGGAAGCGGAGTGAGCGCCATCAGCCAAGCCTCTCCGTAGGAGCAGCGGCGCCGCGCCCTGCCGGAAGGCGCCGTCGATCGACGGCGTGCACGGGCAGGCGGCGCCGCGCAGCCGCGGCAGCCCAAACGAGTCCTCGATCAACGCCAGCAGCGAGTAGTGATCGGCGGGCGTGCTCAAGCGTCCGCCCGGCACGACCTGGGGGCCGAGCAGGATCAGCGGCACACGGCCGCCGGCGGCGTGACCACAACAGCCGCTGTTGCTCGACCCCTCGTCCCAGACCACCGCGAGCGTGCCGGCGGGGCCGAGCCCCGCGAGCAGGTAGGGGACGAGACGCGCGAGGAAGCGGCTGACGCTGGCATTGGCGCAGTCGTGGCCGTCGTCGCACAGGTTCGGCGATATCCAGGCGAACGGGGGAAGCGTGGCATGACGCAGGTCTCCCGCCAGCCGCGTGAGCGGAACCACGTTGCGGCAACGACTGGGATCGGAGGCGATCCGGGGGAAGTACATGAACGGGTCGTGGCGCTTTACGTACCCTCCCGATTCGGCGCCGCGATAGCAGGATCTCGGCATCCCCTCCATGTAGGCGCGCCAGCCGATGTGGGCGCCTTCCAGCTGGTCCAGCAACGTCGAGCCGTGCGCTTCACAGCCGGTGCAGTCAGAGGCTATGCCGAGCGGGTCTCCGGCCAGCAACGACACGTAGTTGGGCAGCGAGGGGTGGGTGATTGCGTGATAGTCGGTGGCCAGCACCCCCTTGTGCGCGAGCGTCTGCAGGTACGGCGCCGTCCGATCGCCGACCGCTTCTCCAAGCTCGCGGTTCTCCAACACGATCAGCACGAAGTGCGAGCTTGTCGGCCGCTTCAGCGCGCTTGGAGAGCCTGGCAATTTCAGCGCCGCTCCTGGGCTGCCCGCCGAGCCGCAGCAGGCCAACACCAAGCAGGCCAGCAGCACCGTCGGCCGAGCGAGTCGACGCATTCGCCAAGGATGCCAGACGGGCGCCGGCGCGGCTGCACGCAGCGACGTCGCCGGCAGCCACCGCGGTGACGCTACGTAGACGCCACGTAGTATCCGCCCATGCCGAACCCGCCCATGCCGACACCGCGTCTCAGCGCCTGCCTGATCGTCCAGGACGAGGCGCGGCGGCTGCCGCAGGCGCTCGCCAGCCTCGCCTTCTGCGATGAGGTCGTCGTCGTGGACGGCGGCTCGCGCGACGAGACTGTCGCGCTCGCGCGAGGCAGCGGAGCGAAGGTCATCGAGAACAGCTGGCCCGGCTTTGCGGCGCAGCGCAACGTCGCGCTTGCCGCCGCCGGCGGCGAGTGGGTGCTGGAGGTCGACGCCGACGAGCGCGTCTCGCCGGCCCTGCGCGCCGACATCGAATCGCTGCTGAGCCAGCCGCCCGACGGCGTCGACGTCGCTGTCTTCCCGCTTCGCCATCGCTTTCTGGGCGGCTTGCTAGGCCCGTCGGCGAAGTACCCGGCCTACCGCACGCGACTGTTTCGCCGTGGCAGCTACGAGCACGACGAGTCGCGCCACGTGCACGAGGGCATCGAGCCGCGCGAGCGTCCGGCCGTGCTTGTCGGCGACCTCGAACACGAGCTCGCCGACACCCTGGCTGAAGCCATGCGTGACGCTTGGCGTTATGCACAATTGGAGAGCGCTCACATATCGCCACCGCGCAGTCCACGCGCCTACCTGCTGGGAATCGCGCTTCGCCCGACGGCCAAGCTGCTCTACCGGCTGGTCCTCGACGCCGGTTGGCGCGATGGCTGGCGCGGGCTGCTCAAGGTGGGGCTGGACGCCGGCTCGGACGCGCTGGTGTGGGTGCTGGTTCTGGCGGGTGGCTTGCGCGGCAACCGGCCCACAGGCACAGGACCGGAGTCCGATGAGCACGCCGGCAACCACTTCGGCCGCCGCCCCACAGGACCGCCAAAGGTCGTGGCGTTGGCGCGGCGGGGGCGGGCTGAGGCGCGGGCTAGAGAGTGGCTGGAGGCGCTTGCCGCCGGCGGTGTGGACGTCGCACTCGTCAGCAACTGCGCGCTGACCGAGCGACGGGGGGAGCGCGGCGAGCCGGCCGGCCAGTCCGTCTCGCGATTGACGCCGCCGCAAGCGATGCGTGCCCTGGACGTGGAGATGCAGATCCGCAGCGCCCACGCGGTGGTGCCGTTTGGCGCGCGCGCGAGACTGTTGGCACGCCTGCTACCCGGCTCGCTGAGACCCTCGATCGCCGGCGTGGACGCGAGCACCGAGCCGCAGCGAGCGCTTGGGCTGCTGCACGCCGCGGTTGGCGGCTAAGCGCGCCGCGCTCGCTCAAGCGACAACGCCAAGGCGGGGGGGCCTGAAGCGTCAGGTCGTGCGGATGATCAGGACCGAGCAGGGTGCGTGGTGGGAGACCTTGTTCGGCACCGAGCCGAGCAGAAAGCGCTTGGCGCCCGTCATCCCCTTGTTGCCGACGACGATCAGGTCCGCCTGGCGCTCTTCGGCGACGTCGAGGATCGCATCGGCCGGGTCGCCCTGGCGCGGGAAGACATTGACCTCGACGCCCGCTTGGCGGGCGACCTCCGCGGCGGCATCGAGCATCGAGTCCACCTCCTGGCGAGGACCGACGGCCCACTCCAGATCGGCGGGTGCCCGCAGGCGCTCCTCACGCAGGCGCTGGGCCGGCACCGGTTCATAGGCGCTGACGATCTCAACGCTCGCGCCTACCGACTTGGCCAGATCGACAGCCTGGCGCACGGCTTGGCCGGCGGTGTCCGAGCCGTCCGTGCCAACAACGATCGATCTGAACATCCTCTCCCCTTCGCTTGCGTTGAGCCCGTGCCAGGCGCAGGCGCGATCATAGCCGGATGCGAAGTCACAGTTGCGAAGAGGTGCGACAGCTCCGCGAAAATGCCACCGCGGCCGTAAGGTGAGTCGGCATGATCGACCTGCACTGCCACGTGCTGCCGGGCATCGACGACGGGCCGCGCACGATCGAGGAGTCGTTGGCGTTGGCGCGCGCGGCAGTCGCTGCCGGGACCAAGACGATCGTGGCCACTCCGCACGCAAGCGCGCGCTATCCCAACCGTTCCGACGCCATCGCAAGCGTGGTGGAAGAGCTGGCCGACCGTCTGCGTGCCGAGCGGATTTCCCTCGACATCAAGCCGGGCGCGGAGATAGCCATGACCCATGTGCCCGAGATCGATCCGATCGAATTGACCGCCATGCGTCTCGGCGGCGGCCCGTGGCTGCTGTTCGAGCCACCGTTCGTTCCGGTGGTGGCCGGGCTGGGGCGCACAGTGGCGGCGCTGCAGGAGCAAGGCCACCGCATCGTGCTGGCGCATCCCGAGCGCTGCCCGGCGTTTCATCGTGACTTCGACCTGTTGCAGGCGCTGGTCGCAGACGGCGCGTTGACGTCAATCACCGCCGGCTCGTTGGTTGGACGCTTCGGCAAGCAGGTACGGCAGTTCGCGACGCGACTGATGGCTGAGGGGCTCGTGCACAACGTCGCATCCGACGCCCACGACGCGTACCGGCGTCCCCCCGGCATCGCCGCGGAGCTGAAGCAGGCCGGCCTTGCCGATCTCACCCGTTGGCTCACGGATGAGGTGCCGGCGGCAATCCTTACGGGCGCTGAGATCCCGCCGCGACCGCGCGCGGCCCAGATCGCGCAGCGCGGGCGACGCCTGCCTTGGCGGCATTGAGCCGCCGATCAGGCGAGCTTCGTGATCGCTATGACGATCCCGATCAGGACAAACACGACAATCGCGGCCTGCATCCAGATCCACGTGGGCGACATCGACGCCAAGCCTACGACAGCGCCTATTCGGCGTAGCGAAACAAGGCTGTGAACGTGAGCAGCAAGATCTTGAAGTCCAGCCCGAGCGACCAGTGCGCGATGTAGTAGTTGTCGAGTTCGATGCGCTCGGCCAGCGAGGTCTGTCCACGCAGCCCGTTCACCTGCGCCCAGCCGGTGATGCCCGACTTGACGCGGTGGCGATCGCCATAGCGCGTGACGTCCTGGTCGAACAGCTCGACGAACTCGGGGCGCTCGGGGCGCGGGCCGACGATGCTCATGTCGCCCTTCAGGACGTTGAAGAGCTGCGGCAGCTCGTCCAGCGACGAGCGGCGCAGAATCCGTCCTACCGCCGTGCGCCGGTCGGCGCCCTCGACGCCGCCGGGTGCGATGTCGCGTGCGAGCGTGGTGACCTGCTCCAGCTCGACCAGCGAGGAGCCCACGCCCACCGCCGCGGCGCGCACGCCAGCAGAGTGCTCCTGCGCTGAGGGCATCCGCATCGAGCGGAACTTGTAGAGATCGAACACGCTGCCGTCGCGCCCGACGCGACGCTGACGGAAGAAGATCGGGCCGGGGGAGTTCAGGCGCACCACCACGGCGATCACGGCCAGCAGCGGCGAGCAGAGCAGCAGCAGCACGGCTGCCGTGATCCGGTCGAGCGCGTACTTGACGGCGAACTGCCAGCCCTTCGGGTCGACGACCGAGAAGCTCAGCAGCGGGATGCCACCGACCGTCTCGTAGCCGGCGCGGTGGTTGATCGTGTCGAACATGCGCGGCACGACCGCGATGTCGACACCCAGCTCCTGCGAGCGTTGGATCAGGCGGCTGATACGTGCATCGGCCACCGAGGAGAAGGCAATGATCAGCTGCGCGACGTGGGTGCGCTCGACGATCCGATCGAGATCCTCAACCGTGCCCAGCACGGGTACGTCGCGGCCGCCGACCTCGGCTGTGGAACGGGGGTCGTCGTCGATGAAGCCGACCGGCACGAGCCCGTACTCGGAATGATCCTCAAGCAGCCTGGCGACCTGCGAGCCGACGATGCCGGCGCCCACGATCAGGACGGGCTTGCCGATCAGGTGGGACTTGCGCGCCACCCGTTGGGCGGTCGCGAGCGCGGCGCGCCCGAGGCCGACGAACAGCAGCGAGAGCAGCCAGCAGCGCACCCAATCCGATTGCGCCGGCACCTCGCCGTTGGCGAAGACGCCGATCATCGCCACGACCATCGCCGCGACCGAGACCGTGCTCAGGATCGGCAGCGCGCCGTCAAGGACAAGCGCGCGCAAACGGGTGCGGTAGAGCCCCCGAAGCAGAAACAGGACAACCGTGATCGCGGGCATCGCCAACACGGGAGCGCGTGTCGCGGTCAGCTGCTGGCCGTCCAAGGCCGCCAGCACGGCCAGACACAGCAGCGCGAAGTCGACGCAGGGACGTACAACGCTCCAGCCGGGCTCTTCAAGCACGCGCTGCAACAGGCCGTTGACGCTGCTCCACGACGCCGCCTGATGACGCGGCGCGTTACGAGCGCGATGAGCGGCCGCGGAGGGAACGCTCGTGGTCGTCTGCTGGGTTATGCGTACTCGGCTCATGACAGTTGAGGACCCCGCGATAGGTATCGGCAAGCCAACACGGCCCTTGAACGAGCCGTGTCGATCGCGGTGTGGATGGTCGTCGTCTTGCTCACCTTCTTGGGGGTCATTGATGCGCGTCGAACGAGGGCGCGGCACGATCCCACAACAGACGACGGTCGCCAACGTCGCGTGATGAGCTCTGCGCCTCCTTGCGTTGGATAGCTATCGGCTTTGAGCGACCTCGCTCAATCTCCTTGCCTAGGGGTCTGTATCTGCATCGATCGCATCGCGCTGCGCCGTGTGCGCAAGCTCGTCGCGATTTTCTTGCGGCCCGCCGGTTGCGAACACGCTAGCGAACATGAAAGAGAGCGCAAGCGCGATTGCACGTACCGGATGATGACATGGACCGCAGTGTGAGTGCGGAAAGACCGCAGCCGTGACACAGTTCGTGCAGTTGGACTTGGTTGCGGGCTGTACGCGCCGGCACTCCCAACCGGCGGCGACCTCCCGCGGCCCTTTGCACAAGCCGTGCGCTAGATTGCTCAAGAACTGGCTGCCCAGCCAAACGCAAAAGGAGACGCGATGGCCACAACAGCAACCCAACACACAGCCAACGGCGCGGCCCCCCTGCCCACCGACGCGATCTCCTACGAGGATCTCTACCACCGCTGGGAGCGCGGCAACTGGAGCGCGATGGACCTTGACTTCAGCGAGGACGCCAAGCAGTGGCGCGAGCGTTTCAGCGAGTTCGAGCGCACCGCCGCCCTGTGGAACTACGCCCTGTTCTTCTGGGGCGAGGACGCGGTAGCCGACAACCTCTCGCCCTACATCGACGCGGCGCCGCGCGAGGAGCAGAAGTACTTCCTGGCCACCCAGCAGGTCGACGAGGCGCGCCACGCCGTCTTCTTCAAGCGCTTCATGCAGGAGGTCTGCGGGATCGGCTCGGGCTCGGCCCACAGCGGCCTAGAGGCGATCAAGCCGCAGCTGACGCCCGGCTTTCGCAAGATCTTCGATCGCCTGGGCACAATGGCCGAGGAGCTGCGCAAAGACCGCTCGCCGGCCAAGCTCGCAGCCGCCGTGACGCTCTACCACATCGTGATCGAGGCCTCTCTGGCCCAGCCCGGACAACACTTCATCTGCAGCTATCTGGAAGAGCGCGACGTGCTGCCCGCCTTCCGTCAGGGGATGCAGAACATCGCCGCCGACGAGCAGCGCCACATCGGCTTCGGCGTCAAGCTGCTGTCCGACCTCAAGCGCGAAGACCCGATTGGCGTGCCCAAGGCCGTCGCCGGGCTGCTGCGCGAAGTCACCCGCTACACCGCGCAGGTGCTGATGCCGCCCGGCTGGAACGAAGAGTACGTGACGGTGTTCGGCGCCACCTACGACGAGGTGGGCGTCGAAGGCCTGACCTCGATGACGACCAAGCTGCGCTCGGCCGGCATGCCCCCCGAGAGCCTGCCGGGACCGGCCTTGTTGCCGCCGGGCCTGTCGCCAATCGAGATTTCCCAGCGCGGCCGCACGCTGGCCCAGGCTGGAATCATCGGTGTGCGTGAGGGCCCAAGCAAGCGCGACCGCGAGACCGTGGCCCTGCTGTTCGACACGATCCGCCGTCAGGTCAACCCCGATCACGGCCTGAAGCGCCCAACCACCTTCCAGTGGGAGTTCACCGACCCGGACGTGCCGATCTGGCACCTGCGCGTCGACAACGGTTCAAGCAGCGTGCACGAGGGGGTGGCGGCCAAGCCGGACCTGCGCCTGCGCGTCTCCTATCAGGACTTTGTCGACGTGATCGGCGAGCGCGCCGATCCGCTGCAGTTGCTCGTTCGCGGCCGCCTGCGGCCAAAGGGCAGCCCGTTGGCACTCAAGCGGCTGACGCAGGTGTTTCCGCGTAGCTGAGCCAAGGCTGTCTATTCGACGCCGAACTCCCTAGCGGCGCCGGCAGCCGGCTGGGCCGGCGGCGGCGCGACGACCCTGCCGGCCGAGCCGGATTCGCCGCGCACGCGCTCGGGCGAGAACTCCCCAGCCGGGCCACCTACGCCGGAGTCCTTGACAGGCGCACGCGTCTTGCGCTTCGCCGATGCGCGAACAGCCGTGTGCCGCTTGCGTGCGAGCCGGCTCCGCTTAGCCGCAATCCCGTGCGGCAACGACACGAGGCGATCGGTGGGGCCGAACGCCACAGGAGCGATCGCCGTGTGCGTGGCCTGAGCGTGCGCAGAGCGAGCGACCGGTCGTATCGCCAAGTACGCCGGCACGACGCCAAGCAGCGCCACGCCGACCACCATCAGCTTCACCGACACGGCGCCCCCGCCAGGCGTGCCGGCGCCGGCACGCAGCCCATGGCGAGCCCGCGCGAGCCCGCGCAGTCGAGGTCGCTCGGCGCGCGGCGCGCGTCCCGCGCCGAGCACGAACGCCAGCGGCAGCGGCGGCAGCACCGAGGCCAGGCCGCGCAGAGCGGCAACTTGCGCGCGGCAGGCCGGGCATTGGCGCGTGTGCGCGACGGCAAGCGCGTGACGCTCGCCGTCGGGGTCGAGGATCCCGAACGCGTACGCGCGTATCAGCGACGCTTGCTGCTCGCACCAACCGCCGGCCTGGATCGTGTCCAGAAGCTCACCGACCTTGCCGGCGACGCCGAGAGCGCCGCCGCCCGCTCCCTCCATCAGCTTGCGCATGCGCCGCTCGCTGATGCCCATTTGCACCGCCGCCTGCGCGCGCGAGAGCCCCTGCAGGTAACACAACGAGGCGGCTTCGCACTCGCGCGTAGACAGCGTCGAGCGCAGCGCCTCAAACAGCGCTCGCAGCCGGTCGCGGTCGTCCAGCGCACCCACCAGGTCCGACTCGGCCGCGCCCGCCGTATCGACCGCCGACGCGATGTCCTCGCCGGCGCCGGGGCGAACGCGTGAGCGAGCGCGGGCCTCGTCGATCGCGCGACGGAAGCTGACGAGCACCAGCCAGCCCTCTGGGCTCTCGATCGTCTCGCCGGCCAGCATTTGCGTGTACAGCCCGTGCCAAGCCTGCGAGTAACAGGCCTCCAGGTCGGCCTGGTCGAGCGAGACGCCGGCGGCGCGCAGCTTCGAGCGGACGACCGCCAGCACCTTGGCCCTGTGCTCGGGGAAGCCCTTGCGCAGCAGTCGCTCGGCGCGGTAACGCGCCAGCCTCGACTGACTGCTGTGAACATTGCGAACAGTCCGGCTCATCCGAGCTTTGATCGACGAGCCGGCCAGGGCTGAGCAGCACTTGGGTAGGCTTTCGACCAATGCCCGAGCCTGACGGCGCACCCGCGTCCGCCCCGCGGCCGCCCGGCGCCGTGCCCGCGCCGCCCGCGCGCGCTGAGGTCCTGGGGGTGCCGCTGGCGATCTCCAGCTATGACGAGGTGCTCGACTGGATGGACGCGACCGTGGCTTGCGGCGCCCGCGGCTCGATTACGGCCGCGGCCGTCAACCTGTTGATCTGCGCACGTGACGAACCGGCGACGATGCAGGCTGTGCGCGATCTGACGCTGGCCGTGCCCGACGGCCAGCCGCTCGTGTGGTCGCTACGGGCGCTCGGCCACACGCGGGCCACACGCGTCTACGGCCCAGAGCTGATGCTGCGCTGGTGTGCGCGGGCGGCTGGCAGCGGCACCCCCGCCTACCTGTACGGCGGGCGCGACGACCGGGCGCGAGCGCTGCTCGAACGACGCCTGAGCGAGCGCTTCCCAGCCCTTCGCATCGCCGGCGGCTGCTCGCCGCGCTTCCGTCCGATCGGCGAGCCACCGCTGACGCCGAGCGAGCGCGAGCGGGTGATCGCCGACATCGACTGCAGCGGCGCTCAGGTCGTGTGGGTGGGGACCGGGCAGCCGCGCCAGGAGCTGTGGATGAGCGAAATGCGCCCGCTGCTGAAAGCGCCGCTGCTGGTTGGCGTCGGCGCCGCGTTTGACTTCCACGCGGGCCTGGTGTCGCAGGCCCCGGCGTGGATGGGCGACCACGGCCTGGAGTGGCTGTACCGCCTCTCGCGTGAGCCACGGCGCTTGTGGCGGCGCTACCTGCTCGGCAACCCCCGCTTCCTGGCGGCCTTCGCGTGCCAGTACGCGCGCTCTGTGAGCGAGCGCCGGTGAGCCGAGTGCTCGTCACCGGCGGCACCGGCACGATCGGCGCCGAGGTCGTCCGGCGCCTGCTGGCAGACCCCGCCTATGACGTCCGCGTGGCCGACCGCAAAGACGCCCCGCAGTGGATGCGCGAAGGTTGCGAGATTCGAACGGGCGACCTGCGCGAGCACGAGCAGGCCGCTTCGGCGGTCCGCGGCTGCGATCGCGTCGTGCATCTGGCATGCCCATCGGAGGACGCCGCGGCCGAGTACAGCCTGATCACTGCGAGCGCGGCGCTCGACAGCGCGATCCTGCGCGCGGCCATCGATCAGCGCGTGCAACGCTTCCTCTACGTCTCGTGCGCGCGATGCGCGCGAGAGAGCAAGCAAACCGGCGTAGCGGCAGCCGACCAGGCTCGGCCGAGCGACGGCTCAGCCCTGCTGCCCGCCCGCGACTTCGCCAAGCTGCTGGGCGAGCGACTTTGTCAGGCCGCGCAGACCGAGCACGGGCTGCCCTTCGCCATTTGCCGCCTGTCCCTCTCGCGGGAGCACGTCGGTCAAGCAGCTGAGGAGATTCTCGCCGCGCTGCCTTAGAACCCCTTTCAAAATGCGTGTGCGGCTGGGACGGTCGAGGGTCGTGTTGGCCGATCGGAGATCCCGTCGATCTCCGATCGGTAAGGACGCAGGCGCGAAGGCTTGGCGGCGCCAAGTCGAGCGCCGAGGACGCCGCTCCGCGAAGGCCATCGGCCGTAGCCAGGCGTACGCGCATTTGAAAGGGGTTCTTAGCGCCAGGACTCCAGCAGATCCTCCTCGCCCACTTCGCGCACCACCCGCGCCGGCACCCCCATCGCCACCGCACGCGCCGGCACATCGCGGGTAACCACAGCTCCAGCGGCGACAAACGCCTCCTCGCCAACCTCCACGCCCGGCGTCAGCACCACGCTGCCGCCGACGCGACAGGCCCGTCGCAGCGTCGCTCCACGCAAGGTGTGCTCCGAGCCGTGCCGGGCCATCGTGTCGTCGTTGGTGGTGCTGGCACCGGGACCGACGAACACGTCATCCTCGACCGTGCTGAACGCCGTCAGATACACGTTGGTCTGCACCTTCACGCGAGCGCCGACGATCACATCGTTGTCGACCACGCTGCCGCGGCCGATGACCGAGCGCTCGCCGACCCGCGAGCGCTCGCGAACGAAGCACTGATCGCCAAGTATCGCCTCGTCGCCGACCCGCGCGCCGGCGAACACGATCGCGCCGGCACAGACGGTCACCCGCGCGCCGATTCTCAGATCGGCGACCTCGCCGGCGGCCGCGGAGCCGCGCGCCAAACGCGGGCGCTTGCCGAGCACGGCGCCGTCCTCGATCACGCAGCCGTCGCCGATCGCGGTGCCGTCGTGGACGACCACGTGCGCGCCAAAGCTGACGTCCTCTCCGATCGACACGTTCTCACCCAGCACCAGGCCGGGAGCGCGCGGATCGGACTTCACAGCCGTACCACGCCGGCCACGCCGCTGCCGCGGGTGACGCCGCGCAGGTCCACCACCAGGCGTGCACGCCGCGCGATCTGCTCGTGGTCGACGCCGGGATGGGCGGTGACGATCAACGCCAGGTCGGCATCGGCCAGCGCCTGCTCGAAGGTGACGCTTTGCAACCCCTCCTCGGCCAGTGTCGGCACGTGCTGGTCGTGGTAGCTGAGCTCGGCGCCAAGCCCCCCCAGCAGCTGCAGGATCTTCAGCGCCGGTGACTCGCGCGTGTCGCCGACTCCCGGCTTGTAGCTGACGCCAAACACGGCGATCCGTGCCCCCTTGACCGAGCGGCCGGCGTCGTTGAGCGCGCGCTCGACCTTGGCCACGCAATGATATGGCATCTGCTGGTTGATCTTGCCGGCCAGCTCGATGAACTCGGTCGTCATGTCGAACTCGCGCGCGCGCCAGCTCAAGTAGAAGGGATCGACCGGCAGGCAGTGGCCACCCATGCCCGGCCCGGGCGAGAAGCTCATGAAGCCGTAGGGCTTGGTCGCGGCCGCCTCGACCACCTCCCACACGTCGATGCCCATGCGGTCGGTGAGCATCGCCAGCTCGTTGACAAGCGCGATGTTGACCGAGCGAAAGATGTTCTCAAGCAGCTTTGTCAGCTCCGCCGCCTCCGGCGTGGAGACCCGCACTATCTCCTCGCACACAAGCTCGTACAGCGCCTGCGCGCGATCGGCGCAGCCCTCGGTCAGGCCGCCGATCACCTTTGGCGTGTTGCGCAGCGTGTAGTCCTCGCGCCCGGGATCGACGCGCTCGGGTGAGAAGGCCAGATGGAAGTCGCGCCCGGCCGCCAAGCCCGACTCCTCCAGCAGCGGCGCAAAGCGCTCGCGCGTGGTGCCGGGATAGGTGGTCGACTCAAGCACGACCAGCTGCCCTGCTCGCAGCACGCCCGCCAGCCCGCGGGCGCTGTCGATCAGCGGCCCCAGCTCCGGCTCGCGGTTGGCCGTCAGCGGCGTCGGCACGCACACGAGCACGGCGTCGGCACGCCGTAGCTCCTCATAGCTGGTCGACACCGCCAGCCGCCCGCTTATGCCCTGCAGCCGCGCGTCGGAGACGTCCTCGATGTGGGACTGCCCTCGCTGCAGCGCCTGCACCCTGCGCGCGTCGCAATCGACCGCCACAACGTCGCAGCCCTGCTCGGCAAAAGCCACCGCCAGCGGCAGCCCGACATAGCCAAGGCCGATGATGCCGACCGTCCTCATCGCGCCCTGAGTCTACGCGCGCGTCGAGACGGTCACGGCCGGGTCGGCGCCAAGCGCGGTCAGCTGCGCCTGCACCATCCGCTGCACGAGTTGCTCGAAGTCCAGCTCGGGCCTCCAGCCAAGGCGCTCCCGCGCCCTGCTCGGATCGCCGACGCTGGGCGTCGCCTCCAAGGGCCGCAGCAAGGCGGCGTCCAGGCGCGCGTAGCGCTCGAAGTCGAGGCCCACGCAGGCGAAGGCGGCACGCCCCAGCTCGGTGACCGTGTGCCCGAGACCGCTTGCGAACACGTAGTCATCGGGTTGCTCCTGCTGCAATGCCAGCCAGGCGCCGCGCATCGTGTCGCCGGCGAACGACCAGTCACGTACCGCCTGCGGCGAGCCGATCCGCACCTCCGCGGCCAGGCCGAGCTTGATCTGCGCTGCCGCGCGTGCCAGCGTCTGCGTCACGAACCGCTCCGGCCGGCGCTCAGACTCGTGGTTGAAGAGGATCCCCGAGCAGGCCCACAGCCCGTCCTGCTCGCGCATCGCACCGACCAGGCGGTGCGATGCGAGCTTGGCGATCGCGTAGGGATTGGCGGGGGCGCAGATGGTCTGCTCGCTTTGAGGGCTCTCCGGCGCATCGCCGAACATCGCTGCCGAACCGGCTAGGAACACGCGCGTGCTGTGAAACTCGTCGCGCACGGCCTCCAGCAGCGTCGCGGTCGAGCCGGCGATCGCTTCGATCGTCTGGCGTGGCCGCTGCCAGGAGCCGGGGACGAACGACGGCGAGGCGAGGTGGTAAAGCTCGTGCGGACCTGTCGCGGCAAGCGCTGCCCGCAGGCTGTCGGGATCGAGCAGGTCGCCATCCAACACTCGCATGCGCCCGCGTAGGTGCTCGCTGCAGCCCAGCTCCCGCTGCTCGCCGCCGCGGGCCACGCCCGTAACCTCGTAGGCCCGCTCCAACAGCAGCTCGGCCAGGAACGAGCCGTCCTGCCCTGTGACGCCGGTGATCAGGGCGCGCCTCGGCTCGTCGGTAGCCATCGCTCGCGGACGTTAACGCCTGCCGAGCGCTCAGCCACCGGCCGCAAGGCCGTAAAGCTCTCCCAGCCGCACGCCCACCCGCTCCGGCGCGCACACCGATCGCGCCTGCTCGCGCGCCCGCGCGCCGGCATCCTGGTCGCGCCACAACCGCCCGATCGCTTCCGCGCAGGCGGCGACGTCGCCGGCTTCGACCAGCCCCTCTGCCGGCACCAACTCGACCAGCGCCCCAACGCGGCTGGCAACCACCGGCAGCCCCGCCGCCATCGCCTCCGCCGCCGCCATGCCAAACGTCTCGGCCGAACGCGAGGGCACAATCGCCAGCGCGGCGCCGGCGCGCAGCCGCGCCAGCTCGGCGTCGTCGACGCGGCCGACGAAGCGCACGTCGCTGCCGTCGCCTCGCCTTTGCAGCGCCGCGCGTTCGGGGCCGTCGCCCGCCACGACAAGCGGTATGCGCGCCAGGCGACACGCATCAATAGCGACATCCACGCCCTTCTCCGGCGCCAACCGCGACACGACCAGCGCATAGCCCCCCGTGCCCACGTCGACCGGCTGCGTTGGCGCCTGCACCGGCGGCGCCAACACGTGTACCCGCTCCCAATCCAGCGGCGCCCCCAACTCGCGCAGACGCTCGCGCGCGAACTCGCTGGGGACGATCACGACGTCGGCGAGCGCGGCCATCTGCCGCTGCCACAGCGCCAGCGAGACGCCGTAGGCGAGCGCCTCCGCGCGACTGCCGCGACAGTTGTGAATCACGCCCGGCAGCGTGTTGCGCCCATGGCAGCGCACGCACTCCGCCCCCTTGGTGAAGCAGACGCCGTTGGCGCACACCAGCCGGTACTGGTGCAGGTGCAGTACCACGCGCGCCCCTGCCTGCTTGGCCGCTGCCAACGCGCGCCAACCGAACTGCGGGCTCAGATTGTGGGCGTGCACGACACGTGCGCCGCTCATGCGCACGGCCTTGCCCACGTCGGCCGGCGCCAGGCCGCCGCGCAGCAGTCCCGCGGCAGCCCGCACCTTGCCGCCGTCCCCAGAATCGCGGGCCAGCAGCTGCACCGGCTCGTCGAGCTGCTCGCGCACGAGCGCCATCAGTGCACCGACCACGCGCTCCTCGCCGCCGGCGGTCCGATAGCGATTGTGCAGGAACAGGATCATCGCGCTATCGCGCAAACCTAGACTGTTGCGCGCATGTCATCCGTCTCCGGCACCCCAGCCGCCTCAATCGTGGTGCCGACGCGTGCGCGGCTCGACTACCTGCAGGTCGCGCTGTCCTCGCTGATGCCACAGGCCACCGCGGCCGGCAGCGAGGTGATCGTGATCGACGATGCCGGGCCGTCCGAGCAGGCGCGCGAGCTGTGCGGGCGCCTTGGCGCCCGCTACGAGCCGCATCCGCGGCCGCTCGGCCTGAACGTCGCCCGCAACAGCGGCATCGAGCGCTCCAGCGGCGAGTTGATCGTGTTTGTGGACGACGACGTGGTGGCAGGCGCAGGCTGGCTGCAGGCCCTGCTGGATGCCGCACGCCGGCATCCAAGCACCAACGTCTTCGCCGGCCCGATTCACGTGCGCCTGGAGGGCTCGCCGCCGCACAGCTGCGGCCGCGAGGGGCCGCCGATAACCTCGCTTGAGTTGGGCGCGAGCGACACGCGCACGCGCTTTGCCTGGGGCGCGAACATGGCGATCCGCCGCGCCGCGTTTCAGCGCGTCGGCCCGTTTGACGTCTCGCTCGAACACGGCGGCGACGAGCAGGAGTGGCAGGAACGGCTGGCCGCGCCGGACGGGGCGCTGTATGTCGCCGGCGCCGCGCTGGTGCATCGCCGCAAGCCGGCCGACGCGCGACTGCGCCCGCTATGCAAGGCCGCCTACGTTCGCGGACGCGCGGCCCGGCGCTTTGACGCCTGGCGTGGACAGGCACCGTCGCTGCCACGTGAGCTGCGCACGCTTGCCGGCTGCTTTGGTCACGTCGTGCGCCGTCGCTGCCCGATGGGCCTGACGATGGTCGCGCACAGCTGGGGGCGCGTACTCGAAGGCACCAAGATGCGTACACACCCCCCTTCAACGCCACACCGCGATCGCACTTACCCCCACACACCCCCCTTTGCCGGCAGGTACACAAACGAAGACGACTTCCCCTCCACCAAGAGCACAGACATAGACGACTTCCCCCCCGCCACGAGCACAGACAAAGACGACGTGCCCTCCGCCGCGAGCATAAGCAAAGACGACTTCCTCTCCGGCGAGAGCGGCACCGTTGGCGGCCGCGACGGCCTGCGCCGCCATCTCCGCGACACCGGCGAAGATATCCGCGAGCTGGCTCGCGCGCGTCCGATCAGGTTGGCGCGCGCCGCCCAGGGCGAGCCGCCGACACGGCGTGTGCTGGCGCTCTCGATCGAGCGGCCCGAGAACGGACGGCTCACGAACGCGATCCGAGCGGAGCTGGCACGCTCGCGCCACCACGTGGAGCTGCGCGCCAAAGCGCCTGGCGCAGGTGGCAAGTTCGAAAACCTCAATCTGCTGCTCGATGCCACCCCGCCGGAGAGCTTTGACTGGCTGCTGGCGCTCGACGACGACATCGTGCTGCCGCGCGGCTTTCTTGACCGCTTTCTGTTCCTCTGCGAGCGCTTTGACCTGCGGCTCGCCCAGCCCGCGCACCGTGCCGCCTCGCACGCGGCCTGGCGCGTGACCCGCCGCCAAGCCGGCTCCGTGGCACGTCAGACCCGCTTTGTGGAGATTGGGCCGGTAACCGCGTTTGCCCGTTCCACCTTCAAAGAACTGCTGCCGTTCCCACAGCTGCGCATGGGCTGGGGCCTTGACCTGCACTGGGCGGCGCTTGCCGCCGAGCAGGGCTGGCGCTGCGGCGTGATCGATGCCGTTGCGATCTCTCATCGCAGCGCACCCGCCGCCTCAGCCTATTCACGCGAGCAGGCGCTTGCCGAGGCGCGAACCTTCCTCGACGGGAGGCCCTACCTGACCGCCGCCGAGGCCCAGCAGACCCTCGTCACCCACCGGCGCTGGTGAGCACGGAGATGAAGGTCGCAGTCGTCGCCGAGTTCTATCCCAGCCGCGCCGATCCGGTGCTGGGCGTGTGGGCGCACCGACAGGCGCTGGCGGCGCGCGACGCCGGCGCGGAAGTACGCGTGCTGGTTCTGCACCGGCTGGTGCCGCCACACTCGGCACTGAAGGGGGGGCCGGCACAAACGGCGCGTTCGCTGCGGGTGCTGCTTGGCCAGCCGCGCCGCGAAACGCGCGACGGGCTGCAGGTCACCTATATCCGCTACCTCTCACCGCCGCGCTCGGGCTCCTACCACGCCTGGGGCGCCTGGGCGGCGCCCGCGCTGGCGCTGGCGCTGCGGCGGCTACAGCGGGGGTTTCCATACGGGCTGATCCACGCCCACAACGCGATCCCGGCCGCTGACGCGGCGCGACGAGCGCGTCTGAAGGCTCCGCTGGCGATCTCCGTGCACGGCGGCGACGTGCTGTACACCGCGCCGCGCAGCCCGGCCGGCGAGGCGGCCGTGCGCAGGAACCTCGCCGCCGCCAGCACCGTCCTGGCCAATAGCCGTGACATCGCTGAGCTGGCGCGCGAGCGCGGCGCGCTCGACACCCGCATCGTGCACCTGGGGGCCGACCTGCCGGACAGCCGTCGCGGCAGTTCGAGTCCACCGCAGAGGCGCGGTGAGCGTGCCGGGCAAACGCTTGTGACCGTGGGGCACCTGGTGGCGCGCAAGCGCCACGCCGACGTGATCAGGGCACTAGCCGTGCTCGCCAAGCGCCATCCGGCGTTGCGCTATGAGATCGTCGGCGACGGGCCTGAGCGCGGTGCGCTGCAGCGGCTGGCGCAACAGCTTGGCGTGGCCGAGCGCGTCGTCTTTCACGGTCAGCTGCCGCACGAGCGGGCGGTCGCGCTTGCTCGCGGTTGCACGCTGTTTGCGATGCCCTCGACCGAGGAGGCGTTCGGCGTCGCCTACATCGAGGCAATGGCCGGCGGCGTGCCGGCGATCGGCTGCCGCGGCGAGCCGGGACCCGAGGAGATAGCCGCCGCCGGCGATGGCTTCGTGCTGGTGCCACCCGGGGACATCGAGCGGCTGACGCAGCGCATCGACGAGCTGCTCGGCGATCCGCACCGGCTGCGCGAGGCGAGCATGCGCGCGCGCGAGACGGTGGCCGCCAACTTCACGTGGACGCGCTGCGGCGAACAGACGCTGGCCGCCTACGAGCACGCGCTGTCGGTGGGTCGCCGACAATGAGCGCGGCAACACAGGCCAAACCAGTGCTGTTTGTGACGGGGCACGCCCCGGCCTACCGCACAGGGGCCTTCGCAGAGCTGCACGAGCGCGAGCACGTCCAGTTCGCGCTGTTCGGCGGGCGCCTAAAGCACGGCGGCGGCTCCACTGCCACCGATCTGCCATTCCCGCATCTGCACGTATCCGAGCAGGCGGCCTACGAGCTGGCCGCCAGCGGCCGCTACCGCGCCGTCGTCTGCTCGACCGGCGGCCGCGTGGCGCTGCCGGCCGGCTGGGCCGGCGCGCGCCGGGCGCGCGTGCCGCTGATCCTGTGGTGCTCGTTGTGGGCGCATCCGCGCACGCCGGCACACGCCGCCAGCTACCTGGCCCTGCGCCGCCTGTACCGCTCCGCCGACGCGCTTGTCACATACGGGCCGCACGTGAGCGCTTACGTGCGCGCCTATGGAGCCCGCAACGTGCACGTCGCGCCGCAGGCCGTCGACAACGCCTTCTGGAGCAGCGACGACGTGTCGCCGCCGAATGGCTCGGACTGGCCGACCAATGCGAACACAAAGTTTCTGTTTGCAGGTCGTCCGGCGCGGGAAAAGGGACTAGGGGTGCTCTTCGAGGCTTGGAGCATGTCGGGCCTTCAGGCACCAACCGCCGCGCTCGTCCTCGTCGGCACGGGGCCCAGCCCCCCTTGGGTCCCTGCCGGCGGCGCGGTGGCGGGCTTTGAAGCCGTGCCCGCATCCAAGCTGCGCGACTTTTACGCGGCCTCGGACGTGTTGGTGGTGCCTTCGATCGCAACCCGCAGCTTCCGCGAGCCTTGGGGGTTGGTGGTCAACGAGGCAATGAACCAGGGTCTAACAGTGATCGCAAGCGACGCCGTCGGCGCCGCCGCCGGCGGGCTGGTGCGCAACGGGCACAACGGCGCAATCGTACCTGCCGGTGACCCGATCGCTCTGGCGGCCACGATGCGGAAACTCGCCGGCGACGCCGACGAGCGCCGGCAGCTGGGGGCAGCCGGCCGACGCGACGTCGCCGCCTACGACTTCAAAGCCTGGGCCGCGGGCTTCGCGGACGCGCTGGCAAGCGTCGGCTGCTCCCGGGGAGGCGTCCGGTAGCGTGCGCACCTTGGCAGCCCGCAGCAGCCTCGCACTCGGCGCCCTGATCGCGCTGATCCTCGCCTTTGCGGCCACGCCGGCGCTCGCCGGCGTCGGACAGACGATCGTCGACAAGTGCGCCAAAGGCGAACCGTTCAGCGGCTACACGGCCGCGCAGTACCGCGAAGCGCTCAAAGACATTTCGACAACTACTCGCGAGTATTCCGAATGCGAACGCGAAATCCGAGCAGCCGAGGCCGCCGCGGCCGGCGGCGGCACCGGCGAAAAAGCGGGCGCGCCGCACACCGCGCTGACGCTCTCGCCGGCCGAGCAGAAGCAAGTGCAGAGAGCCCACAAGCACGGTGGCTCAACGCCTGTTCAGGTGGGCAACGAGCCGATCCGGCCCGGCGTCGTGCACGCCAACATCGCCTCAGCGGTCAACACGCTGCCGCACGCGCTGTTCGCGATCCTGGCTCTACTGCTGGCGACCGCGGCGCTGCTGGCCGGCTGGGAGGTACGCAAGCGTGTCCGCGCACGCCGCGACGCAGACGACTGAGCAGCCGACGCAGGTGATACCGCCACAGCCGGACTGGGCGCCGGCGCAGCGCCCAACCGCGCTGCGTGAGCCCTACGCGACGGCGCTGGGCACGATCGCCATCGCCGGCCTGCTGTGCCTGGCGACGTTCTTGGCCGGCGGCGGGCTGGACCTCGCCGCACTGACCAAGCTTGAGCTGGTGCTGACGCTGGTGGCGGGGGCGGCGGTAGCTACCGCGGTGCTGCTGCGCCCCGACGGCGCGCGTGCGTACGGCGCCTGGGCGCTTGGGCTGCTGCTGGCCTTCGCCGCGCTCACCGGGCTGTCTGTCGCCTGGTCGGTGGCGCCGGACGCGAGCTGGCAGGACGCAAACCGGATGCTCTGTTACGCAGCCGTGTTCGCCGCCGCCGTCGCTGTCGTTTGGGTCGCCCCAGCGGGATGGCGGGCGCTGCTGGGGGGCATCGTGCTCGCGGCCGCGATCGTCTGCGTATACGCGCTGCTGACCAAGGTCCTGCCCAACCACCTCGACGTCAACGACAGCTACGCGCGCCTGCAAAAACCCTATGGCTACTGGAACGCGATCGGCCTGACGGCGGCGATGGGGGCGATCGGCTGCCTGTGGCTCGGTGCCCGACGCGCCGGCCACGCGCTGCTGACGGCGCTCGCCTATCCCGGGCTCGGGCTGATGCTGGTGACGCTGATGCTCACCTATTCGCGCGGGTCGCTGGTCGCGCTTGCGATCGGCGTCGCCGCCTGGATGGCGCTGGTGCCGCTGAGGCTGCGCGGCGTGCGCGTGCTGGCGATCGCCGCGCTTGGCGCAGCGCCCGTAATCGCTTGGGACTTCGCCAAGCCCGCGCTTAAAGACGAAGCGGTCGGCCTGGTCGCCCGCACGACCGCCGGGCACCAGTTCGGCGTGCTGCTGGCGGCGATGGCGGTCGTGCTGCTGGCGGCCGGCATCGCGATCGGCTTCTTTGGCGATCGCAGTGCCCCGCGCGTGCGCACGCGCCGGGCCGCCGGCTATGCGATCGCGGCGCTGCTGACGCTGGCGCTGGCGGGCGCGATCGGCGCCCTGGCGAGCACTGAACGCGGATTGACGGGGACCGTCTCGCACGATCTCTCCTCGCTGACCAATCCCAATGCGAAGGTGCCTGCCAACACGGCCGGGCGGCTGACAGCGGTGGGGAGCGTGCGCGCGCGCTACTGGAAGGAGGCGATCGACATCTTCGAAGCGCATCCCGCGCTCGGTGCCGGCGCCGCCGGCTATGAGACGGCGCGGCTGCGCTACCGCACGATTCCGATCGACGTGCGCCAAGCCCACGGCTATGTCGTGCAGACGCTGGCGGACCTCGGCCTGGTCGGCCTCGGCGTGACGCTGGCGCTGCTGCTGGCCTGGATGGCCGCGGCCGGGCGCGGCACGCATCCCTTCAACCGCCGCTGGCAGGCGCGCCGCTCGCCGCCCGAGCTGGCCTGGCGGGCACAGGCGCTGGCGTACACGCCTGAGCGGATCGGGCTGCTGAGCATGCTCTGCATCGTGATCGCCTTCGGCGTGCACTCGTTTGTGGATTGGACCTGGTACGTCCCTGGCAATGCGCTGGTGGCGCTGCTGTGCGCGGGCTGGCTGGCCGGCCGCGGTCCGCTGCCCGGCGGCAACCTGCTTGCGGCGGCCGGCTCCGCGCAAGCGCAAGTGCCTCAGTCGCACAGCAATGGCACCGGAACTCCGCGGCCGCGCTGGCCGGTGGGAAAAGTCGAGCCGCTGCGACTAGCCGTCGTGCTTGTCGTGCTGGCCGGCACGCTGCTGGCGGCCTGGAGCCAGTGGCAGCCACAGCGCTCGGTCGACGCCTCCGAACAGGCGCTGGCGCTGCTGCGCAAGAACCCGGTGGCGGCGCTGTCGGCAGCGCAGGCCGGCGTGGGGCGCGACCCGCTGTCGGCGACCGCCCTGTTCCGGTTGGCCGCCGTCCAGCACGAGACCGGGCAGGGAGGGCTGGCGCGCGCGACGCTGCAGAGGGCCGTGCACATGCAGCCGTCCAATCCCGAAACGTGGAGCACGCTGGGCGAATACGACCTGCACAGCGACCCGGCCGCCGCCGTGCAGGAGCTGCGCGCGGCGGTCTACCTCGATCCCCAGTCGGTTGCCACGCAGAACACCTACGTCGAAGCGCTGCGCGCCGATCAGGCAGCCGCAACGACGAGCGGCACTCAAAAGCGCGAACGCCTGCCGGCCGCCAGCAGCGCACGGCGCGCGCCGGGGACGCCGCCGGCGCCGAAGACCTCCAGCTCTTCGTAGCCGAAGTCCGCGAGCAGGTTGTAGAGAGAGCGGCGCGTGTAGAAGCGCAGGTGATCGCTGCGCGGGTCGAAATGCGCTTCGAAGGCCGGGGGCCACAGCGCCAGCCGCAGCCGTGTCAACGGGCCGTGATCGGGGGTGCTGAGCAGCAAGACGCCGCCGCTGCGAAGCACCCGCCGCAACTCTGAGAGCCAAGCCGCGGTGTCGGCGACGTGCTCAATCGTCTCGCCGGCCCAGACGACGTCGAAGTCGGCGTCGGCAAATGGCAGCTCAGCATCCGCCGCGACCAGCCGCGCATCGAGGTCGGGGTGCGCGGCGCACGCACGGCGCACAGCCTCGGCGGCGACGTCGACCGCGACCGGCTCAGCGCCCGCAGCCGCCAGCGCCGCCGCAAACCAACCGTCGCCACAGCCGACGTCGAGCACACGCGGCGGGCGTCCGAGCCGTGCGTGCTCGCGCCGCACGCGCTCCACCAGGAAACGCTTGCGCAGCGCCGCACGCTCGGGCACAAGACCCTGCGGCAGCGCTTCCCAGACGGCATCGTGGTAGGAGCTCGATGGCGCCATCGCCACAACACTACGGGCGAGCGCGCCGGCAATGTCCGCAAAGCGGGCGATCCCTAACGCGAAAAGCACCTACAGGGCGGCGGTAGCGTCTATGGTTCGCGAGCGCGTGAAGGTTGCTTTCGACAGCCGGCCGGTCGCCGCGGTGCGTGGAGTCGGACGCTACTCGCGCTGCATCCTTGAGGCGCTGCGCGAAACCGCTCCCAAAGAGGTTGAGATCGTCGAGACGCAGCGGCCCGCGAGCACCGTCCGGGGAAGGCGGATCGACCTGTTTCACTCACCCTGGCTGGAGGGGGCGATCCTGCGCAGCCCCTGCCCGATGGTCGTCACGCTGCACGACCTGGCCGCGCTCAAGCGCGTCAGCGAGCACCTGCGCACCGGCGTGCGGCTGCGCATGCGCAAGCTGGCGGTGCAGCGAGCGATGCGGGCGATCGTGCCAACGGAGACCGTGGCTACCGACGCAGTGCAGCGGCTGGGGGTAAAGCGCGAGCGGATCGCGGTGATCCCGGAGGCGCCAGACCCGCGGATGTACGCACGCGGCGAGCAGCAGGTGGCCGACACGCGAGAGCGCTACGGGCTGCCGGAGCGCTACCTGCTGTGGGTCGGCTCCCTGCGCCACCCCGACCCGCGCAAGCAGGTTGCCCAGCTGGCCGCCACACCGCGCGAGCTACCGCTGGTGCTGGCGGGGCCAACGCGGCCATGGGCGCACGAGCTGGCCGGCGTGATCCTCACCGGCGAGGTCTCAGACGACGAGCTGGCGGCGATCTACACCGGCGCGCACGCGCTCGTGCTCGCCTCCGAGGAGGAGGGGTTCGGCCTGCCCGCCGTCGAGGCGTTGGCCTGCGGCACACCTGTGGCTGCCTGCGAGGCGCCGGCGCTGCGCGAGGTGCTGGGCGAGCGGGCCGCGTTCGTGGAGGTCGGCGACATGAAAGCTTTGATCGAAAGCGCCGAGCGCTCACGCCGCCCAGCGCCGGCACCACCAGCCTGGAGCTGGCAGGACGCCGCCCGCGCCACCTGGCAGGTCTACCACCAGGCCCTAGCCGAGGTCGCGGGCGAATCGCACGCGCCGCCCTGGAGTACGGGTGAGCCACAGGCCGGGTTCGAGTTGGAGTAAGAACCGGGACCCGCGGTCTCTACGGCGAGCGGCTCTGCGGTCGCGCGTGGGGCCGGGGCCGATGGGTGTGTGCTGTCGTCGAAAACGCCGAGACGCGGCATCGACGACCGACTTCGTCGGCGTCCCGATGCC
>DASUIH010000007.1:0-23407 GCA_036279855.1 Solirubrobacteraceae bacterium | reverse complement strand
GACGCGGCGCGGTCATTGCTCAACCAGCTGTTCTTCGATCCCAAGCGCTATGACCTCACGCGTGTGGGGCGCTACAAGCTCAACTCGCGCCTGGGCCTCGACATCGACCTCGAGACCCGCACCCTGACCCACGACGACATCATCGCCCTGGTCAAGGAGCTGGTCTCCCTTCCGCGCATCCTCGGCATGCCCGAGGAGCCGGCGGACGTGGCCAAGCTGGACTACGCCGCCGAGGCGGCCTCGATGCCGCGTGAGCCCATCCAGGATCACCTCGACGAGTACGAGCACTTCGGCAACCGCCGTCTGCGCACCGTCGGCGAGCTGATCCAGGAGGCGTTCCGGATCGGTCTGTACCGCATGGAGCGCGTCGTGCGTGAGCGCCTCACCACCGAGGACGCCGACACGATCACCCCGCAGACGATCGTCAACATCCGCCCGGTTGTCGCGGCGCTCAAGGAGTTCTTCGGGAGCTCGCAGCTCAGCCAGTTCATGGACCAGACCAACAGCCTCTCGGGGCTGACCCACCGCCGGCGCCTGAGTGCGCTGGGCGCGGGCGGTCTGACCCGCGAGCGGGCGCCCATCGAGGTGCGCGACGTGCACCCCACCCATTACGGCCGCATGTGCCCGATCGAAACCCCCGAGGGTCCGAACATCGGTCTGATCGGCTCGCTGTCCTCCTACGCCGAGATCTCGGAGCACGGCTTCGTCACCACCCCGTACCGGGTGGTCAAGGACGGCAAGGTGACCGATGAGATCGTCCGCATCGACGCCACCCAGGAGGAGGAGCAGATCATCGCCCAGGCCAACACGCCGGTCGATGACAAGGGCAACCTCGCGGGCGACGAGATCCTGTGCCGGACCCAGGCGGGCCAGTACGTGACGGTGACCCCCAAGGAGGTCGACCTGATCGACGTGTCGCCCGAGCAGATCTGGTCCGTGGCGACCGCCATGATCCCATTCCTGGAGCACGACGACGCCAACCGTGCGCTGATGGGCTCCAACATGCAGCGCCAGGCGGTGCCGCTGCTGGTCACCGACGCGCCCGTCGTCGGCACCGGCATGGAGCGCCGCGCAGCCGTCGACACCGGTGACGTGGTCCTCGCCGAGGCGAACGGAACCGTCTCGTACGTGGACGCCGAGCGAATCGTGATCGAGAACGCCGACGGCGGCCAGACCGAGCACGAGCTCCAGAAGTTCATGCGCTCCAACCAGGGCACGCTGATCCATCAGAAGCCGATCGTGACGGTCGGGACGCCGGTCGACGAGGGCACGGTCCTCGCCGACGGCTCCGCCACCGACATGGGCGAGATGGCGCTCGGCAAGAACCTGCTGGTCGCCTTCATGTCCTGGGAGGGCTACAACTTCGAGGACGCGATCATCCTCTCCAAGCGCCTGGTCAAGGACGACGAGCTGACCTCGATCCACATCGAGGAGTACGAGCTCGACGCGCGCACGACCAAGCTCGGCGACGAGGAGATCACGCGCGACATCCCCAACCGCTCCGAGGAGTCGCTGCGCAACCTCGACGACCGCGGCATCGTCCGGATCGGCGCCGAGGTCGGCTCCGGCGACCTGCTGGTCGGCAAGGTCACGCCGAAGGGCGAGACCGAGCTGACCGCCGAGGAGAAGCTGATCCGCGCGATCTTCAAGGAGAAGGCGCGCGAGGTCCGCGACACCTCGCTGAAGGTGCCCCACGGCGAGGGCGGCGTCGTGATCGACGTGATGACCTTCAGCCGCGACGAGGGCGATGACCTGCCGCCGGGCGTCAACGACCTGGTGCGCGTGTTCGTCGCCAAGAAGCGCAAGATCTCCGAGGGCGACAAGCTTGCCGGCCGTCACGGCAACAAGGGGGTCATCTCAAAGATCGTCGACCAGCAGGACATGCCGTTCCTGCAGGACGGGACTCCGGTTGACGTGATCCTCAACCCGCTCGGCGTGCCGTCGCGCATGAACGTTGGGCAGATCCTTGAGACGCACCTTGGCTGGGCCGCCGCGCAAGGGTGGTACGACGACGGCACCGACGCTTACAAGGAAGCCCACACCAACGGCGGCAACAAGAAGGTGTACGTGGCCACGCCCGTCTTTGACGGCGCCACGGTCGAAGACGTGGACACCGCGCTTGTCAAATGGCAGGACGCACACGTTGGCCGCATCCAAATGGACATCGACAAGTCCAAACGAGTTGGCGAGCAGGCCTCCGGGAAGATGACGCTGTTCAACGGGCGCAGCGGCGAGCCGTTCGCCGAGCAGGTGACCGTCGGCTACATGTACATCCTGAAGCTGCTGCACCTGGTCGACGACAAGATCCACGCCCGCTCCACCGGTCCCTACTCGCTGGTCACCCAGCAGCCGCTGGGGGGCAAGGCGCAGTTCGGCGGCCAGCGCTTCGGCGAGATGGAGGTGTGGGCGCTGGAGGCCTATGGCGCCGCCTACACGCTGCAGGAGATGCTCACGATCAAGTCCGACGACACCGTGGGCCGGGTGAAGGCGTATGAGGCGATCGTCAAGGGCGAGAACATCGCCGAGCCGTCGATCCCCGAGTCCTTCAAGGTGCTGCTCAAGGAGATGCAGTCGCTGGCGCTGGACGTCGGCGTGGTCTCCGAGGAAGGGCAGCACGCCGAGCTGCGCGACGAAGACGATGACCTGCTGCGTGCCGCCGAGGAGCTGGGCATCGATCTCTCAGGCGTCAGGGCGCCCACCGGCGAGGTCACTGAGACCGAGCCGGAGGCCCAGGACGCAGCTGAGGCCGCCGAGGCCGACGGCGATGGCGGGGCGGTCGCGGGCGAGGCGCCGGAGGACGATGGCGCGATCGACCTCGGCGACGTCGACGCGGACGGAATCGACCTTGACGGCCTTGAGGCGGCCGACGAGGCACTTAGCGAAGAGCAGATCCAGGAGAGCGAGACGTAGCCCCCTGCGGCAGCTCCTGCCCGTAGGTCGGGGCAGGAGGCAGGCAGGGCGAGCCGGCGTGCGGGCGCCGGCGCAAAAAGGCCCGGGGAGGCCATACACAGAGACTCCCACCGCAGCCCGTTAGAACCGCGAGCGAAAGCGCACCAGCATGATCGACATCAACAACTTCGACGCAATCGAGATCAGCCTCGCCTCCTCCAAGCAGATCCGCTCTTGGAGCTCCGGCGAGGTGACAAAGCCCGAGACGATCAACTACCGCACGCTCAAGCCTGAGAAGGACGGCCTGTTCTGCGAGCGCATCTTCGGCCCGACCAAGGACTGGGAGTGCTACTGCGGCAAGTACAAGCGCGTCCGCTACAAGGGGATCGTCTGCGAGCGCTGTGGTGTCGAGGTGACCCGCTCCAAGGTCCGCCGCGAGCGCATGGGGCACGTTGACCTGGCCGCGCCCGTCAGCCACATCTGGTTTTTCAAGGGCGTTCCGAGCCGCATCGGCTACCTGCTTGACATGGCCCCCAAGGAGCTGGAGAAGGTCCTGTACTTCGCTGCTTCGATCGTCACATGGGTCGACGAGGAGGCGCGCGAGAAGGACCTCGACACGCTGGAGAAGGAGGTCAACAAGGTCCTCGACTCCTACGCCGCCGAGTTGCAGGAGCGCGTGCTCGAACTCAAAGAGCAGCAGGCACGGCGCGAAAAGTACCTGCAGAGCGGCAAGCAGACCGGCTTTGACGACGAAGACCACCTGTGGGCCGACTCGCTTGAGATCAACCTCTCAAAGATCTCCGACGAGGAGCGCGAGAAGATGGTCAAGGAGATCGCCAAGGCCTTCGAGGCGGACATCTCCGACACCGAAGCCTACGTCGAGGACGGCGCTGAGCGGATGCGCAACGTCTGGGAGCTGTTCAAGACGATGGAGCCCAAGCAGATCGAGCACGACGAGACGACCTTCCGCGAGCTCAAGGAGCGCTTCGGCTCGCCCTACGGGTTCGGCGAGTATTTCCGCGGCGGCATGGGCGCCGAGGCGATCCGCGACCTGCTTGAGCAGGTTGACCTCGACGTCGAAAAGAACGAACTGGAGGAGCAGGTCAAGACCGGCAAGGGGCAGAAGCAGGCCCGCGCCGTCAAGCGGCTGAAGGTCGTCTCCGCCTTCATTCAGTCCGGCAACAAGCCGGAGATGATGGTGCTCGACGCGGTTCCCGTGATCCCGCCGGAGCTGCGGCCGATGGTGCAGCTGGACGGTGGGCGCTTCGCCACCTCCGACCTGAACGACCTGTACCGCCGCGTTATCAACCGCAACAACCGCCTCAAGCGGCTGCTCGACCTCGGCGCGCCCGAGATCATCGTCAACAACGAGAAGCGGATGCTGCAGGAGGCCGTGGACGCGCTGTTTGACAACGGCCGCCGTGGGCGTCCGGTCACCGGACCGGGCAACCGGCCCTTGAAGTCGCTCAGCGACATGCTCAAGGGCAAGCAAGGGCGCTTCCGCCAGAACCTGCTCGGCAAGCGCGTGGACTACTCCGGGCGCTCGGTGATCGTCTCCGGCCCCTACCTGAAGCTGCACCAGTGCGGGCTGCCGAAGATCATGGCGCTGGAGCTGTTCAAGCCGTTCATCATGGCGCGGCTGGTCGAGCGCAAGTCCGCGCAGAACATCAAGGCCGCCAAGAAGATGGTCGACTCGATGATCGGCGAGGTCTGGGACGTGCTGGAGGAGGTCATCCACGAGCATCCGGTGCTGCTCAACCGTGCTCCGACGCTGCACCGCCTCGGCATCCAGGCCTTCGAACCGCTGCTGGTCGAGGGCAAGGCGATCCAGGTGCACCCGCTCGTCTGCCACGCCTTCAACGCCGACTTCGACGGCGACCAGATGGCCGTGCACCTGCCGCTCTCAGCGGAGGCGCAGGCCGAGGCGCGGATCCTGATGCTCTCTTCCAACAACATCCTCAGCCCCGCGCACGGCGCGCCGCTGGCGACGCCGACGCAGGACATGATCCTTGGCGCCTACTACCTGACCTATGGTCCCGAAGCCGCCGAGCTGGCCGAGAAGCGCGAGCTGCTCACCAGCGGCAAGTGGCCCTCCGGCGAGGCGCGGCCGCACGTGTTCCGCACCGCCCAGGAGGCCGAGCTGTCCTACGAGGCCGGGGTGGTCAAGCTGCACGACGTGGCCGAGTTCCGTCCGCAGGGCCGCGACGGCGGGCACGTGTTGACCACCGTCGGGCGGATCATCTACAACGATCGCATCGAGCGCGCGCTCGTGGAGGCGCTGGGCGAGGAGTTCGACGCCTCCAAGTACGCGTTCGTCAACCAGTCGATGAAGAAGCGCGACACCACGCGCCTGATCGACGCGCTCGTGCAGTCCTACGGCGCGACCGCTATCTCGCTCGTGCTCGACGCCTTCAAGGACCTTGGCTTCAAGTACGCGACCCAGGCCGGCATCACCATCTCCAAGAACGACGTCGTGATCCCGCCGTCCAAGGGCGAGATCCTCGCGAAGTTCGAGGCGCTGGTCGCCGAGATATCGGACCAGTACGACATGGGCCTGATCACTCAGGAGGAGCGCCACGAGGCGGTCGTTGAGAAGTGGAACGCCGCCACCGACGAGGTCGCGGAGGCGATGATCGAGAACCTCGACACGCTCAACCCGATCTTCATGATGGCCAACTCCGGCGCGCGTGGCTCGTTCAAGCAGATTCGTCAGCTGGCCGGCATGCGTGGCCTGATGGCCAACCCGAAGGGGGAGATCATCGAGCGGCCGATCAAGTCCAACTTCATGGAGGGGCTGTCGGTGCTGGAGTACTTCATCTCTACCCACGGCGCCCGAAAGGGCCTGGCCGACACGGCGCTGCGTACCGCCGACTCCGGCTACCTGACGCGACGCCTGGTTGACGTCGCCCAGGACGTGATTATCCGCGAGCCGGACTGTGGCACCGACGAATTCATCGAGATGGTTGTCTGGAACGAGGGCGGCGAGCCCAACGACAACCTTGTCGGCCGCTGCGCCGCGCAGGCGATCACGACCAAGCGCGGGCGCATGCTCGTCGAGCAGGGGGCCGAGATCGGCCTGGCCGAGCTGGATGAGATCGTGCAGGCGTTCGCCGAGGAACACGAGAAGGGCAACCGCGTCACCGTGCCTGTGCGCTCGGTGCTCAAGTGCAAGGCCGTCAGCGGCGTGTGCCAGGCGTGCTACGGGCGCGCGATGGCGACCGGGCAGACCGCGCAGATCGGCGACGCCGTCGGCATCGTCGCGGCGCAGTCGATCGGCGAGCCCGGCACGCAGCTGACGATGCGTACGTTCCACACCGGCGGCGTCGCGGGCGCGGACATCACGCACGGGCTGCCGCGCGTGGTCGAGCTGTTCGAGGCGCGCAAGCCCAAGGGCCTGGCTAAGATCGCCGAGCAGGACGGGGTCGTCTCGATCGAGGAGACCGAGAAGGCGCTGACCGTCGTCATCACCGACGAGGCCGGCGAGGAGCACCGTCACGCCTTCCCGCGGCGCACGCGGCTGTACGTCGCCGAAGGCGAGAAGATCGCAGCCGGCAAGCAGCTCAACGAGGGCTCGCTGTACCCGCACGAGCTGCTGGCGATCCGCGGTCGCACCGAGACCGAGCAGTACCTGGTCAAGGAGGTGCAGGAGGTCTACAAGTCCCAGGGCGTGGACATCAACGACAAGCACATCGAGTTGATCGTGCGTCAGATGCTGAAGAAGGTGCGCGTCGACCAGAAGGGCGACACCGACTATCTGCCGGGGCAGTTCGTGGACCGCTACGAATTTGCCAAGGCCAACGAAGAAGTCGGCTCCAAAGGCGGCGAGACGGCCCAGTTCGAAGACATCATCCTGGGCATCACCAAGGCCTCGCTGAACACCGACTCGTTCCTCTCAGCAGCCTCCTTCCAGGAGACGACCAAGGTGCTGACCGACGCGTCGCTGGAAGGCAAGATCGATCGGCTGAACGGGCTCAAGGAGAACGTGATCATCGGCAAGCTGATCCCGGCCGCGACCGGCCTGAAGCGCTACCGCCGGATCGAGATCGAACCCTCCGAACCGCTGCCGCGCGCGATCGACGACGTCGGCCTGCTCAACCAGGAGGAGATCGCGGCCGAGCTGGGCCTGGCCGACGGCGAGGCCCTGGGCGGCGGCTACGGCAGCGAGTTCGACGCTGACCTGGCCTCTTTGGAGAAGATCGGCGCCGGCAACTCCGACCCCGGGTTCGTCGAGGGATTGGGCGAGCTGGAGGTGCCGGAGGAGAGCAGCGAGTAGCGAACCTCTTCCTTCGCTTGATCGCTATATGACATCGGCGCATGCGCCGATGTCCCGGACGGTGCACGCACCGTCCGGCGGGCCGGCACATGTGCCGGCCCGTTCCCATTTGATTTAGAGATTTCTCACCGCCGCCGACGCATCGAATCCGTCCGCTCGCGGTATATGGGGGCGGTGGACTCGACGGGTCTCACGCGCCGCTCGCTGCTCGCCGCCGGCGCGCTGGCTGCCGCCGGGGGCCTGTGGCCGCCCGGGCGAGCGCTGGCGCGGCTCGCGCGTGGCGCGGGCGGCTTGCCACTGGTCGAATCGGGACTGCAGGCCGGCCCGGGCCAGCCGCCGATAATCGCCCGCTCGGCCTGGGCGCACGGCGGCGCACCGCCGAAGGTCGCGCCCGAATACGGAAGCGTGCAGCTGGCGTTCGTGCACCACACCGAGAACCCCGACGGCTATGCGGCCGGCGCGGTGCCGGGGATGTTGCGCGCGATCTACGAATTCCACCGCTTTGGCCGAGGCTGGAACGACATCGGCTACAACTTCGTGATCGACCGCTTCGGCCGCATCTGGGAGGCGCGCGCGGGCGGCATCGACGAGGCGGTCGTCGGCGCTCAGGCCGGTGGCTACAACGCCTACTCGACCGGGATCGCGATCCTTGGCAGTTACGGCGCCACGCGCATCTCCACCGCCGCGCAAGCCGCGCTGGAGCACCTGATCGCCTGGAAGCTGTCGCTGCACAGCGCGCCCTGCCAGGGTCGTGTGACGGTCCGGGTGACGCGCGGCGGCGCTATCTACAGCCGCTTTCCCGCCGGAGCACGCGTGTCGCTGCCGCGCATCGCCGGCCATCGCGACGCCGACTCCACCGACTGCCCGGGCGATGCGCTGTACGGACAACTGGCCGGCGTCCGTCATGCGGCGGCGGCGCTCGCGGGCACGCCGGCGCGACTGACGCTGCAGAGCCTGATCGGTCCCGGCGGTGTGACCAGCGGCGCGATCGGCAGCCTGCGCCGACTCGACGGCAGCCCGATCGCCGCTGGGCCGATCGCGATCGAGCAGCGCTCGCTGGCGCGCCGGGGCGAGATCGTGCGCGAGCGGGCCCTCGCGCAGGCCACGACCGACGAACAGGGGTCCTTCAGCCTGGCGTTCTCCTCCTTCACCCCGGCACGCAAGCACGAGACGCCGCTGCGCGCCGTGTTCGCGGGCGCGTCCGGGACAGGGGCGTGCGTGTCCGAGCCGCTGACGCTCGCGGGCGTCCCAGGCTTCGCCCCTACGCCGGCGCCAGCGAGCGCGCCCACTCCCGCAGCAGCCGCGTCTCGTACAGGGTGAGGCCGCTGGTGGGCTCGGTCCGCACCAGCAGCGTCGGCGC
Source organism: Solirubrobacteraceae bacterium (assembly GCA_036279855.1). Lineage (GTDB taxonomy): Bacteria > Actinomycetota > Thermoleophilia > Solirubrobacterales > Solirubrobacteraceae > Palsa-744. The sequence goes on along the minus strand of DASUIH010000007.1, from coordinate 14,885 downwards.
CTGCCTGCTCTGCGCCCAGTCGTGGCAGGCGTTGTTGAAGGCGTCGTCGATCCAGGCCAGCGGCCGGCTGCCGGCGTGGGCCTCGATCGCGTCGAGCTTCCAGTGCGCGTTGGCGCGACCGACGGCCCGCTCGAAGCGCAGATGCGGCAGCGCCGGCACGCCGAGCAGGTGCGGCAGGTGTTCGTTGGCGCGCTCTTCCCAGCCGCTGGCCCAGACCAGCTCGAACTGCTCTTGCAGGCCGAGCAGGTGCTCGGCGGCGCTGGCCGAAAGGATGTGGGGCATGCCGTCGATCCAGTGGAAGCTCCCTTCGGGCCGCTCGCTGCCGAGCGGCGCGAACAGCGAGATCACGCCATCGATATCGACCAGCAGCAGCGGTCGCGGAGTCGTTATCTGCTCTTTAGCTCGCACGAAGGTTTCTCCCGGTAATCTGCTCGAATCGCAGCGGCGCGGTAAAGCATCACAAGCTTTCAGCCGATTCTTCCGCAAGGCGCTTCCGCAGCCGCTCTCCCCATGACACTCGATCTCGGCATATTGCTCGCGCTCGCCTGCGCCTTCGTCGCCAACCTCGGCTTCTTTTACAAGTACCGCGGCGCCAACACGGTCGCCAAGGTCGAGGTGCGCCACCCCTTGCGCTCGGCACGAGCGCTGTTCTCCTCGCGCTGGTTTGCGATCGGCATGATCGTCGCCGCGGCCTCGTGGGGCCTGCACGTCGCGGCTCTGGCCGTCGCGCCGATGTCGGTCGTCCAGGTGGCGCTGGCCGCTGGAGTGGTCCTGATCGCCGTCATGGCCGACCGCATGTTCGGCTTTAAAGTGGGCCGTCGCCAGTGGGTCGGCCTGTGGCTGACAGCCGCCGGCCTTGCGATGCTCGGCCTGACGCTGCCGGCTGTGCACGGCGCGCACTCGCACTTCTCGGACCCGGCGATGATCTCTTTTGAGGCTGGCCTGTTCGGCCTCGGTGGCCTGCTGATCATGGGCCCGCGCATGGGCGGCCCGGTCGAGCACCATGGGATGATGCTCGGCGCTGCCGCGGGCGTCCTGTTTGGGGTCTCAGACGTCTCGATCAAGGCGCTGACGGGCATCGTCGGCGCGCACGGCCCGCTCGGCGTCCTGCTCAGCCCCTGGCTGGCGGTCGCTGTGCTGGCCTCGATCACTGCTTTCTACGCCTCAGCGCGCGGCCTGCAGGACGGCGACGCCGTGCCCGTGATCGCCGTCACCGGCACCGCTGCCAACATCGCGGGCGTGGCCGGTGGCATCCTCGTCTTCGGCGACCCGATGCCGGGGACGGCTGTCGGCATCGTGTTCCAGTCGCTGGCGTTCGTGTTCGTGCTGGTCGCCGCGGCCCTGATGCCGGCGCCGGTTCGCTCGGCCGGCCTGCGCGCAAGCGCCTAGCAGGCACACACTGCTAGGATTGCGCTCCGCATGCCCACGACCTCGCAACTAGTACGCAAGGGCCGCGTCGCCCCGAAGAAAAAGCTTGCCACCCCGGGCCTGAAGTCAGGCAAGGGCCGCAAGAAGAAGGTCGCCGCTCCGCAGCGGCGCGGGGTCTGCACGCGCGTGTACACGACGACGCCGAAGAAGCCCAACTCCGCCCTGCGCAAGGTCGCGCGTGTGCGCATCGCCGGCTCGATCGAGGTCACGGCTTACATTCCCGGCGAGGGCCACAACCTGCAGGAGCACTCGGTCGTGCTCGTCCGCGGCGGCCGCGTCAAGGACCTGCCCGGCGTGCGCTACAAGGTCGTGCGCGGCGCGCTCGACGCGGCAGGCGTCAGCGACCGCAAACAGGGTCGCTCCCAGTACGGCGTCAAGAAGAAGTAGCCGGACTTAGACAATGCCACGCCGCGCAGCCGCCCAGTTGCGTCCGCTCGATGCGGACCCGATCCACCGCTCAAAGCTCGTCCAGCAGATCATCAACAAGGTGATGCTCGACGGCAAGAAGTCAACGGCCGAGAAGATCGTCTACGACGCGCTGGCGATCCTGGGCGAGCGCTCGGACAAGGACCCGCTGGAGCAGTTGGAGAACGGCATCAAGGCGCTGACGCCGGCGCTTGAGGTCCGCTCCCGCCGTGTCGGCGGAGCTACCTATCAGGTGCCCGTCGAGGTGCCGACCCGCCGCGCCCGCACACTGGCTGTGCGCTGGCTGGTTGAGTTTGCCCGTGGCCGCCGCGAGAAGACGATGGCCCAGCGCTTGGCCAACGAGCTGTCTGACGCCCAGTCCCAGCAGGGCGGCGCCTACAAGCGCAAGGACGACATCTACCGCATGGCGCAGGCCAACAAGGCTTTCGCCCACTACCGCTGGTAGCCGTCGCCGCGGCGGTCGCCGCTCCTGCCCCGAGCAGGGGTCTGCAACGTATCTTGCAGACGTAAAGTAGGGCGCCAAGGCTCGCGTTCTCGCACTCTCCTGAAGCGTGGAATCCCGCATGTATACGTAGGTTTGGGCAATGCTGAGCCCATCTTCCAGGACGTTGCGAGGTGGTCGAGGGCTTTAGCGGTCGTACGGAAATGGACAGATGTTCGATTTCTTGTTACTGTGCCGCGCCTGCAAAGACCCAGGTGTGCCCGCGCGCAGTGCGACAGGCATGAAGCCGCAACGGAAGGGATTCCGATACCGATGCGAAACGAACAGCAGGACGCACGTCGTACCGTCGTTCCCGCAGCCTTGTCTGTCTCGGCCCGCGCTCTGATCGCGCTGCTCGCAGCGGCCGCGCTGGCGACCGTGATGGTCGTGGCGTCCGCTGCCGTCGCGCTCGCGTCGAAGCCCAAGGGAAACGCGCGCAACGCGAATTCCAGCACGGAGATCCACGGTTGCTACAACCGCGAAAACGGCAACCTGCGGATCGTCGCGCCCGGCGAAAAATGTCGGCACAGCGAGATTGCCATCGAGTGGAGCGTGACCGGCCCTCCCGGCCCCGCCGGACCTGCTGGTCCCAAAGGCGCTAACGGCGCTAACGGCTCAAATGGCTCAAATGGCTCAAACGGGGCTCCCGGCGCTACGGGGGCGACCGGTCCGAAAGGCGCCACAGGCGCCACCGGGTCTGCCGGTACGGCTGGTGTCACGGGTGCTACCGGTGCCGCCGGTGCGGCGGGAGCTGCCGGCGCTAAAGGCGCCACCGGCCAAACCGGTGCTACCGGCGAACAGGGCCTTCAGGGTGTGACGGGTGCGACTGGCGCTACGGGCGCGACCGGTGAAACTGGTGCCACTGGCGAAGTGGGTGCTACGGGTGAACGTGGCGAAACTGGTGCTACCGGCGAAGTGGGTGCTACGGGTGAACGTGGCGAAACTGGTGCCACTGGCGAAGCTGGTGCTACCGGCGAACAGGGCCTTCAGGGTGTGACCGGTGCCACCGGCGCTATGGGTGCGACCGGTGAAACCGGGGCTACAGGCGAAGTTGGTGAACGTGGTGCGATGGGCGCTACGGGTGAAGGCGGTACATCCGGAGCGACCGGCGCCACGGGTGCCACCGGGCTGCAGGGCGTAACCGGCTCCAGCGGCGCCACGGGTGCCACTGGCGCGACCGGCGCCAAAGGGGCCACCGGCGAAAACGGCGCCAAAGGAACCACCGGCGAAAAGGGCGCGACCGGCGCAACCGGTGTCTCAGGCACGTCGGTGTCGACCAACATCACCGTCGTGTACGCGACGGCGAGTGGTCAGGGCAAGAGCGTGACCGCTTCCTGCCCGGCCGGTGACGTGGCGATCGGCGGTGGCGGTGCCAACCACTCCAACGAAGACCACTACACGATGTCTGGCCCGGTCAACAGCACGACCACCACGCCGCCCAACACGGGCAGCGGCACCTATTCGGCCGCTCCGACCGGTTGGTTCTACGACAACGCGGGCGACACGGGGCCTGTCACGGCCTACGTGATCTGCTCGAAGTAGCCGGCGAGAAGCATTCGGCCCGCACGGGCGACGGCGGTTCCGCCGCCCGTGCGGGCTAATATTCCTGCGCTGATGGACCTTGACGTGCTCAAGCTGAAGGTGGCCGTCCGGCTGCTTCGGCGTGTTATCCCGTCGCTGGCGGTGACGGTTGCCTGTGCGGCTCTGCTCTCCGCCTGCGGGTCGTCCGCTTCTACGACCAGCTCGACAACCAACACGAAGCTCGACACGCGCCGGGTTGCCGTGGCAATCGAGCAGAGCATTCGTCAGGAGCGGCACGTACGCGCCAAAGTGATCTGTCCCACCTCGGTGCCGCAGCAGAAGGGCAAGACCTTCTTCTGCATCGCCTCCACCGAGAGCGGTGGAAAACGCGTCAGCACCCCCTTCTCGGTGACCGTGCAGAACAGTCAGGGCTACGTCACGTACAAGGCGGAGTAGCGCCGCCGTCGCCTGACAACGACGTACTGAGCTCGGCTGAGGCCGGCGGCCGGGTGATCCGTGGCAGCGCTTTGCGCGCCAGCGCCGGCATCGCCGGCGCGGTCGTCGGCATCGCCACCGCTGCACTGCTGCTGCGCCACCTGGGCGTCGCCGAATCCGGCCGCTACGTGACCGTCATCTCACTGCTGGGGATCCCGGTGACGGTCGCTGACGTCGGCTTGAACGTCAGCGCCAGTCGTTGGCTGGCGCTGAGCGGTCCCGAGGATCGCGACACGCTGATCGCCAACGTGCTCGGGCAACGGCTGCTGCTGATGCCGGTGGCTGTGCTGGCAGCGGTCGCGTTCGCAGCGATTGCGGCCTACCCGCCGGCGATGGTTGCCGGCACGGCGATCGCCGGGGCCGGCTTCTTCTTCGTGGCGCTGGCCAACGCGCTGCTTCTGCGGCTAACGGTCGAGTTGCGCAACGGGGGGCTCGCGCTGGTCGACTTCCTTCGTCAGGCGATCACGTTCGTCGGCGTGGCGGCGCTGGTGGCGTTGGGCGCCTCGCTTGCTCCGTTCTTTGTCGTGCAAGTGCTCGTCGGCCTCTGTGTGGTGATGCTGCTGCCCGCGTTGATCGGGCGCAACGCCTTCGTGCGTCCCCGCTGGGATCGCGAGGAGCAACGCATGCTGTTGCGCAGCGCCTTGCCGTTGGCGGGGGCGCTCGCGCTGGGGCAGCTGTACTTTCGGCTCGTCATCATCCTGATGTCGTTGATTTCCAGCGCCGAGCAGACCGGCTACTTCGGCGGCTCGCTGCGCGCCATCGAAGCGCCGATCGGGATCTCCGTGCTGGTGGCCGGCGTGGCGCTGCCGTTGCTGAGCGCCGCGGCACGCGATGACCGCGAGCGCTTGCGCTACGCGATCGGTGGGCTCGGCCGGGGCGCGATCGTCGCGGGGGTATTGGTTGTGTTGGTCACGGTCCGCGCGGCCGCTCCGCTGATGGCCCTGATCGGTGGCGAGGCGTTTCGGCCCGCCGGCGCGGTGTTGCGCATCCAGGTGGGGATGCTGCTGTTCAACGCGCTCTACCAGATCTGGACGATGGCTCTGCTCGCCCTGAACCGCCAGCGTGAGCTGATCGGCGTCAACGTGCTTGCACTTGCCGGCCTGGCTCTGTTTGCCGCGGTGCTGGTGCCGCCGCTGGGCGCCCGTGGCGGCGCGATCGCGAGCGTGCTCGGCGACGCGCTGCTGGCCTGCCTGATCTATTGGCGGGTGCACACGCACCTGGGCTGGGTGATGGTACCGGCGGGATTCCTCGCGCGCGTGCTGGTGGCGGCCGCCTTTGCCTGCGTGCCCCTGCTCGTCAGCGGCCTACCCGACTTCGTGGCCGCGGCGCTTGCCGGTGTGGTGTTCCTAGCCGTGGGCCAGCTGATCGGGATGATCCCAGCGGAGTTGCGAGCCGAGCTCAGGCTGCTGATCGCGCGCCGGCCAGGCGGCGCCACGCCAACCAGCTGAGGGCATTGCGCGTGACCGCGCCCGCCTCCTGGAAATGACGCGTGCGGTTGTCGGCAAGAAGCAGGTTGCGCTGCCCGCCGCCGCGAAAGGTCGCGCTCTGACGCCAGCGCTCGGGTGGATAGGCCACCCCGTCGCGTCCGACGATCGCGGTGTCGAGCCCGCGCGCGGCCACCTGGCGCGTCAGCCCGTTGCTGCCGGCCTCCAGCCCGACGGCTTGTAGCTTGTTCAGGCCGGTCGGCCAGGCGAGTGCCAGCAGCAGCTCGCGCTCCAGCGCGAAGCCGTTGGTACGCAGGTGCGGGTTCGGGTAGGGCTCGTATCCAGGACGCAGCCGGCGCAGCGGCCCCGGCCGCACCGAATATGGGCTCTCATAGGACCCGGTCGCGCCGACCATGCCGACCCCGGGTTCGAGCAGCGCACGCTCCAGGTAGCGCAGCCAGTCCTTGGCCAGTGCCGTCGTGACGGTGTTCAGAAAGCAGTACCGCGCCGCGGGACGGCGCTCGGCGACCGTCCGGTAGTGGTCGAGGTCCATGCCCAAGCCGAGCTCGATCGGCTCGTGCTCGACCTGCGCGAACGTCTCGTGCCAAGGACCGCGATCGCCGGCCGGCCCTGCCAGCGCGAGTACCAGCCGGTGGTCGGTGCCGGGCGGATGCTCGCGGTAGGAGGCGAGGAAGCTCTGTGCGCACTCGACGCCGTACGGCGTCCAAGCCAGGTAGACGAGGCACAGCTCTCCCTGTGCAGGGGGCGACTGTGATGACACCTACGCCTCAGCCGCTTTCTCGGGCTGCCGCCGGTGCGCGCAGCAGCGAGCGCACAAAGCGCAGGTAGGGAACGCAGACGGCATTGGCGAGTGCGCTGCCCGCGCCTGGCAGCAGTGCAGAGTCGAGGCGGTCGTCAAACAGTCCCAGCAACTGCGCGTCGCTGTGCCGTCGCGTCGCCGCCACGGCGCACCGGCGGGCGGGTAGCGTGGCGGCCATCGCCAGCAGCGATCGATAGCCGGCGAGCTTCTGGCGCAGCCAGCCGCCGCGCGCCGCAACCGCCAGCAGGCCAAGCTCGGTCAGCGCCAATAGCGGCGCCAGCAGCATCAGCGTCTTCGCTTCGTAGTTGCTGAGCAGGCACAGCAGCCGATTGCGCTCAAGCAGGAACCACTTGCGCTCGCGGCGGCCGAACTCGTAGCCGTGGCTGACCGACGCGGCCGGGCAGTAGACGACGCGCATGCCGGCGATGCGGGCTCGCCAAGAGATGTCTACGTCCTCGTAATAGAGGAACAGCCGCTCAAAGAAGCCGCCGAGCGACAGCAGCGACGCTCGCCGGATCAGGCAACAGGCTCCCGAGACCACCGCGACCTCGCGCGGCGGCGCCTGCTCTCGTGGCTCGCCATAGTGGCCGGAGGTCGAGATCCCAGTCGGGTGCAGTGGGTTATCGCCGGCGTTGCAGGAGCCGTCGGCGAGCAGGATCTGTGCGCCGACCAGCGCCACCTGGCGATCGGCGTCGGCGACCCGCAGCAACTGCTCGACGCAGTCCTCGTGTGCGTGGGCGTCCGGGTTCATGCACAGCAGGTAGTCGCTGTCGCTTTCGCGCGCAGCGAGGTTGATCGCGCCGCCGTAGCCAAGGTTCGAGCCGCAGTCGATCGTGCGCAGCGTCGGCGCGTAGCCGTCCAGCTCGGCGGCTCGCTCAGCGCCGGGGCCGTTGTCCAGCAGCAGTATCTGTCGCGGCGGCCGCGACTGCGAGCGCAAGCTGTCGATCGCCAGTCGCAGCTCCTCGCTGTCGCTGTCGTAACAGACGATCGCGGCTGTGACCGTCCCGCTCTGCTCGGACGTCCACTCGCCTGGGTCATGGCTCACTCGCTGTCGATTCCCACAGGCTGCTTGGCGCGGTCGCCGTCGGCTTGTGCGTCTTGCGGGGTGGGCTCGCGCCGATCCAGGCGCTGTTGCAGCAGGGCCAAGCGCTGGGCCAGCATCTTGTTCTGGTCGGACAGGCGCGAGACGGTGGTCGAGAAGTGCACCAGCATCACCAGCACGAACACGAACGCGACGGCGAACAGGGCCGAGGGGGGGTAGTAGATGCCGACCGCGTGTGAGAGCTTGGTCAGCAGCCCTTGCCACAGCCCGAGCACGAGCACCGTGGCGCCCGACACCAGCCACAGGATCGCGTAGCGCTCCATCAGCCGCTTGCGCCGTACCAGCTCGAAGATCAACGCGCACACGACGACGGCAAGGATCACCACCTCGACACGCTGGCTGATCGCCGGCGAGAGCTGCGTCGTCGCCAGGCTCACGGCGCGGCTCGCTCCGCGGCTGCGGCCAGTGGGGCCTTTGCCGCCGGCGCCAGCTCCGGCCGGGTGCGGAACATGCCCACGAAGACCGCGAGCAGCACCTTGGCCATGTAATAGACCGATTGGGTCGATGAGATCTTCGAGGACCCGGACCTGCGGGGATGCATCGAGACCGGTATCTCGCAGCTGCGCAGGCGGTGCGAGTGGACCAGCAGGATCGCCTCCACCTCGGGGTAGTCGTGCGGGTAGTCGCGTGCGAACAACTCGATGCCGCGGCGGTCGGTCATCCGAAAGCCGGAGGTCGGGTCGGTGACGCGCTGGCGGGTGATCGCCGAGACTACGCGCGCGAACAGGCGGATGCCGATCCGGCGGGTGGCCGAGGAGCGAAACCCCTCGCGCTCAGCGTCGAGGAAGCGCGAGCCGGTGACCATGTTCAGGTCTGGATCCCCGTTCAGGCGCTCCAGCAGCGCGTGGATGTCGCGCGCGTCGTGCTGGCCGTCGCCGTCGACCTGCACCGCCACGTCATAGCCCTGCTCGCGCGCGTATAGGTAGCCGCTCTGCATGGCACCGCCGATGCCGAGGTTGAAGGGCAGGCGAAGGACGGCTGCGCCGGCCGCTGCCGCCCGCTGAGCGGTCCCATCGGTCGAGCCGTCGTCGACCACGATCGCGTCAAAGCCCGGCGCCTGGCGCTTGATCGACGCGATCGTCTCAGTTATCGCCTCGGCCTCGTTGTAGGCGGGAACGATCGCTAGATGGCGGCTCATCGGAAGTTACAGGTCGGAACTGTGCTGTAGGTTATCGCGTCGCACCCGAGAAAGGCGGCGTTCGCACGTCGCCGACAGCGGCTCACAGCGCATGCCGATCATCTTCAGCGAAGTCATTTGGTGAGCGGCGAGCTATGTCGCTGATCGTCAGCTGGGCTCTATTCCCGCTCGTGCTGGCCGCGCTCGGCCTCGGCTGGGGCGTGCTGGTCGAGCGGGCCGCCGCGGTGCGGCTGCAGGCGGTTCTGCTGGCGCCGCTCGGGCTGGCCGCGGTAATTGTGCTCGCCGGCACGTTGACCTCTTTCTCGGCCACCGCCAAAGCCGCGGTGCCGGTCGTCGCCCTCGGCGCGCTGCTCGGCCTCGCGTTTGCTTGGCCGCGCGGGCGGCTGACGCGCTGGCCGCTGCTCGCCGCCGCCGCTGCCGTGCTCGTCTACGGGGCGCCGGTGATCCTCTCTGGAGAAGCCACCTTCGCCGGCTTCATCAAGTTGGACGACACAGCGACCTGGTTTAACGTCGTTGACGTCGTGCTCGCCCACGGTCACTCGACCGCCGGGCTGCCGTCCTCGACCTTCGCGCTGCTCTACAACGGCGACGTCGGATCGAGCTACCCGGTAGGGGCGTTCATGCTGCCGGGCGTCGCTCGCTCGCTGGTACGGACCGACGTAGCGTGGGTGTTCCAGCCGTACCTGGCCTGCTGTGGTGCGGCGGTCGCGCTGTCCGCCTACGCGCTGCTCACGCCGATTGCGTCCTCGACGCGCCTGCGCGCGCTGCTGTCGTTCCTGGCGGCGCAGCCGGCGCTGCTTTACGGCTACAGCCTGTGGGGGGGCATCAAGGAGCTGACGGCGGCTTTCCTGCTCGCGCTCGGCGTGGCACTGGCGGCACCGCTGCTGACTCAGGCACCGCCGCGCCCCCGGCGGCTGCTGCCTTTGGCCGTCGCGGCCGGGGCGTTGATCGTCACGCTCGGCCCCGGCGCGGCCGGTTGGATCGTGCCGGCGCTGGCGTGTCTGCTCGCGGGCTGGCTGTGGCTGGGAGGCGAGCGGCGCCGGCGGCTGCGTCCGGCGCTCGTGTCTGTCATCTGGCTGGCCGGCCTGACAGCGCTGTTCGCGATCCCCGTCTGGGTCGTGCTGGGCACTTTCCTGGGTGGCGACTCTGGGCTGTTCTCCAGTGGGCAGAGCACAGCCACCCAGCTCGGCAACCTGCTGCACCCGCTGAGCCCGTTTCAGCTGGCCGGCATCTGGCCTGTGGGTGACTTCCGCTCTGACGCGCCGACGCTTCCGACGGTGTTGCTGGTCGGCGTGTTGCTCGCCACGGCTGCCGTTGGCGTCTGGATGGGCGTGCGACGACGCCAGCTCGGGCCGGCCCTGTACGTGTTCGTCGCGCTTGCCGGCTGCGCGGCGATCTACCTGGCCGGCGCCACACCATGGGTTGTGGGCAAGACGCTTGCGATCTCCTCACCGGCCCTGTTGACGGCGGCGATGGCCGGTGTCGCCGTGCTCGTCGGCCGCAGGCGCATCGCCGTGCTCGTGCTGTTGGCGCTGGCGGCGGGAGTGCTGTGGTCCAACGCGCTCGCCTACCACTCCGCGCAGCTGGCGCCACGACAGCGCCTCAGCGAGCTTGAGCACATCGATGGCCTCCTGGCCGGCAAGGGGCCGACGCTGCTCAACGAGTACGAAGTCTATGCCGACCGCCATTTCCTGCGCGAAGGCGCTCCGGTGGAGCCGGCCGAGTACCGCTCGGTTTTCCTCCCCTTGCGGGAAGGCACGCTGCTGACCAAGTCCGCCTGGTCTGACCTGGACTCGTTGCCGCTGACGACGCTGCTCGGATATCGCTCGATCGTCACCCGCCGCTCGCCGGTGGAAAGCCGTCCACCGTCGCTGTACCGGCTGGCCTGGAGCGGACGCTACTACCAGCTGTGGCAGCGGCCGGCCAGTCCGTCGCTGCGCATCCTCGAACACGTGCCGCTGGGGGAATCGAGCACGTTGCCTTATTGCGGCAACGCCCAGAACGGCGCCGCCAAGCCCGAGTGCTCGATCGATCCCGTCGCCACCCCTACCTGCGCGAGCGTCCAGCGATTGGGGCGCACAGCGCAGCGCGAGGGCGCCCGGCTCGTGGCCTACCAGCGCCCAGCGCCGATCGTCGCCCGTGGCGACCAGACGTTGTGGCCGGGCGGCTGGCTGCACGATCCCGAAGCGCACACGCTGACGCCCACCGCCCCCGGCACTGCGGTCAGTCACATCGCCGTTGCCGGCTCGGAGCGCTACACGCTGTGGCTGGGAGGGAGCTTTGAGCGCGGCTTTGAAGTCAGCGTCGATGGCGAGCGGGTCGGTCGCGTCAAGGACGAGCTGTCCGCCTTCGGCGGCTACGTGGAAGTGGCGGAGCTCGACCTGGAGGCGGGCGTGCACACGATCGCCCTCACCTACCCGCAGGCCGACCTGACTCCGGGCAGCGGCGCCGGCCTGTACACGTCGCTGCAGGCGATCGCGCTGGAACCACACCGCCCACCGGCAGGGCTGCTGTCGGTGGCGCCGGCGCAGACACGGCGGCTGTGCGGTCGCCCGCTGGATTGGATCGAGTTGGTCGCGCCGGCTTGAGCTTGAGCCGTGCCGGGGACTGTGACGTAATGCACATTCCGGCCCTTGAAGAAATAAGTTCGGTACCTAAACTTTAGGTACCGAATGGCTTCCGCGACCGTCATCGAGCAGCACGATCCCCACGCCTCGGACAAGATCGAGCGCCATGTCTGGGTGATCTGCGGCGTTGTGATCCTGGGGATGATCATGTCGATCCTCGACACGACGATCGTCAACGTCGCCCTGCACACGCTCTCGCACGACCTGCACTCGCCGCTCTCGCAGGTGCAGTGGGTGATCACCGGCTACCTGCTCTCACTGGCAGCGGTGATCCCGGTCACCGGCTGGGCGGCGCGGCGCTTTGGCGCCAAGCAGGTCTACATGACCTCGCTGGTGCTGTTCACGCTCGGCTCGGCGCTGTGCGGCCTGGCCAGCTCGACCGCCTCGCTGGTGCTGTTCCGAGTGCTGCAGGGCGCAGGCGGCGGCATGATCATGCCGGTGGCGATGATGATCATGGCCCAGGTTGCAGGGCCGCAGCGGATGGGGCGGGTGATGGGCTACGTCTCGATGCCGGCGATGCTGGCGCCGATCCTTGGGCCTGTCGTCGGTGGGCTGATCCTGCAAAACCTGCACTGGTCATGGATCTTCTTCGTCAACGTGCCGATCGGCATCGTCGCCTTCGCACTCGGCTGGCGGATGCTGCCGCACACCGACTCCGGCGAGGCCGGCCGGCTCGACCTGCTTGGGCTGGCGCTGCTACCCGCCGGGTTCGCGGCGATGATCTACGGCGTCAGCGAATTGGGCTCGGGTGCCGCGCTCGGCTCGGGTGAAGTGATCGTGCCCACGCTTGCCGGCATCGTGCTGGTCGTGCTGTTCTGCCTGCACGCGCTGCGCGTCGAGCGCCCGCTGCTCGACATCCGCATGTACGCCAATCGGGTGTTCGCGGGCGCTTCATTCACCAACTTCGGGCTCGGCGCCGCGCTGTTCGGCGCGATGATCCTGGTCCCGCTCTACTACCAGGAAATCCGCGGCCAGAGCGTGATCGCCACGGGTCTGCTGACCGGCCCGCAAGGGATCGGCGCGCTTGTCGCGATGCCGATCGCCAGCCGTCTGACCACCCGCTTCGGCGGCGGACGCATCGCCTTCGGCGGTGTCTTGCTGCTGTGCCTGAGCACGCTCCCGTTCACCCAGATCGGCGCTGACACCTCGTTTGTCACGATCTCGGCGGTTCTGGTCGTGCGCGGCCTCTCCATCGGCCTGTGCTTCATGCCGGCGATGAGCGCCGCCTTCTCGGCGATGCGGCCGGACCAGATATCGGATGCCACGCCGCAGATAAACGCGCTACAGCGGACCGGTGGCGCGATCGGCACGGCTGTGCTCGCGGTTGTGCTGCAGCGGGCCGTGGCCGGGCAGCCGCACACCGCGGCCGGCGCGGCGCACGCCTTCGGCACGGCCTACTGGTGGGCACTGGGGATCGCCGCGCTGTCGCTGATCCCGTGCCTGATGCTGCTGCGAGCCGAGCGCCCGCAAAGTGTGGACGAGAGCATCAGAGCTGAGGCTGCGATCGAGGTGGCTGGGGCTTAGAGCCCCTTAGAGATGCCTCGACTTAGCGCTGACTCCACGGCCACGGACCGTCCCGGTGGGGCGGTCAAGACCCCGACCCGGCCGCGCCGGCGTGCCGCAGGCAAGCTCGCACAGGAGCGCTGGGAGGCTGAGCTGCTTGAGTTGGGCCGGGCCTTTCGACGCGTGTTTCGCAGCGTGCGGCGTATGCGCGGGCGCGACACGCACCTGCTCGCCGACGAAGTCAGCCACGCCCAGATGGAGCTGCTGATCGAGCTGAGCGAACACGGTCCGATGTCCGCCGGCGAGCTGGCGCAGGCAGCGCAGCTGACGCCGGCCACGGTCACCCAGATGCTCGACCATCTCGCCGCCAGCGGACACGTGCAGCGCATCCGCTCGGACAGCGATCGACGCGTGGTCGTCTCGCGACTCACCCCGCAAGGGGAGAGCAGAGTCGCGGCCAAGCGCGCCCTCTGGCAGCAGCGCTGGCAGACGGTCCTGGCGGACGTCGACGCCGAGGAGCTGCGCGTCACCTCGCGCGTGCTCGACCGCCTCAGCGCGGTGTTCGAGGACGCGCCCTGCGAGCGCGAAAAGTAGGCCGACAGCCTTCGATCGAGGGCTTTCGCTCTGCTATAGTCGCCCACCGCTGGCGTGACGGCGCGGCTACGTGCGCGTTTGCCCGCCAAGCGGCGAACAGCATGGAGACCTTGACCAGATAACGAAGCGACCCGCCCGGCGACCGGAAGCACATGGGCCCCGCAGGGCCCATTTTTTTGCTCTAAAGCAACCGATCGCCGCCGACAGCTGAAAAACACCGACACGAGCTAGAGATGCCCCGCAAGTTTCCCCTCCAGAAGACGCGCAACATCGGAATCATGGCCCACATCGACGCGGGCAAGACGACGACGACCGAGCGCATCCTTTACTACACGGGCCGCACCTACAAGATCGGTGAGGTCCACGAGGGCGCCGCGACGATGGACTGGATGGAACAGGAGCAGGAGCGCGGCATCACGATCACCTCCGCCGCGACCACGGCCGAGTGGGACGGTCACCGCATCAACATCATCGACACGCCGGGCCACGTCGACTTCACCGTCGAGGTGGAGCGCTCGCTGCGCGTGCTCGACGGCGCGATCGCTCTATTTGACTCGGTTGCCGGCGTCGAGCCGCAGTCGGAGACCGTCTGGCGCCAGGCCGACAAGTACCACGTTCCGCGTATCGCCTACATCAACAAGATGGACCGGACCGGCGCCGACTTCGACAAAGGCGTGGAGACGATGGTCGAGCGGCTCGGTGCCCACCCGGTGCCGATCCAGCTGCCGATCGGCGCCGAGGCCGATTTCAAGGGGATCGTCGACCTGGTCAAGATGAAGGCGATCGTCTACAAGGACGAGCTGGGAACAGAACAGGAAGAGGTCGACGTGCCGGCCGAGCTGGCCGACGAGGCCGCGGCCGCGCGCGAGCATCTGCTTGAGGAGGTCTCCCACTACGACGACGGGCTGCTTGAGCTGATCCTTGAGGAGGCCGAGATTCCCGAGGAGCGCGTCAAGCAGGCGATCCGCAAAGCGACGCTCTCCACCAAGCTGACGCCCGTGCTGTGCGGCTCCTCCTTTAAGAACAAGGGGGTGCAGCCGCTACTCGACGCCGTCGTCGACTACCTGCCCACGCCGCTGGACGTGCCGCCCGTCACGGGGCTCGAACCGGGTAAGGGCGAGGAGGAGCTCCAGATCCAGCGCAAGCCCGACGACTCCGAGCCGTTCGCGGCGCTCGCCTTCAAGATCATGGCCGACCCCTACGTGGGCAAGCTGACCTACTTCCGCGTCTATTCGGGACGCCTGGAGGCGGGCAGCCGCATCCTCAACGTGACGACCGGGCGCACCGAGCGCATCGGGCGGATCCTGATGATGCACGCCAACGAGC
>DASUIH010000006.1:0-22493 GCA_036279855.1 Solirubrobacteraceae bacterium | reverse complement strand
ATGTCTGCGGTCGCGCGCCAGGACTTCCGCGCTGAACATCGGCAGGACTCGCATCCTCAACCGTCAGGCGAGTCGTCGTCGTGCCTTCTGTACTGATGGCAGCGCGCTCTTGGCCTTCGTGAGCGCGCGTGCCCGCAGGTCTACGCTCGCTGGTTTCGCGGCGATCGTGATCTCCTCACCGGTCGCGGGGTTACGCCCCTTGCGCGCCTTCGATGCGGGCTTCACGCGTACGGTCAGCTGGACGAGCCCACCGATCTTGACCTTCTCGGCGTTTGCGATCTCGTCGAGCACGACCTCTTCGAGAGCGTCGAGCACACGCTTGGCCTCCGCCTTGGTGATCTCGGCGCGATCGGCGACCGCACCAGCGAGCTGTGTCTGAGTCAACGGCACGACAGTCTCCTCCTCCTCGGGATACGAAACAGTCGCGGAGGCTAAACGATCCGCGAGCGGCCAGACAGCCGGCGCCTCGTTTGTCATCGCCCACCGGCAAGCGCTTACGGCTGTGGAGTGAGCCACCAATCGAGGTCGTCCGCTGCAGTGGCGAGGCCTGACGCACTTCCGTCCATACCGCCTGCAAAGACGCCAGTCCAGCCGGGGCGAACCCACGCACCGTGCCATACCTTCGCCTTCATCCGGGCCATACGCGTCCAGTCGCTAAGGATCACTTTGCTTACGATCTCGACGCCACATGTTCAGAAGGGCGCCACCAACGGTACTCCCAAACCCCGCGAATAGCGCAACCGTAGCTGCTCTCATTAGAGAACTCCCAATAGCGAGTTCTACGGCAAACCACGATTCCGACCACACCAAAGAACAGTATCGCTTAGGTTGAGATGTTTAACGTTCTATGCCACATTGATGATCGCTTACGTCATTTACAAATTGCTTCGCCCGCATGGCTACCCGCCGCCCCCTACCGCCCCTCCCGCGAGTGCGCCACCTACATCGCCGATCTCACCCCCGAGAATCGACCTCGCGGCCCCACCGACCGCACCCCCAACATCACCACACGTAATGGACCTCCGGCCTTTTTACCCTTGCCAAAATGATCCTTGCATTTTTTGCTGCGGGCACAGCCCGCTCTCGGACCTCCCCTTTACATCACGAAAAACTCCGCCTGGACCAGACGATTCAGCGCCCACAATTCAGGTAGCTGCTGACAAACGTCTAGCTCTGAAAGGGTTCCTTTGTGTTCATTTTCTCCACTTTGATAAGCAGCATACTGCCATTCTCTTCTTCCCATTCTTCCCATTCGTATTGTGGCCCAGCAGCATAACCTGCTGCTTCAGCCGCTGCGCGTCCTGCCGCTTCTCGCACAGCTTCTCGTTCTACTACTTGCTGTGCTACCCGTGAAGCTGCGAAAACCACATAACCCGCCAACAGAGTCCGAACAGCTTAAATCAGCCCGCCACTCTCGATCCCTGCCGCCCCGCTACAACTCACTGACCCCAAGCTTCCAGATAAGGCAGCGGATCGACCGGATAGCCGTTGCCGACGTGCCAGCCGCCAACCCAGATCTCAAAGTGTAGGTGCGGGCCCGTCGCGTCACCCGTCTGCCCAACTAGGCACAGCCGCTGCCCGGCACGCACGCTCTGCTGCGCTTTGACCGCGACCGAGCCGGCCTGGCAGTGCGCGTAGAAGAACGAAAGGCCGTCGCCGGCCTGCTCGGCCACGTACCAGCCGGCGGCTCCGGCCTGGTAGCCGGTCGTGATGATCGTCCCCGACAGCGGCGCAAGCACTTCGAGCCCTTCGCTTGCGAGCACGTCCTGCCCTTGGTGGATGTGACCGACGCGCCCGGCCCCAAAGCGGTTTTCAGGACCGCCAAAGCTGTGCGGCCCGCGCACGGGGAAGACGGCCCCTTGCGCAACGGTCTGCGCTGGGTTGGGCGCGCCGCTGGGCGTTGGCGCCGCGGACGGCGGCGAGGGCTTACGAGGCTTGCGAGCCGGCTTGTGCTTGATGGGCTGCTTCTTGACCGGGCGCGGCTTTGGCGAGACGGCGACGAAGGCGGTGCCGCCGGTGCCACGGGTGCCGCTGGTGCTGCCGGCTTCCAGGACAGCCCCAGGAGCTGCCACGCCTCCGGTGCTTTCGATCGCCGTTGCAACCGGCGTCAGCCACGCCGACACGAGTGCGGCAAGCGATGCGGCTGTCGCGACAGCCGCGGCCGGCCCGGCAAGCCCGATCTTCATGCACTTCTATTCGGCCTGCGGGAAGCCGGCTCAAACAGATGAACGAACGCTTGCGCTCAGGCGGCAGCGACGAATTCTTCGACCAGCGCGGCATACGTGCGCCGCAGCCCGTCGGCAATCCCCACCTCGGCCTGCCAGCCAAGCTCGCGCTGCGCGCGCGAGGGATCGAGCCACGAGCGCTTGAGCTCGCCCGCGCGCAGGTCGTGCAGCTCGGGCTCGATGTCCGAGCCCGCGGCCTCGCGCAGCACCTCCCACAGCGTCTTTACGTCTGTCTCCGCGCCGGTGGCGATGTTGAACGTCCCGCTCCTGCCGTTGGCGGCGATCAGCGCCGAGACGACGTCGCCGACGTAGATGTAGTCGCGCGTCGGCGTGCCGTGCCCGTACATCTTCGGCACGCGGCCGCTGTGCAGGCGCTCGGAGAAGATCGCGACCACGCCGGCCTCGCCGTGCGGCGACTGGCGCGGCCCGTAGACGTTGCCCAGGCGGCAGACCGCGTGCGGCACGCCGGAGGACAGCGACCACGTTTTCACGTATGCCTCGCCGGCCAGCTTGGAGGCACCGTAGGGAGCGAGCGGGGCGGGAATCTGCCCCTCGCCTGTCGGCATCGGCACGTCATCGCCGTATAGCGCGCCGCCGGTCGAGGTGAACGACACGGGCGCGCCGATCTTGGTGGCCAGATCGACCACGTTGAGCGTCCCCTGCACGTTGACGGCGCAATCGCGCAGCGGATCGGCCACTGAGGCAGTCACCGACGCCTGCGCGGCGAGGTGGTAGACGCAGCGGGGACGCACCTCGTCGAACACCCGCTCCAGCGCCGATCGGTCAACGATGTCCAGTTCGACCAGGCGCGCCTGCGCGGGCACCTTGGCGAGGCTGCCGGAGGAGAGATCGTCGATCACGGTAACTGCGTGCCCGCGCGCCAGCAGCGCGTCGGCGACGTGCGAGCCGATAAAGCCGGCGCCGCCGGTGACGATTACGGGCTCGGACATCGGCGTGAAGCCTATCGACGCGGGCAGCCGGCGGACGGCCGGCGAGCACGCGGGGCTAATTGCGCGCCAGCATGTAGCGGTCCATCGTCGCCATCACGCGGGCCGTGATCGCCTCGGCTCGATGCGTCACCTCAGCGTCCACCTCGCCGCTGTCGCAGAGCTCCCGCACGCCTCGCATCGCCGGCGCGATCACCTCGTCTTGCAGGCGCGAGGGGTCGATGCCGTCCTCGATCGCCTGGGCGATCGCCTCCTCTGCCAGCTCGGCGTCGCCGAGGCGCATCGCGTCGCTGTAGATCTCAAGCGCCCCCGCGACCAGCGACTGCGGGTCCGAGCGCTCGCGTGCTCGCGCGTCGGCGCCGGAGGTGTCGAGCACGTCCATGAAGGCCTGCAACAACACGGGATCGAAGTGCTTGCCGGCCTCGGCCAGCATCATCTCGCGTGCCTGCTCGACCGAGAAGGCATCGCGGTAGACCCGGTGGCTGGTGAGCGCGTCGAACACGTCGGCGATCGCCACGATCCGACCCTCGATCGGGATTGTCTCGGCCGCCAGCCCGCGGGGGTAGCCGCCGCCGTCCCAGCGCTCGTGGTGGGAGAGCGCGATCGCCGCCCCCATGTCGAGGATCGAGGAGGAAGAGCCGCGCAACAGCCGGTGGCCCTCCTCGGCGTGCGTCTCGACGATCGTCCGCTCCTCCGGCGTCAACGATCCGGGCTTGAGCAGAATCGCGTCAGGGATGGCGACCTTGCCGACGTCGTGCAGCGGCGCCGCATGCGAGATCCGCCGGCAGAACTCCGACGGCATCCCGATCGCTTGCGCCAGCAGCGTGGAGAAGCGCCCGATGCGCTCGATGTGAGCGCCGGTGTCCTCATCGCGAAACTCGACCGCCATCGATAGGCGCCGCACCGTCTCGGCCTGCGCGATCTCAAGCTCAGACAGTGCCCGGCGCAGGTCATCGCCACGCTCGTCGAGCTCGCTCTGCAGCACCACCCGCCGGTGCTCGCCAAGCTGCCAGCCGGCCAGCAGCGCCAGTAGGGCGAGAACCACGGCGCCCAGAGCCGTGAATATCGGCCCGTCGGCGATCAGCGCGCCGATCGCGGCGATCGCCGCGAGCAACAGCAACAGCACTCGTCCATGGCGGCCACGCGAGCGTTTGGGCCCCGGCTCGGGGCTTGCCGGCGTGCTCGGCAGCGGCGCACCGGCCTTGACGCGGGCATAGTCGTCTTGCACGGGCCCGCGCAAGCCAAGCAGGCGCCGCGGCGCCGGGCCCAGCGTCTGCGCCGAATGCGCAGGCGGATCGCCGAGTAGAGCGTGCACCAGCGCCACCCCACGCGGGGTGCCTTGTTGCAAGCTAGCGTTTGTGACTTCACGCACGAAACTACGCTCCGTTCTGCCGGTGCTCGTCTATTCGGCCGAAAACGACCCGCGCTTGAGTGGGCTATACCCACATACGCGAATCGCCGCACATATTCGCTTCGCGTTGGCGGCTATAGAGCAAGTGCCACATACTTCGTCTCAAGGTACTCCTCAATGCCCTCAAACCCTCCCTCGCGCCCAAACCCGGACTGCTTGACGCCCCCGAACGGCGCCGCCGGGTTGGAGACGATCCCTTGGTTGAGGCCGACCATGCCGACTTCGAGCGCCTCACTCACGCGCACGGCGCGTTGCAGGTCACGCGTGTACACGTAGGCCACCAGCCCGTAGTCGGTCGCGTTGGCGGCCTCGACTGCCTGCCGCTCGTCGGCGAACGTGGCGACAGGCGCGACCGGGCCGAAGACCTCCTCGCGCAGCGCGCGTGCCAACGCCGGCACATCGGCGATCACCGTCGGTGCGTAGAAGTAGCCGGGGCGCTCGGGCGACTCGCCGCCGGTCAGGACCTTGCCCCCCTGTTGCACGGCATCCTCCACCAGCTCGCGCACGATCTGGCGCTGGCGATCGTCGATCAGCGGCCCGACCTGAACGCCGTCCTCGCTGCCGCGGCCGAGCTTCAGCTCAGCCATGCGCTCAGCCATCCGTCGCGCGAACTCCCCGGCCAGCGACTCGTGCACGTGAAAACGGTTGGCGGCGGTGCAGGCCTCGCCGACGTTGCGCAGCTTCGCCGTCAGGGCCCCCTCGACCGCGGCGTCGAGATCGGCGTCCTCGAACACCAGGAAGGGGGCGTTTCCCCCCAGCTCCATCGACACCCGCAGGACCTGCTCGGCCGACTGCGCGATCAGCGTGCGGCCGACCTCGGTCGAGCCGGTGAACGACAGCTTGCGCGTGCGCGGGTCCTTCAGCAACGGCTCGATCACCGCACCCGAATGACGGGCTGTGATCACGTTCAACACCCCGCCAGGCAACCCCGCCCGCTCCAGAACCTTGGCCAGCGCCAGCATCGACAGCGGCGTCTGTTGCGCCGGCTTGAGCACCATCGTGCAGCCGGCCGCTATCGCCGGCGCGATCTTGCGCGCGCCCATCGCCGTGGGGAAGTTCCAGGGCGTGACGAACACGCACGGCCCGACCGGTTGGCGCATCGTCAGGATCCGGCCCGAGCCGGTCGTGTTGGTCATATAACGACCGTGAATGCGCACCGCCTCCTCGGAGAACCAGCGCAGGAACTCGGCCGCGTAGGCGATCTCCGCGCGCGATTCGGCCACCGGCTTGCCCATCTCAAGCGTCATCAACAACGCCAGCTCCTCCGCCCCTTCGCCGAGCAGCTCGTAAGCACGGCGCAGGATCTCGCCGCGCTCGCGCGGCGCCGTCGCCTTCCACTCGGCCTGTGCGTCAGCGGCGGCGGACAGCGCCGCCAGGGCGTCCTGCGGCGTCGCGTCGGGCACCTCGGCAAAAGCTCGACCGGTACTCGGGTCCTCGACCGGCAGGGTGCCGCCACCGCCGGCCTCGCGCCACTCGCCCGCGATATACAGGGCTTGTGGCGCGCGCCTGAGCGCGCTGCGCTCGGCTGCGTCGTTCAGGGTCTCTGCGCTGGCCATCCGCGGCTCCTCTCGCGTTGCAGGGCTCATGCCGGTGCTGCCCTAGTCCGATTCAGGGTAGGTGCATTCGGTTATCAAGCGCACTACCCTGCTCGCGCTCGTCACGCTCCTGGTGACCGCAGCCCCCGCCGCCGCCAATACGCTCGTGATCTCAGGCGCGGGCGACGGCCACGGCGTCGGCATGAGCCAGGACGGCGCCCTCGGCTTCGCCCAACACGGCTGGCCCTACCGCGCGATCCTCGCCCACTACTACCAGCACACGGAAATCGGCCAGGCGCCGCCACACACCGTGGTGCGCGTGCTTGAGGGCAACAAGGTAAAGCGCGTGCCGCTTGAGGCCTACGTGCGCGGCGTCGTCTCCGCGGAGGTGTCGGCCAGCTGGCCGACGGCGGCACTCCAGGCCCAGGCCGTCGCCAGCCGCACCTACGCGATCACCGCGCACGCCGGCGGCTCGCGCTTTGACGTGTACGCCGACACGCGCTCGCAGATGTACCTGGGCAAAGCGGCGGAAACACCGAGCACCAACGCCGCCGTTGCCTCAACCGCCGGCCAGGTCGTCACCTACGCGGGGCAGCCGGCAATCACCTACTTCTACGCCGATTCGGGCGGCCACACCGAGAGCGTGCAGTACGGCTTCCCCGGGTCGACCCCCGAGCCGTGGCTGGTCGGCGTGTCAGACCCCTACGACAACGGCCCAGCCAGCAAGTGGACGGTGAGCATGAGCTTCGCCGCCGCCGCCCGGCGCTTGCGCGGCCTGATCGGCGGCAGCTTCCGCGGCATCGAGGTGACCAAGCGCGGCAGCTCGCCGCGGATCGTCTCCGCCTACGTGCTCGGGACCAAGGGCCGCACGGCGGTGAGCGGCCCGGAGCTGGCCGGGCGGCTGGGGTTGAACGCGACCTGGGCGTACTTCAGCGTCCGCGACTCGCATGGGACTCATGCCGAGCCGGACGTAAGCGGCAAGACGCCGGCCAAAGCGCCGGCTCCCGCGACACCGGCCTCCGCGGTGACCGCGGCCGGCGGATCGGCGACGGCGCCGGCCGCGCCTGAAGCCACGGCGGTGAGCGGTGTCGGCGGCGTGTCCGCCGGCTAGCGATACTAGGCGGCGATGCCCGCGCCGCTTCTGATCGCCGACGTGCCGTGGCTGCTTTACCGCTCCTACCACGGACTGCCAAAATCGATCAAGGGCGCAGATGGCAAGCCCGTCAATGCGCTGCTCGGGACGGTCAACGCGCTGCTCGCCGCGATCGAGGCCAAGTCTCCGCGCGCGGTCGTCGCCTGCCTGGGCGCCGAGGACGCCGCTTACCGCAAGCGGCTGTACCCCCCTTATCACGCACATCGCGAGTCGATGCCCGACGAGCTCGCGCATCAGTGGCGTCAAGCGCCGCGGCTGCTGGCGGGCCTCGGTTGGATCGTCGCCGACGCCGGCGAGCTGGAGGCCGACGACGCGATCGGCGCGTATGCACGCGTGGAGTCCGACGCGGGCGGACGAGCGCTGATCCTGAGCGCCGACCGCGACATGTACCAGGCGGTCGACGAGCGGGTCTCGGTCTTGGAGATGAAGAAGAGCGGCACGGCGGAGCTTGGGCCGGATCAGGTGGCCGAGCGCTATGGCGTGCCGCCGGCGCTGGTGCCCGACTTCATCGCTCTGCGCGGGGACCCTTCCGACGGCCTGCCCGGCGCGCCGGGGATCGGCGCCAAGACCGCCGCGGAGCTGCTGCGTGCACAGGGAACCTTGGAGGACCTGTTGGCGATCGCCGCCCGCCAGTGCGAAGAGGCGGGCTTCGGCGAGCTGCGACGGCGCACGGCCGAGACGCTGCACAAGCACGACGGGCTGCTGCGCACGTTCAAGCGCGTCGCAACGCTGGAGCCGATCGACGTGGAGCGCCCGGCTGACGCGGCGACAGACTTCGTCGCAGGGGCGCTCGCGGCCCACGGTCTCGGCATGAAGCGTCTGGCTGAGCGGCTGCAGACGCTTGCTAGGGCGTGAACTTGATCGTGATCACGTCGCCGTCGCGCATCGCATAGTCGCGCCCCTCAAGCCGCAGCGTCCCGCGCTCGCGCGCCCCCACATATCCACCCGCCTCGACCAGCTGCTGCCAGCCGACGACCTCCGCGCGCACGAACCCCTTCTGGATGTCGCTGTGGATCTGCCCGGCGGCGTGCCAGGCGCTCAGCCCGTCGCGCAGATGCCATGACTGCGCCGGCTTGCTCTCGCCGGCCGTGAAGAACGCGATCAGCCGCAGCAGCGAGAACGCGCCGTGAACGATTCGCTGCAGGCTCGATTCGCCGGGTGGGTGGGACATCAATTCTTCGCGCATCAGCGCCGCTTCTTCCTCCTCCAACTCCGCCAGCTCGGACTCGATCCGCGAGGAGATCGCGACCACGCCGGCACCAGCGGCGGCCGCGTGCTCAGCTACCACGGCCGGCACCTCGTCGGTCCCCTCGTCGACGTTGGCGACGAACAGCACCGGCTTGGCTGTCAGCGCGCCGAGATCGCGCAGCGCGTGCGGTGATTCCTCGGGCACCGGCACGCCACGCGCCGGTCGCCCCGCCTGCAGCTGTGCGATCACCTCGCGCAGCCACGCCTCCTCGGCAACCGCTGCTTTGTCGCCTCCGCGAGCCTGCTTGGCAACGCGCTCGACGCGGCGCTCGGCCTGCTCCAGGTCGGCCAACACCAGCTCGGTCTCGATCGTCTCGATGTCAGCGGCCGGGTCGACGCGCCCCTCAGGATGGATGACGCCCTCGTCTTTGTGAGCGCGCACCACGTGCACGATCGCGTCGGTCTCGCGGATGTTGGCCAGGAACTTGTTGCCGAGGCCCTCGCCTTTGTGCGCGCCGGCGACCAGGCCGGCGATGTCGTGGAAGTCGATCGTGTCCCACACGATCTCCGAAGCCTTCACGGTCTTTGACACCTGCACCAGCCGCTCGTCGTGGACCGGCACGACGGCGACGTTGGGCTCGATTGTCGTAAACGGATAATTCGCGGCCTCGACGCCGGCCTTGGTCAGCGCGTTGAACAGCGAGGACTTGCCGGCGTTGGGCAACCCGACGATGCCGATGCGGGTGCTCACGAGGCCACCGCCGCAAGCCCGCTGCCAAGCAGCGCCCCCGCGATCACGTCAGAGGGGTAGTGCACACCGAGGTACAGCCGCGAACCGGCCATCGCCTTGGCCAGCGCGTACAGCGGCAGGGCAGGCAGCCCGGCGCGGCTGTAGGCAAGCGCCGCCGCGAACGAGGTCGAGGCGTGGGCGCTGGGGAAGCTGTATTGGGTTGGCGTCTTTGCAAGCGCTGGCAGGTCGACCAGCCGCGGTCGAGGCCGGCGAATCAGCAGCTTCAGCCCCGTGTTCAATCCGTACGTGGCGGCGACCAGCGCTGTCGCGCGACGAAAGCGACCGCGGCTCTCGGGCGCGGCCGCGAGCGAGCCGACCGCGCCGATCGCAAGCCACACGGCGGCGTGCTCGCCAAGCCGTGAGAAGCGCCGCACCGCACGCTCGCGAACCGGGGTGTGCCCACGTGTGCGCGCGAGCCGCAGCAGCCGCTCGTCGAGCGACACCTCAGGTTCCTAGATGGTCGAGGGGCAAGCCGGCACCGACGGCGCAGCCGTTGGTGAAGGACGCGCCGACCGCCGTGTGCAAACGCACACAAGGGAGGGAGGACGCAGTATTGCGCCGCCCATCGGCCATCTAGGCGCCGAAGCCGACTCTTTGGTCGCCTTCGTCCAAGCGGACGTAGACGACCTGCCCAAGGTAGATCCGCACGGGCCCGTCCTCAGTGTCCAGCTCGTGCCAGCCGCCGTCGCCAAGCGCTATGTACAGCGTCTGCAGCTGCTCGTCGCTGACGCGCAGCGCGAGCACCTGGCCGCCCTGAAAGCCGACGCTGACGCGCCTGTGGTTGACGGACATCAGTGCCCTCCCAGCCCGGCGGCGGGCTCGACGATCTCAGTCAGCACGCCGGCCGTGCCCCGCGGGTGCAGGAACGCCACGCGCGAGCCGCGGATCCCCACCCGCGGCTGCTCGTCGATCAGTGGCAGGCCGGCCGTCTTGAGCTGAGCCAGGACGGCGTCGATGTCCCCCACCTGGTAGGCGACGTGATGAAGCCCAGGCCCGTTCTTGGCCAGGAACCTGCCGACGGGCGTGTCCTCTCCGAGCGGGGCCAACAACTCGACATGGTTCTCGCCGACGTCGAGCAGCACTGCCTCGACGCCCTGCTCCTCGACGATCTCGCGGTGCGCGACATCCATCGCGAACGCGTCGCGGTAGAGCGCCAGCGACTGCTCGATGTCGCTGACGGCCACGCCGATGTGGTCGATGCGGGTGAACACGCGGCGGATTGTATTCCAGGCCTACTCCGCCAGCGGCGCCGGCTCGCTCGCCATCGCCGCGACCACACGCAGCCCAACCCCCGGTTGGCGCTCCAGCCGCGGCACGCCGGCCATGATCCGCTCGATCGCCGCGCGGTCGAGCGCCTCGTTGACGAGCAGCTCGGCGGCCAGCGCGTCCAGCTGCGCGCGGTGCGCGACGATCATCCGCCGCGACGCGCGGCGCGCCTCCTCGGTCAGCTCGCGGCGCTCCTCGTCGCGCAGGCGCAGCGTCGTCTCGGACAGGCGCACGTCGCCGTCGGGGGTGCGGCCGACGCCCGCGTGCCCCATCGCGTAGTCGTGCACCATCGAGTGAGCGATGTCGGCGACGCGCTTGAGGTCGTCGGAGGCGCCGGTGGTGACCTGGCCGAACACGACCTGCTCGGCCATACGGCCGCCCATCAGCACGGTCATGTAGTCGAGCAGCTCCTCGCGCGTCTTCAGGTAGCGGTCCTCGGCGGGCAGGTTCAGCGTGTAGCCGAGCGCTCGCCCGCGCGGGACGATCGAGATCCGGTGTACGCGATCCACCGACGGCAGCAGCTCGCCGCACAACGCGTGGCCGGCCTCGTGGTAGGCGACGACGCGCTTCTCGTGCTCGCCCAGCACGCGGTGGGACTGCACGCCTGCGATCACCCGCTCAAGCGCCTGATCGAAGTCAAGGCCGGTTATGTCGGCCGCGCCGCGGCGAGCCGCGAAGATCGCCGCCTCGTTGCAGATGTTGGCCAGGTCGGCGCCGGTCAGCCCGCTGGTCTGCGCCGCCACCAGGCCGAGGTCGACGTCGCGCAGCGGCTTGTCGCGCGTGTGCACGCCGAGCACGCCGCGGCGCCCCTTGACGTCGGGGGGAGTGACGAAGATCTGGCGATCGAAGCGGCCCGGCCGCAGCAGCGCCGGATCGAGCTTGTCCAGCAGGTTTGAGGCGGCGATCACGACCAGCCGGCCGCTGGTGGCAAAGCCGTCCATCTCGACCAGCAGTTGGTTGAGCGTCTGGTCCTTCTCGCCGGAGAAGTCAGCGCCGCGCCGTCCGCCGACGGCATCGAGCTCGTCGATGAAGATGATCGCCGGTTCGTGCTTGCGCGCGACCGCGAACAGCCGGCGGATGCGCGCCGCGCCGAGCCCGGCGAACATCTCCACGAAGGCCGCAGCCGACTGCGCGAAGAACTGGGCGCCCGACTCGTGTGCGACAGCCTTGGCCAGCAGCGTCTTGCCCGTGCCGGGAGGGCCATGCAGCAGGATTCCCTTCGGCACCTTAGCCCCCAACTTCTGGAAGCGGGCGGGATCGCGCAGGAACTCGACGATCTCCTGCAGCTCCGCCTTGGCCTCGTCGACGCCGGCGATGTCATCCCAGGCGACCGACTGGCTGGAGTCGGGCTTGATCTGCTGCGGCTTGACCCGCGGCATCACTTTCAGCGTGCGCCACATCAGATAGACGAGCGCGGCGAAGAACAGGATCATCACGACGCTGGACCACTGATAGGACCATTCCTGGATGTCCTGCACGAACGAAGCGGCGATTGGAGCCGTCACCTATTCACCTTCCATGGCTTGAGGTTTGGGCAATCCATTATGACCCAAAACGAGAGCTTTTATCTGGACGCAACGCCGCCTTCGCGCGGGGCGTCCAGCGCTCAGCCGAGCAGCCGCAGCGCCAAGTCGCGATAGCACTCGCTCGCGAAGAGGATGTCGCGCACGTCGATGCGCTCGTCGCAAGCGTGCATCAGCGCCTGTGTTTGCAGCAGCGGCTGGTGGCGTTGCGGGAAGAAGCCGTAGGCGACGCAGTCCGGGAAGGCGGCGCGGAAGCGATTGGAGTCGCTGAAGCCCGGAAAGATCGTCGGCACGACGCGGGCCTCGGGATCGTTCTGAGCCACCCACGCCTCGATCCCGTCCATCAGCGGCGATTGCAACGGCGAGCGATTGCCGGTGATCTGCTCGGCGAAGTCGATCCGCACCCCCTCGACATCGCCCAACACCTGCTCGATCGCGGCCAGCGCCTCACGCTCGCCCAGGCCCGGCGGCACGCGACAGTCGACGCGCAGCTCGGCGTGTGACGGGATCACGTTGACCTTGCTCGACGCGGAGGCGATCGTGGGCGCGAAGGTGACGCCGAACATCGGCTCGAACAGGTGCTTCAAGCGCTCGTCGCGCGCGCCCAGCCGCTGGAGCGCGGCGGCGGGGTCGGAGTCCTCCTCGCCGATCGCGCGCAACAGCGCCAACGGCTCGGCGGTGGGGGTCAGCTCGGGTTGGCGCGTGGCGAAGCGCTCCAGAGCGGGCGCCAGCTTCAGCAGCGCGTTTTCGCCGAGCCCCGGCAGCGAGGCGTGGCCGGCCGCGCCGCTTGCCGTCACGGTGAAGCGGAACACCCCCTTCTCCGCGCAGCAGACCGGGTAATAGCGCTGCCCGTCCAGCTGGAAGTGCTGTCCACCCCCCTCGTTGAGCAGCATGTCGCAGCGCACCCGTTCGGGATGGGCCTCGCACAGCCACTTCGCTCCCAGCTCGCCGCCGGTCTCCTCGTCCGCGACCGCCACCAGCAGCAGCTCGCCGCGTGCCGGCCGCCAGCCCGCGCGCGCCAGCTCGACCGCCGCCGTGACCTCGGCGGCGACCTGCGACTTCATGTCGAGCGCGCCGCGCCCCCACACGCAGCCGTCGGCGATCGCGCCCGACCAGGGGTCGTGCGTCCACTCGCCGGCGTCCGCCAGCACGGTGTCGACGTGGCCCAGGTAGCACAACGTCGGCCCGTCCTTTGAGCCGCGCAGCCGCGCCACCAGGTTCGGCCGCTCCGGCTCGGCCGCCAGCAGCTCGCACTCGAAGCCGGCGTCGGCCAGCAGGTCGCGCAGATGTTCGATCGCGGGGCGCTCGGCGCCCGGCGGGTTGACCGTGTCGAAACGGATCAGTCGCTGTAGAAGCTCGACGGCGGCGGCGGGTCCGTGTCCGTCCACGCCGACGAGGGTACGCGATCGGAGATTCGCGCCCCGCCCACCCGCGCGCTCAGCAGCTCGCGCGTGTAGGGGTGTTGCGGCCGCCGCAGCACCTGCTCGGCGCTGTCCAGCTCCACGACCTCACCGGCGTGCATGACGGCGATCCGGTCGGCCAGCGCCTCGACGGCGCCGAAGTCGTGCGAGACGATCACGTAGGCGCAGCCCAGCTCCTGCTGCAACCGCTCCAGCAGTTCGAGCACACCGCGACGCAGCGAAGCGTCCAGCGAGGAGACCGGCTCGTCCAGCAGCACCAGCCGCGGCTCCGCGCACAGAGCGCGAGCGATGCCGACCCGCTGGCGCTCCCCGCCGGAGAGCTCGTGCGGGTAGCGCGTCGCGTGCCTGGCCGCAAGGCCGACGCGTTCCAGCCAGCCTGGCGCCTCTACGCGCGCCTGCGTGCGCGACTGTCCGTGCGCGCGCAGCGCACGCACGAGCGTGTCGCCGACGCGCCGTCGTGGGTTCAGCGAAGCTTGCGAATCCTGGAAAACCATGCCAACCCCGCCACGCCCCGGGCGCACGCGCTCGCCCTGTGCCAGCACCTCGCCGGCGCTTGGCTCCAGCAGGCCGGCGGCGGTGCGCAGCAACGTCGTCTTGCCGCAGCCCGACTCGCCGACGATCGCCAGCGTCTCGCCCCAGTCGACCGTCAACGACAGGCCGACCAGCGCGTCTTCGCGCTCGCCGCCTGCCAGGGCGCCGGAGCGGCGGTGGCGCACACGCACGTCGCGCAGCTCCAACAGCCGAGCGTCGGAGGCACGCCGCCCCATGCCGACGGAGCGGCGCTCGCGGCGCGCTCGCGGCGCGCGGCGCGCGGGCGGCACAAGCGCGTCGAGCAGCGTGCGCGTGTAGGGATGCTCGGGCGCATCGAGCACCCGCGCGGCGGCACCCTGCTCGACGATCCGGCCCTGCTTCATCACCGCGATCCGGTCGGCGATGTCGGCGACGATGCCAAAGTCGTGCGTAATCAGCGCGATGCCGAGCTGCTCCTCGTCGCGCAGCTGCCCCAGCTCAGCGAGGATCTGCGCCTGCACGGTCACGTCCAGGGCGGTCGTCGGCTCGTCGGCAAGCAGCAGCGGCGCGCCGAGCGACAGCGCCATCGCGATCATCACGCGCTGACGTTGACCGCCGGAAAGCTCGTGCGGGTAGGCGCGCACGCGCTCGCTTGCACGCGCGATGCCGACCCGCTCCATCAGCTCGGCGGCGCGCCGCAGCGCCTGGCCCTGCGAGAGGAGCGGCTCATGCGCGCGGATCTGCTCGACGATCTGCGCGCCAACGCGCTGCACAGGGTTCAGCGAGGACTGCGGGTCTTGGAAGATCATCGCCATGCGCCGCCCACGCAGCCGGCGCAGCCGAGCATCGGGGCTGCCGATCAGCTCCTCGCCGTCGAGCCGGGCGCTGCCGGCGATCGTGCTCGCCGGGCCTCGCGTCAGGCCCATCAGCGTCATCGCGCACACCGACTTGCCCGAGCCGGACTCGCCGACGATCGCCAGCGTCTCGCCGCGGCGCAGCCCGAAGGAGACGCCGTCGACGGCGCGCACGGGTTGGCCGCCGCGCGATCCGCTGGCGAAAGTGACGGACAGGTCGTTCACCTGCAGCAGCGGCGCGGCGTTGGCCGCGGGACCGCGGCGCTGGACGGTCTCGGAGTCCAGCTCGCGAAAGCTGTGAACGCCGTCGACGCGGTCGGCGGCCGCCATCACGACAGCCTCACGCGCGGGTCGAGCAGCGCGTAGAGGACATCGACGATCGCGCCGATCACAACCACGGCCGCCGCCACCAGCATCGTGATCACCATCACCGGCGGCACATCCAGCCGCCCGATCGATTCGGCCGCGTACTGGCCAACGCCGCCAAGGTCGAAGACGGACTCGACCAGGATCGCGCCGCCACCGATCACCCAGGCGAAGTCAAGGCCCCACAGCGTGACGATCCCCGCCAGCGAGTTGCGCAGCACGTGGCGCACGAGCACGCGCCGCTCAGAGATGCCCTTGGCGCGGGCGGTGCGCACATAGTCCTCGCTCATAACGTCAAGCAGGTTGGCGCGCAGCACGCGCGAGTAGACACCGATCGAGACGACCGACAGCGCGACCCACGGCATCAGCATGTGCGTGAGCCAGCCCCACGGGTCTTCGGTCAGCCCCACGTAGCCGCCGAGCGGCAACAGGCCCCACTTGTAGCCGAGCCAATAGAGCATGATCGCGCCGAGGAAGAACACGGGCATCGAGATTCCGGTCAGCGCCAGCGCGCTCAGTGCCCGGTCCAGCCAGCGGCCCGCGTGCACGGCCGAGAGCAGGCCGAACAGGACCCCGAACACGAGCCACAGCACGCCGGCGCCGAGCGCCAGCGAGATCGTCGGCGGCAGGTCGCGCACGATCTCCTGCTCGACGTTGATCTGCTGCGAGTAGGAGATGACCGAGCCGTCGAGGATCTTTTCCATCGTGCGCTCGTACTGGACGTAGATCGGCTGGTCAAAGCCCCACTGCTTGCGCACGTTTGCAACCTGCTGCGGCGTCGCCAACCGCCCGGCCATCCGCACGGCCGGGTCGCCGCCCGGGATCGCCTGGAAGATCAGGAATGTCAGGACGGTGATCGCGAACAGCACCGCCACCAGCGAGCCCAGCCGCGAGAGGACAAAGCGCGTCAGCGGCGAGCGCACGAGCAGGGGCACCCGCAAGGCCAGGCGCGGAGCCGGGACGCTTGCCATCACAGCCTCCTGCGCAGGCCGGCCTTCGGGTCGAGCGCGTCGCGCACGCCGTCGGCGAAGACGTTGATCGAGAGAACCGTGAGCAGCAGCATCAACCCGGGCACGAGCACCAGGTGCACGGCACCCGGGATCAGGCGGATGCCGTCGGCGATCATCGTCCCCCACGATGGGTTGGGATCCTGCACACCGGCGCCGAGGTAGGACAGTCCCGCCTCCAGCAGGATCGCGTTGGCGACGATCAGCGGCACGAACACGACGATCGTGGAGAGAAGGTTGGGCAGCACCTCGCCGGCCATGATCCGCACCGGCCCCAGTCCCTGCACCCGGGCGGCGTCCACGAACTCGCGCTCGCGCAGCGACAGCGCCTGCGCACGCAGCGGCTTGGCTACGTACGGGAAGAAGACGATGCCGATCACAAACGCCGGGATCAGCAGCGAGCCGCTGTGCAGGGTGAACAGCCCCAAGTCGACGCCGCCGACCGCGAGCGCCACGCCGAGCGCCACGCCGAGCAGCACCGCCGGGTACGCCCACACGACGTCGAACACACGCGAGAGCACAGCGTCGAGCGGCCCGCGCGCATAGCCCGCGAGCGTCCCCAGCGCAACCGCCAGCAGCATCGTCAACAGCGTCGCGATCGCGGCGATCTCAAGCGAGTTGCGCCCGCCATAGAGCAAGCGCACAGCGACATCGCGGCCGTTTGAGTCAGCGCCGAGAAAGAAGCGCCCTTTCCAAGTCGGGCCGATCGGCACGCCGCTGGGCGAAACGACGTCCACCTGCTTGCCGCCGACGGACACGGTCTCGGTGATGTGGTTGGTGTCAGGCCCTGTGTGCGCCACGTCTTTGGCGTAAACCGGCGCCAGCAGGCACAGCCCGACAATGGCGACGAACAACGCGCCAAAGCCCAGCGCATAGCGATTGCGCACGATCTGCCCCATGCGGATGCATCGACCGACCGCCGCCTGAGCCTTTAGTCACGCACAAACCGCGTCGGTAGGCCTTCCCAGGCGGTCCTTCGCACGCCGGAGGCGCGTTGAGGGTCGCTCATCAAGGGCAGGGCGGTTATGGGCCCAGTGGCCGATGCGCGACCCTCAACGCGTCCACCAGCCTGCGCGGCCCATCCGGGAGGGCCTACTTCACTTCGAGGCTGCTCCAGTCGTTTCCGTACACCGGGTGGAAGACCGCCGTCCCGAAGTTGATCCTGTCGGAGAAGAACTTCGGAACCAGGTCGTAGCCGAACGGGGCCATGTAGGCGTGCGTGGCCGTGTACTCGTCGAGCGCCTGCCAGCGGCCGACGACCGAGGGCAATTGCGAGGACGGGAGCGGGCCGAGCGCGGCGATTTCGGCCTGGATGTGCGGGTCGTCGACCTGGCTGAGGTTGTGGTTTTCGTTGGGGATGATCGAGTGCGCGTCGAGCAGCTGGTAGAAGTCGATCGGGTTGGGGAAGTCTTGGCTGAAGGACAGCCAGCCCGTCTGCGGCCTGTTGGCGGTGTTGCCGACGGTCGCGTAATACTGGGCGTCGGCGACGATCTTGACGCTGGCTTTCAGGCCGATTTCGTTCAGCACGCCGGCGTAGTAGTCGACGAATTCCTTGTGCGGCGCGCGCGAGCCGCCCCAGACCGTGACCGATGTGCCGGCCATGCCCGACTGGCGCACCAGTTCCTTGGCCTTGGCGACGTTGGGGGGGCCTTCGGGGTTGCCGTACGGGCAGGGGGCGCTCGGATGTCCCGGCATGCCCTTCGGCAGGAAGAAGCAGGCCGGTTCGAGCATGCCGCTGGCCAGGCGCTGCAAGGCGCGGCGGTCGAGCGCGAAGTTGACCGCTTCGCGCACCTTGGCGCTGGAGAACGGCTTTTCTTTGACGTTCAGGAAGAAATACTCGCCGGAGACGATCGGCTCCTTGGCGTAGCGACCGGCGGCCTGCGACTGCACCTGGGCCAGCAGGGTCGGCGGGATCGTGTCGTTGTAGTCGAACACGTCGGCCTGGTTTGAGAGCACCTGCTCGGCCGCGGTCTGGTTGTTGGGCGTGATCCGCACGTCGACGTCGGCCTTGCCGGCGGGGACGCCAGGGATCGTGGAATCGCTGAAATGGGGGTTGCGCAGCAGCTCGAACGACTTGTTCGGCACCACGTGCTCAATCTCGTAGGCCCCGACGCCGGGCGGCGGGTCGCTCGGCAGCGCGTGCATCGGCGTCGAGCTGGGAACCAGGCCCGCGGCCGGGAAGGCGAGCACGTTGAGGAACGGGCCGTAGGGGGCGTTCAGGTCGACCACGATCGAGCCGGTGGCGTTGTCGGTGTGGATGCCCGAGATCGAGTGGGCCTTGCCCGCTGCGTAGGCTTCGGCGCCGACGATGTTTTCAGTCAGGAAGCTGGCGTTGCCCCAGCCGAGCTTGATCGTGCGCTCGATCGTGTGCGTGAAGTCGGCCGCCTTCACAGGCGTGCCGTCGGAGTAGACGAGGCCTTTGCGCAGCTTGAAGCCATAGGTCTTGCCGCCGCCGGAGACGATCGGCAGCGCTTCGGCCAGGCCCGGGGTCAGCCTCGTGCCGGCTTCGCCTGAGGCGTGCGCGTAGGTGACCAGGCCCGTGTAGGTGATCCAGGTCGCCTCATAGGACTGCGTGAGCGCACCGAGGCCCGGGTCCAGCGAATCGGGCGCCGTGCCCATCAGCACGGTTACGGTTCCACCTGTTTTGCCGCCGCCGCTACCCGACGAGCCGCTGCCGCAGGCGCCTACGGCAACCGCCAATCCCACTGAAAGCACAAGCGCAACGAACGTCCTGATAGGCCCCTCGTGTCCCCTAAGCACGTGCGGTTTCCCCTCCCCGCGGCAAGGCGCGTCTCGTAATGTATGTCACGAAGCACATGATTCGACTCCCTTGTCGGCAGCCCTTCACGAAACTTGAAGGATTCAAATGACCCTGGACGCGCCGAATAAGACAAGTCAGGCCGCGTCAAGGCCTGCCAACGCCGCGTCCGAGCTGGTCTACGAAGTCGCCAAGGTGCAGCCGCTGTGGGCGCTGCTGCGCGTCGGCGACCGTGCCCGCTACATGCTTGGCATGGCCCAGGCCGTGATCGACGAGCTGGACGAGCTGCGCGAGACGATCGCCGCCGAGCAGCGACGGCCGCGCACCGAGGTCGCCGTGCTGGAGCTGCTGGCCGCGATCGACGCGCTGAAGTGGATCGGCCGCGAGGGCGGCGGAGTGCTCGGCGATCGGCGCGTTCCGGTGCACCGCTCGCTGGCGCTGACCAAGCGCGCCCGCGTCGCCTATGAGCCCTATGGCGTCGTCGGTGTGATCGGCGCGGGCAGCGCTCCGTTCGCGCAGCCGCTCGGGCAGATCGCCGGCGCGCTGCTGGCCGGCAACGGCGTTGTCTACAAGCCGGCGCCGCGAGCACGCAAGGCGGCTGAGCGGATCGCGCGCGTATGCGAGCGCGCGGGGCTGCCGAGCGGCCTCGTTCGAGTGCTCGACGGCGGCGTCGAGGCCGGTCAGGAACTGGCACAGGCGCCGGTCGACAAGCTGCTGTTCACAGGCTCGCCCGCCACCGGCCGCCAGGTCGCACAGGCGTGTGTGGCGCGCGAGGTCGAGGTGACAGTCGAGCTGGGTGGCAAGGACGCGATGATCGTGCTCGCCGACGCCGACCTCGATCGCGCCGCGGCGGCGGCCCTGTGGGCCGGCTGCGCCGGCGGCGGACAGGCGCGCGGGTCGATCGAGCGCGTGTACGTGGCGCCAGAGGCGCATGAGCGATTCGTGACGGCTCTGGTGGCGCGGGCGCGGAGACTGCGCTGTGGTGATCCGGGCGTCGACCCGTCAGCACAGGTTGGGCCTTTGTCCTCGCCGCGACGGCTGCAGCACGTGGACGAGCTTGTGCGCGAGGCCGTCACACGGGGGGCGACGCTTCACTGCGGAGGGCCGCTTGCTCGGGCAAAGGAAGGTGTCGGCGACATTCGCGAAAACGAAAACGACATGAACACCCCTTCTTGCGCGCCTGCGGCATTGACGCGCGATGCGACCACTCCCCCAAACGAGGTGAACACCCCCCTTTACGCGCCCGCCGTGCTGACAGAGGTCACACACGAGATGCGGATCATGCGTGAGCAAATCGGCGGGCCCGTACTGGCGGTGATGACCTACGACACCGTCTCGCAGGCGATCGCCCTGGCCAACGACTCGGCCTTCAGCCTGGGGGCGTCGGTGTGGAGCGCTGACCGCTACCGCGCGCTGCGGATCGCTCGACTGCTGAACGCCGGCATGGTCTGGGTCAACGACCACCTGCCCGGGCCGACGATCTCGCGCGGTCCGTGGGGGGCGGCCGCCGGCGGTGGCCTCGGACGCACGCTCGGCGAGGCCGGGCTGAAGGCCTGCGCGCAGGAAAAGCTGATCGCCTGGGACCCCTCCGGCTCACGCGGGCTGTGGTGGGGGCCCTACGACGAGCTGGCCGCCAAAGCCGCGCGCGCCGCGGCAAAGCTGCGCTCCACGCGCGAGGCCGACCGCGAACGCGCTTGGCGCGAGGGGGCCGCGTCGCTGGCACGGGCCGGCGCGCGTGCGCTTGCGCGCAGGTCCTGACCCGCAGGTCCTAACCTGTAGCGAGATGCCGGCCCAGGCTTATGCAGGCAAGGAGTGCGTGTGCCAACTCCGCAAGGGGGTGTGCGACCAGAGCTGCGTGCGCGACATGCTCGACACCCCTTTCTACATCGCCTGCCTGAAGCTGAAGGAAAGGCGCTGCCTGGTCGTCGGCGGCGGCGAGATCGGCCTGGAGAAGGTCGAGGGGCTGCTCGCCTGCGCTGGCGACGTGACGCTGATCGCGCCCCGCGCCGTGCCTGAGCTGGAGCGCCTCGCCAGCGAGGGGTCGATCCGCTGGGAGCAGCGCGAGTACGCGGGGGCGGAGGACTTGCAAGGGGTGTTCATGGCGATCGCCGCCACCGACGACACCGACGTCAACATCGCCGTGTACGACGACGCCGAGCGTCGCGCGATGCTCGTCAACGTCGTCGACGTGCCGCCGCTGTGCAACTTCATCCTGCCGGCGATCGTGCGCACGGGCCCGCTGGCGATCGCGATCTCCACGGCGGGGGCCTCGCCGGCGCTGGCCAAGCGGATGAAGCGCGAGATCGCCGCGACCTACGGCGAGCCCTACGCGCAACTGGCCGTGCTGCTCAACCAAGCGCGTGGTTGGGCGAAGGGGACGCTGCCCACCTATCAAGACCGCAAGGCGTTCTTCGAGGGCATCGTCAACGGCGATCCCGACCCGGTGGCGCTGCTGCAGGAAGGGCGCGCGGAGGAGGTGCGCGAGCTGATCGCTAGAGCGCAACGAGAGCGCGAGCAGGCGCTCTCGCCGGCGTGACAGCTCGGTAGGCCCTGGCTCAGTCGATCGAGTCGGCTGGAACCACCCATTCGCAGGGCTGGCCCGTCACGCCGGCGATCAGGTCGAAGTCGGCGTCGTAGTGCAGAACCGCCATACCCCGCTCCTCGGCCGCCGCTGCCACCAGCAGGTCGGGCAGCTTACGGCCGCGCTGGCGCTTCGCCACCAACAGACGCTGCACCTGCCTGGCTCGCCGCATATGCGCCGCCGATGTCTCGACCAGCTCGAAGATCTCCACCGCGCCGGTAAGCCGATCCCACTCCTCTGCGTTGCGAGCGGAGACGCCAATCTCAAGGTCGCTGATTCCCGCTCGGCAAAGCTCCCCACGCTCGGCGCGCGGCTCGACCACCCCCCTCACCGACGGCTCGCGCAATCGCGTCAGGACGCTCGTGTCAAGCAGATGCGTTATCGCCATGCCTGCTCGCGGGGCGACAGATCAGCACGCGCCAGGGCATCGATGCCCTCCTTGACGGCAACGCGGTGCTCGCCGCCCACCAGCGCAAGCGCACGGTTGACGGTTTCCTTGATCGTATCCGCGCCCAACCGCGCGCGGGCCTCCCGCAAAGCCTGCTCGTCTATGTCCACCAGATGCTTTGCCACAGCCACAGTATATATGGTGCAGTAGATGATATATAGAAGGTCGCGATTAGTCTTCTCCTAACGGTGGTGGAGCTAGACGGGCTAACGCGCAACTACGGCGAACGCGCGGCGCTCGCCGACGTCACGCTGTCGCTGGCCGCCGGCCAGACGCTCGTCGTGTTCGGCCCCAACGGCGCCGGCAAGACGACGCTGCTGCGCGTGCTCGCGACGCTGCTGCGGCCCCACTCCGGCCGCGTCCGGGTCCTCGGCAGCGCGCTGCCGGAGGACGCCTGGGCGGTGCGGGGCCGGGTCGGGCTGCTGGCCCACGAACCGCTCCTGTACCGCGAGCTCAGCGGGGCCGAGAACCTGCGCTACCACGCCCGGCTGCACGGGGTCGGCGAGGGGC
>DASUIH010000005.1:0-45853 GCA_036279855.1 Solirubrobacteraceae bacterium | reverse complement strand
CTCGTCGTGGTCGCCCTGCGCGACGATCCGGCCGTGGTCCAGGACGACGATCTGATCGGCGAGCGCGATCGTCGAGAGGCGGTGGGCGATCACGAACGTCGTGCGTCCCGCCATCGCCTCGGCGAGCGCCAGCTTGATGCTCTGCTCCGTGGAGGCATCTACCGAGGAGGTCGCGTCGTCGAGCACCAGCACGCGCGGGTTGGCCAGCAGGGCGCGCGCGATCGCGATGCGCTGGCGCTGCCCGCCGGAGAGCGTCAGGCCGCGCTCGCCCACACGCGTGTCGTAGCCATCGGGCAGCCGCTCCACGAACTCAGCCGCCTGCGCTCGGCGGGCGGCCAGCTCGACCTCCTCGCGCGTTGCGCCCGGCCGGGCGTAGGCGATGTTCTCCGCCACGCTGGCCGAGAACAGAAAGGGATCGTCGCTGACGACCGCGATCGCCTGCCGCAGCGAGCGCAACGAGACCTCGCGCACGTCGGCGCCGTCGAGCAGCATCTGGCCTTCGCTGACGTCGTACAGCCGCGAGATCAGCGACACCAGCGAGGTCTTGCCCGAGCCGGTCGCGCCGACCAGCGCGACGGTACGCCCGGCCGGCACGTCGAGGTCGATGCCGC
Source organism: Solirubrobacteraceae bacterium (assembly GCA_036279855.1). Taxonomy (GTDB): domain Bacteria; phylum Actinomycetota; class Thermoleophilia; order Solirubrobacterales; family Solirubrobacteraceae; genus Palsa-744. The sequence goes on along the minus strand of DASUIH010000005.1, from coordinate 45,242 downwards.
TCAAGACAGCGCGCCCGGAAGTGCGCCCGTCGGCGCTCGCGCTGTCCGCCGCACCCGCTCCGTTGGAGCTGAGCGCAACCTCGCTGCCGCCCATCTCACGGTCTGAGTCGTAGCGCAGCGTGACGCCGCGCAGCTGAACGTGCCCGTTGCCGGCCGGCAGGTCGGGCGTGCCCGGCGGCTCGGTCAGGCGCGGCTGGCGGTCGAGCAGCTGGAAGATGCGCGCGCCGGAGGCGGTCGCGCGCTGGGCCAGGCCGAGCGTCACGCCAAGCGAGCGCATCGGGCCGATCAGCATGTTCAGGTAGAAGTAGAAGGCGATGAACTGGCCGAGGTCGAGTTTGGCTTTGACCACAGCCTCGCCGCCGATCATCAGCACCGCCGCCAGGCCCAGCTGCGGCAGGAACGCGATCATCGGGTTGTAGCGGGCCTCAAGGCGCGTGGAGACCATCGACTGCTCGAACACGCGCCCGACGCTGCGCGAGAAGCGCTCCAGCTGGCGCGGCTCGCGCGCGAAGCTCTTGACGACGCGCACCCCGGAGATGTTCTCCTCGGCGTCCGCGGTCAATTCGGCGATCCGCTGCTGGACCTCCTGAATCGCAGGGCGCGCGCGGCGGCCGTAGCGTTGGGAGATCACCACGACGAACGGCACCGGCGCGATCGCGATCGCTCCCAGCTGCGGGTTGGTGGCGACCATCGCTATGCCCGCCAGCACCAGTGTCAGGGCCGACTGCAGGATGAACACAAGCCCGTAGCCGAGGAAGAAGCGCACCGCCTGCAGATCGACCGTCGCGCGCGACATCAGCTGGCCGGTCTGCTGGCGGTCGAAGAAGCCCAGCTCCAGGCTCTGCAGATGCGAGTACAGGCGCTCGCGCAGGTCGTACTCGATCCCCAGCGACACGTGCCCGGCGATGATCCGCCGGCCGTATGTGAGCGCCCAGCGCAGCAGCACGGCCACGGCGATCGCGCCGGCCAGCAGCAGCAGCGTTTCGCGGCTGTGGGCGACGGCGGCGCTCTGGTGGTGCTGGTGGTGGGCCGCCCCCTTGTGGATCGCTTCGCCGGCCTGTCCGGTCAGCAACGGGATCAGCACCGTCATCACCATCGCCACCGCCGCCAGCCCGGCCGATGCGATCACGCCCCGGCGGTAGGGGCGAAGGAAGCCGAGTAGTCGGTAGAAGGTCCGCATAGTTGCTTAGTCAACGATCCTAACGGATCGACCGCGGCTACGCTTTCGCCATGAGCGCGCCCGAGCAAGCGCCAAGGCCCCCCGTCGGGCTGTGCGAGAGCTGCGTGCACTCCCAGCGGGTGCCGAACACGCGCGGCTCGACCTTCTTCCTGTGTCGACGCTCACGCAGCGATCCGAGCTACCCGCGCTACCCGCGGCTACCCGTGCTCGCTTGCCCCGGCCACGAGCGGCTCGCCGGCGCCTGAGCCCTGCTCGGCTGCTCCCGCGACGGACGGCGTTGCCGCCTCATCGGGGGCGTGCGAGGCGACGAAGTCACGGCTGCGCACCAGCGCGAACGCGCAGATCGCGCCGATGAAGGCGACAGCCGCGCCAATCTCAAGGATGTTCGTGAACGCGTTCACGAAGGTCGCGTGGCTCACCTGCCCGATCGCCCCTTCGGAGACGCCGAGGTCGTGCTGGAAGATCGCGCCGAGCGCGGCGATCCCGGTCGCGATGCCGACCTGGCGGAAGGTCGAGTTGGCCCCGGATGCCATGCCGCTGCGCGCCGGCGGCACGACGCCGACGGCGGCCGAGGCCAGCGGCGGGTTGATCAGGCCGACGCCGATTCCCTGCAGCACGAACCCGGGGATCAGCGCCGTCCAGCTGGACGTCGGCGTTATCAGGGTCATCGCCAGCAGGCCGCCGGAGACGAACAGCAGGCCGACGCCGAGCAGCACGCGGATCGGCACGCGCACGCTCAGCCGCCCGGAGATGGGGGAGACGAAGAACATCAACAGCGTCGTCGGCAGGAATCGCAGCCCCGCCTGCAACGGGGTGTAGTGCAGCACGTCCTGGATGTACAGCGTCAGGTACAGGAACATCGCGAAGGCCGAGGACGACAGCGTGAAGGCGACGATGTTCGCTCCGGCGAAGGCGGGTCGTTTGAACAGGCTCAGGTCGAGCATCGGGCGCTCCTGCATCCGCTCGGCGAGGATGAACAGCGCGAACAGCAGGGCGGCGCCGCTGAGCATCGCCACCACCTCGGTCGAGCCCCAGCCGAGGCCGTTGCCGCGCACGAGCGCGAACACGAGCAGGAACAGCGCGCCGGAGAAGGTGACTAGCCCGGCCCAGTCGACCCCGGACGCGTGCGGGTCGCGCGACTCCTCGACCTCCCTCAGCGTCAGCGCCACCGCGATCGCCCCGATCGGCACGTTGACGAAGAAGATCCACTCCCAGCCGATCGCCGAGGTGATCACGCCGCCGATCAGCGGGCCGGCAGCGACCGCCGCGCCCGTGACCGCGCCGAAGATGCCGAACGCGGTGCCGCGCTCGCGGCCGTGGAAGGCTTGCGCGATCAGCGCCAGCGAGGTGGCGAACATCAGCGCGCCGCCGACCCCCTGCACGCCGCGCGCCAGGTTGAGCATCAGCGGCGTGGTGGAGAGGCCGCAGACGGCCGAGGAGGCCGTGAACACGACCAGGCCGATCGTGAACAGCAGCCGCCGCCCGAGCAGGTCGGCCAGCGCGCCGCCCGTCAGCAGGAACGCGGCCAGCGTCAGCGAGTAGGCGTCGACCACCCACTGCAGGTCCTGGAAGTTGGAGCGCAGCGCTTTCTGGATCGACGGCAGCGCCACGTTGACGACCGTGATGTCCAGCAGCAGCATGAAGATCGCCACGCACACGGCGATCAGGGTCCACCACTTGCGCTCCATCACTCTGACCTTAGAAGCTGGCGCTCCAGGAACGGGACGACGCGTGTCCACACCAGCGCCGCCGGCTCGGGACGGCACGGGCAGCTCAGCTCTTGGGCGTGCGGGGCGCTCGTGTCGCGCACGCCCAAGAGCACCCCCACGGGGCTGGTGGGCGGCGGCTCAGACACTCGCCGGCTCGCCCTCCAGCTCGCGCAGGCGCTCCTGCACGCGGCCTCGCGTCTGCAAAAGCTCGGCGCGCAGCTTTGCCAGCTCGCCGGCGCGGCGTTCGACCAACTCCAGTTGGCGCGCGATGTGCCCTTGCGCCTCCAGCAGCAGCTCGCGGCGGCGCTCGGGAGCGACGTCCTCGCGGCTCAGCTCGGCGCGCACGGCCGCCCGCGCCTCCTCGGCCGCGAGCAGGTCCTTCAGCTCCTGCAGGCTGACGCCCAGCAGCTCCTTCAGCCGGATCACCTCGCGCAGCCGCTCGACTTCCTCGGCGCTGTACAGGCGGTGGCCGCCCGAGGGACGCTCGGGCGCCTGCGGCAACAGGCCCAGCTCCTCGTAGTAGCGGATCGTGCGCGGTGTCGTGCCGGCGAGCTTGGCGACATCGCCGATCCGCAACGCCTCGTTGCCGGCGGCGCTCATCGGCTGGACACCGGCTCCGCCCGCTCGCTCCGTCCGGCGGCTAATACCGGCGCGCGCAAGCGCGCCCCATTCCCATCCAAGACTGCCTCGCTCGCATCCGAGCTGTGGGACGGGCGCAGCAGGCACACGAACGCGCCGATGACCGACGTCACCACCAGCACCCACAGGGCGGTGTGCATGTTGGCGATGAAGGGATCGAGCTTGGCCGCGGCCAGCCCGCTGGTGACGCCCGAGAAGACCGCGAACAGCGTCGACTTGGGGATCGAGGAGGTGACAATCGCCAGCACGAAAGCGATCGACAGCACGGCCCCCGTGTTCTGCAGCAGCGTGCGCGCGCCGGCGGCGACGCCGCGGCGGTGCGCCGGCACGACGCCCATCATCGCCGCGGTGTTCGGCGAGTTGAACATGCCCGAGCCGATGCCGACGAGCGCCAGCCAGATCATGCTCTGCCAGTAGGGGGTATGGACGCCGAGCGTCGTCATCCCGGCCAGTCCGGCCGCGGTGACAAGCATCCCGGCGGCGGCCAGCATGCGCGAGCCGTGACGGTCCGCGTAGATGCCGGCCAGGGGGGAGGCGACGAGCATGCCGAGCGCCAGCGGCATCAGCTTGATGCCGGCCTCGATCGCGCTGTCGGACTGCGCGCCCTGGAAGTAGAAGACGAACAGGAACATCAGCGCGAAGCGCGCCAGCCCGTTGATGAACGCCGCGGCTGTGGCGGCGGCGAACAGGCGGTTGGAGAACATCGTCAGGTCGAGCATCGGCGCGCTCGTGCGGCGCTCGATCAGAGCCCACAGCGGCAACAGCACCGCGGCGAGGGCGAGCGAGACGATCACCGTCGTGTCGTCCCAGCCGGACAGCCCCCCCTTTGAGACGCCGAGCACGAGGCCCGTCAGGCCGATCACGAATGTGCTCGTGCCGAGCAGGTCCAAGCCGCGCACCGCGTCGGGCTTGGCCAGCTCGTGCAGCACCAGCGCGCCCCACAGCGCGCCCGCCAAAGCCAGTGGCACGTTGAACCAGAACACCCAGGGCCAGGAGATCTCCACCAGCGCGCCGCCGAGCACCGGCCCGAGCACGAGGCCGACGGCGGCGATCATCGTGTTCGCCCCCATCGCAAGGCCAAGCTGCTCCTTCGGGAAGGCGTCGGTGACGAGCGCCGCCGCGTTGGCGAACAGGAAGGCCGAGCCGATCCCCTGCAGCACGCGCCAGCAGATCAGCATCGTCGCGTCGGTGGAGAAGCCCGCCCCGAGCGAGGCCAGCGCGAACACGACGAAGCCGCCGACGTAGGCGCGCTTGCGCCCGAACAGGTCGCTCAGGCGTCCGGCCGTCAACACCAGGACGGTCGCGGCGATCAGGTAGGCGAGGATCACCCATACCAGCGCCAGCAGGCTCGCGTGCAGCGAGCGCTCAAGGTTCGGCAGGGCGATTATCAGCGTGCCGGAGTTGGTGGCGGCCAGCAGCATGCCGAGGCTGGTGCAGGACAGCGCCCACCACTTGTAGTGCTCGTGCGCGGCGTCGACGCCCAGGCGTCGTCGGCCGAGATGAAGTTGTGAACTTGACGTGAACGTAAAGATTAGGATAGCACGGCCTTTCGGCCGTGTCGTTTTCGTGCCCGCTGCTACAAAGGGGTGTGTGCTCGCGAAACGAAAGCCGATGCAAGACGACGCGGCGCGCTCAGATGCGAAGACGGACGCGCAGTGGCGTTCCGAGTTGACCCCCGAGCAGTACGAGATCCTGCGCCGGGCGGGGACCGAGGCGCCGTTCAGCGGCGAGTACGTCTACAACAAGGACAGCGGCTCCTATCGCTGTGCGGGTTGCGGCGCCGATCTGTTCTCCTCGGACACTAAGTTCGAGTCGGGCACGGGCTGGCCGAGCTTCACCGAGCCGGCCGTGGCCGAGGCGGTCGAGCTGCGGCCCGACAACTCGCTGCTGATGCGTCGCACGGAGGTGCTCTGCCGCGCCTGTGGCGGGCATCTCGGCCACGTGTTCGACGACGGCCCAAGCGATGGGGGCCAGCCCGGCCAGCGCTACTGCATCAACTCGGGCGCGCTTGCGTTCGAGCCGAAAGCTGGATCCGGCGAGCGATAGCGCCGCCTGAACGCGCCGCGTGGCGCCAGTCGCTAGCGTACGGGCGGCTGCCATTTCAAACGATGGATAAGGGGCGCTGAATGGAATCGACGATGCCCGAACGGGCTCTCTGCCGTATTGCCCTCGTCATTTTGATCGTGCTCTGTGGCACGCTCTCGCTCACTGTCGGCGCGCGGGCCGACTCCGCATCGATCAGCGTCACCAACACCGCCGGCCAGCCGGACCCGGCGGCGGGAGTCCCGCGCGTGCTCACGGTCAGCGGCGACGCTTCGGTGCCCGAGCAGGTCTTCGTCAAGTTCCGGGCGCCCGGCGGCGCGCCTTGTGCTCCTGACGCGAGCTCCGACTCGGGCTCCTCCGACGTCGAACTCCTCTACCCGAGCTTGCCCTATGGCACGTACGTGAACGGCGACTTCAGCCTGCAAAACGTCTACACGTGGCCATCGCCCGGCACCTACGTGTTCTGCATATGGCTTCCCAAAGCCGAACCCTACAAATACGAAGACGAACAGATCACGCAGCCGATCGCCCAGACGATCACCTTCCGCTCTCCCACGGGCACGATCAGTGGGACCGTCTCCCCGGTCAAGCCGCGTCCGGCCGAACGGGCCACGCTCACGGTCACCGGTGCCAGCGAAAGCCCGGAGAGGGTGTTCGCGAAGCTGCGCCCCTCCGGTGGCGCCGGCTGCGCTCCCACCTACGAAGCGGACTCCGGCGAAAGCGTGATCGACGACCAGCAGGTCAACGGCTCGTTCGACCTGCAGGGCACCGTGACGCAAAGCCGGGCGGGGCGTTATCTGGTGTGCCTGTGGATGGCCGAATCCGCCGGTTCGACGCCTGCGATCGCCGGGCCGCAGCCGCTTCAGCTCACCGTCGGCGCCTCCTCCTCGTCGAGGCCGTCGCCTGCTTCGCGCGCGTGTCTGCGCGATCGGGCGGAAGTGGGGCGCCAGGCCGCGCTCGTCCACCGCTACGAGGCTCGTCTGCGCCGCCGCCATCTCTCAAAACGCTCCCGCCGCGCCGACCTCCGCGCGCTCGCGGGCGCGCGCCACCGGCTGGGCGTCTACGAGTCGCTCCGACGACACCAGTGCCCCCGCGGGCGCTGAGCTCGGGTGCTCATCTGCCCGGCGCTCGTCTGCCGCCTAGACTGCGGTCGCGCCTGTGATCCTGGTCGACCGCTCAAAACAGCTGTCCGAGCCGCCGCGCTGGACCCGCGCGGGCGCGGTCGCCGTCGCGCTGGTCGTGCTCGCGCTGGCGGCCGGCACGGTCGTTGCCGTGATCGTCTCCGGCGGCGCCAAGCCGCTCCCGCGCGGCTGCGTCGAAGTCACGTTCGCCAGCACGTTGGGCGCGGCAAGCGAGCGCCTGTGTGGGGCCCATGCCCGCGAAGCCTGCGCCGCGCCGGCGCAGAACCCGGCTCTGGCCGCTCACGGGGCGCTGCGTGCGGCGTGTCGTAAGGCCGGATTGCCCTACGCCGCGGGCGCCGCGCCGAAGCCGCCGATCGGCGCTTAGACAGATGTCGAAAGCGGACGGCCGATGGTTGGCCAGGCCTCCCTTCCGTCCCGCCGCTCCAGGGAGTTTGATGCAGCGGCAGTGATTTCGCTCGGTGCGCGCCCGCGGGCTCTGACGGGATCGGGACCCAGACACACAGGAAATGGAGGCGTATGTCCATCTTGGCAGCAGCTGAATGGCTCGCATACCCATCGTGGTTGAGCCCGGGCGACAACGCCTGGCAGATGACAGCCGCGACGCTCGTCGGCCTGATGAGCGTGCCGGGGCTTGCGGTGCTCTACGGCGGCGTGATGCAGAAGCGCTGGTCGGTCAACAGCATGATGCTCACGTTCGTCGCTTTCGCGCTCGTCCTTGTCGCGTGGTGCCTGTGGGCGTTCAAGATGGGCTTCGGAACGCCGATCGGCAAAGGCACGAGCTTCTTCGACACGATGTGGGGCAAAGCCGGGTCGATCCTTGGCGCGAAAGCGCTAGAGGGCCAGGCGGTGATCCCATCGATCACCTCGGGCCCGCCGTTCCACTTCCCGACGGCGACATTGGCCTACTTCCAGTTCGTCTTCGCCGGGATCACGCCGATCCTGATGCTCGGGTCGGTGCTGGGCCGCGTCAACTTCAAGGCCTGGATTCCCTTCGTGCTGCTGTGGATCACCTTCGTCTACACGGTCAACGCCTTCCTGATCTGGGGCGGCGGCTACTTCGCCGCGCACGGCGCGCTCGACTACTCCGGTGGCTATGTGATCCACCTGGCAGCCGGCATCTCCGGCTTCGTCGCGGCGGCCGTGATCGGGCCGCGCTTGCAGCGAGACCGCGAGGTCGACGCGCCCAACAACCTGCTGATGGTTGCGTGCGGGGCGGGCCTGCTGTGGCTCGGCTGGAACGGCTTCAACGGCGGTGACTCCTACTACGCCGGCGCCAACGCCTCGGCGGCGATCATCAACACCAACCTGTGCACCGCCGTGGCGATGCTGGTGTGGATCGCGTGGGACTACATCTTCCGCGACAAGCCGTCGCTGCTCGGGTCGGTCAACGGCATGATCACGGGCCTCGTGGCGATCACCCCCTCGGCCGGCTTCATCAACGGCTACGGCGCGATCATCGTCGGCGTCGTCGCCTCGACGATCGTGTGGATGGCGATTCGCTTCCTCTCGCGAGCGCCGGTCTTCCGGCACGTGGACGACACCCTGGGCGTCATCTACACGCACGGCATCGCCGGCCTGATCGGCGGCCTGATGGTGGGGCTGCTGGCCGAGCCGTCGCTGGTCGAGTACATCGGCATCCACGGCGCCTCGAACCTGCCCGGCCTCGGCGGCGTGTTCTTCAAAGGCGGGAGCAAACTGCTTCGTTGGCAGGCCGAGACAGCGCTGTGGGTGGTCCTGTTCAGCGGCGTGGGGACGTTCGTCCTGCTGAAGCTGGTCGGGATCTTCGTCCCGTTGCGCCTCTCCGACGAGGAGTTGGAAGTCGGCGATCACGCCATCCACGGCAACGAGGTCTACCCCTCGGACGTGCCCACCCTTGGTGGCCCACACGCTCCGAGCTGGCAGGCCCCGGCGCCGGCGGGGACGGCGGCATAGGAGAAACGTCACATCGATTGAATGCAATGCAGTGCAGGAAGGTGCAGCGGCGTGGTCGTCGCAGGCGTTTGATAACCGCTCTTCCGGAGTGATCCTTCGGATGGGTTCGATTCCCACACCTTCCGCCAATTGGCCGGGCGACGTGAGCAGGTAGCTACGTATCATGCGCCGAGACGAGTTAGTCGCCGTTGCGCTCCGTGCCCGTCCGTCTGCTAGCCTCAAAGGCGGTTATCAAGCGCCTGCGACAAAACGGCCCGCCTCCGGTGGGCCGCGTCGTTTAAGCGGCCAACCCGACCGGGCAGGACACGCCGGTGCCGCCCAGGCCGCAGTAGCCGCCCGGGTTCTTTTCCAGGTAGCGCTGGTGATACTCCTCAGCCCTATAGAACGGACGCTCGCCGAGCGGCAGGATTTCGGTTGTGATTGCGCCGTAGCCGGCGGTGCTCAACTTTTGCTGGTAGGCGTCGCGCGATGCCTCTGCCTTTTGCAGCTGCTGATCGCTCGTGCACAGGATCAGCGACCGGTACTGGCTGCCGACGTCGTTGCCCTGGCGCATGCCCTGGGTTGGGTCGTGTCCCTCCCAGAAGATGCGCAGCATCTCCTCATAGCTCGTCCGCGCCGGGTCGAAATCGATCAGCACGACCTCGGCATGGCCGGTGCGACCCGTGCAGACCTGCTCGTAGGTGGGGCTCTCGCCGATGCCGCCCGCATAGCCGACAACCGTGTCGATCACGCCCGGTGCCTGCCAGAACATGCGCTCGGCGCCCCAGAAGCAGCCCATCCCGAAGATCGCCCGTTCCATCCAGTCAGCGTAGCGCCGAGTGTCGTCGTTCGTGAGCGCCCGTGGCTCAAGCAGGAGGAGTGACAGGTCGAATAGATCTGCAGATGTCAGGGTCAGATCATCTAACGCGGCTGGGTCGTGCGCTGATTGCGGGACGGCCTGCGCAAGCCTGGGCGCTTTCGCTGCTGTTCCTGTTCAAGGGCGTGATCTGCGCGACCGTGCTGATCTCACCGATCGGCCCGAACGAGCCGACGCGGCTGCTGGCGGGGATCGGCGCCGTGGCGATGCTGGCCGCGCTTGCCGTCTGGCGGCTGGGAGCACGTATCTCCAGGCGCGGCTACGAAATATTCGTTGTCGCCGGGGCGCTGACCGCCAGCGCGCTGGTGGCCAGATCGACCACTCACGGCGGCATGATGATCACCGCCTTTTCCTATCCTTGGATCGCGATCTACGCCGCCCACTTCTTCGAGCGTCGCACAGTCGTGCTGCTCGGCCTGCTGATCTCCGTCGGCTTTGGCGCCGGCCTCGCGATCGACGGGCTCTCCAACGCCGGCGTCTACTGGATCGTCGTGACGGCCACGAGCTGGTCGATCTGCCTGGTGCTGGGGCAGCTCAGCGAAAGCCTGCGCCGCCAGGCCGACACCGACCCGCTTACCGGCCTGCTCAACCGCAGTGGCTTCATCGCCGCCGCCAACCGCGAGCACGCGATCGCCCAACGCACGGGCAGCCTGCTGACGATCGCGGTGCTCGACCTCGACGGCTTCAAGCAGGTCAACGACCTGCACGGCCACACCGCCGGCGACCGGCTGCTGGTGGATCTGGGGCGCTCGTGGCAAGAGCGACTGCGCACCGGCGACATCCTCGCTCGCCACGGCGGCGACGAGTTCGTGCTGCTGCTGCCCGCGACCTCGATCGATGCTGCCGGGGCGGTGCTCGACCGTCTGCGCGACGAGCGGCTGCCGGTGAGCTGGTCGATCGGCGTCTGTGCCTGGCAGCCGCAGGAGACGCTCGGCGAATGTCTCGCACGCGCCGACGAGCACCTGTACAGCATCAAGAACGGCCCACGCGTGCGCGACGCCCGCGTTGGCGTCGAACCGATGCTCGGCTACGCGTAAGGGCCCCATTCATTTCGAAAAGGTTCTAAGCGCGTTTGACATCGCGCGCTTCCGGCAATACTGATCTATACGAGGGCATCGTTCCTCCCTCGTTCCCTCCCCGGATCGGCCCGCTGAACGCGGGTCGATCTGCGTTTTAGAGCGCTACGGGCGTTGCCAGCGACGCCAGATAAGCCTCAACCGGCGCCGGGCGGCCGACGTGAAAGCCCTGCAGGTAGTCGACACCCAGCTCGCGCAGCGCAGCCGCCGTCTGCTCGTCGCCGACGAACTCGGCAACCGTGCGCTTGCCAAGCCCCCGCGCCAGCTCAACCACGGCGCTGACGACCAGGCGGTCGGTGTCGTCGTGGGTGAGCGTGCGCACGAACTCGCCGTCGATCTTGATGAAGTCAAATGGCAGGTGCTTGAGGTAGTAGAACGAGCCAAAGCCGGCCCCGAAATCGTCAAGCGCGAAGCGGCAGCCAAGCTCGGCCAGGCGCTCGGCGAAATCCTGCGCGGCTTCGATGTTGCCGATCGCCGCCGTCTCGGTCACCTCGAACACGAGTTGGCACGCCTGGACGTCCGAGCCGCTCAGCTCGCCGGCGATGTGGTCGGCCAGCTCGGGGTCGCCGAGCGTGTGCCCGGAGAGGTTGACCTCGACCGTCGGCCGCCGGCCCTGTCGTGCCTGCTCTGAGAGCAGGCGGATCGCTCTGGTGACGACCCAGCGGTCGATCTCGCCGATCAACCCAAAGCGCTCGGCGACCGGCAAGAAGCTTGCCGGCGCGATCGGCTCGCCGTCAGGATCGAGCATGCGGATCAAGAGCTCAAGCTGTGAGGTCTTGCCGCTGGCGGCGTCGACGACGGGCTGGGCGTGCAGCGTGAAGCCATCCTCCTCAAGCGCTGTGCGGATCCGCTCCACCCACTCCAGCCGGTGCTCGATGCCCGCCTTGCCGGTAGTGGAGGCTCCGTAGACCTCGTAGCGATCGCGCCCGGCCTCCTTGGCGTCGTACATCGCCAGGTCGGCGTCGATCAGCGCCTGCTCGGCGGAGATCGAGGCAATGCCGTCCAACGGCGCCACGCCGATGCTGGCGCTGACCGGCCGCGCCCGGCCTTTGCGGCCGCGCGCGGCACGCTCGGCGCGAACCGTCTCAAGTAGCGAGGCGGCCACTATCTCGGCCTGCTCGCGCCCGCCCTTGGGCAGCAGGATCGCGAACTCGTCGCCGCCGAGCCGGGCAACGGTGTCGGTTGTGCGTAGCCGCCGTGCCAGCGCCCGGCCGACGCGCACGATCAGCTCGTCGCCGGCGCTGTGGCCCAGGGTGTCGTTGACCTGCTTGAACTCGTCGAGGTCGAGCATCAGCACAGCCCCCTCGTGGCCGTAGCGCTCGCCGCGGGCGATGTGCTCGCCAAGGATGCGCTCGTAAGCGCGCCGGTTGTAAAGGCCTGTGAGCGGATCGTGGTCGACCAGGTGGCGCAGCTTCTCCTCGGCGATGGCGCGGGCGGCGTCGGCCTCTTCGCGCTCGCGCAGGCGCCGTTCGACCAGCGTGCGGGCGATACGCTCGCGCCGAGTGGCGCGCAGCGACAGGCCGCCGAGGCCGAGCGTGAGCGTGCCGCCGACGAGCATCGTCGTGTTCAGGACGGTCAGGTCGGAATTGGATACGAGCGCGCCGAGTGTTTCGACGCCAAAGGCTGTCAGGGCAGGGTCCATCGAGCCCATCCCGTGGCTGGGTGCACGGCTGCGCAACGAGGCATGACACCTTCGTATCGGCGAAAAAGCGCTGCTGCTGAAGCGAATCGGGGCGGCCGCTGCTAGGTTCGCGACAACGTGATGGCGGGCAGGCGAATCTCCTGGCGGGCACTGGTCGGATGGGGCGTGGCCGCGGCCGCTGTGGCCGCGCTGGCCGTGTTCGGCCTGGCTTCGAGCAAAAACGCGGTCAGCGGTCGCCCCGCGCCGGCGCTGCCGAGCGACCGGCTCTCCGGCGCAGCGGTCAGCCTCGCCTCGTTGCGTGGGCGCCCGGCGCTGGTCGTGTTCTGGGCGAGCTGGTGCACGCCCTGCGAACAGGAGGCGCCGGCACTTGAGCGCTTCGCTCGCTCGCTGCGCGGGCGGGCGGCGCTCGTGGGCGTCAACTGGAGCGACCCGTCGCCCGCCGGCGCCAAAGCGTTCGTGAAGCGGTTTGGCTGGACGTTCCCCAACCTGCGCGATCCCGACGAGACCAGTGGGCAGAAATTCGGCGTCAGCGGCCTGCCGACGACCTATGCGATCGACAGCTCGGGACGGATCAGAGACACGCTGCGTGGGCCGCAGACGCAGGCGACGCTCGCCCAGGCGTTGTCGCTCGCAAGCGCTTGATAGGCGACGGCGCCGTCGCATTGGCTTGTAAGCGTCGCTGCCGCTGCGTCGAATAGCTTGCACGCGCGGCCATGCCGCTTGAGTGTGTGTGGCGGTGTACGCCACCACGTCGCCGCGGGACGAGGAGGCGAGGATGAGACGACTGGGCGGTCCACGACCTCGACTTGTGCTGCTCGTGTCTGTAACCCTTGCGATGGCGATCAAGCCGGCGTTGCTGGAATCGCCGGACACGCTCGCCGACGCGGTCAAAGCTCTACCGGGGGTCTCCACAGCGGCCGCGGCTCCCACGCACAAACGACCCACGCGGGCGCGAGGCGTTCGTGAGTTTCCGCGCTCGCGTGGCGTGATCGATGCGGCGCACTACCTCGCGCGGCGCGCCGGTGAAGACGCGTTTGCCGTCTATGACAACAGGCACAAGCTCTCCGGCCTGAACATGCGCGTGCGCTTTCACACGGCCAGCGTCGTCAAGTCGATGCTGCTCGTCGCTTATCTGCAAACGCTGGCGGCCGAGCATCGCCGGCTCAGCGCTGATAGCACCGGACTGCTGTATCCGATGATCCACTCCTCGGACAACGACGCCGCCTCGGCGATCTTTGCGATCGTGGGCGAGAGTGGGCTTGAGCGAGTGGCCGGAGAGGCGCACATGCGCGACTTCGAGCCCTCGGAGGCGTGGGGCTTCACCGAGGTCTCAGCCGCCGACCTCGCGCGCTTCTTCTACATCCAGGATCGACTGATCCCGCGCCGCTTTGACGGATACGCGCGCTGGCTGCTTTCGCACATCGAAGCGAGCGAGAGCTGGGGGATACCGCCGGCGACGCGGCCCGCGGGCTTCGAAACGTTCTTCAAGGGTGGCTGGCTACCGGAAATCGAAGGGCTGGTAAATCAGGCCGCGCGCCTTGAGCGCGGGCGCGACACGTTCGCGATGGCGGTGCTGACTCGTGACGATCCGTCGATGGCCTACGGCGAGGAAACGCTGACCGGCGTTGCCGCGCGGCTCGTGCACGGAGGTTAGGGCTCAGATGCTTGCGTCCTCGTCGCGCTCGCTGCTCGGCTCGTGGTCGGCCTCGCCGTAGTCGCTGTCGACGTCGAGGCGGCCATTCTCCTCGGGCGGCGCCGCGTCGTGCAGGATCGCGTGGGCGGATTGCTGGTCGCCGTGAGAGGCGTGCTCGATCAACGCCGCCTCGGCTTCCTCAAAGCCCTCAGCCTCGCCGCCACCGCCCTCACGCACCGCCCGCTCTGACGGGTCGCGAGTCTCATCGCCGGCGACGCCGCCGATCATGGCGGCTTCGCTGGCGGCCAGGTCGGTCTCCTCCTGCTCGTAAGGGGGGTCTGGGGGCATGACTCGCTCCTTGGCCGATTGAAAATGCGCGAGGGCTTGGCCGATGCATACCCGCTGCCGGCAGGCGACAAGCGTCGGAGTCGACGGTCGCTTTCAAGCAGGCCGGCTCAGAGGCTGACATCAACCGTCGGCATCTCACCTCGATGCCTGGTCTACGGCGTAGCGACGTGGGTACGAGTACGTGCTCGCACCACAGGGGCGGGCGAGAGTCGTGGTGGCGGCAGTCGGCGGGGGCTGCGGGCTGCTTGAGCGGTTTGGGGAGCCTTGGCTTGGGTGGAGCAGGCCGAAGGGCGGCCGGTGGGCGCTATTCGGCTCAGGAGTAGGCGAAAGTGGTTAGAGGCGACGACCGGAATCGAACCGGTGTGGACGGCTTTGCAGGCCGCTGCGTAGCCACTCCGCCACGTCGCCAATGGCCTCAAAGCGTAGCCGGATGTGTCCGCGTCAGCCGTCTCGGGTTCTCGCGTGCGCCAAATCGAAGAAGGCTCCGATGACGCGGCGCCCGCCTTGTTCGACAGCGGTCCGCGCTGTGTTGCCGATGTTGATGTCGCCGGGTAGGCGCGGAGTCCACTCTTCGGCGAGGTTGCGGTCGACCTCTACGTGGAACTGAAGGCCATATGCGAGCGGGCCGACACGGAAGGCTTGATTCTCATAGGGGTCGCTGGTGGCCAGGTGGGTGGCGCCGGGCGGGAGCTCGTCGGCAAGATGGGGGTGAGCGTCGACGTCGGGCACGGACATTGGCCCTCCCATCACCACGAGGCCACCAAGGTCGGATGGCCTTGGGAGGGGGTCGCCGAGATAGGTGCGACATACCATCAGCGGAATGCCGTGGTGCTCTGTCTCGACCGCGATTAGGCCAGGACCCTCGAAGGGAACGTGCTGGATCGCATACAGCTGCGTCGAGGGATCATCGACGCAGCCTACAAAAGTGCCTGACAGCGGCCGATTAGCTATTGCTTCGGCATTCGTTAGTGGAGATTTCGCCGTCCGTTAGCCGGCCCTGAATGTCTGCGCGCACACTGAGATCCCCATTTTTGGAGGTGCTCTATGAGGCGTTTGACATCAACCATCATCGCGGCGGCGCTCGTAGGCGCAGCTGCAGCTAGCGCTGTGTTCGTGGCCGGAGGCACTACTAGCCGTCGCGCGTCAACGTCAAGCGTGACCACGTCGTCAGCGCCAGGTTCGGCAACCGGTAGCAGACGCGCAGTCAGCTCGTCGTCGACTGCGCCGTCTGCCACCCAGATCTACCAGCGCGACGCCAGCGGTGTTGTGACAATCAGGTCCAGAAACGCAGAAGGCGAAGACCTCGGCACTGGGATAGTGCTCAATGACGAAGGACTAATCCTCACAAACGATCATGTGATTGCACAGGCAAGCGCGATCGCAGTCAGCCCCGGACAGTCACAGAGCACGAGCAAGACTGCCAGCGTGGTTGGCGCAGAGCCCAATAACGACCTTGCCCTAATCAAGGTCGATCCATCTGGCCTCGGGCTTAAACCCCTGCGGTTGGTCAGCTCAAGCTCGGTACAGGTCGGTGACCCGGTATACGCGATCGGCAACCCTTATGGCCTGAATGAGACGCTAACAAGAGGCATCGTTTCGGCGCTTGGACGTGAAATCCAGGCGCCTGATAGCGCCACGATCAAGGGTGCGATCCAGACAGACGCGGCATTGAATCCGGGTAACTCCGGCGGGCCGCTGCTTAACGCTGAAGGCAATGTGATCGGTGTCAATTCGCAGATAGCCAGCGACGCCGCAAGTGGCTCTGGATCGCAGCCAGGCAGCACTGGCGTTGGGTTTGCGATTTCCTCAAATGTGGCCGCTGAAGCGATCAAGACGATCAAGGCGGGCGGTGGAAGCTCTGCGACACAGACCGAAGGCGAAGGGCGTACACAACGGACGCAAGAAGGCGAAGCGTCACCATATTCGACTGAATCGCCAGGCGAAGAAGGGAGGCCGGGCGAAGAAGGGGAACGTCCGTATGGGCGGCTTCGGCGCGAAGAATCGCCGTACCGTGGCGAAGGAGGGTCTGGGGAAGTCGAAGCTGGCCGCGCGGTCGAAGGTATAGGCGGGGAAGAAGGTCAGACGGTGGTTGTGCCGTGAGGGCTTGGGCTGATCGCGTGGCGGGCGCCCGCCACGCAGACTGCTTTGGGTGGCCGGCGGTCTTGCAAGCTGAGCACCCGCTCGGTCGCCGGTGGGGCCTTTGCACTCCAGCCCATTGATAGGCTAGAGCGATCCCAGGGCGATTAGCTCAGCTGGGAGAGCGCCGCCTCGACAAGGCGGAGGTCACTGGTTCGAGCCCAGTATCGCCCATTCGCGCAAAGCCCCATTTCATGGGGCTTTTTCGCTTCTGAAGGGGCCTCAAGGTTCCAATGAGGTTCCGTTTGCCGCAGGCGGCTCGCGGATGAGCTGGCTACCAGTCGATGGGTGGAGCGCCTGGCTGCCATGCGTCTATTACGCTGCCGCCTTCTTGGCGCAGGAGGCGGCCGTAGTCGGCGAGCTGGATTTGGAACGCCAGCTCCTCGCGTGGGTCGCGGCCAGTGTTGTCGATCCACTGGCGCCAGACGGCAAGGGCGCACAGGGTCTCCAGGTGGCTGGAGTTCTTCCACCAGCCCTCCTTGAGTGCGGACAGGTGGTGCGGGTAGCGCGCGTGCAGGCCGACGATCGAGCCCCAGGTGAGCCCGCGCCATTCGCGGCTGCCGCCGTAGGGCTCAAGCCAGGGAGGACGGTCGCCCTCGAAGTCGGATTGCTGGTCGTTGCCGGCGGCGTCGCTGCTTGTGGTCGATGCCGCTCCGTCGTTGTCGATCGCCTGGCGGATGATCTGCGCGGCGACTTTGGCGGGCGGCTCGCCGGCCCGACGAGCGAGCTTGTCGAGCTTGTCGGCCAAGGCGGTTGGGAGCGTAACCTTGATGCGTCTGCTCGTCGGTCTCGGGCGGTGTTCGGGTGTGTCTATGTGGGTGGGTCTGTTTGGGGTCATGTAGTTACTGACCCTGAGAACGCCAAAACGGCCCACGAATTGTGGCCCTGGAATGGCCCTGCTCGGGTCCGTGCATCTGGTCTGTGCGGAGTTGTTGTGCGTGCGGGTGGTAGGGGGGTCGTGGTGCGTGTGGCGTGGGAGGGAGGGTGAGGTGGGTCGTTGTCGGCGTGGGTGAGGCGGGCGTCGGCAGGTGGGCTGGAGCCGGTTGGGTCGTTGGTGGAAGGGTCGGTGCTGAAAGTCGTTGGCCGTTTTGGGCCTCTCACGGTCATAGACATGTGATGGGACACGTAGACCCCCAACCGGGCGGGCGCCGTCGATGATTGTCGAGGCGAGCACCAACACGGCACCGGCACCGTCCGGCGCGCGTGAGCTTGCGCGGGAGGTCGCTGCGCTGATCGGCCGCGAGAGCATGTCACCACTGTTGGACGCTCGTCAGGCTGCGGCGATCTTGAACGTGCCGGCGTCGTGGATCGCGGCCGAGGCGCGGGCCGGTCGCATTCCCCATGTTCGCCTCGGGCGCTACGTGCGCTTCAACAGCGACGAGCTGATGCGCTGGTGCGACGGTCGCACCATAGGGCCGCGCTCGCGAGAGCGGAGACGCGCATGACCGACTGCGCGCCTCGTGCGGATGCCAAGTCAGCGCTGTTGGCGGCCCTGGTCGATCGTCTCAGCAAGCTGCGCGAGGTCCGCGTCGAGCGCCGACAGGAGCCGCTTGAGCGTGCTCCAGCGGATATCTCGCCAGCCGCCCTCGACACGGGACAGGTAGGGCGCGGTGAGGTCGGCGCGGGCTGCCAGTTCGTCCTGTGTGAGTCCGGCTCTGGTTCGGAGCATGCGTATCGCGTCTCCGATGTCGGTCTGTCCGGGACTTATCATATAGTAAAGGTTGTGCAGCGGTGGGTTGCTGCGCAGAACATAGTTGGCGCCCGCGCGGGTTGGACCGCCGGGCGCCGTGGCACCGGAAGCGCGAACTCCCGGCGCAGCGAACACCCTACCGACGCGGGCACGGTGTTCTTCACGCCCAGAGCAGTCCTTTCGGGGCCTCCAAACGACCACTGGAGGACCGACATGACGACCATCACCATCCCGGCGCGGATCGTTCGATATCTGCGCGAGGCGCTACACAGCCAACTGGGCATGGCCGCCGAAGACATCGGCCAGGCAAGTCACGAGGGCGGGCGCGTGCAGCCCGCGCTGTATGCCGAGCCGCTTGCGCGGTTCGACCGGATACGCGCTCTGCTCGACTTGATCGGCTGGAAGGACGAGACCGACGAGACGCCGGCCATCGTCAACCTGGTCGCTCACCGCCCCGCCCTCCTGACCGCGCTGCAGGCGCAGCTTGAGACCGAGCGCAACCTGGGCGAGGACGATCCATCGCTGAAGGGCGCAGAGAAACAAATCGCCTGCGCTCGCCGCCGCGTTGCCGATCTCGAACAGTTCGTCGCGCTAGCCAGCGTGAGCCTCGGAGACTCCGCGTAGGTGGCCGCTCGCCGCTCATATGGCAGCGGCCGCGTCTACGTTCGCACCGACAGCGCTGGCCGGGAGACCTACTACGGCTCCTGGTGGTCAAACGGCCGGCGCGTCAATCGCAAGCTTGGCGCCAAGCGTACGCGGGGCAGCCGCGAAGGGATGACGGCCGCGCAGGCCGAGGCGCAACTGCGGCGGTTGATTCGAGAAGTCGAGGCGACACCGACCGTCGATCGCCTCGACGTGAGCGAGGTCGGCCGGCGCTATCTGGCGCACCTGAACGCGCTCGGCCGCAAGCGCTCGACGCTCACCGCCGTTGAGATGACTTTGCGCGTCTGGATCGAGCCGCACCTTGGAGACAGGGCAATCGGTCGGGTTCGGCCCGAGGACGTCGAGGACCTGATGTGCGCGATGGCCGCGCAGGGAGTGGGGGCGAAGTCGATTCGCAACTACGTCGGCACCCTGAGCGCGATCTTCCGCTACTCGATGCACCCGCGTCGGCGCTGGGCCAGCACAAACCCGTGCGAGGCCATCGACCTGCCCGCGCTGCCGAACTCGACGGAGATTCGCTACCTTACGATGCCGCAGGTCGAAGCGCTGGCGGACGCCGTCATTGCCGGTGAGCACCAGCAACTCGACCGCGCGCTCTATTTGACCGCCGCTATGACCGGGCTTCGCCAAGGCGAGCTGATCGCGCTGCGCTGGCGGGACGTCGCCTGGGACGACCGGCGAGTACGGGTCGTGCGCACGTTCTTGGCCAGTTCGACACCCCCAAGAGCAGGCGCTCGGCGCGGAGCGTGCCATTGAGTAGTCGCCTGGCTGACGAGCTACGGGCCTGGCACGAGGCGTCGCGCTGGAGTGAGCCGGACAGCCTCGTTTTCGCGGAGCCCGCATCCGGCGAGGTTCTGCGGCGCGGCGCACTGATGCGTCGCTACCGGCGAGCGCTAAAGGCAGGCGAGGTCGAGCCGCACCGCTTCCATGACCTGCGCCACACGTTCGGCACAGCGATGGCTGCGACGTGCGTGCCGATGCGGACCCTGCAGGAGTGGATGGGTCACCGCGACATCGCGACGACCCAGCGGTACGCCGATTACGCGCCGAACGGGCGGGAGGTCGAGATGGTGGATCGGGCCTTCGAGTAGCGTCCTCCTTGTCTAGATGACCGGTCAGTTCATGGCGTTTCAGATGTCACGTCCCCGGCGGCGTGGATCATTCTCGGATGACCAAGGATCGAACTCGTGTTAGGCGGGTGGCTCATGATGTGCGGATCGTCGTTAGGCGGTCCAGTAGTCATCCAGTCGAGTACGCAATAGTTCTGCTGACAGAACGTGACGGGACTTGGCATACGGTCCGGACCTTCGACAACGCACATGCGTCTCACGAGCATCATGAGCATCGTTATGTCGGCTCGAATAAGCAGCCCCCGATCGTGACATATGGCCCAACAAACGATGCGATGCACGCAGCCGAGGTCAAGCTCCTGACCGGCTGGAGCGATATCGTTCGTAGCTGGGAGTCGACACGATGAGCTCTATCAACAAGAAGACTGACGAGCTGTTCTTGGCCGCGACGCTCAGCGACGAGGCATTGGGCTACCCAGACGAAGTCGAGTTCGTCCCCGGCGACCAGGAGTGGGCTGACGCCGTCGTCTGGCGCAATCTGGCCGAGGAACGTCGCCCCACCGTCATCGTCGATGACGAGACAGAGCTACTGTTGATCCCGCTTCCACGTCGTCTCGTCGACAGACTTCGCGGCTGCGTGCGTGTGCGTGTGACCCACCGTCCACACGGACATGTCACCTCCTATGCTACGTCAAGCACTCTCGGTCGTCATCCTGTGCGCGAGATGCGGGAGCTGGCCCACGCATAGGAAGAGTAGCCAGTAGGATGCACGGACGGGGGCGGTCCGTAGAGTTGTTGAACGGGCCTACTAAGTGACTGACATGTCGGCACAAATCACTCCTCTCGGACACCTCGCCCATTGTGAGATAGAGGGGCTTTTTGGAAGTCGCAAAATAGCATTCGAGGCGGCCGTTGATGGACCAACGCTTCTTTACGGCACTAACGGGGCAGGCAAGTCGACTGTGCTCCGTCTGATTGATGATGTTGCTCACGCAAGGTGGAACACGATTCTTGTTCGGCCCTTTGCCAAGATCACGCTTCGTTTTCGTAGCGGCGGGCGCCTCGTAGTATCAAAGGACGCGAGTGGTCTTGTAGTTGTGCTCAATGACGTCACATGGACCGCCACTCCCGAACAAATAGCCGAAGCTAGGAGAAGGCTTGAATTTCGCCGCCAACGAGCCGTCGAGGCGGGCCGCACGACACTTGAGAATCGCCAGGCTGCTCTGTTTGACGCGAACGATCTTGACGATGATTCGCGGTGGATTCTCACAATCCCTAAGCTGTTTCCTGTGTTTCTGATCGAGGACCAGCGGCTAGTCGCTGTGTCGAATGCTCATCGCGGACCGCATCGCCAGGCTGGGCTCCAGGCTGCAGTGAGTCGGTTTGCATCTGACCTACGTACCGAGATTGACCAAGCCTTGGGTGCCTATGCTGCGCAGTCGCAGACACTGGATAGGCTTTTCCCTATGAAGATCGCGCGTGCCGTCGAGGCTAGTGAAGCTTCCGACGACAGTAACGCATCTTCGATCGACCTTCGTGAGTCTTTGGACGAAGTCCAGCGGGAGCGCTCTGAGCTTCAAACAGTCGGCCTATTGGGACGTGAAGAGGGTCCGGTTGAGTTCGATGCGGCCCGGCTTGAGGCCGCCAGGCTCCGGCCTGTAATTCAAACGTTTGCTGAGGACACTCTCGCGAAGTTCAGCGTCCTTCGTGATCTCCGAACACGTCTTCAGCTGTTTAGCACTTTCCTCAACCAGCACTATCAGGGTAAGATGGTTGAAACAAGCCGTGAACAGGGGTTTGTAATTCGTCTGGACGATGGGGACGTGCTACACGCGAGTCAGCTTTCATCTGGAGAGCAACAGATGCTAGCTTTGGCGTTCCGGATCTTGTTTCGAAGCCAGCCGGGAACGCTTATCCTGATAGATGAGCCGGAGCTGTCGCTGCATGTTGTGTGGCAAAGTACGCTAATCGAAGATTTGGTTGCAATGGGGAATGCACGTGATGTGACATTCTTGCTCGCAACTCACTCACCAACATTGATAGGCGATCGAGCGAACCTGATGAGATCTCTTGATGAGGACGAGGCCCCGTCTCGTCTTGCGGATTCGTCTGTGCCCACTAGCGAGTCGCTCTTTGATGATGGGGAGGATGATATTTCGGAGTTTGATGCTGATGAAGATGCTGAGTAGGTCGGTTGGCATCTATGATTTCGTACCTATCTGGCGCTGAGGTGCTGGCGGACGCTAGGCTTCGGCTTGGTGCCCTCCCAGCAGATCAGGGGATTCTCATCGTTGAGGGCTATGACGACGTGAGGCTGTTCAGTCCGCACTCCGTCGGGAAAGAGTCATTGCTGCCTTGTGGGAACAAGGACAAGTTGCTAGATGCGTACGGTCGGCTGGAGCCGGGCGAGGAGGCTAGAATTGTCTTTGTCGCCGACTGCGACTATGACGTGCCGGCCGAGCGACTAAGGCCTGCTAGTAATCTAATTATCACGGACTATGTGGATGTGTAGTCGGACCTTCTTCACTTGGGTCTACTTGAACGACTTATATTGGAGCTAGTACCGTCTGCGGTTGGGTCCGATTTAGAGCTGCAGGAAACCTCGCAGGTGGTTCTTGAGCGGGCGAAAGACTTGGCTGAAGGCGTCGGAAGATTTCGTCTTCTATCGGCGCGTCGCGAGCTGGGTTTGAGCTTTGAGGGACTTGTTCACCGACGTTACAGGTGTTTAGAAAGCATGGGAGTAAACCTTGAGAAGTTGGGAAGATCGCTCCACAAAACGAACCCACAGTGTGGATTGACGCCGACCGAACTCATTTCGGAGGCTAGGGACGTTCACGGGTCAGGCAGGCTGTGTAATGGTAAGGATATGCTGGTTGCGATTGAAACGGTTCTCCACGAGGATTTCGGTATTAAGAAGAGTAAGGTCAAAGGGCTTGATGTCCTGCTTCGACTGGCAATGACGAGGGACATGATGGATAACTGGCTAGTCGTTCGTCGGATTGCCAAGTGGCAGCGAGCCACTGGGCGGATCGTGCTGCGTACAGGCTAGTCCAAGGCTCTCGACGGGCTGACCGGCATTGTGACTGCCAAGGTTCCGATCAGGATTCCAATCCGAGCGAATCTCAGCTAACGTCGGAGCATCGAAGCGCAGCAAACAAGCCGTCTAGCGCCCACCAGCACCCCCGCCAACCGGTTCGAGCCCAGTATCGCCCATCGGCGCAAAGCCCCACTCCAGGTGACTGTTCAGGTCACGCGGCGGGGTTTTATGGACTGGCGGCGAGTGGGATCCAGGGGTCGCCGGCGGCGAGCGCCGCGAGGGTTTGCGCGATCGGCTGGTGGTGCTTGCCGGCGGTGCTGAGGTACGAGCGGATCGCGAGGAACTGTTCGGCGCCGGTGAGCGTGCGCCAGCAACCCGAGATCTTCTGCTGGAGCTTGACCATCCGAATGTCGCGCTGGGCCAGGTTGTTGTCGAACGGCACCCGGAAGTCGTGAGCGAACCGCAGGACGTCTTCACGGTAGATATAGAGGCGGGCGAGAAGGTTGTGCGCCGTGGTCTGGAGGATCACGCCGCGCTTCCCTATCGGGACAGACCCACCATTACCGACCCACGCTCCTAGCGGTCGCTCAGCGTGAGCCGGTTGGCGGAGGTACACCGAGCTGCTTGCAAATCTTGCGAGCCAGCGGCCACGCGATCTCGCGGTGGCGCGGCAGCGCCGTGGAGCGCTCGGCGTCGAACCCCCAGTAGCTGTGCCGTCCGCCCTCACGAAGCGGGCGCGCGCCGTGCTCGCGCAGGTGGCGCTCCAGGTCGAGGCGCTTCACGCCGCGATCGTCAGCTCAAGCGGCTCGCTGTCCGACGCCGGTTCGCTCAGGGCGTGCTCGCCGAAGCGCAGCTCCAGGATGCCGTGCAGTGCGTCAATCACGTTCTCGCGCGCCTCCTGGCGGGTATGGCCCTGACTCAGCGCGCCCGGAACCTCGGGGATCGCCGCGACGATCCATCCATCCTCGGCATCCTCGAAGACGATCGTCAAACGCAATGGCTCACTCACGCCTCATACAGTAGCCCGTGCAGGCGCCGAGTACCAGCGCCGCGCCGCCAGCCCGACCGGCTCGCGGCCATCCTCTTCGTAGAACTCAAGCGTCCAGTCTGGACCGGTTTCGGCGGCGGTTCGCATGTAGCGTATTGTATGCATCGGATCGGACGCCGCGCGCATCGCGCCCTTATGCGACGGTTCAGACGCTGGCGCGCGGCCCGAGGTTCCATTCAAGGTTCCATTCTGAGCAAACCCAGCGTAACCTCAGAGCACCGAACCCCAGCAAGCAAGCCATCCTGTGCCCGCCAGCACCCCCGCCAACCGTTTCGAGCCCAGTATCGCCCACCTCACAAAACCCTGCTAACGCGGGTTTTGTTTGCCGGAGGTCGCCGTCACTGTGCGTCGCTCGACCCCACGCTGCCTATCGCCGCACCCAGCGAGCGCCCCGCCACACATGGAGCACCGCCAGCACGCCCCAGCTCAACGGCCACAGCCCGTTGCGAGCGGCTCGGGTGACAGGCCGCGCAAACTCGCTGCGTGCCCCCGGATGGCTCGTGTAGTACCCGACGATCCCGGCCAGGATCATCAGGTGTTGCCCGCCACTGGCATCTGCTCTGGCCTGTCTCACGATCTGATCGACAGTCTTCGAAACAGCACTCGCTAGCGCAAACCGATCCTCGTAATAGCGCAGAAACCCGCCGGGCTCCTCCTCCCCCGCGCGATCGACCACGCTGTCGAGCAGCGTCGGCAGCACCGAGATCAGCAGATACAGCCGATCGAGTGCCCATCCGTCGGCGGCGGTGAACCCCGCGTCCGCGCAGCTGGCGATCACGGCATGCAGGGCGAGCACCGAAGAAGCAGCCCCGGCCAGATAGTCGCGCGCTTCCATCCCGCTGGCGGCGGTCTGCGCCACGGCCCACTCGATTGCCTGCTCGTCTCCCAGCGACTCTGCGAGGTGAGCGCGGACCTGTGCCTGCTCGCAACGCACGGCGCCCGCGTGCAGTACCTCGGTCAAGGTCGCGCTTGCCGGAAGCAGCGCAAGCTCGCGGCGCACGGCTCCGACGAGCTCCTGCAAGTACCCGCTGTCACCCTCGCCTTCGCCCCAACATCTGTAGTAGTCGCCCGCCGGGTTAACGGTGAGCGTCACGGCCTCGCTCAGCGCCCGGGACACGTCAAGCCCGTCGCCAAGCTGATCGCTGCCGGCGCGCGAGGGCAACTGCTCGGTGACCCCGTCGAGAAAGTCATACAAAACGGTCAGCGCAACCAGTGCCCGCGCCACGCACACTCGCCGCGGGCGCTCCCGCACGCTCGTTGCGACCACGGCGGCCACCTGCGCGTTGAACCCCTCGTCTCGCAGCTTGCTCAGCGCCAGCGCGCGCAACTGTGGGTCATCGATCCGCTCGGCGCGCCTCTGCCAGCGCTCAAGCTCGGTGCCTGCGACCGAGGCGATTTCCGTCCAGTAGCGGACGTTCGCTCTCGCGAACGCCCAGACGGCGCCGCTCATCAGCGACACGCGTTGCCACACGCGTTGCCGATTCGCTGTCATGCCCATCCGGTGTCCGCTCCGCGCCGGTGCCTTCAGTCCACCAGCCGGCCCCCGAGTCGCCAGATCGCAAGCCGCCACATCAGCAGCGCGAACACGATCAGCACGGCGGCGTGCCCGAGGTCGGTGATTTGCAGGTGGCCGAGCGAAGCGTCGCGCACGAGCTGCACGCAGTGATACAGCGGATTTATCTCCGCCAGCGCGCGCAGCACGGCGGGCAGTTTGGAGATTGGGAAGAACGTCCCGGCGACAAGGAACATCGGTGTCAACACGGCGCTGGTGACGTAGTTGAAGTTGTCGATCGTCTTGGCTATCGCCGCGACGGTGACGCCGAAGCCAGCGAAGCCAAAGCCGGTCACGAACCCGATCAGCGGCACCAGCAGCATGCCCGCGTTTGGTTGCAGCCCGAACGCGAACCCGACCAGCAGCGGCGCCATTCCGTACACGCCGGCTCGGATCGAGATCCACAGGATCTCGGCGGTGACGAGCTCTTCGGTGTCGACGGGCGCTGCCAGGATCGCGTCGTAGGTGCGCTGGAACTGCCAGCGCACGAACGTGTTGAACATCCCCGGGAAGGCAGAGGAGAACAGCACGGCTGTCGCGACCACGCCGGTCGCCACGTACTGCTGGTAGGTCATTTTGGCGATGGGTGGCAGCAGCGAGCCGAGCCCGATCCCGAATGCCAGCAGGTACACGGTCGGCTGCATCACCGAGGAGAAGGTGGTCGCCTTCCAGTAGCGCCCGAAGATCGCCACGTCGCGGCTCATCACTCCGGCCAGCGCGGCCGGTTCCAGCCGGCCGATGCGTCGTCTACCACCCTGTGCCTGCGTGCTCATTCGATTTCCTCCCCGGTCAGGGCGACAAAGGCGTCCTCCAGGTTCGCGGGCCGACGGACTCCCTCCGGCGCTTCGCCGTTGAGCGTCTCGGCGCGCATGATCGCCACGGCGGGCCCGCTACGTCGGCTCGGCCAGCCGTTGTCGGCTGCCAGTGTGCTCACCTCGGACAGCCGCTCAGGCGTCCCGTACACCTCGATCACCAACTCGCCGGCGTGCTCGCGCACCAACTCGCCGGGCGTCCCCTGGGCGATGATCTTGCCGTGGCTCATCACCGCCACGGTGTCAGCCAGCCGCTCGGCCTCCTCGATGTAATGCGTGCTCATCAGGGCGGTGACGCCTTCTGTGCGCAACCCGTCGATCAGCGACCACAGCTCTTGGCGCACCTGCGGGTCGAGCCCGACGGTCGGCTCGTCCAGCAGCACCAGCCGTGGCCGGTGGATCAGCCCGCGCGCGACCAGCAGTCGCCGGCGCATGCCGCCGGATAGCTCGCGCACGATCGTGTCCGCGCGCGGCACGAGGTTGGCGATCTCAAGCGCCCGTTGGACTGCTGCTGGCCGCTCGGCGCGCGGGACGCGGTAAAGACGGGCGAACACCGTCAGGATCTGCCGGCAGGTCAGCTCGACGTCGAGATTGTCGAGCTGGGGCACGACCCCCATCTCCAGTCGCGACTGCTTGGACTCGCGCGGCAGCTCGTAGCCGAGGACTTTCAAGCTCCCTTCGTCGGCGAGCGTCTGTGCCGTCAGCATCCGCATCGTCGTTGACTTGCCGGCTCCGTTGGGCCCGAGCAGCCCGAAGCAGACGCCGGTGGGCACCTCCAGGTCGAGGCTGTCGACGGCGGTGATCGACCCGTAGCGCTTGACGACCTTGTGCAACGAGATCGCGGGCTGCTGTGCGTCTTGCCGATCGAGCATTCGGGATACTCTACGAATCCGGTGGCTGCAACGATCCTGGGAGGAGCGAGATGTCGAATCGCAAGGCGTGCCAACGGTTTGTAGCTGGCCTGGCCTCCCTCCTCTGCGCAACGGCCGGTTGGCTGGCGGCGGTGGCGCCGGCCTCGGCCACGCAGTATTCGGCCACTTGCGCGACGCTCCAGTCTGACCTGAACGCGGCGTCCGCCGACCCGTTGGGGGGCATGGGCGACACGGTGACGCTCACCGAAATGTGCGGCGCTGCCGGCGAAAACGCCGGCAGCTATGTGCTGCCGACCGGCAGCGCTTTCACGCTCGAAGGCATCGGCGCGGACGCCGGCTTCGATGCCACAGGCCTCGGTGGCGCTCAGCTGCAGAGCCCGCTCGGCGAGGGGGTGGCAGGGCTGACGATCTCGCACCTCAGCTTCGAAGGAAGCTCGGACGCAAGCCAGGGCGCGCTGGTGCTCTACCACGACGGCGGCACGCTGAGCGTACGCGAAGACCGCTTCCTCAAAGACGCCGCGCTTTCGCCGTCGCCTGTGGAGTTGACCGACAATCAGCTGGGCTGCCCGGGCGGCGCCGGCAACAGCGGCATCACCGTCGAACGGTCCGTATTCCGCGAAGACACGGGCGCGGCGACCTCCGCCGGGCTCGGCGCCGGCGGCGGCATGCTGCTGAGCATCGAGTGCGGCCTGGACGCCTTCACGATCGCCGGCAACGAATTCCTCGGCGACCGCCTGACGCCGGCGTCAGGCCAGCCAGGGTCTGGAGCTGGGCTGGCGATCGCCAACAGCGACGCCAAAAACCTCGCTCACGTCACCCAGCTCGACAACGTGTTCGACTCGAACTCGGTGATCGCCGACGGCAGCTCGCGATACGTGGGCGGGGGAGAGGACGCCGCCGGCGTCGACCTGACCAGCACCGACGACCGCTTCTCGCGCAACAGCCTGCCCGGGACCAGCGGCTCGGGCAACTTCAGCTGGGGTGCGGGCCTCAGCGTCGAAAACAGCGGTTGCCAGACGATCTCGCCGGCCAGCACCCTGATCCAGGCGATCGTCGCGGCAAACACGATCTCCGACAGTGGCACTGAGGATCCCGGGCTGGCACAGGGCGCCGGCGTGTACGTGGGCTGCGCTCCGCCCGTCGGCTACTCCAACTCGCTGACGCTGCTGGACTCGACCGTCACCAATAATGTGGTCACACCGGCTGCCGCCACTGCCGTGGCCGGCATCGCGGGGCATCCAAGCGACCGCCTGTCGCTTGAGAACACGATCCTGTGGGGTGACGCCGGCGGCGCCGAGCTTGGCGGATTCACGGGCGTCGGCGGTTCGCTGGCTGCCGCGTTCTCAGACGTCTGCGTGGGCTCGGGCCCGTTCCCCGGCGTGGGCAACATCTGCGCCGATCCGCTGCTCGTCAGCGACAAAGTGGCGGGCTCCTTCGACGTCCATGAGACCGCGGACAGCCCGACGATCGACACCGGTGCCAACACGCTTGTCCCCAACAACCTGAGCGCCGACGCGTTCGGCGTTCAGCGGGCCTTGCCCGGTCATGTCGCTTGCCACGTTCACTACCCGTTCGTGGTCGACATCGGCGCGGCTGAGTTTCAGGCGGTGCAGAACTTTGCGTGCGCGTTGCTGGTCCCAGTCGTCTCGTTCTCCTTCCCGAGCGTCAAGCAGCTTGCCGGCGGCGTGCTGCGTCTGACTTTTCGCTCGCCCGCGCATGGGCGATTGGCTGTGAAAGGGCAGCTGCGGCTCACAGAGACGGTTCGCAAGCGCCACAAGCGGATCAAGCACACGCGCACGCTCGCCTACGGAAAGGTGAGCGTCTCGACGCCGAACGACGGCAGCGTCAGCTTCGACCTGCGCCCGACCAAGGCTGCTCTGGCGCTGCTGGAGCGACACAAGCGCCTGCACGTGAAGCTGATGGCGGCCTACACGCCGAGCTTCGGCAGCGGCGGCAGCAAGAGCAGGAAGGTGCTCGTGAAGTACAAGGCGCCCCCGCGCAAGCGCCGCCGCCGTGCGTGATCGTGCCGCCGAGCGCGTCTGACCTTCACGCTCGGCCGCACGTGAGGAAGGGCCCAGGTAGATCGATCGAAGCTCGTGTCCGTGGCGTTGGGTCACTCGCCTGGGCTGTCTGTGACGACAGCGCCGCCGTGCCTTTGCTTCGGGCTTGAACTGGGTACAGCGTTGCATGTGTGGGTTGCCGCGCCATCCGCAGTTGCCCTCCCCTGGCCGTGGGGAAATGCTGATCGCGAGCAGGTGGGTAGCCTCCTGTCCCGATGTCGATCGCGGTCACGCTCCCCGACGGAAAGCAGTTGCAGCTCGATGACGGCGCCACCGGCGCCGACGCCGCCGCGGCGATCGGCCCCGGTTTGGCACGTGCGGCGCTGGCTATTGGCATCGGAGCCGGTTCGGGCAACGCAGCACGCGCGAGCGGATCGGGGGAGGAGCTCGAAATACGCGATCTGGCGCGTCCGCTCCCCGACGGCGCGCACATCTCCATCCTCACCGATAGGAGTGGGGAGCAGGCGCTGTCGCTGATTCGCCACGACGCCGCTCACGTCCTGGCCAGTGCCGTGATCGAGCTGTACCCCGGGGTGAAGATCTCGATCGGCCCGGCGATCGACAACGGCTTCTACTACGACTTCGAGTTCCCGCCGGGTGTGAGCATCTCCCAGGAGGACTTCCCGGCGATCGAAGCCAAGATGGCCGAGCACGTGGTCGCGTCTGAGCCGTTCCTGCGCGAGGACGTGAGCCCGGCGGCGGCGCGTGAGCGCTTCGTGGCCGAGCGCCAGGACTACAAGGTCGAGCTGATCGACGACCTGGTCGCGGCCGCGCCGGCTGGACAGCCGCCGGAGACGGTCTCGCTGTACACCAACGGCCCCTTCACCGACCTCTGCCGCGGCCCGCACGCGCCCACCACCAGGACGGTCGGCGCCTTCAAGCTGCAGTCGGTCGCCGGCGCCTACTGGCGCGGGGATTCCAGCCGCACGATGCTGACGCGCATCTACGGCACGGCGTTTCACACAAAGAAGCAACTGCAGGAGCATTTGCTGCGTCTGGAGCAGGCGGCTCAGCGCGACCACCGCAAGCTCGGCCGCGAGCTGGGCCTGTTTCACTTCTCCGAGGTCTCCCCGGGCGCGGCTTTCTGGACCGGCGCCGGCACCAGCGTCTACAACGCGCTGGTCGCGCTCTCGCGCGAGATGGCCTCAAGCCGCGGCTACACGGAGGTGAAGACTCCGCTGATCTACGACGCCGAGCTGTGGAAGACATCCGGGCACTGGGGCAAGTACCGCGAGAACATGTTCACGGTCCAGGTGGAGGAGCGCGAGATGGGCGTCAAGCCGATGAACTGCCCCGGCCACGCCCACCTGTTCGCGAGCGCTCGCCACTCTTACCGCGAGCTGCCGATCCGCTACTCCGAGCCAGGCCTTTTGCACCGCAACGAGGCCTCCGGCGTGCTGCACGGGCTGCTGCGCGTCCGCCACTTCGCCCAAGACGACGCTCATGTCTTCTGCAGCGAGGAGCAGGTGCAGCAGGAGGTGGCCGGCTGCCTGGAGTTCGCCTTCGCCACCTACCGCCTGTTCGACCTGGACGTGCGCTTGGAGCTCTCCACGCGCCCGCAGCAGCGAGTCGGAGACGACGAGCTGTGGGACCGCGCCGAGGAAGCGCTGACGAAAGCGCTCGACTCGCAGGGCTTGCAATACGACCTCAACCCCGGCGACGGCGCTTTCTACGGCCCGAAGATCGACGTGCACATGACCGACTCGCTCGGGCGCTCCTGGCAGCTCGGCACGGTGCAGCTCGACTACAACATGCCCGAGCGCTTCGACCTCTCCTACGTCGGGGCGGACAACGCCCTGCATCGCCCGGTGATGATCCACCGCGCGCTGTTTGGCTCTTATGAGCGCTTCATCGGGATCATGCTTGAGCACTACGCGGGCGAGCTGCCTGTCTGGCTTGCGCCGGTGCAGGCGATCGTGCTGCCGATCGCCGACCGCTTCGGCGATTACGCGCACGAGGTGTCCCGGCGGTTGCGCGAGGCGGGGGTGCGGGTCGAGTGCGACGAGCGTGGCGAGTCGGTCGCGCGCAAGATCCGCGAGGCCGAGCTGCGCAAGATCCCGCGCATGCTGATCGTCGGCGAGCGCGAGGCGGCGGAGCGCACGGTCTCGGTGCGCGCGCACGGCTCGGGCGACCAGGGCGCGATTTCACTGCAGGAAGCCGTACGGCTATACTCGGCCGAATTGAAGCCTCGAATCCAACCCCCGTGCAGCGCGTAGCCAGCCTTTGACGCGCAATCACCGATAGTGGCGGTCCCGCGCCGGTTCGATCGCCGCCCCCCGGAGCGCGATCTGACGAGGATCAATGAGCGTATCCGCGTGCCCGAGGTGCGCGTGATCGACGATGAGGGCAACCAGGCGGGCGTGATGAAGACGCCCGACGCGTTGCGCTTTGCCCAGGAGCGCGATCTCGACCTGGTCGAGGTGGCCCCCGATGCCAAGCCGCCCGTCTGCCGCGTGCTCGACTACTCCAAGTACAAGTACGAGCAGGCGCAGAAGGTCAAGCAGGCGCGCAAGCACCAGCAGCAGATCACGGTGCGCGAGATCAAGTTCCGCCCGAAGATCGCCGAGCACGACTACGACACCAAGAAGCACCACGTCGAGCGCTTCCTGCGCCACAAGGACAAGGTCAAGGTCACGATCATGTTCCGCGGCCGCGAGGTCACCCACCCAGAGCGCGGCGTGATGATCCTCGACCGCCTGGCCGAGGAGCTCTCCGATCTGGGCGTGGTCGAGCAGCGCCCGATGCAGGACGGCCGCAACATGACGATGATGCTGGCGCCGTCCAAGGCGGTCCTCTCCGGCAAAGCGGAGACGGCGTCTGAGCCCGCAGACGGGGAGGTCGAGCCCGCAGACGGGGAGGTCGTCTCCGAGCAGGCGCCGCCGGTTGAGGCGGCCGAGGTCTCTCAGAACGGCGCCGGCGACGGCGCCGTGTCATAATCCCCGCTTCGATGGTGGCGCAGGCGACCGCGGGTCGCCGAGCCGAGACCCTCGAACTTCGATTCCCATGCCCAAGATGAAGACGCACTCCGGCGCGAAGAAGCGCTTCAAGGTCACCGGCTCCGGCAAGGTCAGGGCTCGGCACGCCTTCTCCAGCCACATCCTTGAGAAGAAGTCGCCCAAGCGCAAGCGCACGCTGGCGGCCCCTGTGATCCTCTCCGATCACGACGTGCCGCGGGTGAAGAAGCTGCTGGGAGTGGGCAAATGACGCGCGTCAAGCGCTCGGTGCACGCGCGCAAGAAGCGCCGTGCCACGCTGGAGTTGACCAAGGGCTTCCGCGGCGAAGCCAACTCCAACTACAAGCGCGCGAAGGAGGCCTTGATGAAGGCCGAATCCTACGCGTACCGCGACCGTCGCAACCGCAAGCGCGACTTCCGCCGCCTGTGGATCACGCGCATCAACGCCGCCGCGCGCCAGAACGGCATGAGCTACTCGCAGCTGATGCACGGATTGAGCAAGGCGGGAATCGAGCTGGACCGCAAGGTGCTCGCGGGCATCGCCGTCCGCGACGCCGATGCCTTCCGACGTTTTGTGGAGAGCGCCCGCGAGGCGTCGGCTGCCTGACGGCATTCGACAGGAACGACCTCCAGGCGCTGCTCCTCCGGGACGGCGCCTTTTTTTATTGCTTTTTGCCTTTGCGATGACACCGATCACTTCCCCCCACAACTCAAAGCTCAAGCAGTTGCGCAAGCTGGCGCGTTCGCGCGAGCGTGCCGCGACGGCCCTGTTCGTGGCCGAGGGCGAGGATCTGGTTCTGGCCGCTGAGGCGGCCGGGCGCATGCCGCTGTACGGGTTTTGCACGCCGGAGGGGGCCTCCTGCCTGCCGGCCTTGCCGCCCGCGGCTGCGGCCGCCTTCGAGCAGGTCTCGCCCGAGCTGTTGGCGAGCGTCTCCGCGCTCGCGTCGGGGACGCGGGTGGTGGGGGTGTATGAGCAACGATTTGAAAAACAGGCAAAGGGGGGCCTGTGCGTGTACCTGCACGGAGTGGGTGACCCGGGAAACGTCGGCACGGTGCTGCGCTCGGCGCTTGCGTTTGGCGCCTCGTCGGTCGCGCTTGGCCCGGGCTGCGCCGACCCTCATTCAGCCAAGGCCGTGCGTGCGTCGATGGGCGCGATCTTCTCGGTCGCGCTCGCCCGCGTCGAGGATGTGGCGGAGCTGCCGGGGACGCGCGTCGCGCTGGTCGCGGGCACGGGCGAGCCATTGGCTGCTCTTGCTCAGGCGCTCTCAGGCTCCGAGCGCGAATCACTGACGCTGCTCGTCGGCGCCGAGCGCGACGGGCTCCCCGAGCAGGTCGTCGGCGCCTGCGAGCACGTGGCCCGGATCCCGATCGCAAGCGAGTCGCTCAACGCGGCGATGGCGGCGACCGTGGCTCTCTACGAGATGACGCGCTCGTCAAGTCGATCGACCGATAGAGGGGCCCGGCTCGCCGGCCTGCGGCCGGCTGCGCCACCCTCTAGGGTGCCCGCACGATGATCGAGCGGATCGCCCAGCTGCAGTCCCAGGCAAGCGCCGAGATTCAAGCCGCCGCCTCCAGCGAGCAGGTGCATGAGCTGCGCGTGCGCTACCTCGGCCGCAAGGCGGAGCTGCCGCAGATGCTGCGCGGCGTGGCCTCGCTTGAGCCCGAGCAGCGCGGGATCGTTGGCAAGGCCGCCAACGAGGCGCGACGAGAGCTGGAACGGCTGTTGCAGGCACGCGCCGCACAGTTGGAGGCCGGCGAGCTGCAGCAACGGCTCGGCGCCGACGCGGTTGACGTGACGCTGCCGGGAACTCCGGCGCAGCCGGTCGGTCGGCTGCACGTGCTGACCGCGACGATGCGCGAGCTGGAAGACATCTTCCTCGGCCTCGGCTTCACCGTGCTCGAAGGTCAGGAGGTGGAGACCGTTCACTACAACTTCGACGCGCTCAATCACGCCCCGACGCACCCGGCTCGCGCATTGACCGACACCTTCTACCTCGGGGAGAACGTCGTGCTGCGCACGCACACCTCGCCGATGCAGATCCGCGCGATGGAGGCGCATCCGCCGCCGTTGTACGTGGTGATCCCCGGACGCGTCTATCGCCCCGACAGCGATGCGACTCACACCCCTCAGTTTCACCAGATCGAGGGCTTGGCGGTGGACGAGGACATCACCTTGGCCGACCTGAAGGGAACCTTGCTGGCATTCGCGCGCAGCGTCTTCGGCGATGCGCGCGACGTCCGCCTGCGCCCGCACTTCTTTCCCTTCACCGAGCCAAGCGTCGAGGTCGACGTGTCCTGCTTTCACTGCTCGGGCAAGGGCTTCATGAAAGACGGCTCGCGCTGCCCGCTGTGCAAGGGCGAGGGCTGGCTTGAGGTGCTTGGGGCCGGCGAGGTCGATCCGAACGTCTACTCCTACGTGCCGACAAATGAGCTGAACGCGCCCGGCTATGACCACGAGCGCGTGCAGGGCTACGCCTGGGGCATGGGGGTGGAGCGGATTGCGATGCTCAAGCACGGCATCCCCGACCTGCGCCTGTATTACGAAAACGACCTCAGGTTCCTGGAGCAGTTCGGATGAGGGTTTTTGCTTTGACAACAGGGGCTTGGTTGAACACCCCCCCCTGGTTGAACATCCCCCTTAACACCCCCCCTTGGTCAAAAATGGGATTTGCGCGAAGGGGGTGTGTATGCGCGTTCCACTGAATTGGCTAAGCGAATACTGCGCCCCCGACCTCGACACGCAGCAGATCGAGGAGCGTTTGACGATGACCGGGACGAAGGTCGAGACGATCCTGCGCCACGGCGCGCCCGACACGGACAACTTCGTCGTCGGCCGCGTGCTGTCCGTCGAGCCGCATCCGAACGCCGACCGCCTGCGCGTCTGCAGCGTCGATACCGGCGACTCCTCACAGCCGGCGACGATCGTCTGCGGCGCGCCCAACGTCGCCGCCGCCCAGACGGTCGCCGTGGCCCTGCCCGGCGCTCGCATGCCCGGGGGGATCAAGATCAAGGACGCGAAGCTGCGCGGCGTCGCTTCCGCCGGCATGATCCTCGCCGCCGACGAGCTCCAGATCGACTCCGACCACAGCGGCATCATGGCGCTCGACCAGCTGCTGGGCGACGCCGAGCTTGAGCCGGGGACGCGGCTTGCCGACGTGCTCTGCGTGGGCACCGACGTGTTCGAGCTGGAGATCACCCCCAACCGCCCCGACTGCCTGGGCGTCTACGGCGTCGCGCGCGAGCTGCATGCCGCCACCGGCGCCCCGCTGGCACCCGCACCGTGGCAGGACGACCTTGGCAGCGCCGGCGAGCTTGACGCGGCCACCGTCAGCGTCGAGTGCCCGGATCTATGTCCCCGCTTCACC
Source organism: Solirubrobacteraceae bacterium (assembly GCA_036279855.1). Lineage (GTDB taxonomy): Bacteria > Actinomycetota > Thermoleophilia > Solirubrobacterales > Solirubrobacteraceae > Palsa-744. The sequence goes on along the minus strand of DASUIH010000005.1, from coordinate 9,784 downwards.
GCGCGCGCATTTAACGATGTGAAGATCGGCCCTTCGCCGCTGTGGCTGAAGGCGCGGCTCAGCGCCGCCGGGCAACGGCCGATCAACAACGTCGTCGACATCACCAACTACGCGATGCTGCTGACCGGCCAGCCCCTGCACGCGTTCGACCTCGACCGCATCGCCGGCAGCCGCCTGACCGTCAGGCGCGCGCGCGAGGGCGAGTCGGTGACGACGCTCGACGGGACGGTGCGCCACGTCCCGGCCGACACGGTCCTGATCGACGACGCCGACGGCCCGACCTCGATCGCCGGGATCATGGGGGGTGAGCGCTCGGAGGTCCAACCCGCGACCAGGCGCGTGCTGATGGAGGTCGCCAACTGGCACGGCCCCAGCATCCACCGCGCCTCCTGGGCGCTCGCGCTGCGCAGCGAGGCCTCCTCGCGCTTTGAGAAGGGGCTTGCGCCCGAGCAGTGCGTGCACGCGCAGGCGCTCGCGACCAAGCTGATGATCGAGCTGTGCGGAGCCAAGCTGCTGCCGGGCACAATCGACGTGTGCGAGCCGCTCCAGCAGCCGCGGACGATCGTGCTGCGCCGGCGGCGCGTGCGTTCGATCCTTGGCATGCCCGTGGCCGGCGAGCGCCAGGCTGAGATTCTGCAAGCGCTCGACTTCCAGGTCGCCGAGAGTGACACGGACGGTGAGCCGGCGCTTGCCGTGACCGTGCCGGCCGTGCGCCGGGCGGACGTCACGCGCGAGGCCGACCTGATCGAGGAGGTCGCGCGCATCCACGGACTGGAGCAGTTGCCGGCGACGCTGCCGGCGCGCCGCGGCGCCTATGGGCGGCTCTCACCCGAGCAGAAGCTGCGCCGCCGCGTGCTCGACACGCTGGTCGGGCGTGGCTGCTACGAGGCGGTCGGCTGGACCTTCACGACTCCTGGCTTGCACGATCGTCTGCGCCTGAGCGCTGACGATCCGCGGCGGCGCGCGCCGACGCTGCGCAACCCTCTCTCCGAAGAGCAGTCGCAGCTGCGCACGACGCTGCTGGGATCGCTGTTGGACGTCGCCCGCCACAACAGCGCGCGCGGGATGGCCGACCTGCGCCTGTTTGAGATGGGGAGGGTTTTTGTTGCCGCCGGCGGTGAGACCGGGGTGGTCGAGCACGTTTCCCTGGCAGCGCTGCTGGCCGGGCAACTCGCACAGCCGACCTGGGGGGAGACCGACCCGCCTGTGGCCGATTTCTTCGCCGCGAAGGGACTGCTGGAAGCGCTTGGCGCCGCCCTGAGGGTGACGCTGGACTGCCGCCCCGAGCCACAGCCGTTCCTGCACCCAGGGCGCGCCGCCGCCGTCTGCTGCGGCGGCGAGGCGATCGGTTGGCTGGGCGAGCTGCACCCGCTCGTCGCCGGTGAGTGGGATCTCCAGGGCGTGGCCGCGATCGAGCTCGACCTCGACCGGCTGCTGGCGATCGCCGCCGCTCAGGAGCACGGCTACAGCGACGTCATCTCCTACCCGAGCCTCAGCCAGGACCTCGCCGTCGTCCTGCCCCAGGAAGTGCCGGCGGCGCGGGCCGTCGAGCTGGCGCGGGCGGCCGGCGGCGACCTGCTCGACGGCGTGCGCGTGTTCGACGTCTACAGCGGCGAGCAGGTGGGCGAGGGCAAGCGCTCGCTGGCGTTGTCGCTGTCTTTTCGCGCTCCCGATCGCACGCTGACCGACGCCGACGTGGTGCCGCTGCGCGAGCGGATCGTGCAGGCGCTGGAAGAGCTGGGGGGTGAGCTGCGTGCCTAGCGCGCTGGTCGCGGGAGCTACGGGCTTTGCCGGCGCGCTGGCAGCGCAGCTGCTGTGGCGCCACCCCGAGTTCGAGCTGCGGACGATCACCGGCCGGGCAGAGGCCGGGCAGCGGCTCGATCTCCTGTACCCGCGCTACCGCGTGCCGCTTGAGCTGCAAGAGCTCGACATCGAGCGCCACGGCGACGTCGACGCGGCAATCGTCGCCTACCCGCACGCGGCCGCGGCGCCGGTGGTTGCAGCGCTGCGCGAGCGCGGGGTGCGTGTCTGCGACCTCTCCGCGGACTTCAGGCTGCGTGAGCTTGGCACCTACGAGCAGTGGTACGGCAAGCACCCTCACCCCGAGCTGATCGCCGATGCCGTCTACGGGCTGCCCGAGCTGCACCGCCCCGCGCTTGAAAGCGCACAGCTGGTGGCGACGCCAGGCTGCTATCCGACCGCCTCGCTGCTGGCACTGGCGCCGCTGGCGCGTGCCGGTTTGATCGCCGACGTCGTGATCGACGCCAAGCAGGGCCTCTCCGGCGCCGGTCGCGCCGCCAGTTGGCAGACGCACTTCTCAAACAGCGGCGAGAACATCCTCCCTTACAAGATCGTCGAGCACCGCCACACTCCCGAGATTGAGGAGCAGTTGGCCGGGCTGCACCCGGAGCTGGGCAAGCTGCGCGTGCAGTTCACGCCTCATCTCGTGCCGCTCGACCAGGGCGAGCTTGTCGACTGCTACGTGACGCCGACACGGGCGCTGGAGCAGGACGAGCTTGACGTGATGTATGAGGACGCCTATGCGGGTGAGCCGTTCGTGGAGATCGCCCCCGAGCCTGCTGAGGTGCGCGACGTGCGCGAGACCAACGTCTGCCGGCTGCACGCCGCCGTCAGCAAGCACACCGGCAAGGTGGTCGTGCTCTCGGCGATCGACAACCTGTGGAAGGGCACCTCCGCCCAAGCGGTGCAGTGCCTGAACCTGATGTTCGGCTACGACGAGACGACGGGCCTGACATGAACGCGCATGGCGGTTGCCCTCTGCACGTCCGTGTCGAGTTTGTGGGGACTCCATGAGCGAGATCCGCGGCGACCAGACGGCGGCGGGGCCGCCCGAGCCGTTCTTTGGCTCGCGCTGGGTGCAGCGCCCCGAGCACGTGCGCGAGCTTGGCTGCGCCGCCGGGCTGCCGGCCGGATTTCGGGCCGCGGGAGTTGCCTGCGGGGTCAAGCCGTCGGGCAACCCCGACGTCGGCCTGCTCGTCTGCGACGCGCCCGAGTCGGTCAGCGCCGCGCGCTTTGCCGACACCGCCGCGCCCGCGGCGCCGGTGATGCTCAGCCGCGAGCGCTGCACGCTCTCGGCGCTGCGGGCGATCCTCGCCAACTCCGGCTGCGCCAACGCCGCCACCGGCAAACGCGGCCTGGACGACGCCGCCAAGACGCAGGGGGCGGCGGCGATGGCGCTCGGCGTCGACCCCGGTGCCGTGCTGCTCGGCTCGACCGGCGGCATCAGCGACTACCTGCCGGTCGAGAAGGTGCTGAAGGGAATCCTCGACGCCCACAAGCTGCTCGATCGCGGCGGCGACACCAGCTTCCAGCAGGCGATCCAGACGACCGACGCGTTTGAGAAGCGCGCCAACCTGGCGGTCGAGCTGCCCGCGGGCGAGGTCAGGCTGAGCGCCCAGTGCAAGGGGGCCGGGATGATCTCGCCGCGCTTCGCGACGATGTTCTGCTTCGTGCAGACCGACGCGGCGCTGGCGCCGGAGACGGCTGAGCTGCTGCTGTCGGTGTGCCTGAAGCGCTCGTTTGACCGCTGCTCGGTGGACGGCCAGCTCTCCACCAACGACACCGCCGCGCTGATCTGCTCGGGAGCGAGCGGGGTGAGCGTGGCGCCCGAGAGCGAGGACGAGCTGCGGCTCGGCGAGGCGCTTGACGCGCTGATGCGCCAGCTGGCGATCCTGATGGTCGCCGACGGCGAGGGCGCGGGGCGGATCGCGCGCGTGGTTGTGCGTGGCGGCGATCAAGGCCGTGTGGAGACAGCGGCGCGGGCGGTCGCCAACTCGCCGCTGGTGAAGGCCGCGCTGCACGGCGCCGATCCCAACTGGGGGCGGATCGTGCAGGCGCTCGGCGGCGCGCTCGGCTCGGATTGGGATGGCTGCTCGTCGGCGGGTGGGCACATACCCGTCGACGTTTCGATCGAGGGGATCCAGGTGTGCGCGGCCGGCGCCGCGATCGACTGCGACGAGGACGCGCTGGCGCGAGCTGTGCAGCGCCGGGAAGTCGAGTACGACATAACCCTGCCCGGCGATGGAGGCGAGACCGAGGTGTTCTTCTCAGACCTGTCCTATGAGTACGTGCGGATCAACGCGGAGTACACGACATGAGAGACGTGGCCACGCTGCTGGAGGCGCTTCCTTACATCAGGGAGTTCCACGGCAAGACGGTTGTAATCAAGTACGGCGGAGCGGCGATGGAGGACCCCGCCCTGCGCGAGGAGTTCGCGCGCGACGTGGTGCTGCTCAAGTACGTCGGGCTGAACCCGATCGTCGTGCACGGCGGTGGCCCGGACATCACCAGCTACATGCAGCGGCTGGGGATGCCGGTCGAGTTCGTCTCCGGGCTGCGCGTGTCCGATCCCGCCACCGTCGAGGTGGCGAAGATGGTGCTCGTGGGCAAGGTCAACAAGGAGATCGTGCTGCGCATCTCACGGCACGGGCAGGCCGCGGTCGGCCTATGCGGCGATGACGGCTCGCTGTTTCGCGTTGGGCGCCGGGCCGCGCCCGGTGGCGAGGACATCGGCTTCGTCGGGCAGATCGAGCGCGTCAACGTCGACGTGCTGACGCACGTCGCCTCCGACTACATCCCGGTGATCGCCTCTGTCGGCGCCGATCGCGAGGGCAACTCCTACAACGTCAACGCCGATGAGGCCGCCGGCGCCGTCGCCGGCGCGCTCGGCGCCTACAAGGTCGTCTTTCTCACCGACGTCGCCGGCTGGCTGGCCGACCCAAAGGACTCCGAGTCGCTGATCGCGCAGGCCAGCGACCGCGAAGCGCAGGACAAGCTCGACTCGCTGGACGGGGGAATGCGGCCGAAGCTCGCCGCCTGCGTGCAGGCGATCGGCGGCGGCGTCAACTCGGCGCACATCGTCGATGGTCGGATCCCGCACTCGTTGCTGCTGGAGCTGTTCACCGACGCGGGCATCGGCACCAAGATCCAAGCGGCGGCATGAGCATGAGCCTCGCCGAGCTGCAGCGGATCGAGCAGCGCTCGGTCGTTCCCTCCTACGCGCGCTTTCCAGTGCAGTTCGTGCGCGGCGAGGGGACAAAGCTGTGGGACGAGCAGGGGCACGAGTACCTGGACTTCCTCTGCGGCATCTCGGTCACCTCGCTCGGCCACTGCCATCCGCGCGTGGTCGCGGCCGTGCGCGAGCAGGTCGGCACGCTGATGCACGTCGGCAACCTCTTCTACACCGAGCCGGCGATGCGCCTGTCGCGTCGGCTGGCCGAGTCGAGCCTGGGCGGCAAGGCCTACCTGTGCAACTCCGGCGCCGAGGCCAACGAGGCGGCGATCAAGCTCGCGCGCAAGGCCAAGCCGCAGGGGGGTGTCGTGTCGGTGCTCGGCGCCTTTCACGGCCGTACCTACGGCGCGCTCTCGGCGACGCCGCAGGAGTCAAAGCAAGCGCCGTTTGCGCCGCTTGTGCCGGGCTTTCGCGCCGTGCCGGCCGACCCTGAAGCGCTCAGCGCCGCGATCGACGAGCGCACCGCCGCGGTGATCCTTGAGCCGATCCAGGGCGAGACGGGAGTGCACGTGCTCTCCGATGAGCTGCTGAGCGCCGCGCGGCGGGCCTGTGACGAGCACGGGGCGCTGCTCGTGTTCGACGAGGTGCAGACGGGGATGGGACGTACCGGCACGCTGTGGGCCTACGAGCAGACCGGCGTCGTGCCGGACCTGCTGACCAGCGCCAAGGCGCTTGGCGGCGGCCTGCCGATCGGCGCGCTCGTCACGGCGGCCGCCTTCGGCGACATCCTGCAGCCGGGCGATCACGGCTCGACCTTCGCCGGGGGCCCGGTCGTGGCGAGCGCGGCGCTGGCGGCGCTGGAGCTGACCGACGACGCCGAGCTGCTCGGCCGAGTGAGGGAGCTGGGGGCGCGGCTTGGCGCCGGGCTAAGCGAGCTGCCGCACGTGCTCGCCGTGCGCGGACGGGGATTGATGCTAGCCTGCGAGCTGGACGTCGACGCGCCGGCGCTCGTGCGCGGGTTGCTGCTGGAGCAGCGGCTGGTGGCCAACGCCACGGGTCCGACCACGCTGCGGTTGCTGCCGCCGCTGACGGTCTCGGCTGTCGAGGTGGAGGAGGCGCTCGCGCGGATCGCACATGCCTTGGGCGCGTGAGGCAGGTCCTTGGAACAGTTGTTCACTCGGCCGGCGTCGCAATCAGTGCTACGGTGTGCACATGTCGAGGAATGTCTCGATCCGCGAGCTTCGCAATTCCACCGCAGCCGTCATCTCCGAGCTGGAAGCGGGTGAGCAGATCACGCTGACGGTCAATCGTCGACCTGTTGCCGACATCCTTCCTCATGTCGGAGACCGGGATCCATGGGTTCCAGCGGCCGCCTTGCGGCGCATTCGCTCCGAGGCTCCCGCCGACGCAGGGCTGCTGGACGATCTGGCCGGTGTCCGCGAGGCAGAGCTCGACGACGCTTGAGTCGGGCCATCGCCGACACCTCGATTTTCATCGCCCAGGAGAGCGGGCGAGAGCTTGGCGATCTACCCGAGCAGATCGCCGTGTCGGTGATAACTGCCGCCGAGCTTGAGCTTGGCGTGCTGCGGGCCGCCGATCCAACGGCCCGGGCGATACGGCTCGCCACCCTGTCGCGAGTTCAGGCGACCTACCCGCTGCTGCCGGTCGACTCCGAGGTCGCCAGCTGCTTTGCGCGCCTGGCTTCGATGGAGTTGTCCAAAGGGCGTCGTCTCCGTCGTCACGACACCTGGATAGCCGCCACTGCGATGCGGCACGGCGCCGCCGTTCTTACACAGGACTCCGACTTCTCATCATTTGAAGAAGTCGCCGTCAGCCGTGCCTGAAACGACGAGGGCCCGCCAGCGACACCGAGACAGTCAGCGCGGGGCCTTGCAGGATAGGGTTCGTCAAGTCCCTCGGCGACGACCTCGAAGGCATAGACACCCGGAGTCCCAGCCATCCCCAATTCAATGACCGACTCCGCCCACATCCTTCCCTCCCCGACAGCCTCCTACGAGGCCGACCCCGCCGAGGTCAACCGCGTGCTGCTGCTCTACTCGGGGGGCCTTGACACGAGCGTGATGCTCAAGTGGATCCAGGACCAGTACGACGCCGAGGTCGTCTGCCTGACCGTCAACCTGGGGCAGCCCGGCGAGGACTACGCCGTGATCGAGGACAAGGCGCGTCGCCTGGGAGCGCTCGAATGCCACGTGGTCGACGCCCGCGAGCAGTTCGCGCGCGAATACGTAGCTCCGGCGATCAAGGCCAACGCCCTCTACGGCGGCGGCTACCCGCTGTTCACGGCGCTTGGCCGCCCGCTGATCGCCAAGCTCGCGGTCGAGTACGCGCGCAGCAGCGGCTGTGACACGATCGCGCACGGCTGCACCGGCAAGGGCAACGACCAGGTGCGGATCGAGGGCACCGTCGCCACGCTGGCGCCGGAGCTGAAGACGATCGCCCCGGTGCGCTCGTGGAAGATGGGGCGCGACGAGGAGATCGCCTACGCCAACGAGCACGGCATCCCGATCAAGGCCTCGCCCGGCGTCGGCTCTGGCTCCGAGCAGGCGCCCTACTCGATCGACGACAACCTGTGGGGACGCTCCTCGGAGGGCCGTTGGATCGAGGACCTCGACCACGCGCCCGAGGACGACGTCTTCCAGCTCGTGACTCCACCCGAGCGGGCGCCGGACGCGCCTGAGATGGTTGAGATCGAGTTCGAGCGCGGCGTCCCGGTCGCCCTGAACGGCGAGCGCCTTGCCCTCGTGTCGCTGCTCGAACGCACCGCCGAGATCGCTGCCCGCCACGGCGTCGGCATCGTCGATCACATCGAGGATCGGATCGTCGGCCTGAAGGTGCGCGACATCTACGAGGTGCCGGCTGCCGCGGTGCTGCTGCCCGCCCACCAGGAGTTGGAGAAGCTCGTCTGCACGATCCACCAGAACCAGTTCAAGCCTCAGCTCGATCGGCAATGGGCCTATCTCGTCTACGCCGGGCTGTGGTGGGAGCCGCTGCGCGGCGACCTTGACGCTTACGTCGACTCGGTCAACGCGCAGGTCAGCGGCAGGATCGGCGTCAAGCTGTACAAGGGCCAGGCGCGGGTGGTGACGCGCTCCTCGCCCAACGCGGTCTACGACCAGTCGCTGGCCTCGTTCGCCGAGTCCGGCGGGCTGTTCGCGCAGACCGCCTCGCCCGGCTTCATCGAGCTGTGGTCGTTGCAGTCGCGGATGGCCTATAGGCTGCGCAACCGCTGACGTCCGCCGCCCTGCGTAGGGTTCGAGCTCGATGGCGATGGCAGAGCCCCGCGAGTGGCAGCAGCACCAAGACGACGCGCCCGCGGTCGATCGGCGCCTGCGCACAGCCGAGGAGCAGCGCGTGCAGGCCGAAGGCCGCTGCTTTGCCGCCGAACGCAGACGCCTGGACGCCGAGCGGCGGCTGGCCGAGGCTGAGCTGTTGCTTGAGCAGGCGCGCGCGGCCGGTGAGCGCAGCGGCCGGCTTGTCGGTGAGCTGATCGCGCTGGCCGGGCAGCTGCGCCGCTCGCTTGAGCACACGCCACCGCGGTCGGCGAAGGCACCCGATGACGCGGCGGCGGCCGAGCGTGCGCAGATGGCGGACGCGCTGGCAGCGGCGGTCGAGCGGTTGCGGGCGCGGGTGGCCGAGGTCAAGGCGGGTGAGTCCGACGAGCCGGCCCCGGCTCCAGCGCCGCTGGCGCCGGTTGCGCCGGCGGTCCCAGCGCCCGTTGCGCCGGCGGCCGTGCGGGCGCTGCCTGCGCGTGCGCCGCACAAGCACAGCATGTCCGCCATCGCCCGCTGGCGCAACCGGCGCAAACAGCGACAAGCTGCTTAGCGGGCCCGTCGGGTCCGTCGGGCTCGGGGCATAGGATCGACAGGCCGTGACCGATCCCGCCTGCGCGCACCTGCACGTTCACTCCGAGTATTCGCTGCTCGACGGCGCGTGCAAGATCGAGGCGCTGGCCAGGCGCGCCGCCGAGTTCGGCCAGCCGGCGCTGGGGCTGACCGACCACGGCGTCATGAACGGCATGGTCGAGCTGCACAGCGCCTGCGCCAAGCACGACATAAAGCCGATCTTCGGCTGCGAGATCTATCTGGTCGACGACCACTCCACGCGTGGCCCGGGCAAGACCGAGCGCAACCACCTGACGCTGCTGGCGCGCGACGACGCCGGCTATCGCAACCTCGTGCAGCTGTCCTCGCTCGGCTTCCTGGAAGGGCTGCAGCGCGGCAAGCCGACGCTTGACCTGCAGCAGCTGGCGGCGCGCTCGCAGGGGATCGTCGCGCTGACCGGCTGCCTGGCCTCGCGCTTCTGCCAGCGGCTGCTTGACGACCGGCCCGCCGACGCGCGCGCGCACGCCGACGACCTGGTCGAGATCTTCGGAGCGGAGAACGTCTACTTTGAGCTGCAGAAGAACGGCCTGGCCGAGCAGGAGAAGTGCAACGAGGGGATCGTCGCGATCGCGCGCGAGATGGGCGGCTCGCTGGTCGGCACCGGCGACGTTCACTACCTGCGCCGCGAGGACTACGACCACCACACGGCGCTGCTGTGCGTGCAGACGAAGAGCACGGTCGCCGCGCCGAAGCTCACCTTCGAAACGAACGAGTTCTACCTGCGCGACAGCGCGGAAATGATCGCCGCCTTCGCCGAGTGGCCGGAGGCGATCGCCAACACGATCGAGATCGCCGAGCGCTGCGAGCTCGAGCTCGAGCTCGACAAGCAGCTGATCCCGCGTTTCGAGACGCCCGACGGCACCAGCGAGCGCGATTTCCTGCGCGCCCGCGTGGCCGAGGGCGTGCGCCT
>DASUIH010000004.1:0-22557 GCA_036279855.1 Solirubrobacteraceae bacterium | reverse complement strand
CACCTGCTGCTGGGTGTAGGCGAGCTCTTCGCCGGCCGCAGCGCGGATGCCCTCCTTGACGATGTCGATGCCCGTGGTCATCTCGGTGACGCAGTGCTCCACCTGCACGCGCGTGTTCATCTCCAAGAAGAAGTACTCCGGCGAGCCGTTCGCCGCCGCGGGCGCGCCGCCGGCGCCGTCGGGCAGCGCCAGCAGTCCCTCGACTGTGCCCGCGCCCACGTACGCGACCGCCTTCGCGGCCTCCACGCCGATCTGGCCGATGCGCGCGCGCAGCTCCGGCGAGACGATCCACGCGGGCGCCGGAGACTCCTCGATCAGCTTCTGGTGGCGGCGCTGGATCGAGCAGTCGCGCTCGCCCAGGTGGATCACGTTGCCGTGGCGGTCGGCGAGCACCTGCACCTCGACGTGGCGCGGGTCGGGCAGATAGCGCTCCAGGTACACCGTGGGGTCGGAGAAGAACTTCTCGCCTTCGCGACTGGACCCCTCGAACGCCCCCTCCAGCTCATCCTCGGATAGCGCGACGCGGAACCCCTTGCCGCCGCCGCCTCCCGCCGCCTTGACAGCAACCGGGAAGCCGATGTCCTGCTTGGCGACCTTGAGCGCGTCGGCGACAGTCTCCACCGGCTCGGTCGTGCCGGGCACGATCGGCACGCCCGCTGCCTGCATCAGCTCGCGCGCTCGGGTCTTGGACCCCATCGCTTCGATCGCGCTGGCCGGCGGCCCGATGAAGACGATGCCGGCGTCCTCGCAGGCCTGCGCGAACGGCGCGTTCTCGGCCAGGAAGCCGTAGCCGGGATGGATCGCCTCGGCGCCCGAGCGCTTGGCGGCGTCGAGGATCTTCTCGACGTTGAGGTAGTTCTCGGCGGCGGGCCCGTCGCCGAGGTTGTAGGCCTCGTCGGCGCGGGCGACGTGCAGCGCGTCGCGGTCCAGCTCGGAGTAGACCGCGACAGAGGCAATGCCCATCTCCTCCAGGGCGCGCGCGATGCGCACGGCGATCTCGCCGCGGTTGGCTATGAGCACCTTGCTGAACAGTTCTGATCCCACCGGCCCGGGAGCTTAATTGATCGGCGCTAGCCGCCGTGTGCCGCGTGGACGCCCGGCCCCACGCCGAGCTGCGCGCCCACCCGCCGCAGCGCGTCGAGCAGGGTCTCGCGATCGCGCTCGGACAGGTCGGCGCACAGCTGCGCCTCCAAGCCGCTTGCCAGCGCGAACGCCTCGGCGAGCAGCTCGCGGCCCTTGGCGGTCAGGTACAGCGCGCGGGCGCGGCGGTCTTCAGGATTGGCTCGCCGCTCCACCAGGCCTCGCTGCTCAAGCCCGTCCACGAACGCGACCATCCGGCTTGGCGGGATCTGCAGCTGCTCGCCGATCGCCTGCTGGGAGGCGCCCTGTTGAGGCGCGATCGTGCGCAGCAGCGCGAACTCGCGCGGCTCAAGCCCAAGTGGCGCAAGCGTCGAATGAAAGCGCCGCGACACGGCGTAGCCGAGGCTGGAGAGCGTGAAGCCGACCGAGACGGCCGGCGTGTGCGCGGCCTTCCTCGCCGATGAGTTTTCGCCCGGCTCGCCGTCTAGACGGGACAAGGACGCGCGCTCCGTGGCTTCATTTCGAAAGATAACTATACAACTTGAAATGATTTGTGATAGAAACCATTCCGCTCGGAACCAATTCGCTAGGAGGCGGCCGTGACCACGCCGAAATCGCACACCGACATCCCCGACAACGCCATCGCCCGCCTCGCGCGCTGGTCGCTCGCGCACCGGCGCGTGGTGATCGCGCTGTGGAGCGTCGCCTTCCTCGCCGGCGGCATCGGTGCCGGCAGCGTCTCCAAACGGCTCTCGTTCAACTTCGCGCTGCCGGGCCAGCCTGGCTATGAGACCGCCCAGCAGATTGCTCACAAGTACGGCAACGGCGGCGAAAGCCCGTCCTCGATCGTTGTGGTCAGCGCTCCGGCAGGGCGCACAATCGCCTCCGAGCAGACCCAGGTCAATGCTGCTTTCGAGCGCGCACGCAGTTCGGTGCCGCGCGTGCGCATCGTCGATTACGGCGCTACGCACGATTCGCACCTGATTACGCGCGACGGACGCACGACCTACGCGATCGTGTTCACGCCGGTGGAGAAGACCTTTGGCGCGCCCAAGATCCCGCAGCGCGTGCAGAGCACGGTTGCCGCAGCGCTGCCCGGCTCGCAGGTGCAGCTGACCGGCGCGCAACAGCTGGCCAACGGCGGCTCGGAAAAAGGCCCGGGAGTGTTCGTGGAGACGTTGATCGGCGGCGCCGGCGCGCTGGTCGTGCTGGCGTTCGTGTTCGCCTCGCTGCTGGCGCTGGTGCCGCTGCTGATCGCCGCCGTCTCGATCCTGACGACGCTGCTGGTCGTATTGGCGCTCACCTACGTGGCCGAAGTCTCCTTTGTCGTGCAGTTCCTGGTTTCGCTGGTCGGGCTCGGCGTGGCAATCGATTACTCGCTGCTGATCGTCACCCGCTGGCGCGAGGAACGCGACCACGGCCGTGAGAACTCCGATGCCGTGGTGGCGGCGATGGCGACCGCCGGCCGCGCCGTGCTGCTGTCGGGGTTGACGGTCGCGATCGGGCTGCTGGCGCTGATCGTGCTGCCCGTGCCCGGGTTGCGCAGCGTCGGCTACGGCGGCATGCTGATCCCGCTGATCTCCACTTCGGTGGCTCTGACGTTGCTGCCGGCGATGCTGGGCGGGATCGGCCCGCGCGTAGACTGGCCGAAGCTGCGCCACGAGGCGCAGGCCAGTCGTGGCTGGACGGCATGGACGCGCGGAGTCGTGCGCCACCGCTGGGTGGCAGCCGGTGTCGCCGTGGCCATGCTGGCGGTGCTGATCGTGCCGCTGTTCAGCCTCACCACCGGCTCCACCAGTGCCAGCGCGCTGGCCAAGAACGGCACGGCGCGCGAAGCGTACGACCGGCTGATCGACGGCGGCGTCTCAAGCGGCGTGCTGACGCCGATGGAAGTGCTCGCGCACTCCGGTGGAGTGGAAGCGGTGCGCGAGCGCCTGGCCGCCGTCTCGGGCGTGACCGGCGTGCTCGTCTCGCACGCCGCTGACTCCATGCTTGACGGCACCACCGTGCTGCTGGCGATTCCGGCTGCCGAGACGGTCAACTCCAAGACGCTTCAGCCCGTCCGCGACGCGCGCACCGCGCTCAAGGGTCAGCCCGGCGCGGTCGGGATCGCCGGCGAGGGGGCGATCGAGCTTGACTACCAGCACGCCGTGTTCGGCACTTTCCCGCTGATGTTCGCGATCGTGGCGCTGTTGACGATCGCGCTATTGGCGCGCGCCTTCCGCTCGCTGGTGCTGGCGGTCAAGGCGGTGCTGCTGAACCTGATTTCGATGGGCGCCGCCTTCGGCCTGATGACCTGGTTCTGGCAGGAAGGCCACGGGTCAAACGCCGTGTTCGGAATACCCGCCACCGGCGCCATCCCCTTCTGGATACCGCTGATGGTGTTTGCGTTCCTGTTCGGCCTGTCGATGGACTACGAGGTGTTCATCCTCGCCCGCGTGCGCGAGGAGTACGACCGCACCGGCTCGACCGACCAGGCGGTGATCGAAGGCCTCGGCCGGACCGGCCGGCTGGTCACGAGCGCCGCGCTGATCCTGTTCCTCGCGTTCGCCTCGCTGGCCTCGGCGCCGAGCACCGAAATCAAGGTGCTGGCCACGGGTCTTGGCTTTGGCATCCTGCTCGACGCGACGATCGTGCGGGCTTTGCTGCTGCCGGCGCTGGTGTCGCTGCTGGGCAGCTGGAACTGGTGGCTGCCGCGGCCCGTGGCGCGCGTGCTGCGGGTACCGCATGGGCGTGCGGCGCGGCCGGCGGTGGAAGGGGCTTCGTAGACGGCTGTTTCGTAGGCGGGCTGTGAGCGTTGGCGCGCCCCGGTCGCGTGGGCTGTTGAGCCGGCGACCGGGGCGTAACGCGCCTTACTTGATCTTGAACTGCTTGCTGACAGCGCGGCCGTTGCCGGCAGCGTCGTGCGGCACGGCCTGCAGCTTGTAGCTGCCTTTGGCGAGCTTCTGGCCGTTCAGGCGGCCGCTGAAGTGGAACCTGTTCAGGCCGGCGACGTCCACGCGGGTGAAGCTGCCACGGGCCTTGTACAGCGTGCAGCGCTTGCCGTGCTTGTTTTTCTTGCTCGGCTTCTTGCAGGATTTGCCCTGAGTGCGCCCAGCTGTTGCCCGCATGACGGTGAACCTGGTGATCGCGACTTGTGAGTCCTTGTAGGAGACGTTGGCTCCGTAGGCCTTCTTCACTTTTTTCGTCTTTGCGATCGTCGCCCCGGAAGGAGCCGCGTAGAAAGCGTCGGGGGAGATGCTCAGGTTCGTGATCGAGCCGGCGACGGGCTTTGTCGGTAGAGGCTGTTTTTCGACAGGTGGCGGGCACGCGTGTCCCTGCAGCTCAAGCGCGCCCTTGTCCTGTGCCGCAGCGCAGTCGCCGTTGCCGTCGACGACGCGTGGGTTGCCCGCCAGGTCGGTCGTGGACGGCACGATCGTCGGTAGTGAGATCGCACCGGCCGGAACGCTGTCCACCGCGCTCGATAGTGGGCTCAGCTGATAGTCGGCCAGCGGGTTCGAGAAGGTTCCGCTCGGGTCGGCGAACAGCGTGCTGAAGGGCGAGGTCGTCGTGTTCCCGTTTACGCCGTTGGCGCAGGCGATCTTGCCTACGCTGGCGCTGGCTTCCTGTGCCTGGCTGGGGACGTCGCTGTAGCCGCAGGTGATCGTGGCCTGCGACCCGCCGCTCACTATCGCCATCTGCTGCTCCGCGGCGATCGAGCCCTCAAGCGCGACGGAGTCGACGGTCGTCGCGCCGCTGTCGAGTAGCTGAAGCGCGGTGTCGGGGGAGCCGTCGCTGATGCCCGGCTGTCCGGCGTCGATCGTGGATGCTGAGATCGTCGCGCTCGACGATTCGGACGTGGACAGGTACAGGGCAGTTTGACCGCCGAGGACCATTGAGGAGTCCATCGTCAGATTGGCTTGAATGATCTCGACGCCGTATTGGGGGCTGCTGATGGAATGATTGGACTGCTTGAAGAGGCTGCGCTGCACGATCACGGTTCGGCTACCAGGGTGTCCCACGATCTCGGCGGCTTCAGAAGTGTCGCTCGCGCTCGTGATGAACCTGTCGTCGCGAAGCGTGATCGAGCCGTTGTCTTCGAGCGCCTTGCCGAGCCATACGCCTTCCACGGTCACGTGTTCGAGCAGGCCCGAGCTGGCGACGACGGCGGGAGGCTCGCTGGAGGCGTCCTGCATCGCGACGGCGACGTCGATCGCGGACAGCGACCCCTCGGCCACAATGGCAGGGTCGCTGTTGGTCGTCGAGGTCGCAAGCCGCAGATGGCTCAGGGTGATTTCGTTGCCGGGCGGCGCCGTGTAGACGAGGATTTCCGAGCTCGCCCCGCCGGCGATGGTGGTGCCTGTCGACGGATTGCTCCCAGCCCCCGTGATCGTCAGTTCGCCATCCCCCGTTTTGGTCAGCAAGAGCGCTTCGGAGTACGTGCCCGGGCCGACGTGGATCGTGTTCCTTTGGCCCGTGCCCTCAGCTTGCGCGATCGCGTATTTGATGGTTTTGCAAGGGGAGCCTTCGGATTGACAGTTCGTTGTGTCGCTGCCCGCGGTCGACACGTACAGGCTTGACGCCGATGCCACGCTTGCTCCCGCGGTGAGCGTCGCCACCGCAGCCATGCCGAGCACGCCCGTACGCACGATTCGTCGCAAGTTCCGCATGCAAACCCCCTTGATAATCAGTTGGCTCAGCTCAGGTCGACAGAGCCGTGAGCGCGAAATCTTACGGCCGCCCGAGCGCCTGTCAACAGCGCCGGACGGATATCGCGGACATTTCCGCGGCCAGCCGATCAGGCTGCCGCGATCATCCCCGCGCCGACCGTGTTGTTTGAGGCCTCGTCGATCAGGATGAAGCTTCCCGTGCGGCGATTGTCCGGGTAGGAGTCGAACACCAGGGGGGCGCTGGTTCGCAGCTTCACCCGTCCGATGTCATTCAGCGCCAGCTCCGCCGGAGGCTCGCTTCGATCAAGGGTGTGCACGTCCACGTGGTCGCGCAGCTCGTCCACGATCGCGGTCACCGTCGTGGCTGTCTGCTTGAGCAAGTACCTGCCACCGGGGCGCAGCGGCGCGTCGGTCATCCAGCAGATGTCCGCCTCCAGCTCCCGCGCCACCGTCGGCGCCTGCTCGGCGTGGCAGATCGTCTCGCCGCGCGAGATGTCCACGTCGTCGGCTAGGCGGATCGTCACAGACATCGGGGCGAGCGCCTCGGGCAGCTCGCCACCGTAAGCGTCGATCGCGGCGATCGTGCTGCGCTGCCCAGCGGGCAGGATCACGACCTCCTCGCCGACGCGGAACGCGCCGCTTGCCACCTGGCCGGCATAGCCGCGGTAGTCGCTGCCCTGCGCCGGCCGGATCACCCATTGCACCGGGAAGCGTGCCGGCACGTCGTAGGGATGGTCGTAAGCCACTTCTACGTCCTCAAGCAGCCGCAGCAGCGGTGGCCCCTCATACCAGCCCATGTTCTCGCCGCGCTCGACCACGTTGTCGCCTTCGAGCGCGGAGATCGGGATGTAGGAGATGTCGCGCATCACGCCCGCGTGGCGCGCATGGGCGCCGGCGAGCTTATCGGCGAAGCCGCCGAACTCGGCTACCAGCTCTTCGAAGCGCTCCTGTGAATAGCCCATCAGGTCCATCTTGTTGACGGCCACGACAAGGTGGGGTATGCCAAGCAAGGCGCTGATGAAGGCGTGGCGCTTGGACTGCTCCAAGACGCCCTTGCGCGCGTCGAGCAGGATCACCGACAGGTCGGCGGTGGAGGCGCCGGTGACCATATTGCGCGTGTATTGCTGGTGGCCGGGGCAGTCGGCGATGATGAAGCGGCGCTTGAGCGTGGCGAAGTAGCGGTAGGCGACGTCGATCGTGATTCCCTGCTCGCGCTCGGCGCGCAGCCCGTCGGTCAGCAGCGCCAGGTCGAGCGAACCCTCGCCGCCGCGGCGCTCGGAGGCCTGGGCAACGTGGTCGAGCTGGTCCTCGAACACCTGCTTGGTGTCGTACAGCAGCCGCCCGATCAGCGTGCTCTTGCCGTCGTCGACCGAGCCGGCGGTGGTGAAGCGCAACAGGTCGAGCGTCATCGTCGCGTGAGCGCTGAGTCGGGCGTTCGACGGCCGTCGACGCAAAGGATGGGCTTGAGCAGGAACGCCACACGCGGCATCAGAAGTACCCGGCTTTCTTGCGATCCTCCATCGCGGCCTCGCTCACGCGGTCGTCAGCACGCGTCTCGCCGCGCTCGGTGATGCGCGTGGCGGCGATCTCGGTCACCACTTCCTGCAGGGTGCTGGCCCTGGAGCGCACACCACCTGTGCAGCTCATGTCGCCGACGGTGCGGTAGCGGACCATCTCGGTGAAAACGGTCTCGCCCTCGATCAGCTCAGCGCCCTCGCGCCAGGCGTAGAGCATCCCGTCGCGCTCGAACACCTCACGCTCGTGCGCGAAGTAGATCGAGGGGACCTCAAGCTGCTCGGCGTCGATGTACTCCCACACGTCGAGCTCGGTCCAGTTGGACAGCGGGAACACGCGCACGTGCTCGCCCTTACGGATGCGGCCGTTGTAGAGGTTCCACAGCTCGGGCCGCTGGTTCTTGGGGTCCCATTGGCCGAAGTCGTCGCGGAAAGAGAGCATGCGCTCCTTGGCGCGGGCGCGCTCCTCGTCGCGGCGGGCGCCGCCGAACGCGGCGTCGAAGGAGTGCTCGGCGATCGCGTCGAGCAGCGTCACGGTCTGCAGCCGGTTGCGTGAGGCGCGCGGCCCGACCTCCTCTACTGCGCGGCCGCTGTCGATCGACTCCTGCACGCTGGCCACGATCAGCCGCTCTTTCAGCTCGGCCACGCGGCGGTCGCGAAACGCGATCGCCTCGGGGAAGTTGTGGCCCGTGTCCACGTGCATCAGCGGGAATGGGAACGGTGCCGGCCGGAACGCCTTCTCGGCCAGGCGCAGCAGCACGATCGAGTCCTTGCCGCCGCTGAACAGCAGCACGGGCCGCTCGAATTCGGCGGCGACCTCGCGCATCACGTGGATCGCCTCGGACTCAAGCGCTCTGAGGTGGCTGAGCTGCGGCCGCTCGGCGACGCTCATGAGCCCTCCCGTGCCGTCAGGCCTGGGCCGGCGGGGCCGGCGCCGGCGATCGAGGCCCCGCCACCGATCGTGGGCGCGGCTGCCAGCGCCCGCCGGTGCTCGCGCGTGCGCGGTCGCAGCTCCAGCAGCGCGCCGGCTACGCCGACCGCGAGCGGCGCGCCGAAGATGACCGGCACCGGCACATGTCCCCCTGCGTTGTTGACCATCGCCAGAGCCGATCCTAGAAGCACGGCGGCAAGTGTCACGCGCAGCGCCTGATCGGGGACGCGATCAACGAAGTGCGCGCCGATCCAGACGCCGGGTATCGAGCCGATCAGGATGTTGCCGACCAGCCCGTAGTCGACGTTGCCGCTGACGACCTGAGCGAGGCCGGCGACCCACAGCAGCATCGCCGCCAGGAACACGCTTGACCCGGCGACGCGCTGCGGCGTCAGCTTGAAGATCACGATCATCGCCACGCCGATCAGCGCGCCGCTGCCGACTGAGGTCATGCCGAGCATCACCCCGAGCACGAACCCGAGTGCCACGGCCGCCGCCGAGGCGCGCGAGGAGAACTCGTAAGTTTCGGTCTCGTGCTCGGCCAAATGCGTCAACAGCAGTGTGCGCACCAGCACGACGCTCGCGACCACGATCAGCGCGCCGGCGATGCAGCCGATCAAGACGTCGTCGAAGCTCTTGCCGTAGGCCGCATGTAGCCGGTCGACCAATATCACCCCGACCAGCGAGCCGGGGACGCCGCCGTAGGCAAGCCACTTGGAGACGCCAAGGTCGACCGTGCCCTTGCGCAGGTGCTTGTAGCCGCCGAGCGTCTTGGTCAGCGCCCCGTAGGTGAGGTCGGTGCCGACTGCCACAACCGGATGGATGCCGAGCACGATTATCAGCAGCGGCGTCATCAGCGAGCCGCCGCCGATCCCGGTCAGGCCGATCAGGATGCCCACCCCCAGCCCGAACAGCACGATCTCGGGGGAGATGCCGAGCATCAGACGTGTAGGCCGCACTCGGTCTTGTCGGTGCCGGCCCAGCGCCCCTCGCGCCCCTCACCAGGGTGTGTGCAGGGGGCGCAGCCGATCGAGGAGTAGCCCTGGTCGTGTAGCGGGTTGTAGGGCAGTTCGCGCTCGAAGATCCTTTGCCACAGGCCCTTCTCGGTCCAGTGGGCGAGCGGGTTGTACTTGACGAGGCCACGCTTGGGGTCGGTCTCGACGGGCTGCGTGTCGGCGCGCGTCGGCCCCTGCTCACGGCGGATGCCGGTGATCCAGGCCTCAGCTCCGTCGAGCGCTTGCTCAAGCGCGGCGACCTTGGCCGCCGAGCAGCAGTGCTCCGGGCCTGACCAGGGCCCACCCTCCCCGGCTGCGTTGGAGGCGTCGAACACCTCGATCTGCACACCAAAGCGCTGCTCGAACTGCTTCCAGGTCTCAAGCGTTTGCGGGAAGAGCACGCCTGTGTCGATCGTTACGATCCTTATCGGGGTCCCGCCCACCCCGCAATCGCCGAGCCGGATCAGCTCGTCGAGCAGCACCGACTCCTCCTTCTGAAAGGAGCACAACAGCACGGCCCGCTTGCCGTGGAGCTCGACGGCCTCGCGCAGGGTGTCGGTCAGGACAGCCGACGGCTCGATCGCGTTGTCGGCTAGACCGCGCACTCGCCCTCGCCGCGGATCACCTGGAACGGCACGTCGCGGTTCCAGTCGATGAAGGTGCTCATCGTGTCCAGGCTGAAGTCGACAGGCAGCGAGAGCTCCTTGACCAGCCCTTCCAGCTCGGGCGTGCCGACGCGCTCGACGAACTCGCCCCACTCCTCGCCCTCGTTGCGGGTGGACTCGTAGTGGCGGATCCAGCGCTCGACCGCCTCGGGCGCGCGCTTGGCCGGCAGGCGCAGCTTCAAGCGCCGGCCGAATTTGACCTCGCCGCCTTCCCATACCCCGCCGACGTGGGGGATGTAAGCGGGGATCGTGTGCTCTCCGACCTTGATCGACGCGCCATAGAAGCCGATCGCGCCGAGATGGTGCTGGCCGCAGCCGTTGGGGCAGCCGCTCATCTTGATGTGGATCTTGCGCGTCAGCGGGTCGGTGATGCCCATCTGCTCGATTCGCTCTTCGATCGCTTTGTTCAGCCCCATCGAGCTGGTGATCCCGAGCTTGCAGGAGTCGGTCCCGGGGCAGGAGACGACGTCGCCGATCTCGCGTGAGCCGGCGCCGCCGAGGTCGAGCGCCGACAGCGCCTTCCACACGTCGTAGACGCTCTCCTGGCGCACCCAGCGCAGGACGAGGTTCTGCTGCACGGTGGTGCGGGCGTAGCCGCCGCAGTAGTCGCGCATGACCTGGCCGAGGCCGCGGAATTGCTCGGGCGTGAGGTCGCCACGCACGACCTTGACCTCGACGGTGACGTAGCCCTCCTGCTTCTGCTCGGCGACGTTGGCCTGCTTGAAACGGTCGAACTCGGACAGATCGCCGTTGGGCGTGCCGAAGCTTGCCGGCGGCGCCGGGGCTGCCTCGCGCTCGTCGTCGAGGAATAGGCGGCTGTCGATCGAGAAGTCGCGTTCTGCCACCCACTCGCCCTGCAGCTCCTTCTCGACTTCCTCGCGCAGCTGGTCGATGCCGTACTTGTCGACGTACACCTTGATGCGCGCGCGCGCGCGGTTGACGCGCAGCCACTCCTGGCGGTCGAACACGCGCATCGTTGCCTCGGTGATCTTCAGGTAGTCGCCGTTGTCCAGGCGCACGAAGTCGTAGAGCACCTGTGCGGCGCGGGGCATGATCGAGGTGCCCCCGCCGATCAGGACCTCGACGCCCTTGACCTGCTCGCCGTCGATCTCCTTGACGCGCGCCCGGAAGGCGACGTCGTGGATCTCGCTGATCGCGCGATCGCGCGGCGATCCGTCGAAGGACGTCTTGACCTTGCGCGGCATGCCTTGGGTGGTGGGGTGGCGCACGAAATAGCGCACATAGGCGCCCGCGTAAGGGGTGAGGTCGAACAGCTCATCCTTGGCCACGCCCGCCCACGGATCGCCAGTGACGTTGCGCATCGTGTTGCCGCAGCCCTCGCGGCTGGAGAGGCCGGCCTCGCCCAGCTCGCGAATCGCCTGCTCGGCTTCCAGCAGCGGGATGTGGTGCATCTGGATGTTCTGACGCGTGGTGATGTGACCCTTGTTCAGCGGCGCGTGCTTTTCGACCACGTCGGCGAACTTGTCCATCTGCTCAGGTGTGATGCCGCCGAAGGGGAGCTTCGTACGAATCATCTGAACGTCGGGCTGGCGCTGGCCGTAGACGCCCTGCTTGAGGCGGAACTTGATGAACTCGGTTTCCTCGCTTTCGCCGGCAAGGAACTTCGTGGCTTCGGTCTTGAAGTCGTCGTACTCCCGCTGCAGGATCGGGATGATGTGCCCGGGGACGTTCCGCAGGACCTCCGGGTCCTCCAGCGAGCCCTTTTTCGGGGCCTGCTCTGCAGGTATCGAAGCTGGCTCCATCTGGCGAAACCTCCTGGTCCGGCCGCGCTTGCGCGAGCGGGTCTAGATCATCGTTTGCGGCGAGTCAGAGAAAGCGATTGGTGCTAAAGCCTAGCGGCTTTCATGTATTTAGCCAAGGCTCCGACTCGTAGGCTGCGCGTGACCCGTAAATGTCGCGGGACACCCTTTCGAGCATAGCTGCGCGCAACCAGGGATCGATGGCCTGCGGCTGGGCGGCCGGAGGCGGCGCGGTGTCGCGCATGAAGCGCTCCAGCGCGGCCACGATCGCCGCTGCCTCGGCCGGCGAGGCAGCGGGGCTGGCCGATAGTCGATCCCATTGATCGACTATCGGTAGTTCGAGCTTGGGGCTGCGGTTGACCACGAGGCGTCTCCGACTGGTGCTTTAGCGGATCGTGAGTTTGCGCAAAAGGGGGTGTTGGCCCACGGCGTCAGAGCGGAATGTTCCCATGCTTGCGCTTCGGCCCCGGCTCGCGCTTGGTGTGCAGCGTGTCCAGGGCCGCGATCAGCTTCGGGCGCGTCTCGTGCGGGACGATCACGTCGTCGATGTAGCCGCGCTCGGCCGCCGTGTAGGGGTTGGCAAAGCGGGCCTTGTAGTCGTCCATCAGCTTTTGGCGCCGTTCTTCGGGCGTGGGGGAGCCGGCGATGTCGCGCCGGTAGATGATGTTGACGGCCCCCTCCGGGCCCATCACTGCCACCTCACTTGTCGGCCAGGCAAAGTTGAAGTCCGCGCCCAGGTGCTTGGAGGACATCACGTCGTAGGCGCCGCCGTAGGCCTTGCGCGTGATGATCGTGACCTTCGGCACGGTCGCCTCGGCGAATGCGTACAGGAGCTTGGCGCCGTGACGGATGATCCCGCCCCACTCCTGTGCGGTGCCCGGCAGGAAGCCGGGGACGTCGCAGAAAGTGATCAGCGGGATGTTGAAAGCGTCGCAAGTGCGCACGAAGCGCGCGGCCTTGGCGGAGGCGTCGATGTCGAGCACGCCCGCCAGCTGGTTTGGCTGGTTGCCGACGATGCCGACCGCGTGGCCGTCCAGGCGCGAGAAGCCGCAGATGATGTTCTTGGCGTGGTGCTCGTGCACCTCGAAGAACTCGCCGTCATCGACGATCAGCCGCACGACGTCGCGCATGTCATACGGCTTGTTGGGGTTGTCGGGGACGACGTGGTCGAGCTCCTCGTCCATCCGCCACGGGTCGTCGGTCGGCTGCACGCGCGGCGTCGTCTGCATGTTGTTGGAGGGCAGGAAGCTCACGAGATAGCGGCAGTCCTCCAGGCACGCGTCCTCATCCTCGGAGGCGAACTGGGCCACGCCCGACTTGGTGTTGTGGCTCATCGCGCCACCGAGCTCCTCGAACTCCACTTCCTCGCCGGTGACCGTCTTGATCACGTCGGGGCCCGTGATGAACATGTGGCTGGTCTCCTTGACCATGAAGATGAAGTCGGTGATCGCCGGCGAGTAGACGGCGCCGCCGGCGCACGGGCCCATGACCAGGCTGATCTGCGGGATCACGCCGGAGCTGCGCACGTTGCGCAGGAACACGTCGCCGTAGGAGCCAAGGCTGACGACGCCCTCCTGGATACGGGCGCCACCCGAGTCGTTGATGCCGATCACCGGGCAGCCGATCTTCGCCGCCAGGTCCATGATCTTGCACATCTTCTCGCCCATCACCTCGCCCAGCGAGCCGCCGAAGACGGTGAAGTCCTGGCTGAAGACGCAGACACGGCGGCCGTCGATCGTGCCGTGGCCTGTCACCACCGCGTCGCCCCACGGGCGGTTCTTCTGCATGTCGAAGTCGTAGGTGCGGTGGCGCACGAACGTGTCCAGCTCCTGAAAAGAGCCCGGGTCCAGCAGCTTCTCCACGCGCTCGCGGGCCGTGTACTTGCCGCGGGCGTGCTGCTTCTCCTCGGCCTCGGGAGCCGAGTGA
This sequence comes from Solirubrobacteraceae bacterium, assembly GCA_036279855.1. Classification (GTDB taxonomy): domain Bacteria; phylum Actinomycetota; class Thermoleophilia; order Solirubrobacterales; family Solirubrobacteraceae; genus Palsa-744. The sequence continues at coordinate 9,037 of DASUIH010000004.1, read as the reverse complement.
AGGGCGGCCTCGCGCAACTCGGTCAGCTGGGCGAGCTTCTCGTCGTAGGTTTCGGGGGCCTTGGAGCGCATCGGGGAGCGGCATGTTATCCGCGCCCGGTGGAGGAGGTTGGCTTGACCGCGACCTTGGGCTTGGCCGCTATCCGGGTGCCGAGGGCAGCACGTTCAGCTCGCGCTGGAGGAAGTGGCGGTCGAAGGCGAACGCGCTGTTGAATCGTTCTCTCTCTATCAGCGCAAGGGAGGTGGCGTCCACGTAGCTCCACTCCTTGTCAGCATGGGACTCAAGGATCGACCACGCCTGCTCCCCGATCTCGTGATCGGCCCGGATCAGCTCGATCGCGTTGCCGGCCCGAAAGCGCCTGCCCCACTCGATCGCGGCCCTGCGCTCCAGCCTGACCAGAAGTGTCGTGTAGATCTCGGCGAAGACGTAGTTGGAGGTGAACAGCTGCGCCCGTTCGTCCACGAGCTGGCGGAACGTCCCACGCGCGATCTGGTGCTAGCCTAGGCTCGCGAGAACGGCCGATGGTGCGCCGCGCCGAGACGGTCGAGCACGTCGGTCAGCAGCTCGGTCGATTCCTGCTGCATCTGCGCTTCCAGCTCGGCCAGCTCCGCGCTTAGATCCTCCACGGCCGGCTCGACGGGCTTGGGCGGCGGGCCTGGGTAGACAAGCTCGGGCAGAGCCATCGCGTGCAGTTCGACCAAGGGCTCGGCCTTGGGCTGCGTCTGCGCGATCGGATCGGGCGCCGGCTCAACTTGGGCTCCAGCCACCCTTCGACGTTTAAAGAGGCGGGCGAAGAGCCCCTGTTTGGGCTTGAGCGTCGTCGCCGTCGCCGGCTCGGGCGCCTCGGTGACAACGGCAAGCTCGGCCTCCATGGCCGGCTCCGGCGCGACGATCGCCGGCTCGGTCTCCAGCTCCGGGACGGCGACGGCGATTTGCGCTGCCTCCGTCTCAGGCGCCGCCTCCGCGCTGTCCTCGGCCTCGGCGACCGGCTCTGGCTCGGCGGTCACCTCCGCCACGGGCTCGGGCTCGGCCGAGACAGGCTCGACCGGGGCCTCGGCGTCCGTCGCCGGCAGCTCCCGTGTCAGCGACAGCGTCACCTTCGTGCCCCAACCCGATTGCCTGAGCTCCACGCTGCCCGAGACCTGGTCGGCCTCCCATTCCACCCTGGTCTCGGGCTCCACCTTGACGACGCGGATCTGGCCGACCTCACTGAGGTGACGGGCTAGACCCTCGACGCTGCCCAGCTCCGCCCACAACTCGGGCGGTGACTTCACAAGCGTGCGCTGCACCTCTGTCGAGACGCTCATTGCTCCTGGTTTCGCGCGCTCGCGCGAGAGTCCTTCCGATTGGGCGACGAGGCGCCCAGGCTCACTGGCCTCGGTCAGGTGCGCCGCGCTCTAGGCGGCTGCCGCGGTTCCGCGTGCAGCGATCAGGCCCCGCTCGTGCAGCAGTTCGGCCAACTGCACCGCGTTGGTCGCGGCGCCCTTGCGCAGGTTGTCAGCGACGATCCACATGTCCAACGCCCGCTCGTGGCCCGGGTCGCGGCGGATGCGGCCGACGAACACGTCGTCGGAGCCGCTGGCGTCGATCGCCAGCGGGTACAGCGCGGCGCCGGGGTCGTCGGCGACGGTCACGCCCGGGGCGGCGGCCAGCAGCTCGCGGGCGCGCTCCGGCGTCAGCTCCTCGCGCGTCTGCACGTTGACGGCCTCCGAGTGGCCGTTGACGACGGGCACACGCACGCAGGTGGCGCTGACCCGGATCGCACTGTCGCCGAGGATCTTGCGCGTCTCGTCGATCAGCTTGCGCTCCTCGTCGGTGTGGTCGTCGCCGGGCGCGAACGAGCCAGCGTGCGGCAGTGCGTTGAAGGCGATCTGGTGGGCGTAGGTCTGCGGCGCCGGCGGCTCCGTCTCGTGCAGCAGCGCGTGCGACTGGTCGAGCAGCTCGTCCACCGCCTTCTTGCCGGTGCCCGAGACAGCCTGGTAGGTGGAGATCACCAAGCGCTCGATGCCGGCGGCGTCGTAGATCGGCTTTAGCGCGACAACCATCTGCATGGTCGAGCAGTTGGGGTTGGCGACGATCCCTTGGTGGGAGGCGAGCGCGTCGGGGTTGACCTCGGCGACCACCAGCGGCACGTCGTCGCTCATCCGCCACTTGGAGCTGTTGTCCACCACGACCGCGCCCGCGTCCACGAACCGTGGAGCCCACTCGCCCGAGGTCGAGCCGCCGGCAGAGAACAGAGCCAGGTCAAAGCCCTGGATCGTCTCTTCGGTCAGCGGTTGCACGGTGCCGACCCCCTCGATCTGCTTGCCGGCCGAGCGCTCGGAGGCGAACGGCACCACCTCGCGCGCAGGGAAGCCGCGCTCGCGCAGCAGCCGCAGCATCAGCGTGCCGACCTGGCCCGTTGCACCGACGACGGCGACTCGCAGGTTGGTCATGCAGCCAGGGTATCGAGGCTACGAGAGCTGCGCCCGTAGCCGCCGCTCGGGCTCATATGGTTGTTCGTCCGCCTGGGAGACATTCGTTGGGCGGAGGCTCAAGCGCATGAACGACATCGCAAACCGCTCGCTACTACAGACGTTGAAGGGGCACGATCCATTCCGGGTCGTGGTCGCAGATCCGCCGTGGCGATTTCAGAACCGCACCGGCAAGATGGCACCGGAGCATCTGCGTCTCGCGCGCTATCCGACAATGACGTTGGACGAGATAAAGGGGCTTCCCGTGCAGGAAGTATGCGACGAGCGCTGTCATCTCTATCTGTGGGTTCCCAACGCGCTCCTGCCGGAAGGGTTGCAGGTGATGGCGGCGTGGGGGTTCACCTACAAGACGAATGTCGTCTGGTACAAGACGCGCAAGGACGGCGGACCCGACGGACGCGGGGTCGGCTTTTACTTTCGCAACGTGACCGAGCTGGTCCTCTTCGGAATCCGCGGCAAGGGCAATCGCACGCTAGCGCCGGGGCGGCGTCAGGTGAACCTCGTCTCCGAGCGCAAGCGCGAGCACAGTCGCAAGCCCGATGGTCTGTACGAGATAGTCGAGGCCTGCTCCCCTGGTCCCCGGCTCGAGCTGTTTGCGCGTGAGCAGCGCGACGGTTGGGCCGCGTGGGGCAACGAGGTTGTCGAGGACGACACATTGCCGGCGCGCGTGGACTGGCGGTTGGCCGCCGCAGGCGGTAAGGGCTACCTGGTGGCCCAGTAGCAGTCGCCCTGTTCAGGGCGCGAGGCACCGTGCGGTGATGGCGATTGCCAACACCGGACATCCACCGGCCGAGCCGCGACTCAGGCGCGGGATGAGCTTTCCCAGGTTGGTGGTGGTCGTCGTCTTAACAAAATCGGGACGTCCCAGCTCCGCTCCCAGAGCGCGGAGGTCGTCGTGCGAGCGGGTGATCAGCACTCCGCCGCGGATGATGCCCAGGTCGTAGAGCGCCGAGTATGCGCCTAGATCTCTGTCGAGGTTGCCGTCCTTGGCGTTCCACTCGACGTCCAGGGCGATGCCGCTCTTGACGTTGTCGACCTTGTAACCCGTGTTTTCGACTTCGCTCTCCGTGGCGGTCGCTTCCTTCTCGCCGGCGGGCTTGTACGGCATCAGCGACAGCTTCGATGTCACGGTCTGGTCGTGACGGCCCTCTCGCCAACCGCGCATGCGGAATTCGTCGTTCAGTCGCTTGGCGATCAAACCCTCGTTGCCTCCGGCTGTGAGGACGTCTTCGCGAGTGAGCCGGAACCGCTGCAGCACCCGCACGAGATCGTCGAACTCGTCCGGATTGGTTGTGCTCAGGATCGTGGCAGCCTCCCTGACCTCGCCAAAGTCGTAGCGCGTCAAGATCGCTGGCGGTAGGACGCGCTTATAGCTGTCCGTCAGATCCATTTCGTGCACGAGTGTAGACAGCGACACTGCCAAAGGCAGCGCGCGACATTCCAGAGCTCTACGGCTTGATCGCCATGAACAGGATCGTCAGCAGCACGAGCCCGTCCATCAGCGCGCCGGTGGCGCCGATCCGCTTGACCAGCGCGTCGTGCTCGGCGCTCGGCGCAAATGCCGCTTCTCCCGAGGCGGCCAGGTCGCGGTCGGCGACCTCGCACAGGCGCTTCTCCCTGGGGCTGAGGAACATGCCCTCGACCGCGCCGATCACGACGACGACTCCAAGCCCCCACTGCACGAAGAAAGCGCTCCACAGTTTCGCGTCCGAGGCCATGTAGATGCCGCAGATCAATACCACCGTCAGCCCGGGCATGATCACGCGCGTAGAGATGGCGTGCAGCGCCTTGTACAGCGCCGGCAGCGCGCGCGACTCGGCTCTGCCGACCGTGCCGAGCAGGACTGGGTAGGCAAACGTCGCGCCGAAGGCAAAGACGACGGCCGCGATGTGCACGGACAGGACGACGTCATAGAAGGTCACGGCGGGGATCATCGGCGCGTGATCCTATTGGCTGGAGCGGCGCATGGCCGCGCTGGGACGACCGTACATGCGAGCTATTGAGCTTTCCTGGCGGCGCATGCGCCGCCAGGCCGGGCCGCACATGTGCGGCCCGGAACCGGCCCACATGTGGGCCGGTTTACCGTTGGCGCATGCGCCAACGGCGACGCCGTGCATGCACGGCGTCGATCAGAACGTCGGTGCGTAGGAGCCGAACACGTCCTGCATCGCTGCGCACGCCTCGCCCATCGAGCAGCGGTCCTTCAGCGCCTGGCGGATAGGGGGCAGCAGGTTCGCGTCGCCGCGCGCGACCTCGCGCAGCTCCTCCAGGCGCTTCTCGACCAACTCCTGGTCGCGGCCCGCCTTGAACGCCTTCAGACGCTCAACCTGTTCGCGCTCGGACTGCGGATCGACCCGCAGCAGGTCCGGCACCTCCAGGTCCTCCTCCTCGTACTTGTTGACGCCCACGACGATGTCTTGGCCGATCCGGTAGCGCTCCTGGTAGCCCCAGGCCGACTCGTCGATCTCGCCGGTGATGAACTGGATCGCGTTCACCGACCCCCCGAGCGCATCGACCTTGGCGATCAACTCGTGCGCGCGGGCTTCGATCTCGTCGGTGAGCGACTCCACGAAATAGGAGCCTGCGAAGGGATCCACGGTGTCGGCGGCGCCGGACTCGTGCGCGAGGATCTGCTGCGTGCGCAGCGCGATCTTCGCGGCGTGCTCGGTGGGCAGCGCCAGCGCCTCGTCAAAGCCGTTGGTGTGCAGCGACTGCGTGCCGCCGCAGACCGCCGCGAACCCTTGCAGCGCCACACGGACGATGTTGTTCTCCGGCTGCTGGGCGGTCAGCGTCACCCCGCCCGTCTGGGTGTGGAAGCGCAGCATCGTCGACTTCGCGCTCTTGGCCCCGAAGCGCTCTTTCATGATCTGCGCCCACATCCGCCGCGCCGCGCGGAACTTGGCGACCTCCTGGAAGACGTTGTTGTGCCCGTTGAAGAAGAAGGCCAGCCGGGGAGCGAACTCGTCCACGTCGAGCCCCTTCTCGATCGCCGCTGTCACGTAGGCGATGCCCGATGACAGCGTAAAAGCGACCTCCTGCACGGCGCTGCAGCCCTTCTCGCGGAAGTGGTAGCCGGAGATCGAGATCGTGTTCCACTTCGGCACGTTCTGCGCGCAGTACTGGAACAGGTCGGTCGTCAGCCGCATCGTCGGCTGCGGCGGATAGATGTAGTTGCCGCGCGCGATGTACTCCTTGAGCACGTCGTTCTGGGTCGTCCCGCGCAGCGCTGTGGAGGGCACCCCCTGCTCCTCGCCGACCAGCTCGTACAGCAGCAGCAGGCAGGCGGCGGGCGCGTTGATCGTCATCGAGGTGGAGACCTGGTCGAGCGGAATCCCGTCGAAGGCGGTGCGCATGTCGTCGATCGTGTCGATCGCGACCCCTGTGCGCCCGACCTCGCCCAGACAGCGGGGATTGTCGGAGTCAAGGCCCAGTTGGGTGGGCAGGTCGAAGGCCATCGACAGCCCGGTCGACCCCTTGGAGAGCAGGTAGCGGTAGCGCTCGTTGGACTCCTTGGCGGAGGCGTACCCCGCGTACTGGCGCATCGTCCAGGTCTGTTTGCGGTACATCTCGCGGTGCACGCCGCGCGTGTAGGGATAGGAGCCGGGCTCGCCCAGGCGCAGGTCGGCCGGCAGGTCGCTCTCGTCATAGAGCGCCTCGATCTCGATCCCCGAGTCGGTGAAGCGGCGGGGATCCTCCGGCCCCACGATCGGGGGGACGGTCAGCCGCTCGTCGTGCACGGTCGATGCTCTCTGCTCGTCCATCGCTTGGATCATAGGTCCCCCGATCGGGGATGGCCGGAGCGCCGTCACATCCACCGATCGGGGGATGCGCGCATATACTCGCTGCCGTGTCCACCTGCCTGGTGACCGGCGGCGCCGGCTTCCTCGGCTCGCACCTGTGCGACGAGCTGCTCGCGCGCGGCCACCGCGTGATCTGCGTCGACAACCTTGAGACGGGGTCGCTCAACAACATCGCGCACATCCGCGACTCCGAGAGCTTCGTCTTCCTGCACGTCGACATCATCGAGCCTTACTACGTGGAGGAGCCGGTCGACTTCGTCTACCACCTGGCCTCGCCGGCCAGCCCGATCGACTACCTGCGCCTGCCGCTGCACACGCTCAAGGTCGGCTCCTACGGCACCCACCACACGCTCGGCCTGGCCAAGGCCAAGCGCGCGCGCTTCCTGATCGCCTCCACCAGCGAGGTCTACGGCGACCCGCTTGAGCACCCGCAGTCGGAGTCCTACTGGGGCCACGTCAACCCGATCGGCCCGCGCGGCGTCTACGACGAGGCCAAGCGCTACGCCGAGGCTCTGACGATGGCCTACCACCGCCAACAGGGCGTGGACACGTCGATCATCCGCATCTTCAACACCTACGGCGCCCGCATGCGCCCCCACGACGGCCGCGCGATCCCGACGTTCCTGCGCCAGGCGCTCGCCGGCCGGCCGCTGACGGTGTTCGGCGACGGCTCGCAGACGCGCTCCTTCTGCTTCGTCAGCGATCTGATCCACGGCATGATCGCGTTGGCCGAGTCGGGCTACCACGACCCGGTCAACGTCGGCAACCCGGACGAGTTCACGTTGCTCGAACTGGCGGAAGCAGTCAACGACGTCACCGGCGCCGGCAGCGAAATCATTTACGAGGCCTTGCCGACCGACGACCCCAAGCAGCGCCGCCCGGACATCTCGCTTGCCAAAGAGCTGTTCGGCTGGTCGCCGGAAGTGTCGCTGCGCGACGGCCTGCAGCGCACGATCGAGACCGCCGGCGTCGAGCAGCTTGTCGGCTGATCGCGTTGCACAGCGGCGCCCATTCGATTCCCGACCGCTACATATGGGAAGCTGAATTGTTGTGAAGTCCGAGATGGGAGTGCGTTCCCCGGACGTGTCGCGCCCAAGCGGCTCACGGCGCGCCTCTTCTCGCCCGCGCGGCGGGTCGGCCGGCGGGTCGGTGGCGCTTCCGGCCAAGCACGAGGATCGGCCTTCGCGGCCCGAGCGCGACGTCCGCCGCAAGCGCCCGCCGGCACTCTCGTTCCTGCTGCGGATGGACACGCTGCGCCGCGCCCTGCGCGTGCTCTCGCTGTTGGCGCTCGACCTGCTCGGGGTCTCGCTTGCGATCTTCACCGCGCTGGCGCTGAAGGCGGTCGTGCTCGCCAGCTTGGACCTGAACGCCGCCTTCGAAGGCACGCGTGAAATCCTCGCCTTCGTCTACCTGCTGACGGCTTTGCTGTTCGCCCGCTCGGGCCTGTACGCCGAGCGCTCGCAACGCCCCGGCCTCTCGCGCATCGTCGGCTCGCTGTTCCAGGTCTGCTTCGTAGCGCTGCTGTTCGCGCTCGTCAGCGGCCAGCGCTTCACCAGCTTCTACATCTTCTACGGCTCGCTGGCGTTCGCGCTGTTCTACGTCTCGCTGCTGCGCTACGTGTACGAGCGCGGCACCGGCGCGATCCTGCGCGCCGCGGGCTACCGTCGCCGCGCGATCCTGGTCGGCACGGGCAAGCACATCCACGACGTCGCTCACGCGCTCGGAGAGGGTCCGCGCGCGCCGATCGAAGTCGTCGGCTTCGTCTCGCCCAACCCGCTGCCGGCCAATGGCGTGCGCCGGCTCGGTGCGCTCGACTGCCTGCAGCGCGAAATCGCCGAGCAGCGCGTGGACGAGGTAATCATCGCCGACCCGGACTTCCCCCAGGAGAGCGCCGTCGAGCTGGTCGACCAGTGCCACCGCCGCGGTGTGCGCGTGCGCATCGCCCCCTCGACGATGGAGATCCTCGTGCACCGGGCGGAGTTCGTGCCGGGCCAGCGCGTGCCGCTGTTCGAGCTGGGCCCGCCCGTGTTCGAGGGCGTCGACTTCGCGCTCAAGCGCACGTTCGACGCGATCGGCGCGACCGTGCTGCTGGTGCTGCTCAGCCCGTTGCTGCTGGCGATAGTGCTGGCGGTCAAGCTCTCCTCACGCGGCCCAGTCGTCTACCGCTCCAAGCGCCCCGGCATCGGCCAGCTGCCGTTCGAGTGCCTGAAGTTCCGCACGATGTACTGCGACAGCGAGCACAGCCAGGCGGCGCTAGAGGAGCTAAACGAGGCCGACGGCGCCCTGTTCAAGATCCGCGACGACCCACGCCTGACGCGCGTGGGCAGCTTCTTGCGTCGCTTCTCCCTCGACGAGCTGCCGCAGTTGGTCAACGTGCTGCGTGGCGAGATGAGCCTGGTCGGCCCACGCCCATTGCCCGAGCGCGACTTCGAGATGCTGGAGGACTGGCACCGCAAGCGCTACCTGGTGCTGCCTGGCATCACGGGCTTGTGGCAGGTCTCGGGCCGCTCCGAGCTTGACTTCGACGACCTCGTGCACCTCGACTTCATCTACCTGGAGCGTTGGTCGCTGGCGCTCGATTTGGCGATCCTGTTGAAGACGGTGCCGGCCGTGTTGATGCAGCGCGGGGCGTACTGAGCCCCTGATACCCCCTAACAGGGTGGTGGCTCTGAGAGGTCGCGCTTTGGGCTGCTGGTAGGGGGTGTGTGCTGTCGTCGAAAACGCCGAGACGCGGCATCGGGACGCCGACGAAGTCGGTCGTCG
>DASUIH010000003.1:0-120163 GCA_036279855.1 Solirubrobacteraceae bacterium | reverse complement strand
TGCCGCGATCTGCTCGGTCGGGTAGCTCGACGGAGAGACGATGATCTCTTGGGCGAGGAACACGATGTCGATGGCGTGCTCAAACGACTCGACGTCGAACGTCCCGTCGGCGCGGCGGAACTTCATGAGGTTGAGCGACGCCAGGTTGCAGGCCGAGTCGTCGACGTGCATGTACTCGCTGCAGGGATTGGACGCGTTGATGCGCCCGCTGTTGGGCGACGTGTGCCACTGGTTGATGGTGGTGTCGTACTGCACGCCCGGGTCCGCGCAGCGCCAGGCTGCATCGGCGATCTCGGCCATCAGCTCGCGCGCGCTGACCGGCTCCCCGATGGGCTCACCGGTGGCGCGCGAGGTCAGCCGCCACTCGCCGTCCTCCTCCACCGCCCGCATGAACTCGTCGGTCACGCGCACCGAGTTGTTGGCGTTCTGGTACTGGATCGAGAAGAACCCCTCGCCGTCGATCGACATGTCAAAGCCGGCTTCGCGCAGCGCCAGCGCCTTCTCCTCCTCGCGCGCCTTGCAGGTGACGAAGTCGAGGATGTCGGGATGGTCGACGTTGAGCACGACCATCTTGGCGGCGCGGCGGGTCTTGCCGCCGGACTTGATCGTGCCGGCCCAGGAGTCGGCGCCGCGCATGAACGAGACCGGGCCGGAGGCGGTGCCGCCCTTGGCCAGCGGCTCCATCGAGCCGCGGATGTTCGACAGGTTGATGCCTGACCCGGAGCCGCCGCGGAAGATCATGCCCTCCTTGGTGTTCCAAGCCAGGATCGACTCCATCGTGTCTTTGACCGAGAGGATGAAGCAGGCCGAGCATTGGGGGCTCTCCTCGAAGCCGACGTTGAACCAGACAGGCGAGTTGAACGCCGCCATCTGGTGCAGCAGGATGTGCGTCAGCTCGGCTTCGAAGGCCTCAGCGTCCTCGTCTGTGGCGAAGTAGGCGCGCTCGCGCCCCCAGCCGGCGATCGTGCCGGCTACGCGCGTAATCATCTGCTTGACCGAGCGCTCGCGCTCGGGGTGGCCGATCTGGCCGCGGAAATACTTCTGGGCGACGATGTTGGTGGCGTTCTGCGACCAGCTCGCCGGGAACTCGACATCGGCCTGCTCGAAGGCGACGCGGTCGCCGTGGCCGATGCGCGCGTCGCGCAGCTCCCACTGCACCTCGTCGAACGGGTGCACGCCGGGCGTGGTGAACACGCGCTCGATGTGCAGCGCCTCGCCGGCTTGCGTGTCCTGCTGGATCGTGGGGTGCGGGGACAAATCCATCGGCCTAACCTCCTCTGCGCCGGCGCTGCGCGACGCCCACTCGACTCTGTTCACTGGGGGTCGAGCATCGTTGCGCGCCTATCGGACAGACCACCGGAAACCTCTATTTTAGAGGGGATTCCCGCATTAACGGCCGATGCGCGCCCAGTCTGAGAACTCCGCCCAAGTGGCTGAAGCGTGATAGCTGGCTTCCCGCAGCGAATACAGCAGCGAGCTCGTCCAGCGTGGCTGCAAGGCAAGCCAGCGGCTGATTGCCCAGACAAGGGAGGCAAGCACGAGCAGGGCCCCGATCGCCGCCAGCACGAGCGCCAGGCCAGACAGGCCCTTTTTGGCGTGTTTGGCCGGCGGTTGACGGACCACGCCAAGCGTCGCGGGGGCGCCGGGAGCGGTACTTGTCGGTGCTACGCCTGTCGTCCCCGTCGTTCCGGTGGCTGCGCCAGTGGCGCCGACGGCGCCCGCGCCGGCCCCGGTGGTCCCGGCCGGGGTGGCCGTGGTCGGGGTCGAGCCGGCGCCCGGCGCCACGTTCCCGGGCTGCGCACCGTTTGGGGTAGAGCTGCTCGCCGCTCGTTCGGTCACCGTGCCGGTCGAGCCCGCGTGCGGCAGCGCCGATGCCGGCACGGCGATTTTGGTGCCGGGGATCGTCGCCGTAGTCGCGGCCGTTGCCGCCGGCGTCAGTAGCGCAAACGTGCTCGTCGCAACCACGACGGCGCGTGTGATCGCGGTGGGCCCCATCGGCGCTGATGGTAACGATGTGGCGCTCAGCCCGAGCTGGGCGCCAACAGGTCCGCGATGGCCGCTAGGGCCAGCTCCAGCACGTCATCGGCGGCCAGTGTTGCGTCGATCGTTCTGAATCGTGCCGGCTCTGCCTCAGCCAGGCGCTCGTACGCGTTTGCCACACGTTGGAAGAACGCGTCTTGCTCTGCCTCCAGCCGGTCGCGCGCGCGCCCGTCGGTGCGCAGGCGCTCGCGTGCCGTCGCGCGCGCGAGCGCCAGCAGCAGCGTGCGGTCAGGGGTAAGACCGCCGGTCGCCAGATCGTTGAGCGCGCGGATGCGCTCGATCCCAAGCCCACGGCCCGCACCCTGATAGGCAAGCGAGGAGTCGACATAGCGGTCCAGCAGCACCAGCTCGCCGGCGTCGAGCAGGGGCAGCAGGCGCTCGGCCACCAGCTCCGCGCGAGCCGCGGCGTACAGCAGCGCCTCGGTGACCGCCGCCATCCGTGCGGACGGGTCGGCCAGCAGCGCTCGGATTCGCTCGGACAGCTCGACCCCGCCCGGCTCGCGCAGCAGCCGCACACCGACGCCACGAGCTTCGATCGCCTGCCGCAACCCCGCCGCCAGCGTCGACTTGCCGGCGCCGTCGATTCCCTCGATCGTAATCAGGATGCCGCGCCCCACGGGCTTAGGATGGCGGCAGTGCCCGACGCGACGATCGAGGGAATCGAGCAGCACCCCCACGCCCGAGCGGTGCTGCTACCCGCGCTTACGCCCGGCGGCGCGCCGGCGCACGCCTATCTGTTTCATGGCCCCGCCGGCGCCGGCAAGCGCACGGTGGCGCGAGCCTTTGCCGCGGCGCTGCTCAGCGAGGGCAGCCCCGATCCAGCGGCCAGCAGCGAGCGCGCGTTGCGTGGGGCTCATCCTGACCTGACCTGGGTGACCCCGAGCGGTAGCAGCGAACTGCTTGTCGGCGACATCGACGAAGCGGTGGTCGGCGCGGTCGCGCACACACCGTTTGAAGCAAGCCGGCGCGTGTTTGTGATCGAGGCAGCTGGAACGATGAACGACCAAGCAGCCAACCGACTGCTGAAGACGCTGGAGGAGCCGCCCGCCTACGCGCACCTGATCCTGTTGGCCGAGCACCGCGAGGACGTGCTGCCGACGGTCGCCTCGCGTTGTCAGGCCGTGCGCTTCGACCCGCTCGGCAGCGAGCAGATCGAGCAGCTACTGACGCAGGCCGACCCGGCGCTTGAGTCGTTGCGCGCGCGCGCTTGTGCACGGCTGTCGGGGGGCGATCTGCGCCTGGCCGAGTTGCTCGCGGGCGAGGTCGGCGCGGGCTTGCGCGACGCGGCCGAGGGGTACGTGCGTGCGGCGCTTGCGGGGCGCGCGGGTGAGCGTTCCTGGGCGATTTTGCTTGAGAGCGCCAAGGCGGCTGGGGTGGTGGCGGCGTCCGCTCACGCCGAACGGGTCGGCGAGCAGGCCGAGCTGCTGCCTTCGCGCGAGCGCCGTCGCCACGAGCGCGAGGGCGGCGAAGCGGCAAAGCGCATCGAGCGGCGGGCGCGCACACAGACGCTGGATTTGGGGTTGCGGCTCGCTGAGCTGTGGCTGCGCGACGCCTGGTGCACGGCCGAGGACGCCGAGGAGCTGGTGCTTGCCGTCGACCGTCTGGCTCAGTTGCGCGACGACGCCGCAGGCCGCGCCGGCGAGCAGTTGCGCGCCGGCGTCGAGCTGGTGCGCGACACGCGGCTGCGGCTGGCGCTGAACGTGTCCGAGGAGTTGGCGCTGGAGGCGCTTGCCTACCGGCTGGCTGAGCTGTCGGCCGAGTAGATCGGGCCGAGCCGCGCTTGCAGGCCGTAGGCCTCAAACGCCAAAAAGCGTGAGAACAGTCGGTTCTCGGGACCGTGGAAGTCCGCCGAGCCTGTGCTGAGCAGACCCAGCTCGGCACAGCGGGACGCCAGCAGCTCGGTCTGCGCGCGTGTGTGCGTGACGTAAAAGGCCTCAACGCCGTCGAGGCCGAGCGCGCGAAAGCGATCGATCATCGCGATCACTTCATTCTCGTCTTCTACGTCCCAGAACGGGTGTGCCCAGATCGCCACGCCGCCGGCGGCATGGATCGCCTGCACTGCCTCGGCCACCGTCGGGGTGACGCGCAACGCGAACGCCGGCTTGCCCTCGATCAGATAGCCGCGGATCAGCGAGCCGATGTCGTCGATGCTCTCCTCGTGCAGCCGCTTGCTGTTGGCGGGATGCGAGAGCACCGCTTCAGCCAGGTGCGGGCGGCCGATCGGCTCGCCCGCTGCGATGCGTAGGTCGATCGCCGCCGTGTCGAGCTCGAAGCCGGCGCCGCGCAGATTGTCGGCCATGCGCAGCGTGCGCTGCTCGCGATCGGCAAGGAAGCGCTCAAGCGTGCTCAGCAGCGCGGGGTCGGCATGGTCGATCCCGTAGCCAAGGATGTGCAGTTCGCGCGCGTGTCCGTCCTTGCCGCCGTCGTCGATCGAGGAGATCTCGATCGCGGGCACGACCTCGACGCCGTGCTCGTTGCCGGCCGCGATCGCCTCATTGACGCCGGCGAGCGTGTCGTGGTCGGTCAGCGCCAGCAGCTGCACGCCGGCTGCTGCTGCCGCCGCTACGACTGCGGCCGGCTCAAGCGCGCCGTCGGAGCGGGTCGAGTGCGATTGCAGGTCAAAGCGGGGCTGCGCGTTCACGCGCTGAGCCTACGCGATCTGTGCGCACCGCGGCTCGGATGAGCCGGCCGTCTCTACGAACGCGCTGACGCGCTCGGCGAGGAGGCCGCGCAGCGCCCGTACAGCGGTGTGGTAGCGCTCCGCGTGCTCGCCGAGCTGCGTCTGGGCCTGCTCGCGTACCCTGAGATCGTGCGCGGCGTCGGTCTGGCGCGCGCGCAGCATCGCCTCGTTCCAGCTGTCCTCCAGGTAGGCCAGCGCCGCTCCAACCTGGTCGCTTGGCAGCGGCTCGCGGTGCTCGATCTGCCTCAGCACCGGGATCACTTCGCGGTTGAGCCAGCTTTGCTCGGCGTCCGCGCGCAGCAGCAGCACGATGTCCGAAGGGGGCGCTGCGGTGGAAGTTGTCTTTGCTGGTGTGGACATTTGCGAGGGAACGTGCGGTGAACTTCGTACTCTGGCCATGCCTTCGACGCGCCACGCTCGTGGCTTTAGTGGGGTGGACGCACGTTCCACATTTTTCCGCACGGCGCGGATGTGGGTTGCGACAGCTGCTCGAACAGTCGGCCAAATCCCGCCCGCGGGCTGGTGGTAGGCCGGCTCGGCTGTGCTGCGGGGAGCGTCTCGCGGCTAAAGACCCGAATGCTTTGACGCCGATGTTTGAGGTGCATGGCGATTGTTCAGGGGCACAGTCTCAGCATGCTTCGCGGTGGCGATCCGGTCGCTCGCCACCCTGGCCAACACGCGCGCACGACGGTGTTGCGGCTGCGGCTGCGCACGATCGTCGCGCTCGGTGTGCTGGCCGTCGTGACTACCGCATTGGGCCGCTCACTGGGCCTTCACAGCCCTCTGTTCATTGGCTCGGAGCTGGGGCTGTTGGTGACGATGTTCGTGGTTCTCCGCTATGTGGTGCCGCTGCTTGAGCGCCGCGATCGCGGCGCCGCCGGCGAGGAGCACGTCGGCGGCCTGCTGGGCCGGCTGGACGGACGCAGCTGGAGCGTGATCCACGACGCGAGCTTCGGGCACGGCAACATCGACCACATCGTCTGCGGGCCGGGCGGCCTGTTCACGGTCGAGACCAAGAGCCATCCCGGCCCAATCAAGGTCCGCGCGATCCACGGTGGCGTCCTGCGCCAGGCCCAGGGCGAGCGCGAGACGATCGAACGGTTGACCGGCGAGCGTGTCGAGCCGCTGCTGGTCTTCAGTCGCGCCTGGGTCGACAAGCCGCTTGCGCGCCGTCGCGGCGTGCGCGTGCTGCCGGCGCGGATGCTGATCTCCTATCTGGACCGGCACGCCGAGCGCCTGTCGGCCGAGCAGGTCACGGCTGCGCGCGAGCGGATCGTAGCCGCGCTCGAAGGCTGACCGCCGCTACGCTTGGTCGGTGGCAACCGCCGCCGCCGAGCCGCAGATAGGACACAGCGAGCCGCCCGTGGATGCGCTTCCACCCGGGCCGCGGCTGCCGCCGATGCTGATGACGCTGGTGTGGGCGTTCGCGCCGACCTGGGTGCTCGACCGCTGCGCGGCTCGCTACGGCGAGACATTCACGCTCACGTTCGGTCCGAGCGGGCGCAAACTGGTGATGCTGAGCGATCCGCAAGCGGTCAAGACGGTGTTCACGGCCTCGCCTGACGTCGCGCCTTCGGCCGCCAACGACTCGCCGATCGCCTCGGTGATGGGGCCGAGCTCGGTGATCACGTTGACCGGTGCCGAGCACATGCGCCAACGCAAGCTGCTTTTGCCCCCGTTTCACGGCGAGCGCATGCGCGACTATGAGGAGACGATCGTGCAGGCCACGCGCGCCGGCATGCGCGATTGGCCGATTGGGCAGCCGATGCGGTTGGACGCGCGCACGCGCGCGATCACGCTGGAGGTGATCCTGCGGGCCGTATTTGGCGTCGAGGCCGAGCGGATGGAGCGGATGCGCACGGCGATCAGTGGGCTGATCACTCCGGCGCAGCTGCCGGCGCTGCTGTTGTTCGCTCTGCGCCGGCCGGCCGCCGGTCGGCCGGGAGGCGCGATCGGGCGGGCGCTCGATCACCTCGACGCGGTGATCTACGAGGAGCTCGCCAATCGCCGCCGCCAGGCCGACCTGGCCGAGCGCAAGGACATCCTCTCGTTGCTGTTGCTCGCGCGTGACGAGGCCGGCCGGGAGATGACCGACGCGGAACTGCGCGACGAGCTTGTGACGCTGCTCTTGGCCGGGCACGAGACGACCGCGACGGCGGTCGCCTGGGCGATCGAGCGGTTGGTGCGCCATCCTGACAAGCTCGCGCGGCTGGTGGCGGAGATCGACGCAGGCGTTGGTGAGGAGTACATGCAGGCAGTCGTCGCCGAGACGCTGCGCGTGCGGCCGGTTGTGCCACTGGTCGTGCGGCGGCTGCGCCGGCCACTGCCGGTCGGCGATCGCGTGCTGCCGGCTGGGACGCGCGTCGTCCCGTCGATCTACCTGACTAACCGCAATCCGCGCGTGTACGAGCAGCCGAGGGAGTTTCGGCCCGAGCGCTTCCTGAACAACCCCCCGGAGACGTTCTCTTGGATCCCCTTTGGAGGCGGCATCCGCCGCTGCATCGGTGCCGCTTTTGCGACGCTTGAGATGAAGCTGATCCTGAGCACGACCCTGTCTGAGCTCTCGCCGCAGCTGCCGTCGCGTCGCCCACGGCGGCGTGGCGAGCTCAACCGCCGCCGTGCGATCACGCTCGTGCCTTCGGCCGGCGCACGGGTGGTCTGGCAGCCACGGCGCTAGCGCCCATCGCGCGAGTGCCGCCCGCGCCTGCAGGTAGCGTTGAGCCGATGATCCAAACCGGCGCGCAGGCAGCGACGCCCGAGCAGCTGCTCGCGAGCTTCGGGATGCAGGCTTTCCGGCCGGGACAGCGCGAGGCGGTGCAGGCCGCCCTGGACGGTCGCGACAGCCTGGTTGTAATGCCGACCGGTGGCGGCAAGTCGCTCTGCTACCAGCTGCCGGCGCTGGCGGCCGGCTCCGATCGGGAGCGGCCGCTGGTCGTGGTCGTCAGTCCCTTGATCGCGCTGATGTCAGACCAGCGCGAACGGCTGGAGCAGACGGGCGTGTGCGCGGCAATGCTTGCCTCCGGCCAGCAGGACGGGCACAACGCGAGTGCGCTGGAAGCTGTCGAGTCCGGGCGCGCGCAGCTGGTGCTGGCCGCGCCCGAGCGGTTTGCCTCGCAGCGCTTTCGCGACGCGCTCGGCAGGCGACGGGTCGGGCTGTTCGTCGTGGACGAGGCGCACTGCGTGGCCGAGTGGGGGCACGACTTCAGACCCGACTATCTGCGACTGCATTCCGCGATCGAGGCGCTCGACCGGCCCGCGGTGATGGCGGCGACCGCCACAGCGACGCCACGCGTGGCCGAGGAGATAGTCGCGCGGCTGGGGTTGCGCGAGCCGCTCGTCATACGCTCCGGGTTCGACCGGCCCAACCTCAGCTTCGACGTCGTCACGCTTGAGGGCAAGGGGGCCGTGGCGCGCAAGCGCGCGACACTGCTACACGCACTGCGCGGCAACGACGCGCTGCCGGCGATCGTCTACTGCGGCACGCGCAAGGACACCGAGGAGGTCTGCCGGCTGCTACGCGAGCACGGGCTTGTCGCGGTCGCCTATCACGCCGGCATGAGCGGCCCTGCCCGTGAAGCTGCCCAAGCTGCCTTCATGAGCGCCGAAGCCGAGATCGTCGTTGCCACCAACGCGTTTGGCATGGGAGTGGACAAGGCCGACGTGCGAACCGTCGCGCACTGGGCGCTGCCGACGAGCCTTGAGGGCTACTACCAGGAGGCAGGCAGGGGGGGACGCGACGGCAAGCCCGCTCGCGCGCTGCTGCTCGCGGCTCGCTACGACCTTGGACGGCTGATCAAGTTCAACACCGAGCGCGACATGAATGTCGAGGACGTGCGTGCCTACGTGGCGCGCATGCGCGGCGACAGCCCCGATGGAAGCACGGTGGAGCTCGGCTATTCAGGAAACGACGAGCGCGGGCGCGTGCTGTTGTCGATCGCTGAGCGGGCGGGGGCGGTCGTGCTCTCTCCGGGCAGCGGTGGGCGGCTGCGCGTGCAGCTGACCGGGCGAGGGTCGCCGCGGGCGGCGGCGCAGGCGATCAAAGCGGCCAAGGACCGCGGCTGGGAAGCCTACCGCGCGATCGAGGCATTCATATCGAGTGGGTCGAGCTGCCGGCGGCGGCAGATACTGGAGCACTTCGGCGATCACTCCGAGCCCTCGCCGCGGGTGCGCTGCTGTGACGTGTGCGAGCCGGACCCCGACCTGGTGGAGTCCTCGCGCGCGCCGCTGGCGACGGCGAGGAGAGGTCGTCCGACCACGGCCGGGGCGAGCGTGCCGGGCTCTCCGGCGTCGCGTCCGCCGGCACTCGACCCCGTTGACGATGCCGACTTTGAGCGGCTGAAGGCTTGGCGGATGCAGCGCAGCGAAGGCAAGCCCGCCTACACGGTGGCCGCCAACGCTGCGCTTGAAGGGGTGTTGCGGGCACGGCCGCGGAGTGTGCAGGAGCTAATCGAGGTCAAGGGAATCGGGCCGACCTTCTGCGAGCGCCATGGGGAGTCGCTGCTGGCGATGCTTGCAGAGCTGTAGGGCGGGACGTCAGACACGCTGCTAGGCGTGAAGCCCTGTCCGCATCAGCGCTCGTAGCAGCAATCCCAGCGGGTCGGCGTCGAGCTGCGCGCCGAGTGCATAATCAGCTCGCCGGGCGTTTCCCCGAGGAGATGCGGATGTACAAGGCGCCGCCGCCGGAGCCATGCGTGAGGAGTACCGGCAGCTGACGGCTTCTCGCCTGGCATTGGAGTGTTGGGCACTGTCGTGGCTGGGTAGGTGTGGCTCATGGCCGCTAACGGCGCCTCAGTCAAACTGTCTGCGCTCGCCTCCCACTACGCCCCGGGCCAGGAGCGCCCGCTGGGCTCATACGCGGTCCTGACCGGCGCCTACGGCGCCGGGCTGATCGGATCGCTGGTGGCGTTGCGCGCACGCGATCGCGAACTGCCCGAGCGGCTCACGGCCGGCGATGTGTTGCTGATCGGTGTCGCAACTCACAAGCTCAGCCGCCTGGTCGCCAAGGACAAGGTCACGAGTTTTATACGCGCCCCATTCACCCGATTTCAAGAGGCGAGTGGACAGGGCGAGGTCGAGGAGGAGCCGTGCGGGTACGGTCTGCGTCTTGCCGTCGGCGAGCTGTTGGTGTGCCCTTATTGCCTTGGGCAGTGGGTGGCAACCGCGCTAACCCTCGGCCTTGTTGGCGCTCCCCGTCTCACACGCTTGGTTGGAACGGTGTTCGTTGCTCACACGGTCTCCGATTTCTTGCAGGTTGCCTACCGAGCTGCTGAGGATCGGTTGTGAAAGCTAGGAGGCTCGGATGTGCAAGCACGACATGGCTACTTCGACACGGCTTAATTCGTCGGTAGGATGACAATGCTGGGCCGACGTAGCTCGGCTGGCAGAGCGCGCGCCCCTCGTAAGCGCCGTTGCGAGGGTCGAAACCCCCCAGTTAGAGGCCTTTTGGCTTGCCAATTCGATTGTGGCCCTTCTGGGGCGGACAAAATCGGCCAGACGAGGACAAACGATACGCTCGGCGCCGAGTACCACAGCGGCAGAAGATTGAGAGCCGACGGCCGGAATCGAACCGGCGACCTCCGCTTTACGAGAGAAGAGGTCCCCAGAGAACACTTCCCTGTAAATCGTCGGTTTTGACGGTTTTGAGAGGTGCTAGAGCAGGTTGTGGGGTGCGGTTTCTGCGCCCTTATCGCACATTTGCGCCGCGGAGCTTGGAGCCCGCGCAACGTTCCCCTCTGTGCGCCGCGCCCGTGCGTGGACGGACGACTACATCACCGCCGAGCGACGCGGCCGTGACAGCTTGGCGCCGGTTCCTGCTGGACCTCGACGCCAAGGAGGCCGACGAGCTTGAGCGCGCACCCTCGTGCAGTGGCGTGAGACCCGGTAGCCGCGGGCCATCCCGTTCGAGCGCTCGACTTCATCATCCCTGGCGACCTCGCAGGCCTGAGCATGCGTCTACGATCCGCGCAGCGGCGCCTGCCACTTCGGCGAAAACCAGGCCCGCAACTGGCTCGACGCCCACAGGCAACGGGCACGGAAGGCGTAAGTCGGGTCCGTTGACACCGCAGCAATGAGGGTGGCAGGCCGAGGCGGACCGGCAGGCCGGCATCAAGGCTCGCGGAGGTTGACCTTGTCGGCGATTATCTGGAAGTCCTTGATGTTGTAGGTCATAAGCGGCACGCTGTGGACGTTGGCGGTGGCCGCGATCGCGAGGTCCATCGCCCTGCGCCGCGGTGCTCCTCCGCGGCGGGCGACGAGCGCGTGCAGGCGCCCGCACTCGCGCGCCGCGGCGGCGTCGAACGGCAGCGCGTCGAAGTGCTCCTCGATGGCCCCGAGCCGGCGCACCCGCAGCGCACGAGTTTCATCGTCGCGAGCAACAAGGACGCCGAAGTGCAGCTCCGTCAGCGATATAACACTGATCGCCGCGTCCTCCTCAGGTCCGTTCTCGGCCGCGATCAGCACGGAGGTATCGAGCAAGACCGCCACCGGGGTCAGCCGTTGGCCCAAGGGTCTGCGAGCTGTCCGCCCAGCGCTCCAAGGTCGTGCTCGAGCGTGGGGTCGGGCGGCGTCGCCCACAGGTCGGCCAGCTGGGTGCTGGGCACCCACTGGCGTGCGCGAACGGGACCGAGCTCTGCGACGGGACGCCCAGAGACTGTAATCGTGAATCGCTCGCCCGCTTCCGCTCGCCGCAACACCTCGCCGACATGGTTGCGCAGCTCCTTTTGCGGGATCGTCGCCATCGCCATAGATGGTAGCACTACTGCTACCCCCGGATACCGAGTATCGGGTTTTTTGGATACCGCTGGATACATCTCGATAGAACCCCGCGAAACGTCGCGAGCCAGGATTTTGCTCGCGCTGGGTTCGCGCCGCACGAGATCCACGGCTGCACTCCGGGGCAGGTGGGAAA
The DNA here is from genome assembly GCA_036279855.1 of Solirubrobacteraceae bacterium. Taxonomy (GTDB): domain Bacteria; phylum Actinomycetota; class Thermoleophilia; order Solirubrobacterales; family Solirubrobacteraceae; genus Palsa-744. The sequence continues at coordinate 108,536 of DASUIH010000003.1, read as the reverse complement.
CGTGAGCGCCGCGGCTCTTGGAATACGCGGCAAGATCGGGGCCAAACTTGACTTGCGGCGTAGCGCCGCCGGCCGGAACGTGCCACCGCTGCATATCGTCCAAAGCAAGCCGGATATGACCCGTGCTCCGACACCTGCGTTGTCCGTGAAGCGGACTGTAGCTGTCGATTGGTTCAGCTCGGCGGAGGGATGAGGCCAGCGCTGGATGTGAAATGATCCGTCCGCATGCGCAGGACGATATGGCTTCGAATTGCAGCCTCCGCAGGCACTCTCCTGGCGTCTGGTTGCGGAAGTAGCGCTCACGCGGCCGCAGAGAAGACTGTCGAACATCGCAACCAGGCGACAGTTGTTGTGCACGCCGTGCGCCAAACGCTCGCTGACTATATCCGGCGTGACCTTCGCGCGTTCTGCTCCGACTTTACGCCCGCCGTTGCCGCGCATCTCGTCAACGGAGAAGGCACCTGCGTATCGGGGCTAGCACCGGCATTTCATCCTCGACCGGGCCAAGGAGAAATTTACGCGCCTAACGAACGGCCTAATGGCTTGAGGATCAGCCATGTCCGCTGGCATGGCGACATTGCGCATCTAACTTCGACCTGGCCTTGGCCTAATATTCGTAAGCCTGTCAATCTCACTCTTCAGAAGCTTAATGGGAGATGGGTGATAGCCACACCCACGCATGTCGTGGAAGAACCCCTCTGCACCCATCCCTTGGGAAAGCTCAATTGTGCCACCTTCTATGGCGTCTGGTTTGGCGTCCATGTGCCCTCGCGGATCGTGACGATTGAGCCCAAACAGCCCTGATGCCGCACCTCTAAACCAAGCACTCGTCGCAGAACTCAGGCCGGCAATCCCACTGTAATAAACGGTCAGGGTGATCGTGCCGTCCCCGTTTGGTGGCGTTACCTAGACGTCTCAAATCGAGATTTGTTGGGGTCCGACCGGTTGCTTCAGGCGGCGCGTGGTAGCTCGGTTGGCGACCTGTGCTCGTCGGAGCGCTGGCGCATCTTGGTGATTGTGTCTGCCGAAGAGTTAATGAGCTTCATGATCTCCCGCGCGGCTTCATCGCCGCAGATCTCGTGTAGCTGGTCGCGGAGAATCACCTTACGGCTGTCCTTGGCGGTTATCCACCAAGCGGCAACAGTGCACGGCCCTACGACCGGCACGAGGCTATCGGGATCCTCGAGGTCTCCTTCGAGTGCGAGTCTCAGGGCGACGCCGAGCGCGACGGCCGCCAAGCGTGCGACCTCCTGGTCCTCGGCGTACCCGGAGAGCGCTTGAAGTGCGCTCGTGAGATACCCGAGCAGATCCTCGTCCGTGCCAAGGATGCGAGAGAGCTCAAGTATCTGTTCGAGCGTCGACTCGTCGAGCGCGCCCCGGTGCGCCGAGCTTAGAAGAGCGCCGCCCAAGCTCTCAAGGAGCTGACGCGAGGGCTCGCTGGCAAGCAGGTTGGCCGCGCTCCGGTAGAGCCGCGCGGCGGCTCCGAAGCGGCCCATTCTGAACTCAAGCGCTGCGCGGCCCTTGCGCGCGCGGGCCTGCAGATCGTGATCTCTGAGTCTCTTTGCGACATCTTCGGCCCGACGTAGGCTCGTGGCGGCGGCGTTGGTGTCACCCTGTTCGTCGGCGAGGAGCGCGAGCAACACCAGCGTGTCGCCCTCAGCATTGCTGTCCTGCAATCTATACGCGATCGACAACGCCTGGTTCAGTTGTCTGCCCGCGGAGTCGTTGTTACCTCGTCGGCGATGGATCTCACCCAGGTTCATGTGTGCCTGGGTTAGCGCGTCGTCCTTCATGTCCTCGGCGATGCGCAGGCAAGCGGTGAGGTCGGCGAGCGCTCTCGATAGCTGTTGGAGCTCGGCGTACGCCAATGCGCGATCGTTGCGGATAAAGAAGGCCTCTCGTCGGTCTGCGCGACGCGCGAAGACCCGCAGCGCGATCGTGAAGAACTCCGGCGCGATATTGGTCTGGCTGCTGTGGTTGAGCGTCGCGCCGATTTCAGCGGCGCGCCAAGCCCAACGCTCGGAGGGCTCGTATTCGCGTCGAAGTTCAAACTCCCGCCTAAAAATGCTGGGTGCCTTCGGAGCTGTGTCAGGGCAGCCGATCGCGTGCTCGCCAGCGGTCCGGAGTGCCAGCGCGCGTCGGTCCGCGTCGCTCGCGAGGTTGGCGGCCTCGAGAAGCCGCGCAAGGGCCAGCTCGGGCTCGCCGAGCGCTTGATGCTCACCGGCTAGGTTGGTGAGCTGCTGCGCCCGCCAGTCATCACTGCCGCCGGGCATCGCCAGCGCGCGTTCGGTCAGCTCGCGGCCGCGGTTGAGATCTCCCACCTTCACCAGCGAAGCGCCGGCGTCAGCGAGCGCGATCGCTGCCTGCGGGTGATCGTCGAGCTCGATGGCCTCCTCCGCGGCCCGCAGGAACAGCTCAGCGGCACGGTCGAATTCGCCCAGGCGAACGTGCGCCAGCGCGAGCGACTGACGCTGAATACGCCGTTGGGTTAGGTCATCAATCCGTTCGGCGAGGTCGAGTGCCTTCTCGTACCAGCGTCTCGACCGGGCCGAGTCTCCGAGATCATGCGCGACGGCCCCGAGGTTCTGCATACAGGTGATCGTCCGTAGTGCCGATTCCGAGCGTCTGGCACAACGTAGCGCTTGGCGAAACTCGTCCTGGGCGCCGTACAGATCCCCCCGAGCAATCGCGATCCTTCCCCGGTGCCCATGAAGACTGCTGCGCATATACGGGTCGCGCACGCGGCCGATCAACACCTCGAGGTCATCCACCAGCCGGTCGCAGGCATCGAGCCGACCCTGATCGAGGAAGACGTTGACAAGGTTAGAGAGCACCTGCATTCCTCCGTACCAGTCACCCAGCTCGTACTTAAGCTCGAAGCTTCGAGCGAACTTTGCCCGGGCAGCGGTGTGATCGCCTTCGAGCTCGTCCTGGACACCGAGGTTCTGCAATGCGGTGCTCTCCAGGTCGGCGTCGTCGAGGGCCTTGCCGATCTGGCGCATCCGCTCGAACTCCGCACGGGCAGCCGCGTAGTAGCTACCCTGGCTGAGCGCAAGCCCGCGGGTGTTGCAGATCCAGCCTCGCCGCCTCTCGTCGATCGCCTCATCCGGGATGATCCGATCGATCTCCCCCACAACCTTCAGAGCGAGCCAGCCCAAGTCGACGTCATACGCGGCCTGGGCGATCCGGCGGAGTTCCTCGAGGACCTCGGCGGTCTCGCCTTCCGCGATGCGCTGCTCAGCGCCGGCGATCAGCTCGGTGACCGTGATCATCGCGCCGTCCTCGCCGACACTGATTTCTACGCTGGGGAAGTCCTTCACCGACGGCGGGTCGGCGCGAGTTTCACGCCGGTGGAGCATCTGCTCGCGCCACCATCTCATCGCGCCGGTGTGCAGCGCCTTCGTGATGCGCGTCTTGAGCTCCCCTGGCGAGGAAAAGTTAACGGTCGTGCAGCCTTCGCCGCGGAGTCGCTTGACAAGCCGCTCCAGGCCCACATCGCGAGTCACGCCCGTCTTCAGCATCACGAAGATCGGCACACCGGCGGCCTGGGCGGCGTCCATCTCGCTGCGGGTGATCGGGGTGATGTCCTCGGCAAGGATCAGCACGAGGCCGTCGGAGGTACCCGCCTGAGCGACGCACTCACGCTCTGAGCAGTACGGGCCCGCCGCAGCGCTGACCTCCCATGCCCAAGGATCGGCCAGCGGGAACTCCCGTATCGCCTCGATCGCCGCCTGGCGCTCGGCTATGAGCGCCTCATCGCTCATCTTCGAGGACACGAAGATCTTCCCAAGCTGGGAGGGACGGGCGTAGATCAAATTCCTCGGATCGGCAGGGTCGAAGTCCACGTTGTCAGGATGACGCGCCTCCCGGTCGATCCGACCGAAGCAGCTCACCTACAGATTCTGGTGTGCCTCGGTACGATGCGGAGGCACGATGCCGACGTAGCTCAGATGGCCAGAGCGCTCGCCTCGTAAGCGAGAGGTCCCGGGTTCGACTCCCGGCGTCGGCTCTCGATTTCTGCCGCTGCTGTACCCGGCGCGATGTGTATCGTTTGTCCGCGTCTGACCGGATTTGTCCGCCACTAGAAGGGGGCCAGATATCGAGTAAGCAAGCCAAAAACGGCTCTAACTCGGGCTTTTCAACCCCTTCCAACCGAGCGCTTACGAGAGCGGTGCTCTGGCCATCTGAGCTACGTCGGCATTGGGGTTACCGCATCGTATCGCTGGAGCCGTTGTCGTTCTGCCCAGGCTGGGGCTCCGTGCCTTTGAGCCCGCGCGCCGGTGGGCTCCTTCGAGCGCTTCGGGTGTCCTCAAGCCCATAGCCCGCTCACGGGTATGGCCCACAGGCGGTCGCCAAGTGGCAGTGTCTGCTCCCCCGCGTGCAGGACCGCGCCGGCGACAAATTGATCGGCGAGCGCATCCCTGAGCTTGATGAGGCTCTTGGTGTCGGCGCTGGACAGCGACACCTTCGCCTTAACCTCGATCGCCACGATCCGTCCGGCGCGGTCCTCCAGCACGAGGTCTACCTCGCCGCCGCGGCGGTCGCGGAAGTGGTAGGCCCGCGGCTCAGTCTCGCTCCAGCTTGCAAGCTTCAGTATCTCCATCGCGGCGAATGTCTCTAGTGCGATACCGGTGACACGGTCATCCTGGGCGATCCTGCGCTCGTCTGCGCCGAGCAAGTGCGCCAGCAGGCCGCTGTCGGTGACGTAGACCTTTGGGGCGTGCACCACCCGCTGCAACAGGCCGGGTCTCCACGCGGGAATCCGGCGCACGAGAAAGATTGCTTCAAGCAGCTCGATGTAGCTCTTGACGGTCTTGCCGTCCAGCTCGAGGCTGCCTGCGACGTTGGCGTAGTGCAGCAGGTTGCCCGAGCGTGTCGCCAGCAGTGCGAGTAGCCGCCGCATTTCGTGCTCCTTGTGCAGGTCAGCGATCGCGTGCAGGTCCCGCTCGAAGGTGGTCGTCAGGTAGTTGGAGTACCAGTGCTCCCGCCGGCGTCCCCTGCGATCGCGCGCCTCCGGGTAGCCGCCGGCGGCGATCCGCTTCGCGAACGCCGCCCGGCCGACCTGGGTGTGCTCGATACGCGGCGGGGAGGCAGCGAACAGCGCATCGACGAGGTTGCCCTCGGTGCTCTCCAGCTCGGCCTGCGCGAGCGGCCCGAGACGCAGCAACTCGATCCGGCCGGTGAGCGCCTCCTGGATCTTGCGGGAGCCCAGGATGTTCGCTGACCCGCTCAGCAGGAACCTCCCCGGCTGTTGCTCGCGGTCTACGATCCGCGTGATCGCCAGGATCAGCTCGGGTACACGCTGGACCTCATCAATGAAGACCGGGCCGTTGAAACCAGCCAGAAACCCGGCCGGGTCGGCGATCGCGTTCTCGCGCGGCGCCTGGTCGTCAAGACTGACCGTCTGACGCTGTTCGGACGCGGCGATCGCCTCGCAGAGCGTGCTCTTGCCGACCTGCCGCGCGCCCATAACCATCACGACGCGTGTATCGGCCAGCGACTCGCCGATCAGAGGGCGTATCCGACGCTCGATCACTCTGTGATTCTACAATCGAGTGTGGTCAGATGCGGAATAGGAATACGGCAAACACGGAATGATGGGACGTCAGACGCGGAAAGTTGGCAGGCAAACACGGATCGTCCTGTGTCCAGACACCGTGGTGCGTTCTGCGAGTTTGTCCCCTGCCTCCCGTACCTTGGCAGCGTGGACGTCGTTCCTGTCAAGTCCTCTTTGGTTGTCGACCAGGCCGATCCAGCTTCGGAGGCCCTTGTCGCCGAATGCCGAGGCATGGCCGAGCGTGTTCGGGCGGGCCGCGAACGCGCCGACCAGCTGCGAGCGCTGGCCGAGCATTCCGAGGCACAGGCGACTCGTGATGAGAAGCTGCTCGGTGAACTGGAATCGGCCCTCGGTCTCGCTGACCAACTTCGACTCGAGGAGCTCGACCCGTGACTGGGAGGCCAGCGCCTTGAGGAAATAGCCGTGGATGTGTTGCGAACCGAGCGGCAGTTCGGCGAAGCGATTCATTACAAGGAGTGGTTCGATCTAGTTCGACGGGCTGGCCACCAGATCGGCGGCAAGGACCCAAAGGCCACCTTCCTCGCACAACTGCGCCGGTCGCAGGCCGTGGAGGCTGTGGGGCGTCGCTCCGGCCTCTACGGCTTTGCACCGCCTAGACAAGATTTGTCCGTGCCTCCCGGCACAAGATGCTCGTGACGGTCCAGGATTTTTAGGCAGTCTGGGGCGTGAGCAAGCGAGAGGTCACCGGTTCGATCCCGGTCGTCGGCTCCTCCAGCCGTAGGCACGCGCGGAATACAGGTCGTCGAGTCGGCTACGGCAACGCCAGATGGAGTGTTAGATGCGGAGCCTGCCGGCTATCTCTCGGATCGGGTTCGGTCAAGAAGCTCGAGACTCACCATGCCGGGCCACGCTCGGGTCCGGCCGCAGCCCCCGCCAGGCGCGCGACGATGGAAGATCAGCAGCTCGCCAGATACAGCTGAGAACGCTCTAGCTGTAGAACCTGAGCAGTTGTTCATCTAGCGTCCCGCGGTATCGAGTTCATCGTTTGTCTCGCCGGCATTCTCGAAACCCCCGCCGGCGTTACGAACGACGACCTGGCCACTCCAGCCACGCAAGGGGTGCGAGCGCTCCTGCGCGAGCTGCCGACAGACCCGTTTGGTGAGCACGAACACGACCACGGGCACGACCAGGAACGCTCCGCGGAAGAACCAGACGGCGCCTTCGTAGCCGAAGCCGAACTGGAAGAACAGCCGGTCGGCGGACCCGGCGGCGAACACGACTGCGACCGCAGAGAGCACGGCTGCCGCAAGCGCGCTGCGACGAGGGTTATCGCGCGGACGCTCAAGCAGGTCGTGGCGGGCGTAGTCCTTTGAGAGGTATCGCCGGTCAAGCCACGGCAGCGCATACAGCAGGGTGAAGATGATGCCGGGGAACAGCACGCCGCCGAAGAACGGGTTGGGCACGAGTGTGTGCCCGAAGGCGTGGATCTCAATGTTCGGCATCAATCGCAGTGCGCCGATCAGCCAGCCGAGATACCAGTCTGGTTGTGCGCCGTTGGTGCCGATGTAGGGGTGGTAAGGACCCCACAGCCACACCGGGTTGATCTGGACCAGCCCGCCCATCAGCACCAATACGGCAGCGACGGCGGCGAGCAGGCCGAGAGAGCGCAGCGCATATCCGGGCCACATCGGAGTGCCGACCACGTTGTCCTCGCGCCGGCCGGGACCGGGGAACTGGCTGTGGCGCTGACGCATGATGATCGCCAAATGGATCGCGATCAGGCCGCCGATGATCGCCGGCAGCAGGAATACGTGGGCGATGAACAGCCTCGACTCGAAGGCAGTGGAACCGGGGAACCGTCCGCCCCACAGCGCGGTTGCGAACGGCCCACCGATCAGCGGGAGGGACATCGCGACCGCCCAGGCGATTGCCAGGCCCATTCCTGAGAGCAGGTCGTCGGGGAGCGAGTAGCCGGCGAATCCCTCAAGGATCGCGAGCGTCAAGAGGGTGACACCGATGAAGTAGTTGATGTCCCTCGGCTTGCGGAAAGCACCAGTGAACACGATCCGCAACAGGTGCAGGGTGATCGCAGCGACGAACACCAGTGCCGCCCAGTGGTGGATCTGCCGGGCGAGCAGCCCACCGGACACGTCAAAGGAGATGTGCAGCGTCGAGGCGTAGGCGGCTGACACTTCCTGCCCTTGTAGGGCTGGGTAGCTGTCGTGGTAGACGGCCTGGGTGGTGCTCGGGTCAAAGAACAGCGCCAGGAACGTGCCGGTGAGGATCAGCACGACGAACGAATACAGCGCGATCTCGCCGAGCAGGAAGCTCCAGTGGTCGGGGAACACGTAGTCCATCAGGAACTGCAGGCCCTTGGCGGCACCGAGGCGTTCGTCGACAAACGCCACCGGATCCTTTGTGTTCGGAGTTGCGCGGCTCACGATGGGTCTCCCCACCACGCGGGGCCGACCGGCCCTGACATCGGCCCCGCGGCGCGCAGGGCCCCCGTGGTGTCGATCTGCAGTGGTAGCTGTGGGAGGGGGCGCCCGGCGGGGCCGAACTCGACGCTGCCGCCGTCGAGCACGTCAAAGGTGGAGTAGTGGCAGGGGCACACCAGAGCCGGCCCCTTGGACTCGGTTGACGGACTCAGCGGATCACGGAACAGCGAGATCGCACATGCGGCGTGCGTGCATATCTTCGAGTAGGCGAGGATGCCTTTCGGCGCCCAGCCTGTCCTTGCGGCAGGGAGCTTCAGTGTTGTGGGGTCGACGCGCACGACCACGACCGGCGAGCCCAGGTCCTCCTTATCGGCGTGTTGCGGGAAGGCGGTCAGGAAGCTGCGTTCGATCACATCCGCGGCGAGGATCGGGTTGCCCTGCTCGTCCACGAGCGCCCTGCCGGCATACCATGGGGTGCGTCGCAGCTGACCCTCAAGACCAGGGCCGAGTGCGGTCACCGGGATCACGATCGCCGCTGTCAGCCCAGCGCCCGCGACCCCGGCCGCCCCGGCCAACAGTCGCCGCCGCGTGATTCCCTCCACGCCGGCGGCTGCCTGCTCGCGCACCTGCCGGGCGGCCTCCGGTTCGGTGAGCCCGGGGCGTTGCTCGACTTTCGTCTCCTGCGGCACAAGCCAGCCTCCAGCGAGCACCAGCGCCCCGGCGAGCAGCGCCAGCGCCGCCCCGAGCGCCAGGCCGAGCAACTGCGTGTTCGGGTGAAGGGTGAACAGCGCGACGAACGCCAGCGCTGCAACCGGGACAAGCAACAGCAGCAGGACCACGAGTCGCTCGGCCCAGACGGGGGCGCCCGTGTAACGTTCTGAGGGGGCCACGTCAGGCTGCTGCTGGCGGGCGTGCAGAGCGCCTCTGCGCCACACCCAGAGCATCACGATCGCCTTCCACAGGCGGCTCATACGCTGCGGCCCGCATGTCGAGGACCCTCTGGCTCGTCGCTGATGCGCTCGCCGAGCAGCCTCGCGATCAGGAGCAGCGCGGCGCCGGCCATCAGCCAGGCGACCATTCCCTCGGGTATCGGGCCGATCCGCCCGATGCCCCAGCCACCCAGGTTGTCCGGGTGCTGGATGCTTTGGATGTACCGCGCGAGCGAGCTCACCTGCGCATCGGTGAGCTCGTGTTCGCTGAAGCGCGGCATCACATACGGGCCGACCCTGACCGCCTCCCCGATCTGTGTCGGCGTCGCCTGGTTCAGCGACGGGACGATCGCACCGGTGACGATCCCGCCCTGCCCCTGGATCGTGTGGCAGCCTGCGCAGTCAAGCCCGAACAGCCGCTGTCCTTCGGCGAGCGACCCCTGACTGGGGCGCACGACGGGGATTTCCGGGCCGCCGAACGACGCGACATAGGCTATGAGCGCGTTGATCTTGCTCTGCGGGAAAGCGGGGGTAGTGCGTACCGGCTGCGCCTTCGGGCTCGGCAGCGGCATCCGCCCGGTCTCAAGGTAGAAGTCTGCTGCCAACGCGCCGACGCCGCGCAGGCTCGGTGCGCGGCCACGGATGCCCTGCGCAGAGATGCCGTGGCAGGACGCGCACGAGGACCGAAACAACGCATGGCCCTGCGCCACCAGCGTGGAAGACACGTTGACGGGCGGCGTGGCGATGGTGGCGCTCACGTCCCATCGCGCGGCGAAGTCGATCAGCGCGATCGCCCCGAACACGACCGCCGCAATCACCATCAGGCGGCGTCTCATATGCCGACCACCTCCCTCGATGCCTGCGCGTCGTGGGGCAGGTAGGTGTCGCGGCGGCGCTGGCGGCGCTCCTCGGCGATCATCGCCTGCATCGCAATCACGATCGCCATGGCGCCCATCGCCAGGCCACCGGCGACGAGCATGAGCATCCCCGCCGCGCGCTGGTCTGCGAGCGCCGTGGTGTGAAGCACCCTTGCGGGCGCCAGATAGAACGGGTAGCGAACGCGCGGGTCGAACAGGAACACACCCGCCGGCACGGACATGACGAGCATCGCCGCCATCAGCCACGAGAACCTTGCGATCGCCCCGGGCGGGTGCGGGATCGGGTCGGCTGCCAGCAGCGGCGCGAGGAACAGCATCCCCGACCAGAAGTACGCGGCGTGCTCGAAAGCGTGGATCGTCTGGTTACGCAGCGCCGCTTCACAGACGCCGGTCAGGTGGGTGCCGAGCACGACGAGCGTGAACAGCGCGAACCCACACGCAGGGCGCGTCAACAGCCGCACCAGCCCCCCGCGCAGCAGCCTGGCGATCGCCTGCCGGCCCGCGGGCGGCGACGCGATCAACGCCAGCCTCACAGGCGCCCCCCAAAGGATCAGGGAGGGCGCGGTGAGGATCAGCAGCAGATGCTCCACAACGTGGATCGACAGCAACTCGTCGGCATATCGGCCAATGCCCGTCGTCAACGCGACCAGCAGTGCCAGCAGGCCAGCGAGGAACGAGGCCGTGCGCCAAACAGGCCAGCGCGTGCGCGCATGGACCACCCCCCACACATAGAGGGCCGCCGCAAGGCAGCACACGGCGAGCAGTAGGGGGTCCACGGCCCAGGTGCCGAGCAGGCGTCCCAGCGTTGGTGGCTGGGTGCTCACCGCGGCGAGCCCTCCCTGGGCAGGGTGCGCGTGCGTGCGCGCTGCTCGCGCACCACCCCGCCAAAACCAAGGGCGGCGATACCGGCGCCGATCAGGATCAGCCACAGCCCGAACCCCGCGCCTAGCAGCGCGACCGCCAACCCGACGATCAGAGTGACCGTCGCCAGTGAGCTGTCTGTGATCAGCCGCGTACGCTCCTGCGACCCTCGGTGCGTGTCCAGCGACCACACCACGATGCCCGCGATCACGCACGCCGTGCTGGCGATAGCGGGGATCGAGAACTGGATCAGTTTCGGCTCGAACACCGCCTGCAGCGTGGTCAACGCACCAAGCCATACTCCCCAGCCGATGAGCACGATCGCGGCGCGTCTCATGCCCTCGCCTCGACTTGCTCGCGCAGGTCAAGCAGCGGCGCGTAGGAGCGGATCGGCGGCAGCGCGTCGAAGTTGTGTCGCGGTGGCGGGGAGCTCGTGCCCCACTCAAGCGTGTGCGCCCCCCACGGATCATCGCCGGCGGGGCGCTTGTGGCGCAGCGAGACGAGCATGTTGAGCATGAACACGAGCACCGACAGCGCGATCACCACCGATCCCGCGGTCTCCAAGATGTTCAGTCCCTGCCAGCCGGTCCAAGGGGGATAGCGCGCGATCCGGCGGGTCATGCCGTCCGCGCCGAGGATGAACATCGGGAAAAACGTGACGTTCGTCCCGATCGCCATCAGCGCGAAATGCAACTTCCCCGGCCGTTCTCTGAGCATCACCCCGGTGACCTTGGGAAACCAGTAGTAGATGCCGGCGAACAGCCCGAACGCGCTGCCCGCGAAGATCGTGTAGTGAAAATGCGCGACCACGAAATACGACATATTCAGCCCGTAATCCAACGGCGGCGAGGCAAGGATCACGCCCGTCAAACCGCCGATCAGGAATTGCACGAGAAACCCGAGGGCGAACAGAAACGCGGTGGTGAAACGCAGGCTGCCGCGCCAGATCGTCGCCAGGAAGTCGAAATACTCCACGCCCGCAGGGACGATCAAAGCGGTCGACGTCAGCGCGAAATACTTGTTCGACAAGACCGCGAAGGTGAACATGTGGTGCGCCCACACCGTCATCGACAACCCGGCGAACGCGAGCAGCGCCACCACGAACGCCGAGTAGCCGAAGAACCGGCGTGATGAAAATGTGGCGAGCACTTCGCCGACCATCCCCACGAAGGGGAAGAACATCACGTACACGACGGGGTGTCCGTAGAACCAGAACAGCGCCTGGTAGTCCACCGCGCCGGCGCCGCCGACGAGCACGTCGCCGAAGTGCCGCTGTGCCCATAGCAACCCGAGCGCGAGCAGCAGCGCGGGGAACCCGAACACCGTCATCAAGCAGGTCACGACCATCGTCCAGGTGAACACCGGCATCCGCATCAGCGTCATCCCAGGAGCACGTGCTCTCAGTGCTGTCACCAGGATGCACCCGGCCCACAGGATCTGGGCGAGGGTTGCCAGCATCACCCCGAAGATCCACAGTTCCATGCCGCTGCCAGGGGAGTGGATCGAATCAGAGAGCGGATCGAACCCCCACCACGAAGCCGCCGCGGCTCCGCTGCTGGTGAGAAACCCAGACCACATCAGCACGCCGCCACACACGTACATCCACAGGCCCGCAAGCGTCACCCGTGGCCCGGCGATCTCCGCTGCCCCGACCTGCAGCGGCACGAAGTAGATGCCGACGGCGAGCGCCACCGGGACGATCACGAGGTACACCATCGTCGATCCGTGCATCGTGAACAGTTCGTTGTAAGTCTGCTGAGACACCACCCCGCCGTCCGCGGCGAGCTGGCTTCGCATCAACAACGCCAGCAGGCCGCCCGCGAGGAAGAACAGGAAAGCAACCGCGCACGCGGTGCGGGCGACACGCTTGTGATCGGTGGAGGCCAGCGTGCTCGATGCCATACGTGCCGGTAGCACCAGGGTACTCACGAGCTGCCGCCCCCGTGTGCGTGTTGTTCATTGAGCCAAGTGTGGAAGCTCTGCGGACTGACGGCCCGTACCGCGAAGTGCATCTCGCTGTGATTCAGACCGCACAGCACCGAGCACGCACCGACGTAATAGCCGGGCTTTTGGAAGAGTAGATTGAAGTGAGTGGCGTAGCCCGGTACGAACTGGCGCTGGTAGTGAAGCGCGGGTATCCAGAAGCCGTGGATCACGTCCTCTGAGGTGCCGGTGATTTCGATCTCGGTTCCGGTCGGCAGATACGCCGGGGTGGGGTGCCAGGTGTCGATGTCGGCGACGCTCACACCGTCCGAGTAGACGAACCGCCAGCTCCACTGCGCTGCGATCGCCTTCAGCCGCAGCCCAGGATCGGCGACTGTGCGATCGATCGGCGTCTCCGCGGTGAACGTCGCCCACACCAGGAACCCGGCCACGCACGCCAGCACGCACGCATACACGACCTCGACCAGCAGCGCTTGCGAGCCTCGTCCCGGCACGGTGCGCCGTGCGCCGCGCACGAGCAGCACCAGTAGCGCCCCGACGACCAGCACGAACACGCCGACCGCGATCGGGAAATAAATCCCTCTTACATGTTCGTAGGCCCGGAGCGTGTTTCCCATCAGCGTTCGTAGCGCTCCGCCTCGCCTTCACGCAGCCCCAACCCGAGCCCTGGTATGCCGGGATCGGGGCAAAGCGCCCCATCGCGCAGCGGTGGCGTGCCGTCGAACAGCAACTCCTCGATACGCACGTGATCGTGGAAATACTCCACATGCGCAAGCGGCTCGATCGCCGCGCACACGTGAGCGTGGATCGCCGGGCTGGTGTGCGCCGACAGCCGCAGACCCTGGGAGGCGCACAGCGCACCGACCTGCAGCATCTGTGTGATGCCGCCGCAGCGCGTGACGTCCGCCTGCAGCACGTCCACGGCACCCGCTTGGAGCATTCGGGCGAAGTAGAAGAGGTCATGCCCGTACTCTCCCGCAGCTATGTCCATGCCCGCTGGCCCACGGTCGCGCAACAACCTCAATCCCGCCAGGTCATCGGAGGACACGGGCTCCTCAAACCACGACACGCCCGCCTCCCCGGCGAACGTCTCGGCCAGCGCCAATGCCTGCTTGCGGCTGTAGGCGCCGTTCGCGTCCACGAACAACTCGGTGTGCTCGCCGATCACGCTGCGGGCATGTCGCACCCGCTCGGGATCGCGGTCGGGTTCCGAGCCGATCTTCATCTTCACCGCCCTGATGCCCTGCTGCACCCAGCCGGTGAGCTGGCGCTCCATCTGCTCCGGCGAATAAGAGGTAAACCCGCCGCTGCCATACACCGCCACCTGCTCGCGTACCCGCCCAAGCAACGTGGACAGGGCGAGGCCGTGCAGTCGTGCCTTCAAGTCCCACAGCGCGATATCGACCGCGGAGACAGCGCTCGAGGCGACCCCCGGATAGCCGACGTTGCGTACCGCCCGACGCATTCGCGCCCATGCAGCCGGAGGCGAAAGCGCGTCATGGCAGACGACCGCGTCGGTGAGCAGCTCTGACACCAGCGCCGCGGCGGCGGGCGCCGCGTAGCTATAGCCAAGACCGGCATGCCCTTCGGCGTGGGCTTGGACGAGCACGACCGTCGTGGAATCCCAGCTCAGGCTGCCGTCCGCCTCGGGCGCGTCTGTAGGGATCGTGAACGCTCTCGCCGAGAGCCGCTCGACAACGGGCCGCTCTTTGCCCGTCGTCGAGCGGGCGGGACTTTCGGCGTCTGCGCGCTCCACAGTGCCAGTCCCAGTGGGGCCTCGCCCCGCTCAGCGGCCTACGAAACGAGCCCGCTGCGCCTTTCCAAGTCGAACATGCTCCGGGCGCCCTTGGCGCTCAGGATCGCGCGGACCCTCGACCTTGTCTTCCTCGGGGTCGAGCTGGCCGTGTCGCAGCCACATCGTGATCGCATACACCCCGCCGCCGAGTACCGCGAGTACGACCAAGACAAGGATGAGGATGAAGATGCCACCGAATTCCATGCTCGGTTTCCTACCCACACGCTCGTCACTCAAACCGTCTCAGCCGCGCCGCGACCGGCCGTTTCGGCCAGCGCAACGGCCGCCGCTACATGCGAAAGGTGTGTGAGCGTCTGCGGATAGTTGCCGAGCAGCTCGCCGCTGTCCGGGTCGACCTGCTCTGAGAACAACCCGAACGGGCTCGCGGCGCCCATCGCGCGATCGAAGATCTCCCGCGCCTCTGGCAACCGTCCCTGGCGGGCGTAGCACTCCGCCAGCCAGAACGAGCAGGCAAGGAACGCGCCCTCGTCTCCCCGCAGCTCGTCCTCTTCGCGGTAGCGGTAGAGAAACCCGTTCGCGTCCAGCTCCTCGCGCACCGTGTCGGTTGTGCGCAGCATCCGCTCATCGTCGAAAACGACGAACCCGATGACCGGCAGCAGCAGCAGCGCGCTGTCCAACTGCGACTGATCGAAGCATTGCACAAACACGCCGCGCTGCTTGTCATATCCATGCGTCTCGATCGCTTCGCGGATCTCCCCACGAGCCTTCCTCCAACGACGGGTCGGCGCGCTGCGCGCGCACTCCTTGGCCAGCCGCAGGCCACGGTCGACGGCGGCCCAGCAGCACGCCTTGGAGTGAACGAAGTGGCGGGGCTCGCCGCGCCACTCCCAGATTCCACGGTCAGGTTCAGACCATCGCTCCGTGGCAGCGTTCACCAGCTCTGAGAAGAAACGCCATTCGTCATCGTCGGGGGAGTGTCCGCGCTGGTGCCAGCGCCAGCCGAGGTTCAGGATCTCCCCGAGCGCGTCCAACTGCAACTGACTGGCCGCGCCATTGCCGACCCGCACCGGCCGCGAACCTCGGTAGCCCTCCAGGTCGATCTGTTCTTCTGAGATGCGCCTCTCCCCGCCGACGCCAAAGACGATCTGCAGGTCCTCGACGTGCCCGGCGGAGCTGCGCACGATGAAGTGACGAAACCGCTTGGCCTCCCGCTCACAACCCAACTCCGCCAACGCGTGCGCCGCAAGCGTGGAGTCCCTGACCCAGCTGTAGCGGTAGTCCCAGTTGCGCTCTCCGCCCACTGTCTCCGGCAATGAGGTCGTTGCCGCGGCGACGATCGCGCCGGTCGGCGCGTAGGTGAGTGCCTTCAACGTCAAAGCGGAGCGCACCATCGCCTCCATGTCAGGACCGTCGTGGCGCAGGCGCTCACGCCAGCCCTGCCACCAGCTCACCGTCTCTGCCAGTCTCGCATCGACCTCGACGGCATCCACTGTGCTTGGCTCGTCCTCGAGCAGGTGCGGACGGACGAAGCGGATCAGCAGCCGCAGACGCTCCCCTGCGTGTATCTCACGGCGCGCAACCAACGCTTCCCGCTCGACGGCCAGCTCGCCATCGCTCCAGACCAACAGCCCATCGTCGCCGCCGATCGCTGTGAAGATGTCCGCACTAGTCCGCCGTAGCCACGGTCGCACCGTCCCATAGTCAAACCGCGGTGCCACCTCCACCTGCACCTTTGCGCTGCCGCGGTCGCACTCCACGATCCTGATCAGCTCACGACGCGGATCCTGAGAACCGTGCTCGCGCATCGCAAAGAAATCTCTGACCCGCACGATGCCCTGTGTGCCCTCAAGCACGCTCTCCAGCACCAACGTGTCCTGCAAGTAGCTGCTGCCCCGCCATTGCATGTCGTCGTCGGTCGAGGACACGGCGCAGAACCCTCCGCGGTCACGGTCAAGCAGCCGACCAAAGCAGCTACCGCTGTCGAACCGGGGCAGACAACACCAGTCGATCGATCCCTCCGCTGAAACCAAAGCGGCGCTGTGGCAGTCACCAATCAGCCCATACGAGCCGATCGTCGGTACCCGGCCGCTCATCGCCCCCGGCGCAGCGCGCCCAACCCAAACAATCCAGCCACCACCCCTGCCGCGCCGCTGCAGAGCAGTCGCCTGTGCCTGGTCAGCTCCCACTGCGCACTGCGTGGCTTGGCTTCATCGTCAAAGGCCCCATGTGCCGCCCACTCCCCGGGCACAGGCGCAAACAGATTGTCCGGTCGGCCAGGCTGCACCGGCTCATCGGTCTGCTGGGAGTCAAACCCCGTCCTCGCCAGATAACGGTCGGCGAAGCCGGGCGCGAGCGCATTGCCGAGCAGCGCGACCGCGGTCGACGCGCCCACCCACCACTCTCGCCGCGCCGGCTCCCGCGCGGCTGCCACGATCGCCCTGGCAGCGACCTCCGGCTGGTAGATCGGCGGCACAGGCTGCGGACGACATGCAAGCCGTGTGCGAACCGTGTCGAACTGCGGTGTGTTCAGCGCCGGCAACTGCACCATCGTCACCCTGACCGCGCTGTTCTCGTGCATCAGCTCACACCGTAGTGACTCGGTGAACCCTTGGATCGCGTGCTTGCACGCGCAATAAGGGCTCTGCAACGGGATGCCGCGGTAGGCCAAAGCGGATCCGACCTGCACGATCACACCACGATCACGCGAGCGCATCCGAGATAGGGCGCACAATGTCCCGTACACCACCCCGAGGTATGTGACCTCGGTGACTCTGCGGAACTCCTCCGGGGTGATCTCCCAGGTCGGGGCGAACACGCTCGCCATCGCATTGTTCACCCAAACCTCGATCTCGCCGTCCCGCTCAAGCCTGCCAACGGTCTCCTCAAGCGCGTCGGGATCGGCCACATCGCACTCCAACACGACCGGCCGACCACCGAGCGACTCGACCTCCTTCGCGGTCGCCGCGAGCGCTTCGCTGCCACGGGCGATCAGCCCAACCTTCGCGCCCTCACGCGCGAACGCCTGCGCGGTTGCCCGCCCCACCCCGGAACTCGCCCCCGTGACCGCCACGACGAATGTCATGCCACGCCCTTACCCCAACTACAGCGGCTTGGAACAAAGCAAGCTGGCGCGCTTGCGGACTGGACGCTCTCGCTCAGGTAGATCTCGGGGAAAGGCAAAAACCGCCACCAACCGCTACGCGATCTCTCAGCGATGGCCTGCGTCGTGCTGATCGCCGCTCAAACACGGTTCCTCGGCCAGGAGTTCGCAGACGCGTACGCCTGCAGCTCGATCGTCCTGCCACCCAGCCGCAACCCGCCCGAGCAGATGGAGAGCCGTCGCGTGACAGTCGAGGAACGCCCACCACTCGCCGAGCACCGCTCCCGCCGCCTGACAGCCGGCCACTCGCGCTCGGTTTGCAAGCAATGAGCCCGGGTAGCCGCAAGAACATGAGTCGCGCTACCGCCGATCGACAGGCGCAGGCAAGGAGCGCGAGCGGGAGGGATGGTCGATCGGCTCGCCCGGCTCCCGCACGAGGCTGGCGTCCGCCAGCAGCTATCGCCCGCTCGTTGCAAGCGCGTGTCGTTTTGGTCCGCGAGGGCGAGGGTATGAGCGAAGCATGAGTGCGCAGAAAAACAAGCTGACCAAGCACTTTACCGCCGTCGATCGAAAGGGAGCGCTGTGAGCGAGACCGTCGCCGACCACCTACTCGGACGTCTCGCCAATGAGTGGGGAGTGAAACGCATCTACGGCTACCCCGGTGACGGGATCAACGGCATCATGGGCGCCTTCGGCAGAGGCGGCGAGCAGCTGCCCGAGTTCATCCAGGTACGCCACGAGGAGATGGCGGCATTCATGGCCTGCGCGCACGCCAAGTTCACAGGCGAAGCCGGCGTGTGTCTCGCCACTTCCGGGCCAGGTGCGATTCACCTGCTGAACGGCCTGTACGACGCCAAGCTCGACCACCAGCCCGTCGTGGCGATCGTCGGCCAACAGGCAAGACTAGGGCTGGGCGGCAACTACCAGCAGGAGGTCGACCTCACCACCCTGTTCAAGGACGTTGCGCACGAGTACGTGCAAATGGCGACCGAGGCCGGGCAGATCCGCCACCTCATCGACAGGGCGATGCGCATTGCCCTGGCCGAGCGGACCGTCACGTGTGTGATCGTCCCCAACGACCTACAGATGGAAGAGGCGGTCCCCACACCGCCGCACGCGCATGGCACGGTGCACTCAGGACCCGGCTACGCCCCTCCGCGCGTCACTCCCGCAGAGGAGCAACTGCGGGCCGCGGCCGATGTGCTGAACGCGGGAGAGAGGGTTGCGATGCTCGTCGGCGCCGGTGCGTTGCACGCCACCCAGGAGGTGATTGAAGTCGCCGATGTCCTCGGGGCCGGTGTAGCGAAGGCGTTGCTCGGCAAGGCCGCCGTTCCTGACGATCTGCCGTTTGTAACCGGGTCGATCGGCCTGTTGGGGACGCGTCCGAGCTGGGATCTGATGCAGGACTGCGACACCCTGTTGATGGTCGGATCGAGCTTCCCCTACTCGGAGTTCCTACCCGAAGAGGGCCAGGCACGCGGTGTGCAGATCGACCTTGACGGGCGGATGCTCGGTATCCGTTACCCGATGGAGGTCAACCTCGTAGGCGACAGCGCCCTCACACTGAAAGCACTGCTGCCGCAACTGGAGCGCAAGCAGGATCGTGGCTGGCGGGAGAAGGTCGAAAAGAACGTCGGCGAGTGGTGGCAGCTCATCGAGAAACGCGCACATGAGCCTGCCGAGCCGATCAACCCGCAGCTGATCTTCCACGAGCTCTCAAAGCGCCTGCCCGACGGGGCGATCCTCACCTCCGACTCCGGGTCAGCAGCGAACTGGTACGCCCGCGACGTCAAGCTGCGCGCCGGCATGATGGCCACCCTCTCAGGCACGTTGGCGACAATGGGCCCAGGCGTGCCGTATGCGATCGCCGCGAAGTTCGCGCACCCAACCCGGCCCGTGATCGCGCTGGTGGGAGACGGCGCGATGCAGATGAACGGCCTCGCGGAGCTGATCACGATCGCCAAGTACCGAGAGCGCTGGCCCGACCAACGACTGATCGTGCTCGTGCTCAACAATCGTGACCTGAACCAGGTCACGTGGGAGCAGCGTGCGATGTCCGGCGACCCCAAGTTCGTGGAGTCCCAGGAACTACCAGACATCCCCTATGCCAGGTGGGCGGAACTGATTGGGCTGAATGGCATCCGCACCGACGATCCCGACGCGCTCGACGCCTGCTGGGAGCAAGCGCTCGCGGCCGACCGGCCCACGGTGCTTGAGGTGTGCTGTGACCCGGAGGTACCGCCGCTACCGCCGCACATCACCATTGAGCAGGCCCGCTCATTCGCCTCAGCGATCCTGCACGGCGACCCCGGAAGCCGGCGGATCATCGCGCAGTCGCTGCGCCAGACGCTGCCCGAATTCCTCCACGGCCGATGAGCGGCAAGCATCTGCTGGGCAATCTACGTCGTGGGCGCGTGCAGCGGACCCTCTCCGCGGCCACCGCGGCCAGCGCGCTGCCGCTCGGCTTGGAGATCTACTTCGAGCACTTCCGCGGCTCGTTCGGCGACAAGTGGATGTGGACGCCCGTAGCGCTCTCGCCGCTTCTCACCGCCGCCGGGCTGGCCGGGGTGCGCTCCAAGCGCGCCGCCACAACCGTGCTGCCAGCCATCTCCGCGTTGTATTGCCTGGATGGCCTGATCGGCGTCTACACCCACGTTCAAGGAGTCCGCAAGCGTCCCGGCGGGTTCTCCGAGCCGCTCTACAACATCGTGATGGGACCGCCGCTGCTGGCGCCCGGTTCACTTGCGCTGGTAGGCGGCATGGGTCTGGTGGCGGCGCTCGCTGACCGGGAGCGCTGACGGCCGATGGCTGAAACACAGGCTTCCAGCGGCGTAGGGCATCTTCCCAACCGGGGCGCCGACACTTCGCCCGGGCCGCCGCCAGGGCTGCCCCGCCAGCGCAAGGGCACCACGCCGCAGATGCGTGGCCGCTACCCCGACTATGACGTGCTCGCCGACACCAGCCACTGGGACCCGCTTACGCGAGGAGTGGTACTCGATCGTGTGGCAAACATCCCTGAGGTCCGCTTCTTTACCGAACGGGAGGCGCGCACGCTGAGGGCGTTCTGTGATGTCGTCATGGGCCAAGGCTCAGAGCCGCGGATCCCTGTGCTTGAGATGGTCGACGCGAAGCTCCATGAGGGCCGCCTCGATGGATTTCGCTACCACGACATGCCGCCTGATCCGGAAACCTGGAGGCAGGTAGCCGCGAACCTCGACCGGACCGCGAGCGAGGAGGACTGCGAGGAGGGGTTCGCCGCCGCCGGCTCTGAGCTCCAGCACGAGATCGTGCAGCGCTTCTCCGAAGGCGAACTCGACTGGGAGTTGCCCGTAGAGAAGGCGTGGAGCGTGGTGATGCGCGGCGTGCTCGGTGCCTTCTACTCGCACCCGTGGGCGTGGAATGAGATTGGGTTCGGCGGCCCGGCCTATCCGCGCGGGTTCGCGAGGTTGGGCGCCGGTCAGCGTGAGCACTGGGAGTCACCGCCCGAGTTCGCCATCGATCCGGTCAAGGACGTGCCCGAGCGGGGTTTGGAGTGAGAGAGCGGCTGAGAGTTGCGCTGAAGGGCGCTATCCGTCCACCGGAGAACGACTCGGCGTTCCTGCTTCATCCGCACAGAAGAGGCGTGCCTGGGCGTGAGCGCATGCGCCGCTACAGACCCGACGAGGCGGTTGACATGCTGATTGTCGGTGCGGGAGCCGGCGGTGCAACGCTCGCGCAACGCCTCGCACGCAGAGGCTGGAAGGTGCTCGTGCTGGAGGCCGGGCCGTTCTGGGACCCGGACGAGGACTGGGTCTCAGACGAGGCCGGCGCGCACGAGCTGTACTGGACCGATCCCAGGGTGATCGGCGGGGAGGACCCTGTCGAGCTCGGCAAGAACAACTGCGGCCGCGGAGTCGGCGGGTCGATGATCCACTACGCCGGTTTCACACCGCGCTTTCACCCCTCAGACTTCGAGGTCTACAGCCGCGACCGAGTAGCCGCCGACTGGCCCATCGGCTACCAGGACCTGAAGCCCCACTACGAGCGCTTGGAGCGCGAGCTGCCCGTAGCCGGAGAATTCTGGCCGTGGGGTGACCCGCACGGCTACCCGCACGGCCCGCACCCAGTCGGCGCCGGCGCGCTGAAGGCGTGGGAGGGTGCCAAGCGACTGGGAATCCAGATGCGTGTCGGCCCGGTCGGTATCGCCAATGGCAGCTTCGGGCACCGCCCGCACTGCATCTACCGCGGCTACTGCCTACAGGGCTGCAAGGTGAACGCCAAGGCATCGCCGCTCGTGACCCACATTCCCGACGCGCTCGAGCACGGCGTCGAGGTGCGCTCAGAGTGCATGGTCACAAGGATCGAGACCGACGACACCGGGCGCTGCACCGGGGCCACGTACTTCCACGACGGGCAGGAGCGCTTCCAAGCCGCCGACGCGATCGCCGTCGCGGGCTACTCGATCGAGACGTCGAGGCTATTGCTGCACTCGACCAGCAGCCGGTTCCCGGATGGGCTTGGCAATGAGAACGATCTGGTGGGCCGGGGGATCATGGTGCAGGGCGCGCCCCAGGTCGCAGGGCGGTTCGGAGAAGAGATGCGGATGTACAAGGCGCCGCCGCCGGAGATCGACTCCGAGCAGTTCTATGAGACCGATCCGGGACGCGGCTTCGCGCGCGGCTTCTCGATCCAGACGGTCGGCCCGCTGCCGATCGGCTGGGCCGAGCACGTGCTCGCCGAGGGCCACTGGGGGCAGGCGCTGCGCGAGTACATGCGCGACTACAACCATTGGTACACGATCGGCGTGCTGTGCGAGCTCCTCCCCCGAGCGGAGAACCGAGTGACACTTGCCGATGAGAGAGACTGCAACGGGATGCCGGTCGCGCGCCTCGACTACACCCAGTGCGACAACGACCGCAAGAACATCGCTTTCGCCAAGGGGAAGTTGCACGAAATTCTCAAAGCCGCCGAAGCGCAAGACATCCTCCAGATCGACCGCTACGCCCACCTCGTCGGCGGCTGCGTCATGTCCGACTCGCCAGACACCGGGGTGATCGACAGAGACCATCGCGCGTGGGGCATCCCGAACCTGTTCGTCTGCGACGGCAGCGTGATGCCAACCCAGGGATCGGCAAACCCAGCGCTCACGATCATGGCACTCGCCTCCCGGCTCGCTGAACGCTTGGGTGAGAAGCGCGTCGACTCGGCTGCTACACGGGTAGGAAGTCACGCATGACCCTGATTCGCACCGACCGCATGTGGGATCTCAGCCAGCCCATCTTCCACGACGGTCCCGCTTGGGCGGAGTATGACCCGCCTGTCATCCAGCACAACTACCGCCGCCAAGCCGAGGGTTCAACGCCGAGACGCTCACGCTTAACACTCATACGGGCACGCACGTAGACGTGCCCTACCACTTTGACGACGATGGCCCAAGCATTGAGCGGATGCCGCTCACCGCGTTTGCCGCGCCCGCCGTGCTCCTCGACCTGCGCGAGCGGGTGCAAGCGGGCCAGCCGATCGGCCCCGGCACGCTCAACGGGGCCATTGAGGCGCTCCAGCGAGGAGACATTGCTGTGCTCGTGACCGGCTGGGGCTCCAAGCGAGCCGTCAGCGAGGAGTATTTGAAGCGCTGGCCCTACCTGGACGGCGAGGGAGCAAAGCTGATGCTTGAGCACGGCATATCGGGTGTCGGGATCGATGCGCTCAGCATCGGCGGCTGGGGCGGACCCGAGAAGGGCGAGCCAAGCCACGTCGCGCTGCTTGGCGCCGGCAAGGTCATCGTTGAGGAGCTGAACATCCCGGATGAGCTGGTCGGACAGCGCTGCTTTTTGACCGCGTTCCCGGTGCTGTTGGAGGGCTGCGGCGGAGCGTGGGCCCGCGCCGTCGCCTGGGAGCTCGACCAGACAGGCTGACCGCGGCGATGCCGCGATTGAGACGATCGGACTGCACGACGCCCGGCATCGCCCGCCGCCGCCACGGCCGCGGCTATGAGTATCTCGACCCCGACGGGCAGCACATTGATGATCCCGAGGTGCTGGAGCGCATCGCCGCGCTGGCGATCCCGCCCGCCTGGCGGCAGGTGTGGATCTGCATGGACCCCCTCGGGCACCTGCAGGCCACCGGGCTGGACTCGTCCGGACGCAAGCAGTACCTCTACCACGAACAGTGGCGTGCCCACCGGAACCGGAAGAAGTTCGACGCGATGCTCGACTTCGGCCACGCCCTGCCGCGCTTGCGCCACCGCCTAGCACGCGACCTCAAACCCACCAGCGAGCGCCGAGCCGGCGGGCTCACCGCTGCTGAGCTGAGCGCCTTCGCCCGCAGCCTACGACCTCGTTTGTTTGTCAGCGTGCATCGGGGGTAGAGGCAGCGAATCGTTAAGGAGGCCCCAAAATGGTTGCCTTGACAGTGCCGCTTTTGCTGCCGGTCCCTCTCGGAGGGCTTGGGTTCGCTGCCCACGTGCTCTGGTTCGTGCTGATTGTCGCGGTCGTGCTGTGGCTGCTCGGCTTCTTGGTCGGCGGAGCTGACGTCGGGGTGGGACGCCGTCGCTGGTACCGCTGGTAAGGCAGCACGTCCAAGCGCAATCACACCAATGATTCATCGAACGGAGGTAATCGACCAATGGCGTCCACCCAGCTAGAGGGAAAGACCGTCGCATTCCTTACAGCCCAAGAGGGCGTCGAGGAGGTCGAGCTCACCGAGCCTTGGAAAGCCGTCGAAAACGCAGGAGGCTCACCGAAGTTGATCGCCCCCGCGGGCGGGAAGGTTCAAGCGTTCAATCATCTCGACAAGAGCGCCACCTATCCGGTCAATGAGACGCTCGATGACGCCGATCCAGACAGCTACGACGCGCTCGTGCTCCCCGGCGGCGTCGCAAACCCCGACCAGCTGCGCACCGATGAACGTGCCGTCCGGTTCATCCGGGGCATCTTCTCCGCCGGCAAGCCCGTGGGAGTCATCTGTCACGGCCCTTGGACGCTCGTGGAGGCCGACCTCGTGCGCGGTCGCAAGCTCACCTCTTGGCCCTCCTTGCAAACCGACATTCGCAACGCCGGCGGAGACTGGGTCGACGAGGAGGTTGTCCTCGACCAAGGCTTGGTCTCTAGCCGCAAGCCCGACGACCTGCCGGCCTTCTGCGCAAAGATCGTCGAGGAGTTCGCCGAGGGGGCCGCCATCAGGTAGCCGACGCCGGCGTGACCGGCCACGCCGACTAGACAAACAGGCGGCCCTGCAGCTCCGGTTGAGAGGGCGCCGGTGAACCTTGATCCGCCGGCCGGGGTGGAAGCCGCCGTTTCTGCTCCGCCCGGGCGAGTAAGCCCACGCGAATGATGAAGTCGATCCCCTGGACTGGGCGTCCGAGCGCATCGGAGTGTCTTGCGCTACTTGATGAGGCCTTCTTGCAGGAGGGCGAGGTCGCCGGTTCGATCCCGGCCGTCGGCTCCTCTCCCCGCGCCGTCCGACACCCCCGAGGCTCGCGGCACGAAGACATCCGTAGCCGCGAGCCCGTCCCCCGTAGGTAGCGTGCTCTATGCCGCCCCAGCCAGCGCCTTGCGCTTGATCTGCTCGAACTCACCTTGGTTGATCGTGCCTGCGTCGAGCATCTGCTTGGCCTTGGCGATCTGCTCGGTCGGGTCGCTCTGCGTGGCCACGGACTGCACGTACTTGTCGAATTCAGCCTTGGCGTCGCTTTGTTGTTTGACCGCGCGTTCGGTCATCCCCTTGTGCTCGGCGATCAAGTAGACGAACACGCCGAGATATGGCAGGACCACAATGAAGATGATCCAAAGCACCTTCATCCATCCAGAGGTGTCGTGGCGACGGAACAGATCCAGCAGCACCGTGATCAGGATCCAGATCCAGATGACGAATGCGAAGAAGATCAGCATCGTCCAGAAGACTTCGAGGAAGGGGTAGCTGCTGGCAACGATCATCGTTTCGTCCTTTCGACGGATGTCGGCTCATCTGTGGTGGCCTCTGACAACCGTAAGCTGAAGCGGCTGTGGGCGAATCAGTGTTTGTCCGCAGTCGCGCGGCGGAGTACCGCTGCGTCGATCTAGTGCTTTGGGCAGGGCACGGTTGGCGTTGCCGTAACCGTTTCGCCGCTGAGAAACGTGATTTCGACGCGCCCTTTGAAGCCGCCTTTCGGGCAGGTCTTCGGCACCGTGCCGTAGGAGATCAGCTTTTTGCCATGCTTGAAGCCGGCGCCGATCTTGCTTTTGATTTCAAGCACGGACGCGTAGGGCGCTTCCGGCACCGTTGCCACCAGCGGCACTTCGGCGGAGAAGCGCGGGCCGAACGGCGCCGGGGCGGTCGAGATGCCGGCGAAGGCGAGCACTTCCACAAGCGCCGGTTCGCGCCCTTCGGTGAAGAAGGCGAGCTTGCCGCCCGGGGCGAAGAAGGCCTGCAGCGTGCCTTTCTCGTGCACGCGCGAGCTGCCGAAGCTGACGACCCCGAGCACTTCTCCGGTGGGCCCGGCGTAAGAGCGCTTTGGGCACTTCTGCACTTCGTGGCTTTCCAGGATCGCCATCGAGCAGATCGCAAAGCCTTGCGGGTGGAGCTTGGTTCCGGCGGGCAGGTCAACCGTCACGTGGGTCACGGGCGACGGCCCGCCGAAATATTCGTTGCCGCTGATCTGAAGCGTCGCTTCGAGCGCGGCCGGCTTTCCCAACAGGTTGCCGGTGTTGGGATACACCGGGCCGGAGGGCTTGCTGGCGTCGACCGGCACCGGCACGATCTTGGCTTTGACGCTCACTGTCGGTCGCGCGAGCGCGGTGCCGGGCAGCATCAGCGCGACCGCGGCCAGCGCGGTTGCTTGGCACAGCGACTTGAATGTCATCGGTGGCCTCCCCATTGCTTCCCCTAAAGGAGAGCCTACACCGAAGTGCGCCGGCGAGCCTCCGCTTGCGCCGGCAGCGGCCCCGGCTCGGGTTGACCTTGGTCGAGCGCTCGGCGCTCCTGGCTGGCCGGCATCGCGCGGCGCAGCAGCCGCGGTCGAGCGCGACATCGACGTCGTCGGGATCGAGCCGGTCGAGCGCCAGCGCGCCCCATAGGCCAAGACTCTCGCCAAGCGCAAGCCCCCCCTCGTGGTAGGCGTCGATCAACTCGACTGCCCGGTCGCGGGCAAGCAGCTCGATGCCGAGCGGGCTGGACAAGGAGATCGGTGCCCGGTCGAGCCCGTCGCCGTGCACGAGTCAGCCGGGGGCGCTCAGGACTCAATACTTTTAGGCCGTGCCCGCGACGCTCGACACGCAGACCCTCCAGATCCAGGGACTGCGCGCGCGCCACCTCGTGCGCGGCGAGGGCGACCACCCTGTGCTCGTGCTGCACGGCTGGGGCGCCTCGATCGAGGCGGCCTACCCGATCGTCGCGGGTCTGGCCGCGACGACCCGCGTGTACGCGCTGGACCTGCCGGGCTTTGGCGAGACGGCGATGCCGCCAAGCCCGTGGGGGGTGGAGGACTACCAGGCGTTCGTGGTCGCCTACATGGACGCCTTGAAAATCGAGCGCGCCACGATCGTCGGCCACTCAAACGGCGGCCGCATCGCGATCCGCATGGCTGCCACCGAACCGGAGCGAGTGTCCAAGCTGGTCCTCGTCGACGCGGCCGGCATCAGGCCGAAACGCACGTTGCGCTGGTACCGCCGCGTGGGCATGGCAAAGGTCGGCAAGCACGCCGCCGCCCGCCTCGGCCGTCCCGGTGAGCGGCTGCGCGACGCGCTCCTGGCCAAAGCGGCGTCGGCTGACTACGCGGCCGCGGGCGAGCTGCGCCCAACGCTGGTCAAGCTCGTCAACTCCGACCTGCGCGAGTACATGCCGCGGATAAGGGCCTCGACCCTGCTGGTCTGGGGCGCCGAGGACGCCGACACCCCGGTGGCGATGGCCAAGGAGATGGAGCGCCTGATCCCCGACGCGGGCCTGGTCGTCCTGGAGGGCGCCGGTCACTTCAGCTACGCGGACCAGCCCGCGCGCTTCGCTCGCATCGTCAGCCACTTCATAGCCCCAGCATGAGCGCTTTTCAAGGAGCCGCACTGGTCCTGGCGCTGCTCGCGCTACTCGCCCGCCTGACCGGTCGCCAGCATCGCCTGCTGCACCTGCTGCAACTGGAGCACTATGAGAACGCGCGCCTGCGCGTGTGGTTGCATCGCCGCCGCGAGCGCTGGCAGCCGCGCGAGCTGGTCGGGGCGACATTGCTGTACGCGGGAGCGATCGCGGCGCAGGCCGCGGGCTCGGGCTGGCTCAGCGGCGTGATGCTGCTGCTCTCCACGCCGCTGGCCGCGCTGGGCTTTGCCGACTGGCGGCGTGAGGCGGTCAAGCCGCTTGTCCTCACAGGTCGAGCCAAGCGTTTGCTGGCGCTGGCGCTGCTCGCGCCGGCGCTGCTCGCGCTCGCGACTGTGGTCGTTGCGCTCGCGGGCGTCTCGACAGCGGCGTTGGCGGTGGCGCTCGCGCTGTCTCTGTTGCTGCTGGCCGGCGCTCCCGGGACGTTGCTTGGCGCCAACCTCGCGCTGCGACCGGTGCAGTCGGCGATCAACGAGCGCTACATCTCGCGCTCCCGCCGCACTTTGCGTCGCGTGGCGCCGACTGTGATCGGCATCACCGGCAGCTACGGCAAGACCACGACCAAGTTCTGCACGGGCGCGGTGGTCGAGCAGGACCGCCCCGCGCTCGTCACCCCCGAGAGCTTCAACTCGTTACTGGGAGTGGTCCGCACGATCAACGAGCACCTGCGCGACGAGCACAGGGCGTTCGTGGTCGAGATGGGAATGTTCCGCCGCGGCGACATCGCCGAGCTGTGCGAGCTGACACATCCCAGCGTCGGCGTGATCACCGCGATCGGCCCGATGCACCTGGAGCGCCTGGGCTCGATCGAGGCGATCGCCGGCGCCAAGGGAGAGCTGCTCGACGCTCTGCCCGCGGGTGGTGCGTTCATCACCAATGCCGAGGACCCGCGCTGCCTACAGCTGGCCGCGCGCGCTCACGTGCCCGTGACCTTGTACGGCATCGAGGCGGACACGCCGGCAAGTACGAACGACAGGGCGCCGAAGGCGCCCCCCTCCCAAACCCAGGCGGTCAAGGTGAGCGTGCTCGCGCGTAACTTGCAGCTGGCGCAGGGCCGCACCTCTTTCCAGCTGCTGCTCGACGGCCCCGACAGCGAGCCGATCCCCGTCTCGGCCGGCCTGCTCGGCCGCCACAACGTCGGCAACCTGCTGGCCGCGGCCGCGGTCGGTCGCGCCCTTGGGATCGCGCCCGAGCAGATCGCGGCGGGTCTTGAGAGCGTCAAGGCGCCCGCGCACCGCCTGCAGCCGATCCACAACCCCGCGGCCGGAGTGGTCGTGATCGACGACGCCTACAACTCGAATCCCGACGGCGCCCGCGCGGCTTTGGAGGTCCTGCGCGAGCACCCGGCCGCCCGCCGTCTGCTGGTGACCCCGGGCATGGTCGAGCTGGGCGAGCTTGAGCAGCAGCTCAACCGCGCTTTCGGCGAGCAGGCGGCCGCTGCGTGTGACCTGGCGATTCTGGTCGGCCCGGAGCGCACGCAGCCGATCCGCGAGGGCCTGGAGGCCGGCGGCATGGACGCCGCCGGCGTGCACGTCGTGCGCGACATCGGCGAGGCGACGGCCCTGCTCGGAAGGCTCACACGCGCCGGCGACGTGGTCCTGTTCGAGAACGACCTGCCCGACACGTACGCCGCATAAGCTACGCCCATGCCGGCAAGGGATCTACGCGTGGGCGTCGCCTTCGGGGGCCGCTCGGTCGAGCACGACGTCTCGATCATCACCGGCCTGCAGGCGCTGGCCGTGCTGCAGGAGCGCCACCGTCCGGTCCCGATCTACATCGCCCGCAGCGGCCGCTGGTTCACGGGCGAGTCGCTGCAGGACCTTGCCGTCTACCAGCAGGGGGCCGGCTCGGGTGGGGGCGATCCCGATTCGGATGAGATCACCTTCGACCTGCACGGCGGCCGCCTGCTGCGCGCGCCGGAGGGCGGCTCGCTGCTGCGCGGCCGCCGCTCGGGTGGCCGCGGCGGCCAGTCGATCGAGCTGGACGCGGTCGTGCTGGCAACGCACGGCACCCAGGGCGAGGACGGCTGCCTGCAGGGCGCGCTGGAGCTGGCCCAGCTGCCGTACGTCGGGCCGCCGGTGGGAGCGGCCGCAGCGGCGATGGACAAGGTCATGACCAAGGCCTTGCTGGCCCAGGCGGCTTTGCCGGCGCTGCCGCACCTGGCGCTGCGCCGCGAGCAGTGGCAGGTAGACCCTGACGCCTGTCGCGAGGGTGCGCGCAACGCTTTCCAATACCCCCTCTATGCCAAGCCGGCTTCGCTGGGATCGAGCGTCGGCGTCTCGCGTTGTGAGGACGACGCTGCGTTGGCCGATGCGCTTGAGCTCGTCTTCGAGCTTGACCGTGTGTGCCTCATCGAACCTGCGGCGAGGGGGGGTATTGAGGTCAACTGCGCGGTGATCGGTCGCCCCGGCGCCGCGCCGCGCGCTTCGGTCTGCGAGCAGCCGCTGGCCAGCGACGCCCTGCTCTCCTTCGAGGACAAGTACATGCGCTCGTCGGGCAAGGCCACCGGCATGAAGTCGGCTCAGCGCCTGATCCCGGCCCCCCTCTCCGATGAGCTGACCGAACGCGTGCGCGAGCTGGCCTGCGCTGCCTTCACGGCCTTCGGCTGCGCCGGCGTGACTCGCGTCGACTTCCTGATCGACGAGCAGGAGCAGGTGTTCGTCAACGAGCTGAACACGATTCCCGGCTCGTTCTCCTTCTACCTGTGGGAGCCGGCGGGCGTGCCGTTCGCCGACCTGATGGACGAGCTGCTCGCCTTGGCGCTGGCCGACCACGCCGAGAAGGCCCGCACGACCACGGTCTTTGACACGAACCTGCTGGCTCTGCGTGCGACCGGCGCCAAGGCGGGAGGCGAAAAGGCTTGACCGCCCCGAGGGCGATCGTCGCGATGGGCGGTCGCTCGCTGGAGCGGGAGATCTCGCTGCGCGGCGGCCGCCGCGTCGAGCGCGCGCTGCGCGAGCTCGGCTACGACGTGCAGGCGCTCGACGCCGACCGCGACTTCGTCGCGCGCGTCGGCGAGGCGCGCCCTGATTTCGTGTTCGTGGCGATGCACGGCCGCGGCGGCGAGGACGGCACGCTGCAGGATCTGCTGGAGACGCTCTCCATCCCGTACACGGGCTCTGACCCGCTCGCCAGCGCGCTGTGCATGGACAAGATGCTGTTCAAGCGCCTGCTGTCCTTGCACGGCATCCCCACGCCGCCCTTCCACAGCTTCAACGAGACGGCGTTCCGCGAGCTTGGCGGCGCGCAGACGTTCCCGCGCCTGCTCGACGAGCTGGCTCTGCCGGTGCTCGTCAAGCCGGTCGCGCAGGGCTCGGCGATCGGGATCAAGTTCGTGCACAGGCCAGAGCAGTTGCCGGGCGCGATCCTGGGCGCCTTCGGCTACGGCGACCGTGTGCTGGTCGAGCGTCACATCGCGGGCCGTGAGCTGGCGGTGACGATCCTCGACGGCAGCGACGGGCCGCGCGCGCTGCCGGTCGTCGAGCTGTTCACGCCCGAGAGCTTCTACAGCTATGAAGCGCATTACACGATCGGCCAGCTGCGGATGGAGTCCCCGGCCGACCTGAAGCCCGACGTGCGCGAGCGGGTCGAGCAGGTCGCGCTGGAGAGCTATCGGCTGCTGGGTTGTCGCGACTTCGCTCGCGTCGACCTGATCCTCGACGAGCACGAGCAGCCGCAGGTGCTTGAGATCAACACGATCCCGGGCCTGACCGAGACGGGCATCGTGACCGCGGCCGCCGAGGCCGCCGGCATGACTTTCGCCGAGCTGGTCGGCGCGATCGTCGCGCGCGTTCGCGCCGGCTGATCCTGTAGTGTTTCCGCCACAGACGATTGTATGCTCAGTCGGGGGTTGGCGAATGCAAAAGAAGCAACGGGGCGGGCGCAGGGCTGGACGACGCCTGGCGCCCACCAGCCCGCCGATCGAGGCGGAAGCCGATCCGCGTCGTTCGCGTTCGCTGGAATACGGCACCGCGATCCTGCGCTGCTACTCCGGCAGCCAGCAGGCGCTCGGCATCGCCGACATCGCCGAGATCATCGGCATCAGCCGCTCGACCGCGCACCGCTACGCGATGACCTTGGTGGCGCTCGGCCACCTTGAGCAGGACAGCAAGCGCAAGTACCGCCTCGCCGCCCGCGCGGCTGACTCGGGCCGCGCCGCGATCGAGGCGATCCGCTCCGAAGTCGGCGGTCGCGCCGTGCTGCGGGAGCTGCGCGACGAGCTTGGCCACACCGTCTCGATGGGAGTGCTGTGCGGCACCCGCGTCGTCTACATCCAGCGTCTGTTCGGCCACCGCCAGGGCCAATACGCGATCGACCGCTCGCTTGAGTCAGGCGCGAGCATCCCCGTCTACTGCACCGCGCTGGGCAAGGTGCTGCTGGCAAGCATGGCGGCACCCGAGCGAGAGCAGCTACTGGCCGACCTCGATTTCGAGCCGCAGGGCCCCAAAGCAATCCTCGATCGCCGACTGCTGGCCGCAGCAATCGAGCAGATCGGCAGCGGCGACGCCGTGCTCAGCGACGAAGAGGAGCAAGCGGGAGCGCGCTCCCTGGCGGTGCGAGTCCCCGGCGCACGCGCCGGCCACACTCTGGCAATCGACGTCACAGTCCCGTCCGCGACCTACACCGCCGCCCGCCTGCTCAAGCAAGTAGCCCCACCCCTGCGCCGAGCCGCCAAGCTAATAGCGGGCTCTTAACCCTTGGTCCGGGGGATGTCCCTGACGCAGCCGGCGTGCCGCCAAGGTCGTGCTCGGCTGCTGGGTATGGGGGGTGTGTCGTGTCATTGAAAACACCGAGACGCGGCATCGGGACGCCGACGAAGTCGGTCGTCGATGCCTGCGTCTCGGTGTTTTCAATGACACGACACACCCCCCATATCGACCCAGCCCCGATACGCGACCACGGCGTGCCGCCAGCCCGCGTCAGGGACATCCCCCGGACCAAGGGCTAAGAGGACCGCTACGGCTTGAGCAGTTCGTGCTGGAGTGCGTAGTGCACTAGTTCGGCGCGGGTCTCAAGCTTGAGCTTGCGGTGGATGCGCGCTCGGTGGGTCTCGATCGTTCGCGGCGATAGTCCGAGCTTCTTGGCGATCTCCACGCTTGTGTGCCCGAGGGCGATCAGTCGCAGTACCTCGCGCTCGCGCGGGGTGAGCCTGTCGCCGCGGCGCTCGTCGCCGAGCTTGCCGGCGATCACGGGGCTCAGATAGCGCTCGCCGCGCCAGGCGCGGCGCACCGCCATCGGCAAGTCCGAGTCGGCCATCTCCTTCAGCACAAGGCCGGTCGCGCCGTTGTCAAGCGAGCGCTGTGCGAAGGCCGGATCGTCGTTCATCGTCAGCACGACGATGTGGGTTCCATACAGCTCGTGGCTGAGCCGCCCCAGCGCCTCGATCCCCGAGCCGTGGTCGGACATTCCCAAATCAAGCACGAGCACGTCTGGACGGCGCGCCTGCACCTGTCCGCTCACGGTATCCAGGCTGTCGATCTCAGCGATCACATCCAGGTCGGCCTCGCCGTCAAGCAGCAGTCGCAGATTCTGGCGCATGACCGCATGGTCATCGGCCAGCAGGATTCTGATCGGAGCGGTGGCGCCGGCAGGCCCGGGATCGGGCACGGGCGCCAGGTGGGAGATCGGGACCATGCTCAGACGCTAGATGCGGCTGTCGGCTCCGAGCAGCGGGCAAAGACACATTTTGCCTGTGGCAAAGCACTGAACTCGGTCGTACACGTAGTTTCCTGCAGGCGCGTGGCGGGGTTACGCGGCTGTCGCCGGCAGCCGGCTTGCATATGCTCGCGCTATGGCCACAGACGGGGCTCCTTTGAAGGTGATCGTCGCCGGCGCCGGTGTTGCCGGCTTGGAGGCGACGTTGGCTTTGAGCGAGTTGGCCGGGCAGCGCGTGCAGGTGCAACTGCTGGCTCCCGAGCCGGAGTTCGTGTACCGCCCGTTGCGGGTGAGGGAGCCGTTCGACTACGGCGCGGCCGAGCGCTACGCAGTCGCGGACGTGATCGACGGCACCGGCGCCAGGCTGCTGTCCGAGAGCTTCTCCTGGGTCGACCCGGCAAAGCGCCTTGTCCACACCGAGAACGGCCTCAAGCTCCCCTATGACGCTCTGCTGCTGGCGCTCGGCGCGCGGGCTCGCGCCCGCTTCACCCACGCCTATGCGATCGACGACCGTCATCTGGATGACATCCTGCGCGGCCTGCTGCAGGACGTCGAGGACGGGTATGTGAAGCGGCTGGCTTTTGTCGTGCCGGCGCGGATGGGCTGGCAGCTGCCGATTTACGAGATAGCGCTGATGACGGCCAGGCGCGCGGGTGAGCTGGGCATGCCCGTGCAGGCGACGATCCTCACGCCCGAGCCATCGCCGTTGGCGTTGTTCGGCATCGGAGCCAGCGAAGCTGTTTCAAAGCTGCTGGCCGACGCCGGCATCGAGGCGATCGTCTCTGCTTACGTCGAGGTGCCGGGCTGGGACACCGTAGTGGTCAACCCCGGCGACCGGCGGTTGAGCGTGGATCGCGTGGTAGCGCTGCCGGAGCTGTACGGGCCGGCGGTTCGCGGGCTGCCCGCTGCCGATCATGGCTTCATCCCCTGCGACGCGCACTCCAAGGTGCGCGGCATGGAAGCGGTTTACGCCGCCGGTGACGCCGTCGACTTCGCGGTCAAGCACGGGAGCGTCTCCGCTCAGCAGGCGGACGCCGCCGCCGAAGCGATCGCCGCGCTCGCGGGCGCGGATCTCAAGCCGGCGCCGCTTGACCTCGTGGTCTACGGGATGCTCTTGACCGGCGGCGCGCCCAAGTATCTGCGTGCCCATGTCTTCGGCGGTCACGGCTTTGACTCGGAGGTATCGGACCAGCCGCTGTGGGGCCCGCCGCGCAAGATCGTCGCCAGGTACCTTGGGCCGCGCTTGGAGCAGCTGCGGAGTCGATGAGGGTCGGCCTACTCACCGGCGGTGGCGACTGCCCCGGGCTGAACGCGGTGATTCGCGCGGTCGTGCGTCGCGGGCTGCAACTCGATCCGGGCAGCAGCTTCGTTGGCTTTCGTCACGGTTGGGCCGGTGTTTTGGCGGACGAGGCGGTAGAGCTGACGCGCGCGAGCACCGCCGGCATCCTGCCGCGTGGGGGCACGATCCTCGGCACCTCGCGCACCAACCCGTTCGATGGCCGCGACGGGGCTTTGCAGCGGATTCGCGCGACCTTGCAGGCGCGGTCGCTGGATGCGCTGATCCCGATCGGCGGCGAGGACACGCTGGGAGTGGCCGCGCGACTGTGCGAGCACAGGCTGCCGGTCGTCGGGGTCCCAAAGACAATCGACAACGACATCGGCGCCACCGATTTCACTTTCGGCTTCCACACCGCCGTGCAGATCGCTACCGACGCGATCGACCGCCTGCACACCACCGCCGAGTCCCACAACCGCGTGATGGTGGTCGAGGTGATGGGCCGTCACGCCGGCTGGATCGCCACCTACGCGGGCATAGCCGGCGGCGCCGACGCGATCCTTGTGCCCGAGCGGCCGTTTGACGTCGAGCGGGTGTGCGAGCGGCTGCGCCGTCGCCACGAGGCAGGCATCAGCTTCTCGATCGTCGTCGTCTCCGAGGGCGCGATGCCGGCGCAGGGAACCGCGATGACGCTTGGCGGCGAGCGCGTCACCGACCAATTCGGCCATGCCCGCCTCGGCGGCATCGGCGTCGAGCTTGAGCGCCACATCGAGCGGCTGACCGGCTACGACGCTCGCGCCACGATCCTTGGCCACGTCCAGCGCGGCGGCACCCCGACCGCGTATGACCGCGTGCTGGCCACCCGCTTCGGCGTGGCCGCATTCGACGCCGCGGCTGCTGGGCACTTCGGCACGATGGTCGCGCTCAAGGGCCCTGACATAGCCGAGGTCGACATGGCGCAGGCGCTGGCCGAGCCCAAGCTGCTGGACCCCGCTCTGTTTGAGACCGCGGAAGTCTTCTTCGGCTGAGAGCCGAGTCGCGTGCTCGCTGCGGGCTGTGCCTGAGCTACCGCGGGGCCGTCGCCGACAGCGGCGCGCTCTCGCCGCGGCGCTGAATCGGAAAGCGTGCTCTGATGATCGTGCCGCTGCCGGGCTCTGAGATCAGCTCAAGCGTGCCTTCCAACAGCTGTACGCGCTCGTTCATGCCAAGCAGGCCAAAGCCGTCGGTGTGCTCGCTGGGGTCGAAGCCGCTGCCATCGTCGCGCACGCTCAGGCTGACTTCCTCGCCTTCGTCGCCGATTTCGACCACAGCCCGTTTGGCGGCGCCGTGCTTGACGGCGTTGGTGAGCGCCTCTTGAACGATTCGGTACATGGCCGTCTCAATCTCGGGTACGTGGCGACTGCGCTCTCGGCCCTCCTCGTAGGCGAGGTCGATCGAA
The DNA here is from genome assembly GCA_036279855.1 of Solirubrobacteraceae bacterium. Lineage (GTDB taxonomy): Bacteria > Actinomycetota > Thermoleophilia > Solirubrobacterales > Solirubrobacteraceae > Palsa-744. The sequence goes on along the minus strand of DASUIH010000003.1, from coordinate 72,705 downwards.
ACGTCCACGTCGATGCCCTGGCGCTCGGCGCGTTCGCACAGCGCCTGGATCGCCGCTGCCGCGCCGAGTTCATCGAGCGAAGCCGGTCGTAGATCGGTGATCAGCGCGCGCAGGTTGGTGATGCCCTCCTCAAGGTGGTCGATCGCGCTGGTCACCGCCTGTTCCAGCGTGTCGTGCTTGCCCGAGCGCTTGGCTGTCGAGAGCCCCACGCGCAGGGCGCTGAGGCTTTGCAGAGTGTCGTCGTGCAGCTCGCGCGCCCAGCGCTGGCGTTCGGCCTCGGCGGCGGCCAACCGTTGACGACGACGCTCAGAGGCGACCGATTGAGCCGTGGCTACGGCGGTCGCGGCGCTCGCGGCAAAGGCCTCAAGCAGGCGCTCGTCGTCATAGGTGAACTCGGGGCCGTCGTGAATGCGGTCGATCGCGACCAGGACGCCGTAGGAGTGGCTCTGGAACACCAGCGGCACGATCAATCCACCCCTGGCTTGGACGCCGAGCGTCCCCAGGCCGTGTTCGTCAAAGCGCGCGCGTGTCAGCGGTTCCTCCAGGCGCTGTGCGCGGCGCGTGCGCAGCGCGGCGCTTGCGACCGTGTCACCCAACTGCACCTTCCGGCCAAGCAGTCCTGGCGGCAGCTCGCCCGCGCCGGCGGCGATCACCAGCTGCCCTTGGCGCACAAGCTCGATCGCCAGCAGGCGGGCGTCGACAAGGGCGCGACCACGCTTGGCCACGAGCTCAAGGATCACCTCCAGGTCGGTCTCGGCGCCGACCGCACGGGCGATTTGCGTCGTTGCGTTCAGCGCCGCAACGGTGCGTTCGAGCTCGTCGCGGTCCTGGCTGGCGCCCATGTAGCGGCGGGCGTGATCGATCGCGAAGCCCGCCAGCTCCGCGAGCATCAACGCCGCTTCCTCGTCGCCGTTGGTGAAGTCCTGCCCGTCGCGCTTCTCTGTCAGGTAAAGGTTTCCAAACGGGGTGTTGTCAACCACGATCGGCACGCCGAGGAAGCTGCGCATTGGCGGATGGCCGTGCGGGAAGCCGTAGGAGCGCGGATGCTCGCTGATGTCGCTCAGGCGCAGCGGGTGCGGGTGAGAGATCAGCTCGCCGAGCACGCCCCGCCCGCGCGGCAACGAGCCAATCGCCTCGCGCTCGGCCTCGTCGATGCCGAGCGTCAGGAAGCGCTCCAGCTCGGTACGCGAGCCGTTGAGCACGCCGAGCGCCGCGTAACGTGCTCCAGTCAGCTCGCGGGCGGACTCAAGCACGCGGTTGAGCACAAGCTCGACGTCCAGCTCGGACAGCACACTGTGCGCGATGTCGAGGACGCCTCTAGCCGTCTGGTCCATCCGCTCGTCCTGCCTTGATAGCCGCCCGCCTACACAAGCATGCGGGTTTGCGAAGCGTAGCGCAAAAATGACCAAATTGGGTTAATCAAATGACATGCTCAAATCGAATTATTTGTATGCCCTGAATAGGGTCGGGGCGCTGTTGCTACCCCTTGTAAGTGGAGGCGCCGGCATCGCCGAACGGCTCGTCGCGCTCGCGCACCGCGGCTCGGAAGCCGTCCTGCATCGCTTGCCGCTGGAAGGCATATCCCTCGGGTGTGTGGCGGGCAGCGCCGTCCAGCAGCGTGCCAAGCGTCTGTGTTGTGTGCAGCCCCTGGGCGTAGAGCGACTGGTTTATCAGCAGCTTCATCATCCGCAGTTGGTTAAGCGGCATCTTTGCGATCCGTTCGATCAGGACCTCGGTGCGCTCGTCCAATCGCTCGGCAGCCGGCGCCTCGATCGCAAGGCCCCATTCCGCTGCCTCGCTGCCGGACAGCGAGTCGCCGGTGAACAGCAGCCGCTTGGCTCGCTGCGGGCCGAGTCGGTGTGCCCACAGCGCCGTTGTCGGCGAGCCCCATACACGCGCCGGCGGGTAGCCGATCTTGGCCTCAGCGGCGATCACGAGCAGGTCCGAGCACAGGGCCATGTCGGTGCCGCCCGCCACACAGAAGCCGTGCACCTTGCACACGACCGGCTTGCCGCAGTGAAACAGCGACATGAAGGCGCGCACGTTGCGGCTCATCATCGCGTAATCGACCATTGGGTCCCACGTTTGTCGCGGGTCGTGGTTGGCGGCCATCACGGCCGTGTCCAGCGGCGAGCCCGGTGGCGGCGACTGCGGCGAGCGCGGGTCACGGGGGTCCTGGCCAAGACGGCCCTGGCCCTCGGCGCTCTCGACCAGGTCATAGCCGCCGCAGAAGCCCTTGCCGTTGCCGGACAGCAGGATCGCGTGGACCGCCGGATCCAAGTCGGCCTGCTCGACGCACTGCTCCAGCTCTACGACGAGTCGGCGAGTGATGCCATTGCCGCGCTCAGGACGGTTCAGCGCAATCCGGGCGACGCGGCCGGTGACTTCATAGGTGAGTGCGGTCGGGGTGCCCACGCGATCGCATGGAGCCTAACGCCCCTTGCGAACCAGATTCGCGTCGCTCGCGCGGCGGCGGCGTGCTCGTCGCCCCGGCCGGTGCTGTGCCTGGGCCTCGTCTGGGCTCTCGTCTTCGCCCAGGCGGTGGTTCAACCCAAGTCGTCGGGCGAGCTGGCGCATTTCCTGGTGCTGGCCGCCGCCGACGAGCGTCACGCCGACGCCGCGGTCGCCGGCGCGACCCGTGCGCCCGATGCGGTGGATATAAGCGTGATGGTCGGCTGGGGGATCGAAGTTGACTACGTGCGAAACCCCTCCAACGTCGATTCCACGTGCCGCGACGTCGGTTGCGACAAGCGTGTCGACGCGACCGGATTGGAAGCTGGCAAGAGCGCGGTCGCGCTGGCCTTGTGTCTTATTGCCGTGGATCGCGACGGCCGTCAGGCCATGCGCGTCAAGGCTCTTGACCAAGCGATCTGCTCCACGCTTGGTGCGGACGAACACGATCGCCCTGTCGCGCTCACCGCTCAGCTCCTCGACAAGCGCCGACAAACGCTGCCCGTCGCGCACCGTGACAAAGCGGTGCTCGACCCGGGTCGTGTCGTACTTGCCCGGCGCGCCGTGCTCGTGGGCGATCGCTTGAGAGGTGTAACGCTCCGCGACCTTGCCGGCGACGCCCTCCAGCGTCGCCGAGAAGAACAGTGTTTGGCGCTTGTTCGGACAGGCCCGGACGATCCTGTCGATCGCTGGGCGAAATCCCATGTCAAGCATCCGGTCGGCCTCGTCGAGCACGAGCATCTCGACGCGATCGAGCTTGAACGCTCCGCGTGCCAGCAGGTCCTCAAGACGACCTGGCGTTGCCACGAGCAGATGCGCACGCGCGGCTCGCTTAGCCTGCGCGGCGAGGCCGACGCCGCCATAGACGGCTGCGGCTCGCAGCCCCTTGGCGGCGGCGAGATCTTCCAGCTCTGCGAGGATCTGGCACGCGAGCTCACGGGTGGGAGCCAGCACGAGCGCCGCCGGCGTCGGCCCGCGCGCGTCGAGCAGCTCGGTCAGCGGGATGCCGAAGGCAAGCGTCTTGCCCGAGCCGGTCGGTGACTTGACAAGGACGTCCCGGCCGGCCAGAGCGTCCTGCAGGACGAGTTGCTGGACGGGGAACGGCGCCACTATTCCGCGGCGCGATAGCGCACCGCAAACGGCGCGTGAGACGCCGAGCTCGGCGAAGGACTGCTTGGACATGTGCTGCTCCTGACGGCGCTCGCTGGCGCCTGCGGTTTTGGGAGGCTGTTGCTGACCCGAAACCGCTGCTGGCGGGACCTCAAGCGAGCTGACCTCGCGGTCGAAAAGTCTTGACCGCTGGCTGGCAAGGTAGCAGACGCCCACCGTTCGAATTCCCGGAAGGCGTTACATGGCTGTGCTCGATGGCTGTTGTGTACCTGCTCGCGCGCTAGACTGACTGCTAGAAAGGGCAGGGTTGCGAGCAGCAAGTAGCGGCCCGTAGGAGGAGATCCGTACAAGGGACGACGCCGCCCTCACCCAGCGCCGCAGAGAGCTCATCGGCTTGAACGCGCGTGTTATTGCTAGGAGCGAGTAGTTGCCAGGTCCCATCCAGCTTCGCCAGCAGGAGAAGCGCGAGGAGAAGCTCCGGGACATTCGCGAGCAGGTGGCCGAAGGCAAGCTCGTGATCCGGCAGATGACTCCGCAAGAGCGCAAGCGGTTTCCGCCGCGCGATTCAGCCCGACCGCGCGTGAAGCGCGCCTGATCGCGGCTGCTCGTCTGGTCACCGAATTTTTCGGTAGGTCTCCTCCCAAGAACGACCGTGACCCCTGTCTTTTTGGGGCCACGGTTCGATCCTTCGTCAAAATGGCGGAGAGGGCGGGATTCGAACCCGCGATGGAGTTATAAGCCCCATACTCGCTTAGCAGGCGAGTGCCTTCAGCCACTCGGCCACCTCTCCCCGTTGCGGGACCAGCCAGTTTAGGGCGCTAGCCGTGCTTGTGCGAGCGATTGCGGCGTTTGCCGCGGTGCTTACGCGGCTTGGGGCCGGTCTTGACGATTGTGATCGATGCGTAGCTCGTGTCGTTGCGCATGTCGATCGCCTTGGCCGTAAGCGTGTGTCGACCCGGCTTGAGTCGATGGGCGCCGGACCAGACCATGCTTCCGCTAAGCGTCGGTAGGCCGTCGTGGACGTAGAAGTTTCGGATCAGGCGGCCGTCGCCGTAGAGGGTTATGTCCCACACCGGGCTTTTGCCACTGGCGGTGACGGCGATCGGCAGCGTGAAGGAGTAGCGCGTCCCGGTCTTGGGTCGAACCAGGCGCACCGTCGGACCGCCGGCGTTGCCTGTGCACGGTTCGCTCAGCTGATCGCCATGGCGCGAGTATTCGGCCAGCGCGTAGTAGGCGGGCTTGGGCTGCATGCCCTGGTCGAACAAGCCGTAGCCGCCGAGGCCGTTCAGTTCGGTTTCCTGCAGGCCATACCAGATGCCGACGGGGACGTAGGGGTCTTCGGCCAGGCAGTGGTAAGCCTCGCGTAGGAACAGCGCCTGCTGTTCAAGGCTGACGCCGGCCGGTTTCTGACCGGCCCAGCGGCCTGATTTGCACAGGCCCGGCGAGGTGTTCCAGCCAAGCTCGGTCATCCAGATCGGGCTGTTGTCGCCGTTGGCGAGCATCACTTCGTGCATCGTGCGGTAGCCGAGGAAGGCCCAGCGGTTGATGCGCGGGTCGTTGGGGCCGTTGTGCAGGGCTTCGTAGGGCGAGACATTGTTGCAGGCGGTGTCGGTGTGCACCGCGGCTGCGTTGAAGGAGCCCCTGGCACCCTGTTTGTAGAGCGCTTCCAGGAATTCGTAGTCGTTGCCGGTCAGCCCGCCGAGCACAACGGTTGCGCCGGGGTCGGCGGACTTGATCGCGTGGTAGGCGTCCTGCAACAGCTTCGTGTAGGCGGCCGGGTCGGGTCCGCCCGCCCACCAGGAGGAGTCGTCCTCCTCGTTCCAGATCTCCCAGGCGGACACCTTGCCGGCAAAGCGCTTGGCCATCGCGCCGGCGAAGCGGGCGTAGTCGGCGGGGTCGCGCGGGGGCGTGGTCGGGTTGCTTGAGCCCGACTCCCACTGGGGGGTGTCGACCAGGTCGACGAGGACCTTGGTGCCGGCCGGCAGGCCCGCGATCCCTTCTTCGAGCACGCGCGCCATGCCGGAGCTCAGCTGTCCGCGTGTCGGTTCGTAGGAGTTCCACGGCGCGAAGCTGCGCACCCAGCCGACGTCCAGTCCCGAGACGAGCGAGTCGTTTTCGGTGGTCAGGCCGGTCGGCGTGTTGATGACCACGCCGGACTCGGCGGCCTGTGTGGTTGGCGCTGCGCCAGCGAAGCCGATCGCTATGGCGGCGAGTAGCGGCGCAAGCAGCAGCAGGGCACGATTGACCGAGCTCACGCTGACTTGATCGGCATCGTGCGCGATCCCTTGAATGGACAGCCTTGTCCAATCGACCATCTGCCTAATCTCCCTGGGCATCGATCTCAAAAAAACACGCCGAGGCAGCGCCTGGAGCGGTTGCGAGAATCTGGATTCGGGATACCCTCAGAGGATGTGCAGAAACATCCGTACGCTCTACAACTTCGAGCCGCCGGCCTCCGAGCAGGAGGTTGACGCGGCCGCGCTTCAGTACGTGCGCAAGGTCAGTGGCTTCACCAAGCCTTCGCAGGCGAACGCCGAGGCGTTCGAGCTGGCTGTGCGGGAGGTGGCAGAGGCCTCCGCGCGCCTGCTCGACGCGCTCGTCACGACCGCGCCGGCGAAGGACCGGGAGGTCGAGGCTGAGAAGCGTAGGGCGCGCAGCCAGGCGCGGTTCGCGGCGTAGAGAAGCGCGGGCGCGGGGATCGCGATCGTGTTCGAAGCCGATCCCGCGTTTCGCCCAATCCGCCAACGCGACGGCTATCTCGCGCTAGAGGACATGGCGTTGATCGGCGACGGCACGACCTCGGCACTGGTCGGCCTCGACGGCAGCGTTCCGTGGCTGTGCCTTCCACGCTTTGACTCCGAGCCGCTGTTCTGTGGCCTGCTCGACCGTGCCGCAGGCGGCTGTTTCACAGTCGCACCCGAGGACGTGGTCGAGGCCCGTCAGCTCTATGAGGCCGATACCGCCGTTCTGAGGACCGAGCTGCGCAGCCCGACCGGCCTGGTGGCGGTCACGGACGCGTTGGCGTTGCGTCCCGGCAGCGATCTGAGGGACGATGCGCCGGCTGGGCGCCAAGAGCTGATCCGCTCGGCGGTTGTCCTCGACGGTTCCGTCCGGCTTGGAGTCGAGCTTGAGCCCCGGGGCGGCGCTACGGCGCGCAGGGCGGCGGGCGGCTTGGTTTTGGAGGCACGAGGTCGACGGGATCTCGACCTGCACGTTCGCTGCAATCGGCCGCTTGAGTCTTTGCGCAGCGTGCACGAGCTGGCAGCTGGCGATCGCCTCGACGTGGTGCTGTCCTGGGCAGGGGCTCATCGCCATCACCGCTCCAGCGTGGAGGAATTGCTGGCTGCCACCGCTCGCTCGTGGCGAGGATGGATGGAAGGGTTTGACTACGAGGGCCTGGAGGCGGCCCTGGTCCGCCGGGCCGGCCTGACCCTGAAGCTGTGTGACCACTGGAGCAACGGCGCGCTGGTCGCGGCGCCGACATCCTCGCTGCCGGCGCCGATCGGGGGGGTGCGCAACTGGGATTACCGCTACACCTGGATCCGCGATGCATCCTTCTCGGTGTACGCGCTGCGCCGGATCGGGTTCGAGAACGAGGCGGAGGCCTTCCTCGGCTGGGTGCTTGACACCTTCGAGCACGGCAGCGCGCCGAAGATCATGTACGACGTGGAGGGCGGCGCCGTGCCCGAGGAGCGGATCGACGCGGAGTTGGAGGGCTACCGTGGCTCAGCGCCGGTGCGCTGGGGGAACGGCGCGGCCGATCAGCTGCAGCACGACGTTTACGGCGAGATACTGGACTGCGCCTATCAGTGGGTCGGTCGGGGCGGTCGCCTCGACGATCGCCTGTGGGCGCGGCTGACGTCCTTGGCCGATCTCGCCACAGACGCCTGGCGTCTCCCTGACCAGGGGATCTGGGAGGTGCGCAGCGAAGGCCGCGTGTTCACCTACTCCGCGGGCTTGTGCCACGTTGCGGTCGATCGCGCAGCCCGCATCGCCGAGCAACTGGGACTTTCCGCGCCGGTCGCGAAGTGGCGCCGGGCTGCCGCGGAGCTGCGCCGCGTCGTGCTGGAGCAGGCCTGGGACGAGGACGCTCAGACCATAAGCGAGCACATCGACGGCGGTGGCGGGCTTGACGCCAGCTTGCTGGCACTGCCGCTGCGCCGCGTGGTGCCCGTCGATCACCACCGGATGGTGGCCACGACGACGGCGGTTGCCGAGCGGCTGTCCGCCGGTGGCGGATTGCTGTACCGCTACCTGCACGAGGACTCGCCCGACGGCATCCCGGGCGGCGAGGGAGCGTTTGTGCTGTGCAGCTTCTGGCTGGTCGAGAACCTGGCCGGTCAGGGCCGTCTGGAGGAGGCCGCCGAGCTATACGGCTCGCTGTGCGCACGGGCGAGCACAGTGGGCCTGCTGCCCGAGCAGATCGACCCCAGCTCGGGTGAGTTCTACGGCAATTTCCCTCAGGCCTTCAGCCATATCGGGGTGATCGCCGCCGGAGTCAAGTTGGCGAGGGCCTTTGGCGACGCATGAGCGGACGGCAGCGGAGCGGTGCTCGGACGCGGGCGCCCTCCTCGGTAACCTGAGTCGAGGGGCGCGCGACGGGGGCGGGTCAAGGTCATACGTGTGGGAGGACTGCTGTGCTTCGCAAGCTGACGCTGCCGGTCACGTTGCTCGCGCTGATCGCGCTCACCTCAACCGCGCAAGCGGCTTCGATCTGGACGCCGCTCACGAGCGGGACGAGCGGCACAATCAGTTCGATCGTCTATCAGTCACCGACCCGATTCTGGTACGCGACCACCAACGGGCAAATCGCGTTCTGGAATGGCAGCGGCTTCACGCAGGGAATCGGCATCCCCACGGGGGAGCAGTTCACCGGGCTCGCGTTTCAACCCGCCGGCTCCGTCGGCTATGCGGTGGCGGGCAACGGCGACGTCTGGCAAACCACCAATGCCGGCGTCAGCTGGACCAAGCTCGCGACTCAGCGCACCGCGACGAGCTGCTTGGACGCCACCGCGACCAACGTCACCGAGCTCAACGCCGTCGCATTCGCCTCGGCCTCGACCGCGTATCTCCTCGGCGATGACAACACGCTGCTGGAGTCGACCAACGCCGGCTCGGCAACGCCGACGTTCACCGAGATCAACAAGGTGGGCGGCGCCTGCCGGGCCCAGAGCGATAACACCTCGCAGAACCTGACGGACGCGACGTTCCTGCCCGCCAATCCCCTCGCCGGGATCATGGTGACTCAGGACTTCGGGACGCTGTACGGCAGCTCGAACGGGTTCACCAGCGGCGCGCAGATCAACGGAGACACGGTCAACCAGTTCCAGGGCCGGCCGCGGATCGCGCAGGACGCAGCCGACCCCAATCGCGTGTTCGTGGCCGATCACTCGCCGGGTGGCAGCGGCTGCGGCACGCTCTGCCTGGTGGTCTCAGACGACGGCGGCCATACGACGGCAGCCGCGAAGCTCGTCAACGACACCAGCCCGATTGTCGGTCTTTACGGCATCAGCGCCCAGAGCGGCACGGCGGTCACGGCCGGGACCGGCGGTGAGATCTTCACGTCAGTCGACGGCACCAACTTCTACAACCAGCCCGCGGAAGGAACGCTGGCCACCGAGAACTGGCGCGCGGAGGCTGCGTTCGACGCCGCGCATGCCGCGGTTGGCGGTGAGAACGGGGGGCTGGCGATCACCGCGGCGGCCAACACGATCCCCCAGCCCGTTGTTGCGCCGGGCACGACCCCCAACGTGCCCGCCGGCAACGCGCCGCTCGCTCCCCCCTCAGGCTCGCGGGCGGTCAAGTTCAGCGCCGGCGGAGCCACGATCACTATCTACCGGGTCGTCACCATCACTGGCCGCAACGCGCGGTTCGTCCCCTTGATCGTCTCGGCAACCAAGCCCCGGAAGTTCACGGTCAAGATCCTGCCCTTGAAAGGCAAGAAGGCGCTTGCGGTCGGACGCCTCACGCTCAAGGGCAGGCACGGCGGCCACGGCACGATCCACGTCAAGCTGCCGGCCAAAGTCAAGCCCGGCAGCTACTACATCCTCGTCCGCGAGACGACCCTGCAGGGCAAGAAGGTCGGAAAGCTCCTCAAGGTCCGATTCACGCTGAAGTAGGCGGGTTTCGAACGGCGATCCGATACCTGACGAAACGGAGAGGGAGGGATTCGAACCCTCGAACGAGGTCAACCCCCGTTACGCGATTTCCAGTCGCGCCCGTTCAACCGCTCCGGCACCTCTCCAGGGCTCACCCAGGGGCGAGCAGCTCCCTGAAGGCTACGACACGGCGCGCCGTGGCGCTGATACGCTGCCGCCCGTGCTAGCCCAGATTCTCGCGGCCAACGCCGCCTTCAGCAAGGACGTCGGGCTGATCGTGACCTTCATCGGCATCGGCATCCTCGTCAACATCATCGTCGTGTTGATCGTTGTGCTCGTGCGTGGCGAGTACCAGCAGAACCGCGAAGAGCCTTAGATCACGAACACGGGCGTGCCGACGGGCGTGCGCGAGTAGAGCGCGATCACGTCCGGTATGCGCATGCGCACGCAGCCGTGCGAGGCGTCGTGGCCGATCGAGGAATACTCGCTGGGCGCGATGCCGTGGATGCCGGCGCCGCCGTTGAAGGACATGAAGCGCGCCTTCAGGGGATCTTCCGGCCCCGGCGGAATCGTCTTGCCGGCCAGCTTGCCCGCCCACGCCGAGTTGGGCACGTACCACGGTGGGTTGACCTGCTTCCACTGCACGTGGTAGAGCCCGGCGGGAGTTTCCAGCCCTTGCATGCCGACGGCGATTTCGTATGTGCTGGCGAGCTTCAACCGCTGGTAGAAGAACAGCCGGAAGCTCGCCCGGTCGACGACGATGTAAGCCGGATACTGGCTGGCGAGCATCGCAGTCGTGACACTCGGATGGCGCACGAGCGTCGGCACCGAGAGGATGCGTGTGGCTCCGGGCGCGGTCAGCGCGTGCAGGACACGCTCGGTCAGTCGCTTCTGCTCGACCGCGACGCCGTCGCTTGCCGCCAGCGGCGTCAACCCGGAAGCACTCGGCTGCACGGTCGCGTCGCGCGCGGCGACGTTGACGCCTTCGCGCACTTCGCCCACGAAGTCGCTGACGGCTTGCCGGGAGTAGGAGGTGTGCAGCGGCAGGTCGCGGTCGACTTTGCCGCCCGTGAGCGAGCGCCAGGCGCGCGTGAAGATCGAGCCTTCGCGGCTGGCCGCGAGCGCGCTTGAGACGGTCGCGGCGACGTCGACCGACACCCCGGCCGCGCGTGGCGACAGCTCCCAGGTGTGCGAGCCGTTGCGCACGAGCACAGGTTGTTCCATCCGCGCGGCGACGCTGCGCTGCAGCTTGGCCGTGGCCGCCCTGGCGCTCAGCCCGCCGAGGGACACGCCGTCGACGCTCACGCCGTTTGCGATCTGGTCGCGGCGAGAGTGGTCGTAGGCGTAAAGGCCGAGCACGAGCGCCCCCAGCAGCGCGAAGACGATCGCTACGGCGATCAGGGATGTGCGTGCGCTCGCTCTGCTCATCCGTGCTGCTTTCACCATAGGCAGGTCATTACCTGCGCTCAAGCGCTGCAACCCCTGTGCCGGAGCGGAAGCGTCAGCCCACGGTCGCCGTCAGGATCGCCTCCTGCGACGCGCCGGCCAAATCGCGCCCGCCGGCCAGCACGACCTTCTGCCCGAGCGCAACCGCGGCCGTGTCCGACAGCGGCCGCGGCAACAGCCCGACCTCGCGCACGACCCCGTTCGGCTGGATCTCAAGTATCCGCCGCGTCTGCCCGTCGGCTGCCGCCGAGCGCCCGCCGAACACGTACACGCTGTCGCCGACCGCGGCCGCGGCGGCGTGCGTGAGCGGCGCCGGCAGCGCGCCAATCCTGGTCAGGTCGTGGCCCGGGTAGTAGCGGTACACGTCGCGGCTGGCGCTTTCGCCGCTGGTCCCGCCCGCGATGTAGAGCACGCCGCCAAGCGCGGCCACGGCCGCATAGCGAAGCGGCTTGGGCAGCGTCGCCACAACGCGCGCGCCTTCGCCGGGACGCCAGGCGAGGATCGTGCGCAGCGGCGTCCGGCCGGTGTAGCCGCCGACGATGTAGACGGTGTCGCCGATCGCCGCGCTGCCCACATCGGAGGCTTTCGTCGGCAACTGCCCGACGGGCCGGCTGGCGCCGCCGGACGAGACGCGCGCGATCGTCGAGAACGATTCGACCACGCCGCCGCCGAACAGGTAGGCGTAGCCGCCGAGGAAGCTGGCGGTCGCGTCGTGCAGTGCGCTCGGCAGCGAGCCGATTGGGGTGGCGCCGGTGGGCGAGCCGCGCAGAACGTCGGCGACCGACGCTTCGGCGGCGTTGATCCCACCCATCAGCAGAAAGCTTTCGCCGCCGGTCGCGGCGGCGGCCGCGTCCTGCACCGCCATCGGCAGCGCTCCCGTCTGCGCAACGGTGACATGCGGCGGTCGCACGGCCCGCGCGATTTCTTTGAGCGCGAGCACGTCGCTCGAACCCGTTGCCGTGCGGCCGCTGCCGCCGCAGCAGGCAAGCACGAGCGCGGCGGCGAGCGCCGTCCCCCAGCAGGCGAGCCGACTCACGGATGCACCACGGCGGCATAGTCGGGGCCGCCGCGCGGGCCGGCCGGGACGAAGTCCATGCCGTCGGGGATGTGCAGGTAGCCGCGCGCGGTGCCGGGCTTGTCGGTGTGCCCGTACTGCCAGACGATCCGCTTGCTGCGGGGATCGATCACGACCACACGGTCGCGGTAGTCGTCGTTGACGGCGATGTCTCCGTTGGGCAGCGGCATCGCCAGCGACGGATGGTTGAGCATGCCGTGCCCCGAGGACGGCCCGTAGCTCCACAGCACGCGCCCGTGGCGATCGACGATCAGCAGATGACCAGGTTCGGAGTAGTCGGCGAGCAGGATGCGCCCACCCGGCAGCGGCTGCGGGTCCGATGGGTATGAGACCGGCACTTTCGTGGCGAAGACGACGTGCCCACTCCGCGAGATCTCGTCGATCCAGGAGCCGTTGATCTCGCTCACGAGCACGCCCCCGTCCGCCATCGGCGTGTCGCCGTTGACCGCGTCCAGGTAGCGCGGCGGTTCGTGGCGGCAGACGCCGGAGCTGCCGTACTGGCGCACGATCCGGTGCTGGCGCACGAACACGATCCGGCAGCCGTAGGCGTCGGCGACGGTGAACGTGCCGCCGGGCAGCATGTAGGCGTCGTCGGGCGTGTGCAGGTGCGAGCTGTCCGAGCCGGCCACGCCGGGATGCCCGAACAAGCGGCGCAGCGAGCGGTCGGCCAGCGCGACTTCGACCACGTCATTGTTGTCCTCCTCGTTGGCGATCAGCGCCTTCCCGCCTGGCTCCACGAACGTGTCGTCGTTGAAGAACAGCCGCTTGCCGTGCGCGCGCTCCGCGGCGTTGGGGAATTCGAAGTCGAGGCGATGTCGTGGATCGACAACCAGAATGCGGTTGTTGCCACGGTCGGCGATAACCAGGTAGCCGGGCAGCCCTCCGTGCTGCGAAGCAGCGGCGTACGCGGCGGCCGTCTCCGGCTGCGCCCCCACGACGTTGGCCGCCGACCACAGCGCCGCGAGCCCGCCGAACTTTGCCGGCGCCAGCGAGCCACCGGAGCGCACCACCGTGGGCTTGGCCGCCGAGCGCCGCGCGCTGCGCGCCGGCTTGCGGGGAGCGGCTGTTTCGTTTTTGGCGCTTGCCAGCCCGATCGCGATCGCCAGCGCGACGACGAGCGTCAGCGGGAGCGCGAGCAGCCGGCGCTTGCGCTTGCGCTCCTGCCGCGCCGCTTGGCGGCGACGCCTGCGCTCGCGCAGGCTCAGGCGCGAGCCGGGGATGTCGAAGGGATCGTCCGCCATCGCGGGTCAAGGCTCGGGCCACGGGATAACGGGGCCGTAAGCAGCCGTGAGACTTCCCTCACCGCGCCTGCCGTAACCTTGCGCGCGTGCAAGCAGTGCAGATCAGCGAGCTGACGGGCCCCGACGCGGTCGCCGTCGCGGACGTGCCCGAGCCTGAGCCCTCGCACATGTTCACGCCCGGCCAAGGCGTGCTGATCGACGTGGAGGCTGCCGGCGTCTCGTTCCCCGAGGTACTGCAGACGCGCGGCCTCTATCAGGTCAAGCCCGAGTTGCCGTTCATCCCCGGCTCGGAGGTGGCGGGCACGATCGTCTCCGCCCCCGGTGGCTGCGGCCTGACCGAGGGACAGCGGGTGATGGCCTTCACCGTGCTCGGCGGCATGGCCGAGCGAGCGGTTGCCCCCGCCTATCTGACGTTCCCGCTGGCCGACTCGCTCTCTTTCGAGCAAGGGGCCTCGGTGATCCTCAACTATCACACGGTCTACTTCGCCTTGAAGCTGCGCGGCCGTCTATTGCCCGGCGAGAGCGTGCTCGTGCACGGTGCCGCCGGCGGCGTCGGCACGGCCGCGCTGCAGGTCGCCAAGGGACTTGGCGCCAAGACGATTGCCGTCGTCTCAAGCGACGAGAAGGAGCGCGTCGCGCGCGAAGCGGGCGCGGACGACGTTGTGCGCTCGGACGGCCCCTGGCGCGAGCAGGCAAGCGAGCTGTCGGGCGACGGCGTCGACGTTGTGCTCGACCCGGTCGGCGGCGATCGCTTCACCGACAGCCTGCGCGCACTCAAAGAGGGTGGCCGCGCCGTTGTCGTCGGCTTCACCGGCGGCTCGATCCCCGAGGTCAAGGTCAATCGCCTGCTGCTGCGCAACATCGAGGTCGTCGGCGCGGGCTGGGGCGCCTACGTGATGGGCAATGTCGAGCGCAACCGACTGATCGGCGAGGCGATCGAGCAGATGATCGACGCCGGCCAGGTCGCGCCGATCGTCGGCGCCAGCTACCCGCTGGCAGACGCGCGCGAGGCTTTCCGCCTGATCGACGAGCGCAGGGCGCTCGGCAAGGTCGTGCTCACGGCGTGACGATCGCGAACGAGGGCTCCCCCTCGTCGAGCAGCCCAAGCAACTCCCCCAGCTTGGCGCCGTCGCCGTCGATGGCGATCTGACCGTCTGAGAACAGCGCCGCGACGTCTCCTTCGCCGAGCAGGATCGCGTCGAAGGCGGCTCGCGTCAGCGTCACGCTCGCCTGCGCGTCATCGTCCAGGCCGCGTCGTGAGGACAGCGCGCCGCCTGAGACGCGCACCGTCCAGCGCTCGTCCACGTCGGTGAAGTGCCAGCCGATCGCGATCCGCGCTTCCCAAGCACGCGGCCCGTCCAGGCGCGCGGCCATCGCGTCCCACAGCTGCTCGATCGAGAGCGCTCGCGCCACGTCGGCGCTGGCGGCGCGGGCACGACCGGCGGGCGGTGGCGAAGGGCCGTTGCGCAACTCGTGCGCGCCGACCAGGTACAGGTTCCGCCACACCGCGCTCTCGGCCTGGTAGCCGAGCTGCTCAAGCGCTTGCGCATTCAGCTCGCGGGCCTCGGCGCTGTCCGGCTCGGCGAAGACGGCGTGCGCGCCAAGCTCGGCGGCCCAGCGGTAGTCGCCCTCCTCCAGAGCCGTCCGCAGCGCCTCCAGCAGCGGCTGCAAGCCTCCGGCGAGCGCGACGTAGCGTCGGGCCAGCTCCTCGGTCGGGTGCGGCGCAAGGCGCGAGGGGTTGCCGTCAAAGCAACCGAGGTAGCGCTGGTAGATCGCGCGCACGTTGTAAGAGACAGTTCCGTAGTGGCCGCGACACCACCAGCTGCGCGCGAGGCTCGGCGGCAGCCGCACCTGCTCGGCGATCTCGGTCGGGGTCAGCCCGCGGTTGGCCAGGCGCAGGGTCTGGTCGTGCAGGTAGCGGTACATGTCGCGGTGCTGCTCCAGGTAGGCCACGAGTCGCTCTTTGCCCCATCTGGGCCAGTGGTGCTGGGCGAACATCGCATCCGAGCGCTCGGCGAACAGATCGATTGCCTCGTCGATGTACTTGGACCAGGCAAGCGCGTCGCGGACCAACGCCCCCCTCGGCGTCAAAACATTGTGCATGCAGTGCACGGCGTTCTCAGCTACGCAGAGCACGCGCGAAGCGGGCAGATGGAAATTCAGCTCGGCCGGGGCCTCGCTGTCGGGGACCAGTTGAAACACAAAAGGCACGCCATCCATTTCCTCTTCCTGGCCGGTCCTCGTCACCTCTTGGGTCGGCGGGATCAAGGTGATCGTGCCCGTGGACGTGGTCTTGCCGATGCCGGCGTCTACCTGCCCGTGCGGCGAGCGCTCAAGCTGCGGGGCGAACATGTAAGTGGCGCGGCGGGCCATCGCCGCGCCGGCCAGCACGTTCTCGCTGACGGCGTGTTCGAGAAAGCCGCTTGGCGCCCACACGGGCACTTCGCCGCTTGCGACCTGCTCGACTGTGACAACACCCTTGACGCCGCCGAAGTGGTCGACGTGCGAGTGGGTGTAGAGAACGGCGCTGACAGCGCGATCGCCGCGGTGCTTGCGGTACAGCGCGAGCGCCGCCGCCGCGCACTCGCTGGAGACCAGTGGATCGACCACGATCACGCCGGCCTTGCCCTCGATCAAGGTCACGTTGGAGAGGTCGTAGCCGCGCACCTGGTAGACGCCGGGCACCACCTCGTACAAGCCGTGCATCGTGTTCAGTTGCGCCATCCGCCACAGGCTCGGATGCACCGTCTCGGGCGAGGGATCCTCGGGATCGACAAACGCGTAGGCGTCCATGTCCCAGACGACACGGCCTTTCTCGTCGCGCACGAGCAGGCTGTCCTCGCAGCGCGCGACCAGGCCGCGGGCGGCGTCGGCGAAGTCATCGCGGTCGGCGAGCGGCAACTCGCGCAGCGCGGCTTCGTGCAGCTTGCGCGTGTGCTCGCTGGCCGAAGCGACCCTGTGTTTCGAGCTGGCGGCGGATATGGTCCGGCGACTATGCCAGACGCTTTCGCGGCACGCGTGCTTGGACGGGACGATCCCGGCTATGAGGACGCGCGGCGCGCGGCGGTGTGGAACGCGCGCACCCCCGATCGGCATCCGCGCGAGATCGTGCTGGCCGAGAGCGATGACGATGTGGTGGCCGCGGTGCGGCGGGCGCGCTCGCAGGGCATGAAGGTGGCGGTGCGCTCGGGCGGGCACAGCTGGGCCGGCAACCACCTGCGCGACGACGGCATGCTGATCGACGTCTCGCGCCTGCGCTCGGTCGAGTTGGACGCAGCCGCGCGCACGGCCACGGTTGGCCCCGGCTGCCACGGCGACGAGCTGCTCGGCGCGTTGCGCGAGCACGAGCTTTTCTTCCCGGCGGGCCACTGCCCGGGCGTGGGCTTGGGCGGCTACCTGCTGCAGGGAGGCTTTGGCTGGAACGGCCGCGTGTACGGCCCAGCCTGCCAGAGCGTCGAGGCGATCGACGTGGTGCTCGCCGACGGCTCGCAGGTGCGCGCCGGCGAGGAGGAGCACGAGCAGCTGCTGTGGGCGGCGCGCGGCGCCGGCCCCGGCTTCTTCGGCGTCGTCACGCGCTTTCACCTGCGCCTGTACGAGCGTCCGCAGGTTGTCGTCAACAGCGTCTACCTGTACCCGATCGAGCTGATCGCGGAGGTGTTCGGCTGGGCGCGCGAGATCGGCCCACGCGTCGCGCGCGAGATGGAGCTGATGGTGTTCATCCACCGCACACCGGACGAGCGCTTGGAGATCGCGGTGACCGGCCCGGTGTTGGCCGACAACGAGCAGCAGGCACGCGCGGCGGTCGCGGTGCTTGAGAGCTGTCCGGTGCGCGAGCAGGCGACGCTGGCGCTTCCCTACGTGCCCGGCGAGCTCAACGACCTCTACGCGGGCGCGGGCGCCGCCTACCCGGACGGGAGCCGCTACGCCACCGACAACATGTGGACGCACGCGCCTGTTGAGGATCTGCTGCCCGGCCTGCAGCGGATCGCCGAGACGATGCCGCCCGCGCCGTCGCACATGCTGTGGATGAACTGGCGGCCGGGCACGCACCCGCCGCCCGCCCGTGCCGACATGGCCTACAGCGTCGAGGACGACACCTACATCGCGGTGTACGGCGTCTGGAACGACCCTGCCTACGACGACACGGGCGTGGCCTGGGCGCGCGAGCGCATGCGCGAGCTGGAGCCGCACGCGAGTGGCATCCAGCTGGCCGACGAGAACCTGGGCGAGCGCCCGGCGCGCTTCGTGACCGATCGGAGCCTGGCGCGCCTGGACGAGCTGCGGGCGCATTACGACCCGGACGGCCTTTTCTATGAATGGATGGCCCGGCCTGTGCAGAGCCATGACTGACGGCCTGCTCGCCGAGTACCTGTCGCGTCCGATGCGTGCCCCCGAGGCCGACGTGCTCGCGTCGCTAGCGACCGGTCCGATCGCTCAGCGCGACGCGCTAGAGCTGACCGAAGTGGAGCGGCTGCTCGATCCGGCGCCGCTGGCGGTCGAGACAGGTTGGTGCGTGCTGGAGAACGGCGTCGCCTGCGTGGCGGTGCGTACCGAGATGCCGGGCGTCAGCGGCGAGATGGTCGACTGGTGGTTTGACTGGCACCCACGCGAGTCGGTGCGTTACCGGGTCTGGCATCCACTGGCGCACATCTCCAATTCGTTCGAGGGGCCAAAGGGGGTTATTGACGGTCGCAACGCTGGCGGGAAGGCGCATTGGGGAACGGTTCACCATCCGGTCGAGGACGTCGGCACGGGGGTGGTGCACGCGCGGATTGAATTCAAGCGGCCGAGCGAGATGGGCTTCCAGGACGATTGCCTAGACGACCCGCGCGTGGCGACGATCGTGTGCGGATATGCGGGCGACGACCGGCTGCGGGTGCGACACACGCCGATGTATCACGTGTTCCTGCGCGCCCCGGAGGAAGGGGGTCTTGTGCTGCGCAGCCGCTTTTGGATCGGGGCGGCCCTGCGCCCGTACGTGCCGGGGCCGCTGGCGGCGGTCGGCGAGCGGGTGCTCAACCGGCCGTTCGTGCGGCGGCGGGCGCTGCCGCGGGGAGCGCCGGCGGCGCTGGCAAAGCACTGCGCTGAGGAGTACGCGAACCTGGGGGCATTGCTAGCGGAGTTGTACGCACGGTGTGGGTAAGGGGTGGCTGCGGTCTGCAGTATCTTGAACGGCGCGCCTGTGCCCACTATCGCGTTGGAGGGGTGGCAGAGCGGTTGAATGCGGCGGTCTTGAAAACCGTTGGGCCGGGTGACCGGCCTCGGGGGTTCGAATCCCTCCCCCTCCGCTTTATCGTCGAAGCTCGAACTCTCAACGGTGTTCGAGGATCGTCCTCACCCCCGTACGCATCCGCCAGCGGACTAAAGGAGTCGAACGTGATCATCACAACGATGAACGACCTGCCTGGTTACGAGATCGAGGAGGTGCTCGGAGAGGTCTTCGGCCTGACGGTTCGCGCCCGCAACGTCGGCTCGCAGATCGGGGCCTCTCTGAAGTCGCTGGTGGGTGGCGAGCTGAAGGGGATGACCAAGATGCTCGCCGAAGGCCGCGTGCACGCCCAGGAACGGCTGGTCGAGGAGGCGGAGTCCAAGGGAGCCAACGCGGTGATCGCATTTCGCTTCGACACTTCCGAGCTGGGCGCCACCTGGACGGAGATCTGCGCGTACGGCACGGCAGTGCGCGCAACGAAGCGATGAAGCGCCGGACCGTCCGCTTCGCCGGAGGAGGTCACTAGACTAGGCCTCTCTGCGCCCTTAGCTCAGCTGGATAGAGCGTCGGTCTACGGAACCGAAGGTCGGGAGTTCGAATCTCTCAGGGCGCGCTTACGAAAAGCCTGCAAAACCACAGTTTACAAGATCAGGGCAGGAGATTCGAGAGCTTCTTTCTCCCGAGATTTTCTCCCGAAAACGACCAGCCGATAGGCCCATAGAAGCCCTCTCTGGCGGCTGAAATGCGGGGGATCGATGCACGGCAAGAGATGCCGATGCGTAGAACCGCAGAGAGGAAGCCCTAAAGTAGGTTTCTGAAACTACCGCCGAAACCGAAGCGTCATGCTAATCTGCCTAGCATGACGACGACGGTCCCCAAGCGCCGCCAGCTTCAGCGGATGGCGGCCCTAGCTCACCTCGACGCCGAAGAGCTGCGCCTCGAGGTTGAGCGAGAGCGAGCCAACATCAGATCCGCTGCCTCCCCAGCCGAGCTATCGCCCGAGGAGCTCGATGGCTTCCTCGACCGCGTCTCGGAGCTCAGCCGCCGTATGCTCAACACACTCGACGCGCCTATCGGCCTCAGCGTTGAGCAGGCCGCTGAGCGCCTCGACGTCACAGCGCCCACGATCCGCAAGTGGCTCAAGGACGGTCTACTCACGCAGACCCCCGGACGAAAGCCAGCGGAGATCGATCCACGGAGTCTGATCGAGACCCAGCGTGCGCTGAACGCAGTGCGAGCCAACTATCCCGCACGGCAATGGACCAAGGCGCTCGCCGCCTACCTGCACGATCGCGACCTGCAAAGCCAGGACTGGGTAGCCGAGGGAATGCGCGAGTTCGAGCGCGGCGAGTTCGTCGAGCGCTGAGCAACTCGTGGCCGAGCACCAGCTGCGCCGCACACCATCGGCGGACCGCTCGATCCAGGCTCTCCGCGGCAAGCCGGCCAATGATTGGGAGCGACTGGAACCAGAACTGAAGGCCCAAGGCTGTCGCACCGCTGGCTACCGGCTCCTTGCAGCCGATGGCGGCTGGTCGCGCTATTGCTGCAAGCACCTGAGCGGAAGGTGGCGCGTGGTCACCACCTTCGAGCCCGGGATCGTCTGGATCATCGCCGTCGGCGAGCACGACGGACCAGGCTTCTACAAGAACTTGGCTGACAACCTCGGGATATCGAGTGCCGGTCGACGGCGAGAGGAAAAGCCTTCGTGCTGCGGCCCTGATGGCTGGCCATCGATGGAACTAAAATAGCCATTTAAGATGCGATGGACGGGCGATTAGATCGGTCGTGGCGATGCGCCTCGCTCCGCACCGCAATGATCTGAAGTCGCACCTACATAAGTGGCAAGAAGTACGAGCGGTTACAACAACTTTTCTCCAATGTGCGCGACGACAAGGTGCGGTTTTCCGTTTTTTGGGGCCAGACGAAAGTGGATTCTTCCATGTCCCGGTTTAAACCGGGCGTGAAGGTCGAAGACTCGAGTCGTCCCGTCAGAATCTGTAAAACGACATAAGCGCTTGCGGGTCTCGTGCTCAGGTGTTACCTCCGACTGCCATTCCGGAGCTGGGAAGTCTGATGGTACCCATTTACTCGTCGACTCCTCGAGCTGCGCGAGGCGAATGGCCACTTGCCGTAGACGGTCGCCCCCTGACGATAGTGTCGTCATCTGGTCCGCCACACGCGCCAGAAAGTCAATGTGGGGGTAAAGGTTCGCACGGTCGCTCCACAGATCTCGTCCGTCGAAGGGGCCCTGAAGGGAAAGCGTCTTGATCGTCTCGCAGTGAACTTCCGCGTGAGTAGGGGTCGCTACGTGGGCGACTAACTGCGCGGCATGTTGGGCAAGGAGTTCACCTGCCTCATTCTCTTCCAGCCATGTCCGGTCTACCGTCAATTCTGACTCGGTCCACGCACCCCCCGGAAGGCTTATCGCAAGTTGCTGGTTACTTGCGGCAAGCCCTAGACCCTCCGCCACCTCGCCCTGAAAGCTGAACTCCTCGGCTGCATCCAGCATCTTCAAGCCGGGGGCTGTTGAGAAAGGAGCGTGATTGCGCATCTGGAGGATATACCTCCACTCATCGCGGGTTCGCCCCCCCGTTCGCATGGCGAAGGCTGACACGGTCTCGCCTGCATCGGTGGCGAGAAATCTGTTGAGCCCGACGCTGGTAACCAACGCTACATCACTTCTAATGGTCAGGATGGCACGGAGCGACGCCGCAAAGTCGCCGATAATTGATGCCATTGCCGTGTCGCCGACTGGCTCGGCTATGGCTGAAAGCTCGTTCACAATTGCCAGCGGTGAGCGGACCATCGTGCCCCCTTACCCGAGAAGACGATCAACTGCCCTATCCCACTCGTCGAAGAAGCCGGGTGGCCAACGCGAAATCATACCATCGGGCTGGACGTCTAGTGTCTCGACGCAAGGTTGGAGTACATCGGGCTCACGCGTAAAAAAATGCAATGCGACCTGTCGGGCTAAAAGATCCCCGTCCTTAATTGCCAGTCGCACGGCGTTTAGCACGTGGTCGCTATGTGTCTCCAGAATAACCTGGGTGCCGCCAGCAGCACAAAGCGCACATAGGCGCCCAAGAAGCGCTTGAGCGCGTGGGTGAAGATGTGCCTCCGGATTCTCGATGAGTAGGAGCCCCCCTGTCTTTGCTGCCAGACAGGCAACTATGATCGGGAGAGAATAGGTCAGACCAAACCCCACATTAGTGGCGCGTAGGCTCTCGGTTCGGACTTCATGGCCGGCCTGAACAAACCCCAGGCGCACAAAGTCGGTGCCTGTGACATCTTCTGTGGCAATGGATGTGCCGGGCGACAACGCATTGACCCACGCACGTGTCTGATCCGCAAGGCGCCGGGTCGGTGAGTCCTTATGTAGGACTGCCACCTGCGAAAGCGGCATGTCTGAGTGGACGAGGAGGTAGTTTGCTGTGTACCGGCCGTCGGCACCGAGGAAGTGCTTGACAGCTACTGCCTCGTGCGACTTAGGATAGACGACGGCGGGAGCGACACGATCTGCTGTCAGGTACTGGAATCCCGGCTTAAAGAGGCCACCCAGCGTGCGCTCCACGCGCCGATTCGCAATCGGCAAGACATCGGCGGCCGGGTCATAAGTGGCTTGGTAGTTTGTATGCTGACTTCCGGCAGATACCCTAAAGGCAAGCCCGAATCGTCCGAGGCCGGCGACATGGCCCGGCTCGCGGTGCAGCACGTCCCTGCCTGTTCCCAGCTGGACCAGCTCGCCGTTGAGGAGTAGCGCAGCAGGCAATGTCCCGGCGGTCTTCGACTGTCGTAGAAGCGCGAGTGCATGAAGGAGCGATGTCTTGCCAGCCGAATTGGTGCCTGCCAAGACGGTTAGCGGACGCAGCTCAAGAGACAGTTCGCGAAAAGCGAGGAAGTTCTGCAGCTTAAGTGACGAGAGCATGACACTAGGATGTCTGCGCGGCCTGTTGCATGACAGTGATGAGCCTCCCAAAACGGTAGCGAACCCTCAGTGGATCTCCGGTGCCTTGGGAAACTGAACGCTCGAATTCGCGATCTCCCATTAGCTCGACAAAGGCGTCGCGTACGACTTGACTCCGGCTTACGAGGCGCTTGATTGCCCGCGTACCAGAAGTCTCGCGCACCGTCGCAACGGCGACGGATACAGCCTCAAACAGTGCCTTACTGACGGGACGCCGCGCGTGATCAGGGCCGTAGCGCTTCCGAAATGTGTCGCGGCCAAAGATCGCGAAGCATGTCTCCATGACAGCTTCAAACTCACGCTGCTTAATTTTGCGCTCGTTGTCATCCCAGCGGTTGATTTCTTGCATAACCGATCGTAGGAAATTATCGAAGTCCTGCTGGGCGTATTTCGCGGGATCGTGCATACGGAAAGCCAGGTAGCGGAGGACCATCTCGCGATCAGCCATGCGCGACGGGCTGACACTGTGCATTACGGCCTCTTGGAATGCGACACACGCAGCGAGGTCGCGTAGGACATGACGCGCTGGTCCGGGGGTGAGTGCGTGGCGGAGCTCCTGCTGGCTGAGTGGAACCCCGCCAGTGTTGATTCGAGCAAAAATATTGAGCTTTACCGCCTCGGGAGTGGCCTTTCGGATTATCTGCATCGTAAATTGGGATTCGAGCACGCGCAGTTGAAGCGCCGGAGAGAGCTGCTCAAAGGTTTTCCCGATCTCATTGTCGAGGTATTGAAGTCCATCGAGCTGCAAAGGAGACTGGTCGAATATGTGAGGTGCGACGAACTCCGCAATGGTGGATAGTCGTTGGATGCCGTCAACGACTGCCCAGCTGTCCTCTCCGAGCGCGACGTCGTCATCTCCAGCGATCTCAGCGACATAGAAGCTAGGCAAGGGAATCCGAAGAAGAAGGGACTCGATCAGCTGGCTCTTCTTCCGATCGCTCCAGATCCCTCGCGACCTTTGGAAGTCTGGATCGAGGTCTATGCGCCCGGCCGAGAGGCGCTTCATGATCGTGTCGAGCGATCGGCTCTCGGTCGTTACGTCGATCAGGCGGGGATCGAAGGGCTCGAGGATAACATCCTCGCCAACGTCCTCGCTTTCGACACCAGCGTTTCTGCCTTCGGCGTCGAGTTCGTAGTTGATGTCGTTGTCGGTCTCGTTATTCACTTGGCTCCAGCTTATGTAGGTTGAGAAGCAAGCCTAAAACACCGATGGCAATTAGACCCTTGTCATACGCTGACACAGGAGGTTGCTCGTAGGCATTGAGGCAGGTTCACGGCTACTCGTGGGAAGTATGAAATCGGACTCTAGGGTCACGCCAAGAGGCATGGATCAACGCAGCTGGCATGCGCTGTGCGGAGTCCTGGGATGCCGCCAAGGGTCGAGCGAATTCGAAAGGCGCGATAGCTAGAACGCATGAGTGCGAGTCCTTTCATTGGCTGAGCGGGTTGATCCAGCGCAGTTCGCGGAATCGCGCAAAGTCACTGTCTACAGAGCAGAGTGCCACTCCATGCTCAAGGGCCAAGGCTGCGAGTTGGGCATCAGGAATCAGGTTGCCTCCGACTTCGTAAGAGGTGATGAGTTGGCCAAGGATACCTGCGTGTTCTGTTCCCGGCTGAGGAATCCAGGCTACCGGCGAGGAGAGCCAGTCGGTGACGCGCTCCCACGCGGTCGCGGGCGCAAGGGGTCGCTGAAAGGCGCGGGGGTGGGTGGAGATGCGCAGAAATGCAGCCAGGCTCTGCCACGGGAATCCCACTCGCTTAGGTCCGTTCAGTTGCTCGGTCAGCCAGTCGGCCGCACGCTTGTGCTGGGGGGCTCCCTTGTGGACCGCGTAGAGCAGCAGATTGGCGTCGAGCAGCATCAGCTGGCGTCGGGCCCGTCGAGCGTCTCGATCGCCTCCGCCACATTGGAGAAGTCGACGCCACGACCGAGGTCATGGGTCTTCTGGCGGAACGGCGACGCCGGGCGTTGCTCGATCAGGCCGGCGCGGACCAGGTCGTTGACAGCCTCGCTAAGCCCGATGGACCGCTCTCGCCGTAGCTTCTCCACGGCGACGGCGACATCATCCGCGAGGGTGACGGTGGTGCGCATGATGCGGAGTCTAGCGCATCGCGATGCGAGTCGGGAAGGATCATGAAGTAGCCTGTCTTCTACGGAACCCGAGTTCGAATCTCTCAGGGCGCGCTTGGCGTTAGGAGGGCTGGGAAGCCTCTGCCAGTAAAGGGTTCCCCCTTCGCGCTGTTCCGGGCGGCCGAGCTTCGACAGCTACTGGGGCTGGATGCCTAGTGCGGTTAAGGCGAAGTCCCTTCCTCGACCACTGGGCCGAGGCCGTCTACGCCGTCTTGATGGCGAGCGCTCAGAGCAGGGTACTCTTCACGGCCGCGTACCATGAGGCGCAACGTCTTTGCGAGTATGTCGAGGTCTGTGATCAGCGTCCAGTGACGCAGGTATGCGACATCGAGGGCGGCCAACTCGGAATAGGTCAGTCTTGTCCGCCTGCACACCAGCCAAGGACCCGTCACGCCGGGCCGTACAACGTAACGAAAGAGTGCGTCGTCGCTCAGGAACGAGTCGTCCGTCGCGTGCAGCGGGCGAGGTCCCACCAGCGACATGTCACCGATGATGACGTTGAGAAGCTGGGGGATCTCGTCGAGGCCCCGCCCTTTCAGAAAGCGGCCGAACCAGTGGTGATCGCCCGAAGGGGTATTGCCGTCGTTATGGTCGCCGACGTTTACGCGGGAGGTGGTCCTGAACTTGTACATGGTGAATATCCTGCCTGCGATACCGCGACGCTTATGACGCAGGAGGACCGGACCGCCGTCGAGCTTCAGCAGGATGACGATCGGCAGCCAGGCGATGATCAGCAGCAGAATGGCAGTCGACGCCAGAACGACATCGAGCAGGCGCTTGGCAAAGAAGGCCAAGCCCGACGGACGTAGCGGCCGAAGTCGCAAGAGAACGATCGATTGGCCGACCACGAACTCCGTGTCCCCTGTGCGGATGTCGGCTAGTGAAGGGAGAGCCTCGACGCCGAGTCGCGCTTCGTGGCAAATGTCGGCGATTCCCTGACGCTCATCGGGAGTAAGTGTATCGTCGACGATCACAATGCGTCCGATATTGTAGTTGCGGCAAATCGTTATGAGCGATCTCGTCGTGCCAAGGCTGCGCTCGCTTGTCACACGACCATCTATGGTGACGAAGCCGACGATCTCGGTTGGTCGAGTCAATTCGCTCAAACCCCGTTCGGCGGCCAGTGCCTGCGACTCTGATCCAACAATCAGCGTTTGCGCCTGCAGCCCGTGCTGCCGCACCCAATTGGAACTCACTCGGTCGTAGAGCACCCGCAGCCAGTAGCAGAGCGTGGCGCCCAATACCACTCCCACAGCCACCTGGGGCACGGCTCCCACCGACGGGTTCTCGGTCGAGGTCGCGAGTATGCCCACGAAGCCGAGGATAGCGCTGACGGTCAGTATCGGTGAGAGGCGCGCTCGGCGCGCGTCCTGTCTGTAAAGTCGTAGGCGAACGAGCACAAAGATGCCGCCTACTATCCACAGAGGCAACCAGCGTAGGCCGCTGGCCAACATCGTCATCAGTTCCGATTGGTCAACCAGGGCACGTGCCGACAAACCGGCAACGAAGCCTAGTGATACGCTGAGAGCATCCGCTGCGAAGAGGACGCTTATTCGAGCGACCGAGCGCCCTACAATGCGCGAATAAATCCACGCGATAAAGCGGCTTGGGAGCTGGGCACCCTGCGGCGGATCGACAAGCAGTTCGCGTTCAGAGAGACGCAACTTAGAGCCGTCTTTCACCTGGGAGCTCACCAGAGCCTGAGGCGAACCGGGCGTCGAGATGGCGCCCCTGTGCTGAACCACGCGACCTCGATCTGCGGGCCCGGCCAACTGCTCTGCGTGCGTGAGCACCTCTTCTCCGAAGGTGCGATCACCACGCTCGGTTATGCCCAACGCCAGGCCGAGCAAGTCGTCGACGGTTTCGCCAGCCGCTCGCCCCGACGCATGTTCCGCTAAAAGGCACGCCAGTATCTGCAGGCCAACAGAATTATGCAATCGGCGCCCATAGTGTTCGTCGATCATGTCGAGTACGATGCGGTCGGGGACGTATCCGTCTTCCTCTTCTCGAATGAGGCTCATAGCCGCACGGACCGGCTCGCACGCCCACGCAAGCTCGGCGTCGAAGCTGGTATTAGACGGGTCGGAGGGGGCGATCGAGCGCAAATAATCGATGGGAGCCGGGCGATCCACGCCAGCTCGTCGCCAGTCCACCACGGCCCGCACAATCGCGTTTCCAAAGGCGTGGCGCCCTTGGAGGCTTTCCGTAAACTTTTCGCGCAGCGGAACCGCCGAACAAAGATAAGCGGGCAGCCATTCCCGTGCGTATCGATCCAGTGTGGGGAAGATCCGCTCGGCCGCGTCCATCTCAGCGCCGACGAGCTGGGGGCTCAAGGATATGACACATGCCTGCTGTTCAAGGCGCTCGAGCTCGTCGGGGTCTAGTTCTTTGATGCGCTCCAGATCAGCTGGGCTGAATGTCGCGATTACAACAGCAAGCTTTTCTCGGTCCAGCCATCTGCGCATGAAGTCGCCCGTGATCGCCCCCGAGGCGAGCCGTTTCGCGCAGTCTCTAAGCAACAGTACACAGGGCGTGGCTGCGCCATCGAATCCCTTTGGATCTTTCATCAACTGGATTAGGGGATCCTCGGCTGGCGTCGCGCTAAGCGCGCGCTCAGAAACGAAGATCTTCCTATTTGTGCCGATGTTGCGCGCCCTGTCGGTTAGTGCCTCGTATACGAGGCGTGACTTTCCGCATGGTCGTTCGCCCTTGAGGATGATGAAGCGCTGCTTGCGCACACCTTCTTCGAGCTCATGCATGACTGTCCGTTCGACAAACGGCGGAAGTTCGTTGTCCGACACGCGCCCGCTCCATCTGCGCACATTGAAATGTGCGATAGCGTCGGCCTCGACGGCGATTCCCTGCCACACGAACGCCTGTGCACGATAGCGCTGGCGCATGGCTGCGCGCTCGGCCGCGTTCCAAATAAAGCTCAGCAGGCACAGCACTGCTAGGAGCACACCCAGCCCGATAGCACCGCCAACGCCCAGGTTTGCGCCAAGGGCGAATAGGACGGCGAGTGTCGCCGACGCGCCGACCGCGATTGCGATCGCGACACGTACGAGTCCCACTACATGAGGTAGTCGAGCGAGATAGCGCTCTGTACGGCGCTCAGTCATAAAACCTACGGCTGACAGATCGTGACGTCAGCCCATCGTCCCTACTCCTCCCCATAGGGGGATCTTATCAATGGACCCCCACGCTTATAGTCCACAAGTCCGAACTAATCTAGTGGACCTATGCCGCGGGCTCGCTCTGGCGCGCCTGTCATGCGCCGCTGGCCTCAGCGAGGCTGTCAACGACCTGGCCCCATCGGGCTGATGAGCAGGACGCAGTCTGTACGCCATTTCGACAAAGTCTCACGACCTCGGACATGGGATCGACTACTCCAACGTTGCGGAGACGCTCGAAACGCTTGAAGGCCCGTCGCGAAGGAAAGCCCCACAGCACGAGCCCGCAGTCGAATTGATCACCGAGCAGCCGAGCGGGTCCAAGCGGGTTGGGCTCCCCTGGCAGAGCCTTGCCGGCTTTTCGTACGCATCTCCACGCACCCGAGAGCCTTCCAACGATCGCTCGCTCCCGCAACGCGGCATGGGCGCGCATCACGGCCTGGCTCTCCGCGTTCGTCGCCTGGATACCGCAACCGGGACCCTGAGCACGTTCGCATCCTCGGCTAACTCGTTACCAGCTATGAGATCGCCGGCAATCTGGCGCCGGACGTACAGCTCGCCGCCCCCGCGCTCGAACACGGGGCGCCGGTGTGCTCTGTGGATACAGACTTCGCACATTTTCGCGATCTGCGCTGGATCAGCCGGCTCAGCTAACCAAAACCTCCGACGCCGGGTTCGGCAACGAGGCATGTGGATCAATGGACGCTCCCGTCGTAGCTTCTCGACGGCCGCGCCAACAATCGTCGGCGAGGGTGACCGTGGTGTACATGATCCAACTCTAGCGCATCAAGATGCAGAATCAAGCGCATCGTGAAGTAGCCCTTCAACTACGGAACCGAAGGTCGGGAGTTCGAATCTCTCAGGGCGCGCTAACGAAATGAAACAGCCGGGATGATCTTCGTCAGGAAGCCAGATCAACTCCATCACCACGATCAGGCGCGAGGCACTGGCGAGCGGCACGGCCAGAACCCGTAGATGATCGTGCGTTCCCTCCGCAGCACCAACTAGGCTGATCTGCTTGACGGCCCCAGGAGCCCGCATGCCCACCGATACCGGCGCGCCCGACCCCGCGACTGCCGCTGGCCTCTCCATTGAGGCAGTTCCGGAGGGCCGTGTCGTCGACTTCATCACCGGCGCCCACGTCAAGGACACCCCCGAGGAGTACGTCCGGCAGAACATCGAGAAGGCGCTAGTGGTGCAGTACCGCTTCCCCAAGGCTGATTGCCAGCCCGAGTTTCCAATTAAGGTGGGATCTGGACCCAAGAAGCGAGTCGACATTGTGGTTTTCAATACCGGCGAGCCCCATGAGCAAGAGCGCGCCTATGTCCTTGTCGAGACCAAGAAGCCTGGGCAGAGTCCTCACGCCAAGAAGGACGGAGTTGAACAGCTCAAGTCCTATATGGCGGCCTGCCTGAACGCCAATTACGGCCTCTGGACCAACGGGACCGACCGTTACTGCTTCGCCAAGCGCGACAAGGGCAGGGGCAAGCTTGAATTTGAGGAGATCGTTGAGATCCCGGCATTCGCGCAGACTGAGGAGGACGCCCAACGGCCGAAGCGCCAGGATCTTAAGGTCGCCACTGGCGACAATCTCCTCTACGCCTTTCGCCGCTGCCACAACTACATTGCCGCAAACGAGGGTATTCAGAAGCCGGAGGCATTCTGGGAGCTGCTGAAGATCATCTTCTGCAAGATTGAGGACGAGCGCAGTCGGGAGTTGACCTTCTACGCGACGCCAAGCGAGCTAAAGTCACGGACCTCGGCCGCCACAACAAAGAGCCGTATCCAAAAGCTGTTTACGGACAACGTCGTCAAGGACTACCCGTCGATCTTCGTTGCGCCCGACGCACAAGAGATTCAGCTCAATCCGAGCGTCCTGGCATTCGTTGTGGCGCAACTCCAGGGATTCTCGCTCCTAGCGTCGCCGGTAGACGTCAAGGGAGTGGCCTACGAGGAGGTTGTCGGCTCAAACCTTCGAGGTGACCGCGGCGAGTTCTTCACTCCGCGTAACGCGTGTCGGATGGCCGTCGCCATGCTCGATCCTCAGCCTGGGGAGCGTCTCTTGGACCCAGCTTGCGGCACTGGAGGTTTCTTGATAACGGCGATGAACCATGCGCTGACAAAGCTAGAGTGCGAAGAGTCCCAAACTTGGTCCGATCCGGATTCCCCTACCGAACCCGAGCGGCAAGAGCTTTATCGCAAGCGCATGGATTACCTGACGAAGCGCGTGTTTGGGCTTGACCTGAATCCAAACCTCGTCCGGGCCGCCAAGATGAACATGGTAATGAACAACGACGGGTCGGGCGGTCATCACCAAGCGAACAGCCTGGCGAACCCGCACACTTGGAATCCCGAAGTCAGCGATGCGATCCGACTCGGCTCGATCGACATCCTCTTTACGAACCCGCCCTTTGGGGCCAACATCGTGATCGATGACGAGGAGATCTTGCGCCAGTACGAACTCGCTGCCATCTGGGATCAAGAGAGCACAGGCTCGTGGGCTATGCGTCGCGACCGTCGGAGCAAGCAGCCTGTCCTGCAGAAGTCTCAGCCACCCGAGATCCTCTTTATCGAGCGCTGCGTCCAGTTCCTTGTCCCTGGCACTGGTTGCATGGCAATGGTCCTGCCGAATGGAATTCTCAACAATCCGGCGCTCGCCTACGTCCGTCATTGGATCCTGGGCCACACGCAGGTCTTGGCGGTTGTTGATATGGCCCGGGAGCTCTTCCAGCCTAGGAACGACACCCAAACCTCAATGATTCTGATGCGTCGGCTCAGCGTTGACGAGCTTGCCCTGAGTGAGGTCGGCAAGTTCAACTATGACTGCTTTATGGCGGTCACCGAGAAAATCGGCCACGACAAGCGTGGAAACACGATCTACCGGCGAAACGCCGACGGAGATGATGTCGTCGTCCTGCGCCGTGAGGCTATGCCGGGGATCGACCCTAATACTGGCGAGCACATTAACTCGATAACCGAGGTCAAGGAACTGCTCGTCGACGATGAGTTGCCTGATGTCGCCGATGCCTATCGTGCCTGGCTCCCTAAAGGTGAGGACAACTAGGTCGTTGACATGAAGACGACCGTTGTCCCTGCGCCATCCCTAGCGAATTGTGACCGTCTTGACGCCTGGTATTTCATCTCGCCAGGCGCGATCGCTTCGCGCCTGCTGACTGCCACGAAGGCCGCCGGGCTGCAGACACGACGCTTGGGAGGGCCCGGTGGTCTCGCAGAGGTTTGGATGCCAAATCGCCTCACGCAGGTGACGGCGGTTCCTGGTGAGGCTTCGCGACCCTATCTGAAGCCCCACGACCTCTTTCGCTACCTGACAAATCCTGCAGATCGCCTGTCTGTTACCCGGACTAGGGATATCGAGGCCTACGAGGTTCGGCGAGGTATGATCCTTCAAACTCGCTCGGGGCGCAACCTCGGTCCAGGCGTTCTCGTTGACGAGTACCTAGCTGACTTTGTTGTTAGCGATGATCTGATTCGGATCTGGGTGGATGACTCACGAATGCGGTTCTACCTGGCTGCCTATCTGCTCAGCTCGACCGGCCGCGCTCTCCTCCGTCGCGACAAGAGCGGTTCGGTGATCGACCATCTCTCCGTGTCGCATGTCGCCGCCCAGGAGATCCCTCTGCTGTCCAGCGATGTCTTCGACGAGATATCGGAGACGATGGCCGAAGCATTCCTACTGGTCGAGGAAGCCCGGCTGGAGCTGACGGAGCAGCTAAGGGGCTACGAGGCACAACTTCCTAGCCCGTCGTGTTCTGCGCCGGGTCCAACCGGTTGGACCGTTAACAACACCCAGCTTTTGGGGCGTCTCGATGCGGCGAGCTATGACCCTTGGATTGCCCAGATCAGAGACGAGATGCTAGCGGCCGGCGGTGCGCCAGTGGGGGACCACGCCGAGGTCCTCAAGCCGCCGGGCCGATACAAGACTAATTACGTCGATGCTGCTTACGGCCTTCCGTTCCTCTCAGGCACGCAGATCCTGCAACTAGAGGTCGTAAACCAGCGATACATGAGCCCGAAAGCTTTTGTGGACGCGGACTCCTACAAGCTTGAGCCCGGCTGGAGCGTGTACCAAGCCGACGGGCGGGCTCAAGAGTCACTCGGCTTCCCGGCGATGGTCCTCGGTGACCGTCGAGGCTGGGCTGCCTCTGGACATGTTGGTCGGCTGGTCCCGCGTGACGGGACGAACGCCGGTTGGCTCTGGCTTGCTGTGTCTACTTGGCAAGTTCAAGTGCAGCTCAAGGCTCTCGCCTCGGGCTCGGTTGTGGACTCAACGTTCCCATCCGATATGCAAAGTGTGGTCCTCCCTCCCGCCGGTGATGTCGACGGTGATGCTGTGACCGCGGCTTGGTCCAAGTTCAGCGAAGCCCGCCACCGGAAGCGGGTAGCCCTTCAGATACTCGATGATGAGTTGGCAGCCCTGAGCGGCGTCGCTGCCGACGTGGTGGGGCCTTGACGTCCCGCCATTGGACATGAACGTCTGCCTGTTCGTCCGTGCGACACTCGGCAAATGGCAGAGCAGACCCCAGCCGTATGCGACGTTCTCGACGCGATCGAGCGCCGCAGTTGGATGCGTCTAAGGCGCCTGCTGCACCCCGAAATCCACTGGACGACTGCCGCTGAAGAGGACCTGTATGGCCCAGGCGCTGTGATCGACCGCCTCGCACGCGATCCGCCACCGGCGCCGCCCTCCTACCACGAGCTCAGGGACGGAACGGTCTACCGCTGGATCGACTGTCCCGGCTGACGCCGCGCACTCGGAGCGGGGTGATACATCGGCAGCCGATATATATTGTCGCGATGGACCGCAAGCAAGCCGACCGCTACCCGAGCGACGCCGTCGCCGTGCCCGATGACCGCCCAGAGCGCTCCGGCGAGCGAGCGCTCGGCGACTTCGCCTTCACGCCGGCGATGGCGCGGCTTGCTCTGCTCGCGCCGGCGATCGCGATCCTCGTCACCGTGCTCGCGCTCGGGTTGCTGGAGCTGATCGGCGCGATCACCCACCTCGTTTACACGGGCACGTTGGCGACGAGCATCACGACCCCCGATACCTCAAAGCTCGGCGCCTGGAGCATCTTCGTGCCGGTCGTCGGCGGCCTGATCGTGGGCGCGATGGCCAAGCTCGGCTCCGAGCGGATCAGGGGCCACGGCATCCCCGAGGCGATGGAAACGATCCTGCTGCGCGGCAGCCGCATGGAGCCGCGCCTGGCCGTGCTCAAGCCGCTGTCGAGCGCGGTCAGCATCGGCATGGGCGGCCCGTTCGGGGCCGAGGGCCCGATCATCGTCACCGGCGGGGCCGTGGGCAGCATCGTCGGCCAGCTGATGCACCTGACCGCGGCCGAGCGTCGCTGTCTACTGGTCGGCGGTGCCGCGGCCGGCATGACCGCCGTCTTTGGCACGCCGCTGGCCTCCGTGTTGTTGGCCGTGGAGCTGCTGTTGTTCGAGTGGCGCCCACGCTCGATTGTGCCGGTGGCACTGGCCGCCTGCACGGCCGAGGTGACGCGTGAAGCGCTTGTGCGTGCGGGCCTGTTGCACGCGGCGCCGCTGTTCCCGGTGACGGCGACGGCCGCGAGCGGGGGTATGCGCGTAGCCGCTGGAGCTGTCGTCGTCGGCGTGGCCGGCGGCGCGCTCGCCTGGGCGATGACCAAGTGCGTGTACGGCGCAGAGGACCTGTTCGGCCGCCTGCCCTTGCACTGGGCATGGTGGCCGGCGATTGGCGGCCTGGTCGTCGGCGTGGGCGGCCTGCTTGACCCGCGCGTGTTGGGCGTCGGCTACGAAACGATCGGCGCTGAGCTGGCGGGTCGGCTCGCGCTCGGCGCGCTCGTGTCGCTGTTGCTGGTCAAGCTGGTGGTGTGGTCGGTCGCGCTTGGCTCCAACACCAGTGGCGGCATTCTCGCGCCGCTGTTGATGCTCGGCGCGGCGCTCGGCGCCGTGCTTGGCGCGGTCCTGCCTGGCGCGGACACAGGAACGTGGGCGCTGCTGGGGATGGCCGCGGCGATGGCGGGGGTGATGCGCTCGCCGTTCACCAGCATCGTGTTCGCGCTTGAGCTCACTCATGATGTCAACGCTCTGCTGCCGCTTACGATCGTTTGCACGATCGCCTACCTGGTCAGCGTCGCCACGCTGAAGCGCTCGATCCTGACCGAGAAGATCGCCCGTCGCGGCTTTCACGTCAGTCGCGAGTACGAGGTCGACCCGCTGCACGCACTGCTCGTACGCGACGTGATGAGCGCGGTCACGGCTGAGTATGAGCCCCTCCGACACGAGCCGGTTATCGCTCAGGCAGGCGAGACGTTGCGCCAGGCAGCCGACAGGATGCTGGCGAGCGGATACAGCGTCCTGCCGGTGTTCGAGAATGGCGACCCGCCGCGGCTGGTGGGTGTGGTCCGCCAGGCCGACCTGCTCAAGGCCCACGAGCGTGTGCTTGTCGAGGAGCGGGTACGCGAGCGTCCGTTGCGCCCGGCTCGGCGGCTTGAGCCCACTCCCGAAGCCGTGCCGTGAAGGCCCTGCGTGACGAGGACTA
Source organism: Solirubrobacteraceae bacterium (assembly GCA_036279855.1). Lineage (GTDB taxonomy): Bacteria > Actinomycetota > Thermoleophilia > Solirubrobacterales > Solirubrobacteraceae > Palsa-744. The sequence goes on along the minus strand of DASUIH010000003.1, from coordinate 38,275 downwards.
CCGGCGCCTGCTCGCGTTCCGCATCGAGCTGCGCGACTTCCTGCGTTGGAGCGAGCAGAGCGCCCACGCCGCCGGCCTGACGCCGGCGTTGCACCAGCTGCTGCTGGCGGTGCGCGGCCACGACAGGCCGGAGGACCCCACGATCGGCGAGGTCGCCGAGATGCTGCACATGCGCCACCACAGCATGGTCGAGTTGGCTCAGCGCGCCGAGGCCGCCGGCCTGGTTCAGCGCCTGCGAGACAGCCGCGACCAGCGTCGGATGCACCTGCTGCTGACAGACGAAGGTCGGGCCCAGCTTGAGAGCCTGACGCGCGCGCATCTGCCGCGCATCCACGCCTTGGCGCGGGCTCTCGACGAGGTCATCGACAGCTGAGCGCTCAGCTGTAGCCGTTTGCCAGGTACAGCCCGATCCACACGATCGCCAGCGAAAGCAGGAAGATCGCCGCGTCAAGCGCGTGCATCGTGGGCCGGCGGATGTGCCAGACGATCAACACGACGACCGCCAGCACGAGCCGAGCTTGATCTGAAAGGTGGGTCGCCCCACAGGTGCAGATGTGTAGCCATCGCCGCTCCGGTAGCGGCCAGCACCGCGATCGCGACCAGGGTGCTCCTGGTCGAAGCGCCCGGCGATCGCGCGAGTGCGCTCGCGGGCGAGGGAGGCTCGCTCGACCGGGACCACGGCGGCCGCCAGCAGCATTTGCCCACCGACGAAGAAAGCCATCGCCAACAGGTGCAGCCAGCGGACTAGAAACCACAGCACGCCCGTCATCCTAAGTTCGGCGGGCGCTCACCAGTTGACACGCACGCCGTACGCCGCCAGCTGCTCGTCGGCTGAGAGGATGGCCAGCCGCTCGTGCTGGGCCTGCGCGACAAGCAGCCGGTCGAACGGGTCGCGGTGGTGCCAAGGCAGCCTGCGCACGGCGCGCGCGTGGTCGATCGCGATCGGCAGTGGCGCAGCGCCGCCGCCCAGCAGCAAGTCGGCGAATCCGTCCGGCGCGTCGAGCTTGCCCAGCGAGCGCTTGATCGCGACCTCCCAGACCACGACGGCGCTGAGGACGGCCTCGTTGCGGGGATCGTCGAGCAGCTCGCAGGCGTGCTCGCTCAGCCGCCTGTCGTCGGCCAGCAGCCACAGCGCCGTGTGCGTGTCGAGCAGCAGCCTCACGTGGCGCCGAGCGCCTCGGCGATGTCGGGCGGCAGCTCGTCGAAGTCGGGAGCGATGCGCACGCGCCCGCGCCAGGCACCGCGCAGCGCTGTGAGCGAGCGCTGCTGCTCGACCATCGGCACCAGGCGCGCGACGGCCTTGCCGTTGCGCTGGATGACGACGTCCTCGCCGGCCTCGGCGCGCTCCACCAGCTTGGAGAGGTGGGTCTTTGCTTCGTGCATTCCGACACGGGGCATGGGTGGAAGCATACCAGGTCTAGCTAGGGTTAGTCCGGTTGGTGGTGGCATCGGCTTGAGCACTTATCCGACGCAAGCAGGCAAACGGGACACTGCTCAGAGGACGACTTTGGTCGATGGCCTCGACAAACGGGTAGCTTCTGTGCATGCCCTGGCCGGCTCTGCCGCCCTATTCGACCTGGCGCGAGACCTGTGACACCTTGCACGCTCACACTCAGGCACTGGGCAAGCTGGCCGTCGCGCTGGCGCCGCCGGAGCCGCAGTTGCAGCACGCGGCGTTGCGGCTGAGCGCTCGCGGCTGGGAGACGCTGCCGCTGCCGGCGCCGGACGGCTCGGGTGCCCTCACGGTGGCGCTCGACCTGCACGCGCACGCCGCGGTCGCCGAACACAGCGACGGTCGCGCCGCGCGCGTGCCACTGGCCCCCAATCGATCAGTTGGGGAGGTGACGCGCGAGTTGCTGGCCGAGATCCAGGCCCTGGCGGGCGAGCTGCGGATCGACCCGACGCCACAGGAGGTCGAATGGAGCGTCCCGCTCGACGAGGACGATCGACACGCCACGTATGACCCCTCGCAGGTGTCGGCCTACTTTGCGGCCGCCACGCGCGCGGCGCTCGCGTTGGCGGCCTTTCGTGCTCCCTACCGCGGCCGCTCCACGCCGGTCAACGCCTGGTGGGGCTCCTTCGACCTGGCGGTCAACCTGTTCTCGGGCCTGCCGGCCGATCCGCCGAGCCGCGACTTCATCATGCGCAACGCGATGGACTCTCAGGAGGTCGCCCTTGGTTGGTGGCCCGGGGACGCCCGCTATGACAAGCCGGCTTTCTATGCCTACGCCCACCCGGCTCCTGACGGCTTCGCCGATGCGGCTCTGCTGCCGGCACAGGCGCGCTGGGAGGGGGGGCTTGGCGAGTACGTGCTCGACTGGGACGACGTCTGCGCAGCGTCGGATCCGCATGGCGTCGCCCTCCAGTTCGCCCACTCCGCCTTCGCTCACGCCTGCGTCGTGTGCGAGTGGGACCCGGCGCTGCGCGCCAGTGCCGAAGGCACGCCGCCCCCGGTGGCCTGATCGAGCCCTATTTGCATCCCGGCGTCGGCCGCTGCAGCGAGAACGAAGATCGCACGCGCGCAGCGCGTGCTCACCCTTCCGTTTCGATCTGCGTGCGAAACCAGTTGGCCGGCTCGACAGACGCCCCCTCCGCGTGCACGCGGTCGGCCAGCCAGTTGTCTGAGGTCACCACCCGCACCAGCCCCGGCTCGGCCTCTTCCTTCAAAAGCCTGACGATCTCGTCGTCGGCGGAGTCCTTGCGCGGCCGTGGCGCGTGCTTGACGTCGATCACGCTGGAGCGGATCGGCGGCTTCGGCGGCTGCTCGAAGACCACGGTGACGTCCTCGCCGCCGCTGGCCGCCCACAGCTCAAGCTGGCCGACCAGGCGCACCATCGCCTCGTGGCGGTGGTTCCACCACCCGTCGGGTCTGGTCCCGATCACGTTCATGCCGTCGACCAGCCAGCGCATGCCCGGGAGGCTATGCCCTGCGCGCGGCGCGGCGGCTCGCTGTCTCCGATCGCGCCGGCATCAGCTTGCTCAAGTCCCTGAGAGCGCCTTCAGCGGCGTCATCCGCGTCACCCGCCAAGCGGGATAGATCCCGCCGAGCACGCCGATCGCGATCCCAACGAGCAGCCCGCGGCCGAGCCCCCACGCCGTCACCGACGGCGACACGTAGGCGCTGACGCCGAGCGCGCGCACGAGCTCCTCGCCGCCGATCACGCCGAGCAGCAGCCCGCCGGCGGCGCCGAGCACGCTGACGGCCACCCCCTCGCCGAGGATCAGGGCCGCCACGCGCGCCGGCGACCAGCCGATCGTGGAGAGCAGCCCAAGCTCGCTGCGCCGTTCGGCGATCGCCATCGCCATCGTGTTGGCCACGCCGATGATCCCGACGACCAGCGCGATCGCGACGATCACGAGGATCGCCTTAGAGATCAGCGTGCCGTTGGCGCCGGCTCGGAGCGCCTGCTGGGCGGTGGTGATCGCCTGCGTGCCGGGCAGCGCCCGTTCGATCGCCCTGGCGGCCGGCTCGGCAGGCGTCCCCGGGGAGAGGCTGACGATCACGTTGGTTGCCTCGCCGGGTCGTTGCGCGAGCGCTTGCGCGTCGGCGAGGTCGAGGATCGCCCCCGAGTCCTCGAACAGGATGCCGGAGTGATAGATGCCGGCAACGGTGTAGCTGTGCCCCTCGACCGCCAGCGTCGCGCCGGGCGCGAGCTTGGCCTGCGCGGCCAGCCGGTCGCCGACCAGGATCTTGCCGCCGGCCGACGGGCGGCGCCCGGAGAGAATCACGAGCTGTCGTGAGAAGAAGCCGTCCGGCTGAGCGCCGAAGACGACCGCGGCCGGGTCCTGCTTGACGCCTTCCACGATCAACAGCAGCGGCGTCGCCTCGGCGACCTGTGGCAGCCGCTGCAGCTTGGCGACGGTCGATTCCGGCAGCAGCGAGGTGGTCGGTTCGGACACGTTGGCTTGGAACACCCCCAGCTCGGAGCCGCCGAGGTGAACGAACGAGGCGGCGCTTTCGCGCAGCCCTTGCGTGAACGACAGCAGCGCGACGATCGTGGCGATCCCCACGGCGATCCCGGCGGCTGTCAGCAGCGTGCGCGTCGGCCGCCGCCGCAGGTTGGTGAGGATGATCGCCGGCATCAGCCGGCCGCGGCCTTCTGCGGGCGGTCGCTCAGCACCCCGTCGGCGATCGTCACCGTGCGGTCGGCGCGCTCGCCGATCGCGCCGTCGTAGCTGACGAGGATCATCGTCATCGCGAGCCGGTCGCGCAGCCCGAACAGCAGGTCGAGAATGCGCTCGGATGTGCCCGAGTCCAGCGCCCCGGTTGGCTCGTCGGCAAGCAGCAGCCGCGGCTCGTTGGCCAGCGCCCGGGCGATCGCCACGCGCTGGCGCTCGCCGCCGGAGAGCTGTTCGGGAATGTGCGAGGCGCGCTCGGCCAGCCCGACCTCGCCCAGCAGCTCAAGGGCGCGCTGGCGGCGCGCGGCTTTGTGCATGCCGGCTCCTAGCAGCGCCACTTCGACGTTTGCCTGGGCTGAGAGCGTCTGCAGCAGCAGATGGCGCTGGAAGACGAACCCGACCAGCTCCCGGCGCATGCGCGCGGTGTGCGCCTGCTGCCAGATCGGCTCACCGTCGATCAGCACGTCCCCTCGATCGGGTCGGTCGAGCCCGCCGATCAGCGCCAGCAGCGTGCTCTTGCCCGAGCCGCTGCGCCCGGTGATGACGACCGCCTCGCCGGCCGCGACACGCAACGAGGCTTCGCGCAGCGCGCTGATCCGCCCGAACCCCTTGCCGACGCGCTCAACCACCACCTCGGCACCGACGCGCGTGCTCACGCCGTCAACGATAGCCCTTGCCGCGGCATGCTTTGGAGCTTCAGACGGGTGTCAATCGGGCTGGTATGACCGGTCGCATGCCCAGCTCCGCCACCGAACGCGCCGAGCACACGATCAGCTCCATCGTCGCGCAGTCCTCAAGCTCGACCAGCAGCTCGCCGTGGGGATCGTCGAGCAGCGTGCGCTCGACGTGAAACAGCGTGCGCCCGTCTGTCAGGTAGCCGCTGTTGAGCGGGTAGGGCGGCTGCTGCCCGTCCGCGGGTCGGGTCTCGGGCCTGCCTTGGTGTACGCGTGCCATGTTCTGAACCTACCCTCTGGCGGTGACGCTGTCGTCGGTAGCTGCCGCGCTGATCGACTACGGGGAATCACCGATGTTCGCGCGCCATACCCGCCGCGCCGATCGAGCAAACCGCGATCGAGCCGAGCGCCGCCAGGATGATGGCGGCGGCCTGGGGCGGCGTCAGCACGTGCAGCGGCAGTCCGAGCGCGACGATCGCGCTCGGCACCCCGAGTTGAGCCGAGGCGACCATGCCGGCGCTCCTCGGCAGGCGTGACAGGCGCGCGGCGAGCAGGTGCACGAGCGCGCTCAGCGCCGCCAGTACAGCGGCGAAGGCGATCAGTTCGGGGTCCGAGAACACCCCGCGCAGGTCTAGACGCGCACCGAGCACCACGAAGAACAGGGGTATGAAGAACCCGCCGGCGATCCCCAGCACCTCGTTGGAGAGCCGTTTCGGCCCGCCGATCGCCGCGACCGTCAGTCCCGACCCGAAGCCGGCGATCAACAGCGAGGCGCCGCTGCGCTGGGTCAGCCAGGCCAGCCCGAACAGCACGACCAGCGCCAATCGCAAGTCAACGGCCCAGTGGCGGCGGCGACCGAGCGCTCGCAGCTGCTGCACGCGTCGCCCCGCCTCGCCGCGCAGCGAGCGCGCCGCCATCAGCAGAGCGAGCGCGCAGCCGGCCACGATCGCGCTGCCGGCCAGCACTTTCGGCGCATGCGAGGGATCGAGCGCCAGCGGCACTCCGACGGTCGCCGCCACGTCGGCGATCGCCACCTGCGCCATCACGGTCAGGGCGACGGCGTCGGCGAGCGCGCGTTCCTGCAGTACCGGCAATACGACGGCGGCCGAGCCGGAAGCGACCAGCACGGCGTAGACCGCGGGATTCCCAGCCCCTGCCAGCCGGGACAGCAACACACCGGCGCCGATCGCCAGCACGGCGGCCAGCGCGGCGACGCGTGCGCCGCGGCCGATCGATTGCGCCAGCCCGGGCTCGCGCAGAGGAACGCTCAATCCGGCTTGGAACATCAGCATCACAAACCCGATTTCGTAGAGAAACCCGAGCGTGGCGTTGGCGGGATCGATCGCCTGCAGCCCGGTGCGCCCAACCGCCACGCCGGCCAGCAGCTCGCCGACGACGACGGGCGCCATGCCGCGCCCGGCGGCTGAGAGTAGCGGCCCGGCCAGGCCGCACAGGCAGATCAGGGCGAGTGTGCCAAATGACACGGGCTGGATTCTCGCGGCTGGTGGGGCGGAGCGGGAGCCCTCTCCGGCGCGGCCGTCGCGGCGGGCGAATCGACCGCTTCAGATACGAGTAGTTCCGAGGATTGCGACTGGGACCGCAACTAAGCGGGTAGATAGTGGTTGTCTACTAAGACACGACTCGCTACATAGCGCCGTGCCATTCTGGCCGGCTTCGGAGGAGGACCAATGACGTTGAGGACTCGTTTTTGGCTGTTGGGCATGTTGGTGTGCGCGGTTGCGTTCGCGAGCGTGGGGATTGGCGCGTCGGCGGCGTTCGGCGCGTTCGGAGTGGAAAGCTTTGTCGCCGCCAACTGCAAGACCGGGCATGAAACCTGTGTCGAAACGGCGATCGGCCCGACCGGCGAATACTCGTTCCCGAAGGAACCGAGCTTGACCGAAGCCGAAGAAGGCGGTTACACGCAGGCGGCTGGCCATCCCGCCGTCGGCGTGACGGCATTCAAGATAAACACCACGGGGACATTCCCCAACGAGGTCCCGACCGGTGTGGTGACGCACGTCCGCACAGACGTCGCGCCGGGAGTGAGCACAAGTCCTGAGGCGGTGGGCAAGTGCAAGATGGCTGAATTCGAACACGCCGAAGCGGCGCCTGGTTTCTTCCTGGCCCCGGAATGCAACGCGGACACCGAAATCGGTGAAAACAAGGTAGTGGTAGCTGTCGAAGCGCCGTCCCCCGCGCCGCCGGGAACGATCGTGGACGTGGCACTCAAAGGCAAAGTCTACAACCTCGTGCAGCCCAATGGCCTCTCGTCCCTGTTTGGGGTGGCGCTTGACCTGACCAACGTGGGACACCCCGGAGTCTTTGCCCATACGCTGATCGAAGGTCATGTCGAATGGGCGAGCGACTATCACGACTACTACGAAATCAACGTCTCTCCCACGATTCCGCTGATCGCCTCGCGCCTGGAATTGAAGGGTGACATCGGTACGACCGGCAACGGCGGCTTCATCACCAACCCCAGCAATTGCGCGGGACCGGGCGCTGCCACGAGAAACACCGTCTCGCTTCAGTCCAACGCCGGCCCGGCGACGAGAACCTACGAAGCCCCGATCGGCACCGAAGGCTGCAACGAAGAAAAAGAACTTAAAGTACCCCCCTTCGAACCGGGCTTCAAACTGACAACCGAAACGCAGCAGTCCGACCAGCCCACGGGAGTGACGACCGAAGCGACGTTGGCGCACGACCCAAGCCCAATGGCGCTCGACAACTCACAGCTGAAGACCGCCACCGTCACACTGCCCGAAGGCATGACTCTAAGCCCCTCGGCGGCCAAGGAACTGACGGCGTGCAGCCTCTCACAACTGGGTATCGGCACCCGCAACGCGACCACTTGTCCGGCCGGATCGCAGATCGGCACGGCGACGCTGACGGTGCCGCAGTTGCCAGCCGACGAACCGCTGCAAGGCAACGTCTACCTGGGCGGCGGGCCGACGGTCACGGGCCCACCGTACGAAATGTACGTGAACGCCGAATCGGCGCGCTACGGCGTGACCGTGCGTCTGCGCGGAATCGTCAAGCCCGATCCTTCTACGGGTCAGTTGACGACCGAATTCACCGCGGCCGCCAACAACGAAATCGAGCTGCCCGAACAGCCGTTTACCAACTTGACGCTGAACCTCAAAGGCAAAGATGGTTCAACGGCCCCGCTGGCCAACCCGCTCGAATGCGGTCCGGCAACGACCAACTCAAGCTTCGCGCCTTACACGGGGGCTTCATCGGTGCCGCTGGCGACGGCCTTCACGGTCACCGGTGAAAAAGGGGCCGCATGTCCCGCGCCGCTCCCGTTCGCGCTTTCGCAGAGCACCGAAAACGTCCCGACGGGAGGCGGCCAGGCCAGCAACTTCACCTTGCACCTGAAGCGCTCCGATGGCCAACAGTACCTCTCGAACGTCAGCTCGGACCTGCCGCTTGGCTTGGTGGGCAAGATCCCGGCAGTGCCGCTGTGCCCCGAACCGGCAGCCAACAACGGCAACTGCCCGGCTAGCAGCCAGATCGGCAAGGTGGCCACCGTAGTCGGCTCAGGGCCATCGGCCGTGTCGTTCGGCGGCAACGTCTACCTGACCGGCCCGACCAACGGTGCCCCGTATGGGATGACGATCGTGGTCAACGCCGCGATCGGGCCGTTCAGCCTCGGCAACGTGGTTACGCGCGCCGCGATCGAAGTTAACCAGTTCACGGGCCGCGTGACCGTAACCGGCAAGGTGCCGACGATCTGGGCGGGCATCCCGCTGCGCCTGAAAGAACTGGTCATAGCGATCAACCGCCAGGGCTTCCTGATTAACCCAACCAATTGCGGCTCGCTGGCGACCCAGTCGCGGCTTGGCGGACAGCAGGGCGGCACGCAGACGGTCTCGACGCCGTACCGGGCGACGGGCTGCAGCTCGCTCGGCTTCAAACCGAAATTCGCGGCCTCGACCAGCGGCAAATCCTCGCGTGCCAACGGGACGTCGCTCATAACCAAACTCAACTTCCATCCAAAGGGCGTGGAAGCAAACGTGAAGTCGGTGGTGGTGAGCCTGCCCAAGGCGCTGCCGTCGCGCACCAGCACGCTCAACCATGCCTGCCGGGAAGTGGTGTTCAACGCCAACCCGTTCAACTGCCCGTCCGGCGCGAGGATCGGCTCGGCACGAGTCAAAACGCAGGTGCTGCCCGGACAGCTGAGCGGTCCCGTCTACTACGTCTCTCACGGCGGGGCGAAATTCCCCGACGTGGACGCGGTCCTGCTCGGCGATGGCGTGCGGATCATCCTGGTCGGCAACACGAACATCAACGAAAAGACCAACGTCACGACGACCAGCTTCCTGTCAAATCCAGACGTGCCGTTCACCGGCTTTGAACTGAACCTGCCGCTCGGGCCGAAATCCGCGGTCGGGGCGAACGGGAACCTGTGCAGGCAGTCGCTCGTGATGCCAACGACGATCACCGCGCAGAACGGCAAGGTCATCAAGATGAACACGCCGGTGGGCACGACCGGCTGCCCGGTGACAGTGTTGTCGCGCTTCACACGCGGCAACAAGGCGATCGTGACGGTGAAGGCGCCGGCCGCCGGTCGCGTCAGCGGCAGCGGTGCGCATCTCGGCACCCGTTACAAGCACCCGAACAAAGCCAAGAAGGTGACGCTCGTAATCCCGCTCAGCAAAGCTGTCGGCCACCGCTCGATTCGCGTGCGCATCGGCTTCCTGCCGAAGAACAAAAAGGAACGCAGCTCGGTGGCGCACACCACGGTCGTCTTCTAGCTGGGGGCCACATCTGGGGGGAGAGAGGGGCGCCGCGAGGCGCCCCTCTTTTTGATGCCTGCCTTCGCGCTCCGTGACTAACTCGCGCGGATTCGGGTAGATGCCGTATGACTGAGATAGGTGGGAGAGTGGTCGCGGCCGGATAGGTCGCGAGCCGGTCGTACTGGATGGAGGAGAGGCATGAGTCCGATTGAACGCTGCAGTTGGGGGAGCTGCGCGGGGGCGTGGCGCGCCGCGCTCGTACTGACGATGGTCTGTATAGGCCTGTTGGCCGGCAGCGCTCCGGCGATGGCGGGCTTCGGCCTGAGCAAGTGGGAAGCGGGAACCTGCACGACCGAAGGCTGCAGCATCTCGACTCCTGAACAGTTCTACACGACCGCCGCCGGCCATCCACCGTTCGGGATCACTGACTTCGCGATGAACACGAACGGCTCACGCGAACCAGAAGGCCATGTCGAAAAGGTGCGAGTGGACATCCCGCCGGGTCTCGCGGTCGATCCTCTGGCCACCCCCACCTGCAGGTTCTCCGAACTGGAAAGCCTCGCCGGTTGTCCGGCCGACACGAAGATCGGCAAGGTGAAGCTGACCGCACACGTGGGCACCGAAATCCCCCTGCTCAAACTGAAAGCCGGCATCGTGATCGAACCGCCGCTGCCGGGCTCGGAAGCCACGGTCTACAACATGGAACCGCCGCCGGGCCATCCGCTCGACGCGGCGTTCAAGGTGAGCATCTTCGAAACGATCGTGCAGATCGTGGGCGGCATCGACCCGCGCGACTTCCACGAGTATTTCACGATCGAAAACGTTCCCACGAACCCGGAACTGATCGAGTCGCGCCTGATCTTCGAAGGTCAGACCCTCGCGCCGGAAGGAACGTCGCCGTTCATAACGATGCCGAGCATCTGCAACGGGCCTCAAACCACTTACATCCACGTGTACTCCTACGAACACCAAGAAGACTCACGCTCGTTCAAAACGCCGGTGGGCGCGAGCGGCTGCGATGAAGTGCCATTTTCGCCATCTGTGAAAGTGACGCCCGCGAACAGCCAATCCGACCGGTCGGACGGCCCGACCGTCAAAGTCGAAGTCCCGCACGACACGAATCCGCTCGGCCGCGACGACTCGACCGTGCGCGACGCCTACGTCGCATTGCCCGAAGGCATGACGTTGAACCCGGCTGCGGCCAGCGGGCTCGAAGCCTGTCAGGACAACCAGTTCAACAAGGGCACCGCAAACCCGATCACCTGCCCGCCGGGCTCGATAATCGGCACGACTACGATCGAAACGCCCGACCTGCCGGCAGGTTCGCTCACCGGCACGGTTTATGTGGGACAGCCTCTCAGCAACTCGCCAGAGTCCGGTCAGGAGTACCGCATCTTCATAGCCGCCGAATCAGCGCGCTACGGCGTCACGGTGAGGCTGGAAGGCCACGTGTCCGCCAATGCCGCGACGGGCCGCCTGTCCACAGCTGTGCTCGAAGCGCCGCAGGTCCCCTTCAGCGACTTCATCCTCAACTTCAACTCCGCCCACAACCCCCTGGCCAACCCGCTCGCCTGCGGCCCGGCGGCCACCAACTCGACCCTAATTCCCTACAGCGGCAACGCGCCGGCGTTCCCCTCCGAAGCCTTCACCGTCGACTACGACGGCAAAGGCGCCGGTTGCCCATCCCCGCTCCCGTTCAACCTGACTCAAGCCGCAGCGGCGACCCCGACCACCGCCGGCTCCAGCCCCACCTTCGCCTTCAAACTGGAACGCCCCGAAGGCCGGCAGTACCTCTCAAAGCTCACGACCACACTCCCCCCGGGCTTGGTCGGAAAGATCACCGCGGTCAAACCGCTGTGCGGCGAGCCGCAGGCGTCCACGGGCGAATGCCCGGCGGCCAGTGAAATCGGCACGGCTGCGGTGACGGTTGGCTCAGGCCCGACGCCGCTCGGCCTGTCGGGTCGCGCCTACCTGACAGGCCCTTACGGCGGTCAGCCCTATGGGCTCTCGGTGGTCGTCCCGGCTGAAAAAGTCGGTCCCTACGACTACGGCAAGATCGTCACTCGTGCCTCGGTCGGGGTGGAGCCGTTCAGCGCTCGCATCGTCGTCTCCAGCCAGCTGCCGACCGTGGTCGGTGGCGCGCCGATCCGGCTGCGCTCGTTGGCGGTGGACGTCACCCGCCGCGGCTTCATGCTCAATCCGACCAACTGTCAAGCGCTTTCTCTGGAAAGCACGCTGGTCTCGACGTTTGGCACGAGCGCCGGGGTCTCGACGCCGTTTCAGGTGAGCGGCTGCTCCGCGCTCAAGTTCTCGCCAAAGCTGACCGCCTCGACCAAAGCGAAAACGTCGAAGCGGATCGGCGCTGCTCTGAAAACGAAGATAGTCTTTCCCAAAGGACTGCAGGCGAACGTCAAGTCGGTGTTCGTGCAGCTGCCAAAACAACTGCCGGCCCGCATCAGCACGCTCAACCTGGCCTGCCGCGAAGCGACCTTCAACGCCAATCCATTCAGCTGCCCGCCGGGCGCCTACGTCGGCACCGTCGTGGTCTCGACGCCGGTGCTGCCCAACAAGCTGATCGGCTCGGCCGTGCTCGTCTCGCACGGCGGCGCCGCCTTCCCCGACATGGACCTGTTGCTCAGTGGCGACGGGGTGCACGTGATCCTCGTCGGCCACACGAACATCGCCAAAAACATCACCAGCTCCAACTTCGCTTCGCTGCCGGACGTGCCGGTCTCAAGCGTCGAACTGAAGCTGCCACAGGGCAAGAAATCGGCGCTCGGGGCGATCGGCAACCTCTGCAAGAAGGCGCTGCTGATGCCGACCACGATCACCGGGCAGAACGGCAAGGTGCTCAAGCGAAGGACGCGTATCGCGGTTGCCGGCTGCCCGCACAAGCACAAGCACAAGCACCGTAAACACCACAGGCACAAGTCCAAGCGCAAGCGTTAGATAGATTGGAGGCGATGGCAACCGTCTCCGGCGACACGCCTGCGCTCTCGCTGGCAAGCGACTCTGAGCAGTCTCCTGCCGGCGGCGTGCTGGCGGGCCTGCGCCGGCTGGCCCGGCTGGCCGACGCATCCGGCGGCGAAGAGAGCGTCTATGCCGGGCTCGCGCGCGAGCTGATCGCGGCGCTTGGCGCCGAGGAGGTGCACGTCCACCAGCTCGGCGCCCGCAATGCCGGCGACCTGGTTGTCGTGCACTTGGCCGGCGGCGAGGGCAGCCTCAGCTATCTGCAAAACGGGGATGAGCGCCCGCCCGGCGTGGACTGGGCGCAGCGCAGCGGACGCTCGTTCCTGGCGATCGGGCCGCGCGAGCTGAGCGCCAGCGTGCCGCGGCTGTACAGCGGCGTTCCGGCCGGCGAGCAGGCGCCGAGCTGCGCGCTGATCGTGCCGCTGGCGCTGACGGGCGAGGTCGAGGCGGTCGTCGTGCTCGTGCGCCGCGCCAGCGCCCCTTATGACGAGCCGGCGCTGGAGCAGGCCGAGACGCTCACCGACCAGGCGGCCGCGATGCTCGCGCTCGCCCGCGCCCGCGCCGAGGCCGGCACCGATCCCGTGGCCGGCTGCATGAACCACCGGGCGATGCGCCTGCGTTTGGCCGAGGAGGTCGGCCGCGCTCAGCGCTCCGGCGGGCGGCTGTCGTGCGCGATCGTCGATCTCGACGATTACAAGCTCGTCAACGACCGCTTTGGCCACCAGATCGGTGACGCGGTGCTGCGCGACGCGGCGCGCGCGCTGATGGGTGAGTTTCGCGCGTTCGATCGCGTCGCCCGCTACGGCGGCGACGAGTTTGTCGTGATCCTGCCGAGCGCGGACCTGCAGGCGGCGGTCGTCGCCGGCGAGCGCGCGCTTGAGCGCGTGCGCGCGATCGAGCTCCCCGACGGCTCGGCCGTGTCGGCTTCGATGGGCGTGGCCGAGTGGCAGGCGCCGATGGGCGTCGACGAGCTGCTGCGGGTGTGCGACGCGGCGCTGCTGCGCGGCAAGCGCAACGGCAAGGGGGGTGTCACGGGCGCCGCCGATGCGAGCATCGCTCCCTTCGAGCGCCGCGTGTCCGTGCTCCCGACGACCAGGCCGCGCCCGGCGTGAGCGGCGTCGGCGACAGCTTTGGCGCCAAGGCCACGCTTGCGGTTGGCGCTCGCGAGTACGAGATCTTTCGGCTCGACGCGCTGCAGCAGCGCTTTGACATCGCGCGACTTCCGTTCTCGCTGAAGCTGCTGCTGGAGAACCTGCTGCGCACCGAGGGCGACGGCTCGGTTACGAGCGCCGACGTCGAGGCGTTGGCCGGTTGGGACGCCAAAGCCGAGCCGAGCAAGGAGATCGCCTTCACCCCCGCGCGCGTGCTGATGCAGGACTTCACCGGAGTGCCGGCCGTGGTCGACCTGGCGGCGATGCGCGACGCGATGGCTCAGATGGGCGGCGACCCGAGCAAGATCAACCCACTGGTGCCGGCCGAGCTGGTGATCGACCACTCGGTTCAGGTGGACGCGTTCGGCACCCGCGATGCCTTCCGCATCAACGCCGAGCGCGAGTTCGAGCGCAACCAGGAGCGCTACTCGTTCCTGCGCTGGGGCCAGGGGGCCTTCGACGGGTTTGCCGTCGTGCCGCCGGACACCGGGATCGTGCACCAGGTCAACCTGGAGTACCTCTCACGCGTCGTCTTCTCGACCGACGAGAGCGCCGCAAAGGGAGGTGTCGGGGACAAAGGGCTCCCGCAGGCCTATCCCGACACGCTCGTCGGCACCGACTCGCACACCACAATGGTCAACGGCCTCGGCGTGCTCGGCTGGGGGGTAGGCGGCATCGAGGCCGAGGCGGCGATGCTCGGACAGCCGATGTCGATGCTGATCCCGCAGGTGCTCGGCTTCAGGCTCTCAGGCAGCCTGCCCGAGGGGGCGACCGCCACCGACCTGGTGCTGACGGTCACGCAGATGTTGCGCGAGCGCGGCGTCGTCGGCAAGTTCGTCGAGTTCTACGGAGCGGGCCTGGCGGCGTTGCCGATCGCCGACCGCGCCACGATCGGCAACATGTCGCCCGAGTTCGGCTCGACCTGCGCGATCTTCCCGGTCGACGCCGAGACGCTGCGCTACCTGGAGCTCTCGGGCCGGCCGTCCGAGCGGATCGAGTTGGTCGAGGCCTACGCGCGCGAGCAGGGGCTGTGGCACGATGAGAGCTCTGAGGCGCCGACCTTCTCAGAGACGATGGAGCTCGACCTGGGCGAGGTGGTGCCGAGCATCGCCGGGCCGAAGCGGCCGCAGGACCGCGTCGCGCTCAGCGATGCCAAGCAGGCGTTCGGCGAGGCGCTGTGCGGGCTGGTGCCCGACTACGACTGCCGTGACGAGGCCTCGGCCGAGAGCTTTCCCTCCAGCGACCCGCCGGCTACGTCGGTGCCGGGCGCAGGCACGCACGCGAGCGCGTTCTCGCCCTCCTCAGCGGGCGCCAACGGCGGCGAGTGGGGTGGAGCAAGGTCTGCCGCCACGCGCTCGCCGACCGCGGTCCCGCTGAAGCTTGCCGACGGCAGTGAGGCCTCGCTCGACCACGGCCACGTCGTGATCGCCGCGATCACCTCCTGCACGAACACGTCGAACCCGTCGGTGATGGTCGGCGCCGGCATCCTCGCCCGCAACGCGCTCGCGCGCGGGTTGCAGAGCAAGCCGTGGGTGAAGACCTCGCTTGCGCCGGGCTCGAAGGTCGTCACCGAATATCTCGACAAGGCCGGCCTGACCGAGTCGCTTGAGGGGCTTGGCTTCGACCTGGTCGGCTACGGCTGCACCACCTGCATCGGCAACTCGGGGCCGCTCCCCGACGAGGTCTCCGCCGCCGTCGGCGAGGGCGACCTCGCCGTCGTCTCGGTGCTGTCGGGCAACCGCAACTTCGAGGGGCGGATCAACCCGGACGTGAAGATGAACTACCTGGCCTCGCCGCCGCTGGTCGTCGCCTACGCGCTGGCCGGGACGATGGACGTCGACCTGGTCGAGGAGCCACTTGGCCAGGATGCCGATGGCCAGGACGTCTACCTGCGCGACATCTGGCCCTCCGAGCACGAGGTCGCCCAGACGATCGAGCAGGCGATCCACTCGGACATGTTCCGCAAGAGCTACGGCGAGGTGTTCGCCGGCGACGAGCGCTGGAACGGCCTGGACGTGCCGCAGGGCGACCGCTTCGCCTGGGCCGAGGGCTCCACCTACGTGCGCCTGCCCCCCTTCTTCGAGGGCATGCCCGCACAGCCCGAGCCGCTCGCCGACATCGACGGCGCGCGCGTGCTTGCCCTGCTCGGCGACAGCGTCACCACCGACCACATCTCCCCAGCCGGCTCGATCAAGCGCGACGGTCCCGCCGGGGCCTACCTGCAGGAGCACGGCGTCTCGCCCCGCGACTTCAACTCCTACGGCTCGCGCCGCGGCAACCACGAGGTGATGATGCGCGGCACCTTCGCCAACATCCGCCTGCGCAACCAACTGGCGCCGGGAACCGAGGGCGGGGTCACACTGCACCTTCCCGACGGCGAGCAGATGTCGATCTTCGACGCCGCGATGCGCTACGCGGACGAAGGCGTGGCGCTGGTGGTGATCGGCGGCAAGGAGTACGGCTCGGGCTCCTCGCGCGACTGGGCCGCCAAGGGCACGCGTCTGCTCGGGGTCCGGGCTGTGATCGCCGAGAGCTTTGAGCGCATCCATCGTTCCAATCTGATTGGGATGGGGGTGTTGCCGCTGCAGTTCTCGGACGGGGAGTCAGCCGGTTCGCTCGGCCTCGACGCACGCGAGTCGGTAAAGGTTTCCGGCTTTGCGCAGGCACTGAACGGGGGCGAGCTTCCCCGTGGCTGCCAGGTCAGCGTTGGCGATAAGAGCTTTGAGGCGCGCGTGCGCATCGACACGCCCAAGGAGGCCGACTACTTCCGCCACGGCGGCATCCTCCAGTACGTGCTGCGCGGACTGCTCGCGTCCTCGTGAGCGGCTTCACCGACACGCTGCGGGCGCTGCTCCAGGCACGCGGCCCGTCGGGATACGAGACGGCGCCGGCGGCGGTCTGGGCCGACGCCGCCAAGGGGTTTGGCGCCGAGGTCGCGATCGACGTCGTTGGCACGCCCTCGGCGCGCGTCGCTCCGCGCGAGGGCGGCGATGGCGCAAGGCGGCTGATGGTGATGGGGCACATCGACGAGATCGGGCTGATCGTCACCCACATCGACGACGAGGGCTATCTGTGGTTTCGCGAGGTCGGCGGTTGGGACGCGCAGATCCTCGTCGGCCAGCGCGTTGTCATCGCCACGCGCGATGGCGACGTCATCGGTGTGATCGGCAAGAAGCCAATCCACCTGCTGCGCGAGGAGGAGCGCAAGAAGGTGGCCGAGGTGCGCGACCTGCACATCGACGTTGGCGCCAAGGACGGCGAGCAGGCGCGGGGGATGGTGCGGGTCGGCGACGTCGCGGTGATCGCCGGCGATCCGATCGAGCTGCCGAACGGGCGTATCGCCTCGCGCGCGCTGGACAACCGGCTCGGCTCGTTCGTGGCGCTGGAGGCGGCGCGGCTGGTTGCCGAGGCCGGCGGCGCCGGTGGCTGGGAGGTCGTGGCAGTCGCCGCCGCACAGGAGGAGACGACCTTCGGCGGCTCGCGCACGAGCGCTTTTTCATTGCAGCCAGATGCCGCGGTCGTGGTCGACGTCACGCACGCCACCGACGCGCCGGGGATCGACGTCAAGGAGGCGGGCAAGCACGAGCTTGGGTCCGGCCCGGTGCTCAGCCGCGGCTCCACGCTGCACCCGCGTCTCTCCGAGCTGCTGTGTGAGACCGGCGAGAAGGAGAAGATCGCCTTCACCGTAGAGGCGGTAGGACGCGCCAGCGGCACCGATGCCGACGCGGTGCACCTGGCCCGCGGCGGGATTCCAACAGGGCTCGTTTCGGTGCCGATCCGCTACATGCACTCGCCTGTGGAGCTGGTGGCGCTGGCGGACGTGCACGCGGCGGCGAAGCTGATCGCGGCCGCCGCGCTGGCGCTCGACGCGGACACGTCGTTCGTGCGCTGAGCAAAGTTACGTGCATATAAATTTATAGGTGGGTAAGTTAAGCGGGCGATGGCCTCCGCTCCCACCCGCACCCGCCTTTCGCGCCCCGAGCGCATGCAGCAGACGCTGAACGTCGCGCACGAGCTGTTTGCCGAGCGCGGCTACGCGGCGGTCACGATGGACGAGGTCGCGGCCTGCGTCGGCGTCACCAAGCCGCTGCTCTACAACTACTTCGGCAACAAGGAGCGCCTGTACATCGCCTGCATGGAGCGCGCCGGCGACGCGCTGTTCGCGATGATCGCCGAGGCGGTGCGCGGCGCGCAGACGCCGAGCGAGGCCCTGAACGCCGGCGTGCTCGCCTTCTTTGACTTCCTCGACCGTGATCGCGCCGCCTGGGCGGTGCTGTTCGGCGAGACCTCCTCGCATGTGGGCGAGGTGGCCGAGCGCGTTGCCGACTACCGCGGCCGCATCGCCAGCATGGCCGCCGCCTCGCTGCTGGCTCAGCTTGCGCCCGAGCGGCGCGAGGCCGCCGAGGTCGAGGTGCAGGCGCTGGCCGAAGCGCTGCTGGGCGCCGCCGAAGCGTTGGCGCGCTGGTGGCTGCGCAGCCAGGCGATCTCGGCGCGCCAGGCCGCCGAGCTTCTGATCTCAACGATCGAGCCCGGGCTGCGCTTGCGCTCCGGGGCATTCGACGGAAAGGACAGCAGTTGATCGACAAGCCGCGCCGCGTCGCCATCGTCGGCGGCAACCGCATTCCCTTCGCGCGCTCGAACTCCGTGTACGCGCACGCCTCCAACCAGGACATGCTCACTGCCACGCTTGACGGGCTGATCGAGCGCTTCTCGCTGCAGGGCGAGCGCCTCGGCGAGGTCGCCGGCGGCGCCGTGCTCAAGCATTCGCGCGACCGCGACCTCACGCGCGAGAGCGTGCTCGGCACCCGCCTTGCCCCGGAGACGCCCGCCTATGACGTGCAGCAGGCGTGCGGCACCGGGCTGGAGAGCACGATCCTGGTGGCCAACAAGATCGCCCTCGGGCAGATCGACGCCGGCATCGCCTGTGGCGTGGACACCACCTCCGATGCGCCGATCGCGCTCAACGAGGACCTGCGCCAGGTGCTGCTCGACGCCAACCGCCGGCGCTCGACGCTCGGCAAGCTGGCGCAGCTGACGCGCGTGCGGCCCGGCCAGGTGGTGCCGGCGATCCCGCGCAACGAGGAGCCGCGCACCGGCCTGTCGATGGGCGAGCACTGCGCGATCATGGCCGAGGAGTGGCAGGTTGGCCGCGCCGAGCAGGACGAGCTTGCGATGCGCAGCCACCACAACCTGGCCGGGGCCTACGAGCGCGGCTTCATGGACGATCTCGTCTCGCCCTACCTTGGGCTGGAGCGCGACCAGAACCTGCGCGCGGACTCCAGCGTGGAGAAGCTCGCCAAGCTGAAGCCCGTGTTCGGTGGCGCCGAGGGCACGATGACCGCCGGCAACTCGACGCCGCTCTCCGACGGCGCCTCTGCCGTGCTGCTTTCCTGCGAGCAGTGGGCAATGCAGCGTGGGCTGCCGATCCTCGCCTACTTCGTGGACGGGCAGACCGCGGCGATCGACCACGTCCATACCCGTGCGGGCACAGGCAAGCGCGAAGGGCTGTTGATGGCGCCCGCCTACGCGATGCCGCGCATGCTCGACCGCAACGGGCTGGGGCTGCAGGACTTTGACCTTTATGAGATCCACGAGGCTTTCGCGGCGCAGGTGCTGTGCACGCTGAAGGCGTGGAGCGACGGGCGCTTCTGCAAGGAGCGCCTCGATCGCGACGCGGCCCTGGGCGAGATCGACCGCGAGCGCCTGAACGTCAACGGCGGCTCGCTGGCCGCCGGCCACCCATTCGCCGCCACCGGCGGGCGCATCGTCGCTTCCTTGGCCAAGGCGCTGCACGAACGCGGCAGCGGCCGCGGCGTGATCTCGATCTGTGCCGCCGCCGGCCAGGGGGTTGTGGCGATGCTGGAGAGCGCGGGTGCAGCACGATGAGCGATCGCTACGCACAGGTTGTCAACTCGCTTCCCGGCCGTCTCGTGGCAGGCCGAGTCGGGCTGCCGCGTCCGGCCAAGCTGAAGCGCTACAAGGATGGCGACCCGGCGATCGCCGGCCCGGCCCTGGTCGGCGCGGCCCCTGGCGGCACGCTTGCCGAGCAGGTCGAGCGCGTGCTCGCCGAGGCCGGCTGTGCCACGGCTCAGGCCGCGGACGGGGACCGCTCCGACGGCGCCGGCAAGGTCGCTGCGCTCCTGTTCGACGCCGGCGGCATCGCCGACTCCACGCAGCTGGTCGAGCTGCAGCGCTTCTTTCATCCCAACGTCCGGCGGGTCCAGGCGTCTGGCCGAGTCGTCGTCCTGGGTACGCCTCCGGCCGGCCTGGATCCCCGCCGGGCGACCGCGCAGCGTGCCCTGGAGGGGTTCACGCGGTCGCTCGGCAAGGAGATCGGCCGTGGCGTCGCCGTGCAGCTGGTGTACGTGCGGGAGGGGGCGGGCGACCAGCTCGACTCGACCTTGCGCTTCCTGCTCTCGCCACGCTCGGCCTACGTGTCCGGCCAGGTGATCCACGTCGGCTCGCCGGTGGCGCCGGCCGGCGAGCTGGACTGGCGCCGGCCCCTGCTGGGCCGGCGCGCGCTCGTCACCGGTGCCTCGCGCGGGATCGGCGCGGCAATCGCCGGCACGCTTCATCGCGACGGCGCCGAGCTGGTGCTGCTCGACGTGCCGGCGCTGGCCGAGGACCTGGCCAAAGTGGCCGCGCGCCTGGAAGCGCAGACAATTGAGCTTGACATCACCGCCGAGCAGGCGCCGGCGCGGATCGCCGACGCGCTCGGCGAAGGAGTTGACGTGGTTGTGCACAACGCCGGCGTCACGCGCGACCGCACGATCGCCAAGATGCCCGAGGATCGCTGGAGCTCGCTGCTGGAGATAAACCTCTCAAGCGAGGAGCGCATCGACGACGAGCTGCTGGCGCGCGATCTGCTGCGCGAGAACGGACGGATCGTCTGCGTCTCCTCGATGAGCGGCATCGCCGGCAACTCCGGCCAGACCAACTACGCCACCTCCAAGGCCGGTGTGATCGGGATGGTGCAGGCGCTCGCGCCGGTGCTGGCCAAGCGCGCGGCGACGATCAACGCCGTCGCTCCCGGCTTCATCGAGACGCAGATGACGGCGAAGATGCCGATCGCGCTGCGCGAGGCCGGCAGGCGCATGAACAGCATGTCCCAAGGCGGGCTGCCGATCGACGTGGCCGAGACGATCGCCTGGCTTTCCTGCCCCGCCTCGGCCGGCGTGAACGGGAACGTCGTGCGGGTGTGCGGACAGAGCCTGTTGGGGGCGTGATGGCCGCGCGCACCCTCTCCTCGCCGCCCAGCCTGTTGCCGCTGTACGCGCGCGCCGCCATGGCGATGGTACCCGGCAGCTCGCTGTTGCCGTTCGTTCCCGGCGGTAGCGATGAGATTCCCGATATCGAGCTGACGCTCGCCGCTTCGCGGCTCGAACCGGACCGGGTCGCCGCGTACGCGAAGGTGTGTGGCTTCTCGCTGCGCGACACGCTGCCGACCACCTATCCGCATGTGCTCGCCTTTCCGCTGCACATGGCTGTGATGGCCGATGGTCACTTTCCGTTCGGGGCCGTCGGGCTCGTTCACGTCGAGAACCGCATCGTCCAGCATCGCCCGATCGCGCTTGGCGAGGAGATGGCGCTGCGCGTGCGTAGCGGCAAGCTGCGGCCGCACGCGAGCGGGCGCGCCTTCTCGCTCACGACAGAAGTGGTTCTCGCGGGCGCGCCTGTGTGGGAGGAGACCAGCACCTTCCTGCGCCGCGGTGGCGGCGCCGGCGATCGCGCTGAGGGCCCCGCCGAGCACGCCGACGGCTCCGCCGAGCGCGCTGAGGGCACCGGCGAGCGCGCCGACGGCGCCGGTGTGGAGCCCGAGCCGATGCCCACCGCCGAGTGGCGTCTGCCCGGGGACCTCGGCCGGCGCTACGCCGCTGTCTCAGGCGATCGCAACCCGATCCACATGCACGCGCTATCGGCGAAGGCGTTCGGCTTCCCGCGCGCGATCGCCCACGGCATGTGGACGAAGGCGCGCTGCCTGGCGGCGCTGGAGTCGCGGCTGCCCGACGCCTTTGCCGTGCAGGTGCGTTTCCGCAAGCCGATTCTGTTGCCGGCCAGCGTCGATTTCATGGAGGCCGAGCGCGAGGGCACGACCCACTTTGCCGTCAAGGACAGCGCAGGTCAGACATCGCATTTGCAGGGCAGCGTGGAATCCATCGAGAGCACTGGAGGTGCCGGAAGATGAGCAGCGCCAACCGAGGCGTCACCGAGCGCGGCATGGGACTCGGGCTGCGCGCCCTCAACCGCCTGGCCGGGTCGAGCGTGCTCGATCGAGTCGGCGCGCGCAAGCCGGTGGAGCGCGCGCTCTACACGATGACCAAGGGGGGCTTTCGCTCCGCCACCGCGGCTTCCCGCACGTTCAAGGCCGCACAGCAACTGGCCTCGCCGGCGCGGCAGACCGCCACGGCTCCGCGCGTGCTGTTCGACATCAGCCCCGATGACGAGCAGCAGATGCTGCAGGAGGCGGTGCGCGACTTCGCTGCCGAGCGGGTGCGCCCGGCCGCCCAGGAGGCCGACGCGGCTTGCACTACGCCGGCGGAGCTGCTCGCCCAGGCCAACGAGCTTGGCGTGAACATGCTCGGCGTGCCCGAGCAGCTGGGCGGCGTGATGAGCGAGCGCGCCGCGGTTGCCTCCGTCCTGATCGCAGAGGCGCTCGCGCACGGCGACATGGGCATCGCCTACGCGGCGCTCGCGCCCGGTGCGGTGGCGACGGCAATCGGCCGTTGGGGCACAGCCGAGCAGGAGGCTGCTTATCTGCCTGCATTCACGGGCGAGGACGTGCCGGTGGCGGCGCTGGCGATGCTTGAGGCGCAGCCGCTGTTTGACCCTTTCAAGCTGCAGACCAAGGCGCGCCGTGACGGGCGCGACTGGGTGCTCGACGGCGCCAAGTCGCTGATCGCACGCGTCGCCGACTGCGAGCTGTTCGTCGTCGCCGCGCAGGCCGAGAGCGTGGGGCCGGCGCTGTTCGTGGTCGAGTCGAGCACCAGCGGCCTGTCGGTCGAAGCCGAACCGGCGATGGGGCTGCGCGCAGCCGCGACCGGGCGGCTGCTGCTCGACGGCGTACGGCTGCCAGACAGCGCGATGCTGGCCGAAGGCGAGGCTGCCGCGTATGAGAAGTGCGTGCAGCGAGCGCGCATCGCCTGGTGCGCGCTCAGCGTCGGCGCCGCGCAGGCGGTGCTCGACTACGTGATTCCCTATGTCAAGGACCGGCAGGCTTTCGGCGAACCCGTCTCCAACCGCCAGGCCGTGGCCTTTGCTGTGTCTGACATCGGCATCGAGACCGACGCGATGCGGTTGTGCGCCTATCGCGCCGCCAGCCGCGCCGATCAGGGCAAGGAGTTCGGCCGGGAGGCGGCGCTGGCGCGACGGCTGTGCGCGGCCAAGGCGATGAAGATCGGCTCCGACGGCGTGCAGCTGCTCGGCGGCCACGGCTATGTCAAGGAGCACCCGGTCGAGCGCTGGTACCGGGATCTGCGAGCGGCGGGCGTGATCGAGGGCGCCCTGCTCGTCTGAGGGCCAAGGAGAAATCATGATCAACCTGGAGACACCCAACAAGTTCAAGCCGCTGGTCGCACAGGCGCACGAGGTCGCGGCCAACGTGCTGCGGCCGATCTCGCGCAAGTACGACGCGGCCGAGCACGCCTATCCCAAGGAGCTGGACATGCTCGCCTCGCTGATCGACGGCATGAACGACGGCAGCGCGGCCGGCACCGGTGCCGCCGGCGTGCGCCGCGACGCCGACGCCGGCTCAGACGGGGAGAACCGCAACGGCACCAACATGTCCACGGTGCTCAGCATCATCGAGATGTGCTGGGGCGACGTCGGCCTGCTGTTGACGATGCCGCGCCAGGGCCTTGGCAACTCCGCGATCGCGTCGGTCGCCAGCGAGGAGCAGCTCGCCCACTACGGCGGCAAGTGGGCGGCGATGGCGATCACCGAGCCGGAAGCCGGCTCGGACTCGGCGGCGATCCGCACCACCGCCGAGCTGGACGGCGACGAGTACGTGCTCAACGGCGAGAAGATCTTCGTCACCTCCGGCGATCGCGCCGAGCTGATCGTCGTGTGGGCAACGCTCGACCGCTCCAAGGGGCGGGCCGCGATCAAGTCGTTCATCGTCGAGCGCGACAACCCCGGCCTGATCCTTGACCGGCTTGAGCACAAGCTCGGCATTCGCGCCTCGGACACCGCCGACTTCCGCCTGGAGAACTGCCGCGTGCCCAAGGAGGCGCTGCTCGGCTCGCCCGAGGTCGACGTCAAGCAAGGGTTCGGCGGCGCGATGCAGACCTTCGACAACACGCGCCCGCTGGTGGCCGCGATGGCGGTCGGCGTCGGTCGCGCCGCCTTGGACGAGACGCGCGAGCGACTCGCGCAGGCCGGCGTGCCGATCGACTACGCTACCCCCGCCTACGCCCAGAGCGCTGCCGTGGCGCGCTTTTTGGAGCTGGAGGCCAACTGGGAGGCGGCGCGGTTGCTGACGTTGCAGGCCGCCTGGATGGCCGACAACGGCAAGCCCAACTCGCTGCAGGCATCGATGGCCAAGGCCAAGGCCGGACGCAGCTGCGTCGATGTGACGCTCGGCTGCGTCGAGCTGTGTGGCGCCGTCGGCTACGGCGAGAGCGAGCTGCTTGAGAAGTGGGCGCGCGACGCCAAGATCCTCGACATCTTCGAGGGGACTCAGCAGATCCAGCTGCTGATCGTCGCGCGCCAGCTCCTCGGCAAGACCTCTGCCGAACTTCGTTAGGCCGGACTCAGTTCGGTCACTTCGGGCGCCTGGTAGACAACTCCGGGCGCTGCGCCAAGCGCGAGCATCTCGATCCCCTGAGGGCCGGCGAACACCTTGCGCTTGGGGTCGGGGCCGACGCGCACGAACACGTTCGGCTCCAGCTCCACGCGCTCGTCGTCGATCTCGATCCAGCCCGAGCCTTTCAGCGCCAGGAATACCTCCTCCTGGCCGCTCTCAGCGTGGTCGTGCAAGGGGTAGTCGCTGTAGTCGGCGGGCATCCGGATTACCTGCATCCCGAACGAGGTGACGCCCAACTCGGCACGGACCTTCACGAAGCCGCCGCCGAAGGCTGCCTCCATGTCTTTGAGGTGCTTGACGGTGTAGTTACTCATCGCTGCTCCTGTCGTGGTGGGGTTGGTGGTGGTCTAGTCGCCCGTGGCCTCGCCCGAGGCGGCGCCGCTTGGCTGAAGCACTGGTTTGTCGGTCGGCATGATGATCCCGAGCTGGCGCGACTGGGCGAGCACGCTGCCGTCGGCGGCCCAGATCACGCCGTCCTCCTCGAACAGGCCGTCGTGCAGCAGGCGCGTCTGAAAGATGCCCAGGCACAGGGCCGCCGGATCGACGTCGGCGTCCTCGATGGAGCGGCGGAAATGAATCGTCAGGTCGACGGTCGGGGAGACGGCGGGGGCGTCAAGGGCGATGAACGATGGCGGAAACCAGGCGTCGCAAAACAGCGCCAACGCCGGCGCGTCCACCGGCCGCCGCTCGGGCAGGCCCGTCCAGCCGCCCACCTTCATCGGTGCGCCACTGCCGGCAAAGGGGATCGCGCCCACGCGCGGCTGCATCACCAGGTGGCGGGTGAACTCCGGCGCCCCCTTGAACAGCCCTGGGGTCGAGCGGCGCTCGGCATCGGCGGGGGCGAGCTCGGGCATCGGCAGTTCGTCGGCGCCGGGCGAGCGCCACGGTACTGAGAAGGCCGCCAGCGCCAGTGCCGTCGTCTTGCCGTGTTGCGTCATCCGTGCCGACAGCGTGCTCAGCGAGCGCCCTGTCCGCTCGACCGTTACCTCGATTTGCACCGGCCCCGGCTCGGGGGCGCGCGTGTAGTGGATCGTGAGCGAGCGCGGCGTACGCCCGGGATCGTCAACTGCCTCGATCAGCGCTCGCAGCAGCATCGCCGCGAGGTAGCCGCCGTGCGGCCCGCGTCCGGCACGCCAGCCACCGGCGACCGTGGCCGTAAAGCGTCCCCCGTCGAGCGCTTCCACAGCGGTGTCGCGGTCGAACGCCGTGTCCATGGCGGCGAGCCTACCGCAAGGCTGGCTGACTAGCCAGTCAACTTCTTGCCAGCCGCTTGTAGCTGATCCGGTGCGGCCGGTCGGCGGCGGCCCCGAGCTTGGCCCGGCGGGCTTCCTCGTAGGCCTCGAAGTTGCCCTCGAACCAGACGACCTGCGAGTCGCCCTCGAAGGCCAGCACGTGCGTGGCGATGCGGTCCAGGAACCAGCGGTCGTGGGAGATCACCACCGCGCAGCCGGGGAACGCCAGCAGCGCTTCCTCCAAAGCGCGCAGCGTGTCCACGTCGAGGTCGTTGGTGGGCTCGTCCAGCAGCAGCAGATTGCCGCCGGAGCGCAGCAGCTTGGCCAGGTGCACGCGGTTGCGCTCGCCCCCGGAGAGCTTTGCGATCTGCTTCTGCTGGTCTGACCCCTTGAAGTTGAACCCGGCCGTGTACTGGCGCGAGTTGACTTCGCGCTCGCCCACCATCAGGTGGTCGTGGCCGTCTGAGATCTCCTCCCACACCGTCTTGTCGGGGTCGAGAGCGTCGCGCGACTGGTCGACGTAGGCGAGTTGCACCGTGTCGCCCAACTGGAGGCTGCCCGAGTCTGGCTGCTGTTCGCCGACGATCATCCGAAACAGCGTCGTCTTGCCGGCGCCGTTGGCGCCGATCACGCCGACGATGCCCGCACGCGGCAGGTCGAAGGAAAGGTCCTCGATCAGAAGCTTCTCGCCGAAGCCCTTGCTCAGCTTCTCGGCGAGGAGCACCTTCTCGCCCAGTCGCGGGCCCGGCGGGATGTGGATCTGCACGTCGTCGAGCTTGACGTTGCGCTCCTCGGCCACCAGCTCCTCATAGCGAGCCAGGCGCGCCTTTGACTTGGTGCGCCTGCCCTTCGGGTTGGTGCGCACCCATTCAAGCTCGGCTGCGATCGTGCGCTGACGCCCCTTCTCGGCGCGATCTTCTTGGGCTAGACGACTCTGCTTCTGCTCAAGCCAGGAGGAGTAGTTGCCTTCGTAGGGGATGCCCTTGCCGCGGTCGAGCTCAAGAATCCAGCCGGCGACGTTGTCGAGGAAGTAACGGTCGTGTGTGACGGCGACGACGGCCCCCTTGTACTCGGCCAGGTGACGCTCCAGCCAATCGACCGACTCCGCGTCGAGGTGGTTGGTGGGCTCGTCCAGCAGCAGCAGGTCGGGTGCGCTGAGCAGCAGCCGGCACAGCGCCACGCGGCGGCGCTCGCCGCCGGAGAGCGAGCTCACGTCGGCGTCTGGCGGCGGCAGCCGCAGGGCGTCCATCGCGTACTCCAGCTGCGTGTCCAGATTCCAGGCATCGGCCGCTTCGATCTTTGCCTGCAGCGAGGCGAACTCGTCGGCGGCGTCCTCCGAGTAGTTGGCGGCCAACTCGTTGAAGCGGTCGAGCAGCGCGCGCGTCTCGGCAACCGCCTGTTCGACGTTGCCCTTGACGTCCTTTGACTCGTCCAGCCGCGGCTCCTGCTCCAGCAGGCCGACGCTCGCGCCCGGAGCGAGCATCGCCTCGCCGCGGTAGTCCTCGTCCACGCCGGCCATGATCCGCAGCAGGCTTGACTTGCCGGCGCCGT
This sequence comes from Solirubrobacteraceae bacterium, assembly GCA_036279855.1. GTDB lineage: Bacteria > Actinomycetota > Thermoleophilia > Solirubrobacterales > Solirubrobacteraceae > Palsa-744. The sequence continues at coordinate 11,038 of DASUIH010000003.1, read as the reverse complement.
TGTAGCCGAGCACGCCGATCTTCGCGCCCGGGTAGAAGGCCAGCGTGATCTCGTTGAGAACCGTCTTGTCGGGGGGGTGCAGCTTGGAAAGACGGTGCACCGTGAAGATGTGCTGAGAGGACATTGCGCTGCAGGATAAGAGGTCCGGCACAGTGGCTCGGGTCCACCGCTGCAGGAGGCCCTGGCTGCCTGACCGGTCCTGGATCGATCGCTAACGTTGTGTGGTCATGCCAGGCGTGGTTCTCGATGTCGAGCAACAGATGCTCCTCTTGGAGATCGAGCCGCCGTTCTCCAAGCGCGACGTGCAGCTGGCGCGCCGGCGGATGGCCAAGCGCTGGCATCCCGACATCGCCCCGGCGGGGCGGCAGTACGAGCACGAGCGCCACCTGAAGGCGATCAACGAGGCAGCCGACCAGCTTGAGCGGCTGGCTGAAAGCTCGCGCGGCGGAAAGGTGTCGCGCAACGCGGTCAAGGTCAGCGCGGCGGCGGCCCGCGCCGCTCGCGAAGAAGCCGGCCGGCGCGCCTACGAAGCCGAGCAGCGCGCGCGCGAGGCGTCCGCCGACCGGGTCAAGAACGATCCTTTCGGCAGCCGTGTTCCCGACCATTCGGTCGTTCATCGCTATGCACGCTGCACCTCTTACCCCGAGTGGGGCGTGGGGACGGTCGAAGGGATCTACTTCACCGGCGACAGCGAGGATGGCCAGGACGTCCAGCAGTGGGCGCGCGTGAAGTTCTCTCACGGCGTGCGCACCGTGCCGGCCGGCAGCATGAAGTTCGTCGATTTCTCAAAGCCCGACCTTGCCTCCGAGCGGGTCGAGCGCTTCATGACCGCCGCGCAGCGGGCGATGGCCGAAGGCGACCACGGGCTGGCGGCCCAGCGACTGGTCTATGCACGCGAAGCGGAGCCGAAGAACGTCGGCGTGCTGCGGCTGATGACGCTCGCCTTCTGGCAGGCCGGCAACCTGGATGCCGCCGCCCGCGCCGTACGCGACTGGGCACGCGCCGACAACGACCGGCCCGCGGCGCACCGCTTCGCGGCGCGTATCTATGAGGACATGGGCGCGATCGACCTGGCCGAGGAGGCAGCCGAGCGCGCGGCCGAGCGCGGGCCCGACGACGCGGGGGCGTGGGAGCGATTGGGGCGGCTGCGGTTGCAGCTGTGCGACCGCGAGGGCTCGCTGCAGGCGTTCGAGCAGGCACTCGCGCTTGGTGCCGGCAGGCGCGTTCACGAGCTGGTGGCGCAGGCTTTGGCGCTTGAGCCGCGGATGCGGCAGACGGCCTAGCCTCTGCTTGTGCTTGCCGTCGGTCGCGTGACTACAGGTCGTCCGCGTGGGTCGTGCCGAGCATTCGTTCAATGGCGGCAATGAAATCGGTGGCTGCGTTCACGATTTGCTCGGCCTACTTGGTCGGGAGTGACTGCCTCATAGTCGCCCCTCTCTCGGGCTTTCTGGGCGCTTTGGGCGAGAGTGTGCAGGTGTTGGTCAAAGGCGCCGGTAGTGACGTATCGATCGTAAAAGAGGTGCCACGTGCCCCATGGCGCCGGGCGTATTCGTCCCGCTCGGACAGGGCCGCGCGGGCGGCGTACAACATCGCGTAGTAAGCCGCGCTCACAGCGCCCTCAAGGTGTTTACCGACTAGAAGCTCGCGTGAATCGCGGCACGGTCGCGGGCTTGGTGCATGGACTCGGTTGACCTCGGGCTCACTCCAAGCGGTCTCCGTACAGAACAATCTTGTCGCGGTCCACCTCTTGGATGAAGAACGAGTGGATCTCACGGCGGCCGACGATCCAATCGGGATCGACAACCTGCGTCGAGTACCACACGGGACTGACACCTTGGGCGTCTGCCACCTCTTGAGTCAATTTGATCGCCCTTACTCCGTTGTTCCAAGTGCTGCCACTGGCGATTACCATGAGGTCGATGTCCGACTCTGCATGGGGCGTCTCTGCCCGTGCTCGCGAGCCGTACAGCCAAATGGCGTGAAGGTTGGGCCCCAGCTCTTCCTGTAGACGCTCAACCAAGCGCCCGACAACGCGACGCTCGGTTGAAGAGAGCGAGGCGGGAGCCAGCGCGTCCGCGAGTTGTGTGAACATCGCATCCGAGGATAGGCGACCTATCCGATGCCTTTGGCGGTAACGGTTGCTTTTCGCGGAGCGATGCCAACACGCTCAGGCCACGGCACGCAAGTGCCGGTACGGCTCTGAGGTCAGCTCGCGAGCCAGCGCGTCGACCAGGTTCTCCTCGTCTTCCGGTCGTCCGTCGGTGACGGCGCCGATCACCGCGCGCTTGCGCTCCAGCAGCTTGGCGATCGTCTCGTCGATCGTCTCGGCTGCCAGCAGGTACCACGCGTTGACGGCATCCTGCTGGGAGATGCGATGGCAACGGTCCTCGGCCTGGTCGTGCTTGGCCGGTGTCCAATCGAGCTCCAGGAAGGCCACGTTTGAGGCTCGGGTCAGCGTCAGGCCCTGGCCGGCGACGGCGGTTGAGCAGACGATCAGCTGGTTCTCGGGCGAGTCCTCGCTCTCCTGGAAGCGCCGAACGGCGTCGTCGCGGCGCTTGTGGGAGTCCTGGCCGAGCACGTGCAGGGCGTGCGGGAAGCGCTCGACCACTGCGCGCTGGATCTCGCGATGGCCCGCGAACACGACCAGACGCTCGCCGGTGCTGAGGAAATCGTGAATCCACGCCAGGGCGGCGTGCAACTTGCCACGCGCGGCCAGCAGCTTGAGCGCGTTCAACCGCACCAGTCGCTCGGCGCGCAACGCAGCCGCGACCTTGGCGTCAAGCTCTGAGAGCTCCAGCGGCTGTGAGCGCAGCCAGGCGATCACGTCACGCTCGGCCAGCCGGTACTCGCCCTCGTTGCTCAGCGCGACCGGCACTATCGCCCGCGTCTTTGCCGGCAGTTGCGGCAGCACCTCGCTCTTCAGGCGCCGCACGAAGCAGCGCGCGCGCAGGTGCCAGTGCAAACGGTGGTGTGATTCGTGCCCACCCACCCCGCGGAAGCGTTCGCCAAACTGCGCGCCGGAGCCGAACTCGGCCAGGCGGCCGATGATGCGTAGCTGTGCGATCAGCTCGTTCGGCCGGTTCATCACCGGCGTTCCCGTCAGCGCCAGCACCAGGCCGTCGGCCGGCACGCGCGCGGCGATTCGCGCCGTCGCCTGCGTGCGCTTGGCGGCGCCGTTCTTGCAGTAGTGCGACTCGTCGAGCACAAGCGCCCGCGGCTCAAGCGCCGCCAGCTCAGCCTCTCTGGCCGCGGCGATGTCGTAGTTGACGACGGTGATGTCCGCGCGCTCCGCCTGCTCCGCGCCGGTGCCCTCATGTTCCGTGCCGGTGCCCTGCAGCGCACGCGCGCTGCGCCGCGGCAGCCACCGCTCGATCTCGCGCAGCCAGTTGAGCTTGAGGCTGGCCGGGCACATCACGATCGCGGGGTAGGCGCCGTCGGCCTCGACGGCCGCCAAGGCCTCGATCGTCTTGCCAAGCCCCTGCTCGTCGGCCAGGAAGGCGCGGCGCTGAGAGAGCAGGTAGCGCACCCCCGCGCGCTGGAAGGGCTTGAGCTCGCCGCCAAGCCCATCCACCTGGAGCGCCGCGTCGGTCGCGGCCGACAGCTCGACCAGGCCGGCCGCGTGCGCGTGTTCCTCGCGCACTCGCTGCAGCTCCACCAACGCGTCAGGCTCGATCCAGACTTTGTGGGTGCCCAGCAGCGCGTCCAGCTCGCGCACGCAGAAGGGGTCGGCGCGCAACGTGGGCGTGGCGCCGCGGTAGGCGACGATCGCGCCCGGCAATTGCGCGAACGCCTGCACCGCCGTGTGGTCGTGACCCGGCGCGAGCGCAAACGTCGGCTCGGCCCGCAGCTTGGCCAACTCAAGCACGGCTGCCGGCGCCGGTCGGCCCTGTTCCAGCGCCTGCACGCAGCGGCGGGCGCCGGTGCTCGTGAACCCCCGTAGATGCGTCTGGACCGCCTGCCAGGAGTCGAGCGTCAGCGGCAGGCTGGCGCCGCCCGGAGCGCTGGCCGCGCGCTCGCGCAGCTCTGCCGGCAGGTGCGCGCGCTCGCCCAGCAGCAGGAACACCGGCGCGGACGCCGGCCCGTCCACATCGATCGTGCCGTGCCAGCGTGGATGGCGCTCGACCGTCTCTCGTTCGTGCACAGAGGCCGGGGCTTGTTCGTGCTCGTCGTAGCTGACGCTGAGGCCACCGCCGACTGTGGCAGAGGCCTGCTGTCGTCGCGTCAGCTCGGTCAGGGCGTGCTCGGCGTCCTCGCTGAGCAGCGCCTCGCCCTCGCACGCGCTCAGCTCGCCAACCAACTTCGCGGTGTGCTCGTCGAGCGGCACCAGGCCGCGCTCCAGCAACGTCAGCTCGACCGCCAGCGGATGCTCAAGCAGTCGCTTGCCGATCGCCGGTGCGGTGTCGGTGGCGAATGTCAGCCACCAGTCCTCGTCCGGCCGCGCCAGGTCGAGCAGCACGGTGCCGTGGCGGCGGCGACGACGACGGCGCTCCAGCGCGCGCGCCAGCGGCTCGCTGACAGCAGGGGGGTCGCGCAGGTTGGCGAACAGCAACGTCAGCGCCTGTGCGCGGTCGGGGTCGAGCGGCACGATCCAGGCTCGCTGGACTGGATCCCAACGCCGTCTGGGCAGCGTGCGCAACAGCTTGCGCAGGCGGTCGTCGTAGGGGAAGTGCAGGACCGCCTGATCGTGTTCGAGGGTTGCGTGCAGCAGGCCGTTCATGACCAAGGCACGATAGGCCCCGGAGGGGATGGTCCAGCCCAGCTAGGCCAGGATGTTCACAGCGCGCGAGACGATCAGGCCAATCGTCACCAGCGAGACGAGCGCCTGTATGCCCATCGTGCCCTTGGCCGCGGCGCTCAGCGGCATCGTGTCGGTGGGGCTGAAAGCCGTCGCGTTGGTCAGCGACACGTACAGGTAGTCGATGAACCGCGGCCGCCAGCCGACCGGCTCGATCCGGTCGTCGCTCATCTGCGGGAACAGGAAGTCAGGCGCCCTGTCGCGGCCGGCCGCGCGCTTGCCGGGGCCGCCGCGGTCCATCTCCCAGTACCACAGGGCGAAGATCAGGAAGTTGGTCAGCCAGATCAGCACGCCGGAGACGATCAGCTCGCGGCCCGGGTTCCGACCGGGTGGGTTGTGGTGCAGCAGGTAATGGGTCAGCGCGCCCAGCGAGTAGATGTTGGCGGCGGTGACAAAGGCGGTCAGGCCAAGTGCGATCCGCCGTCGCCGCGGATGCTCGTCCTCGATCTGGTTGCGGTTGACGATCACCAGCCCGGCCAGCAGCACCGCCTCCATGCCCGGGACCAGCCACACCGGCCCGGCCGTCAATCGCTCCGGTAGCGCCAACTGCAGCCCGATCGCCGCCAGCACCGTCAGCTGGGCCGGCCAGAACGGCTCGCCGGCGGGCGGCGGCGGGTAGGGACGACCGAGCTGGCGCGAGGTCTCCTGAGCCACGAGCGCAGCGTACGCACCGCACCGGCGGCGGGCCAGGCGCGCTAGCCTGAATCGCAGTGGGAATCGAGTCTCCCGTCCACCTGCTGTTCATCGGCGCTGTCGCGCTGGTCGTGCTCGGCCCCAAGCGGCTGCCCGAGCTGGCGCGCGCGCTCGGCAAGGGGATGCGCGAGTTCCGCGAGGCGCTCGACAGCGACTCCTCGCACGACGAGGACTCGTAGGTCCGCTACGACGGATACCGTCCGGCGGTGCGTTTGATCGTCGCCCGCTGCGAGGTCTCCTACATCGGCCGTGCCACGACTGTGCTGCCGCAGGCTGTGCGGCTGCTGATGTGCAAGGGCGACGGCACCTTCATGGTCTGGGCCGACGGCGGCTCGCCCAACGTCAAGCCCTTGAACTGGATGACGCCGCCGACCGTGATGGAGGAGGAGCGCTCGGGGGACGGCGGGTTGGAGCGCCTGATCGTGCGCAAGCAGCGCGACGAGGAGCGCCTGGAGATCGCGATCGACGAGGTCTTGACCGACGTCGAGCACGAGCTGGATGTGCTGGCCTCGCTGGAGAAGGAAGGGCTTGAGCGTGAAATGCAGGAGCTGCTGGCCGCCGCTCCGCAGTGGTGCGGCGAGGGGTTCCGGCTCGTGCGGCGCGAGTGGCCGACCGACGTCGGCCCGGTCGACCTGATGTGTCGCGACCTCCAGGACGAGTGGGTAGCGGTCGAGATCAAGCGGATCGCGACGATGGATTCTGTGCGTCAGCTTGAGGGCTACCTGGAGCGCATCCGCCTGGACCCGGCGATGGCCAATTGCCGGGGGGTGCTCGTGGCCAAGTGGATCAAGCCGCAGGCGCGGGTGCTGGCCGACGCACGCGGGATCGCCTGCGTTGAGGTTGACGTGGAAGTGCTGCGCGGCAATCGAGAGCCCGAGCTGCGGCTGTTTGCGGCATAGTCCCGTTCGTGACAGGCGAGGTACTCACCGAGCGCCGCGACAGCGTTCTCCTGATCACGCTCAACCGCCCCGACGCGCGCAATGCGGTCAACCTGGCTGTCGCCGAAGGCATCGCCGTCGCGCTTGACGAGCTTGACGGCAGCGACGATCTCAGCGTCGGCGTGCTGACAGGAGCCGGCAAGGGGTTCTGCGCCGGCATGGACCTGAAGGCGTTTGTCTCCGGGCAGCGGCCCTGGGTCGGCGACCGCGGCTTCGCCGGCATCGTCCGACGGCCGCCCGTCAAGCCGTTGATCGCGGCGATCGAGGGGTTCGCGGTCGCCGGCGGGCTGGAGATAGCGCTGGCCTGCGACCTGATCGTCGCTGCCCGAGGGGCCAAGCTGGGCATACCCGAGGTCAAGCGCTCGCTGGTTGCCGCAGGGGGGGCCTTGCTCAGGCTGCCGCGACGCGTCCCCTACCACGCGGCAATGGAGCTGGCGCTCACCGGCGATCCGATCGCCGCTGAGCGCGCCGCCGTGCTGGGGCTGGTCAACCGGCTGGCCGAGCCAGGCGAGGCCGTGAACGAAGCACTGCGACTCGCGGGTGAGATTGCCGTCAACGCCCCCCTTGCTTTGATCGCTTCAAAGCGAATACTGCAAGAGCAGCACGATTGGCCAGCCACCGAGATGTGGGAGCGCCAGAGCGCGATCTCCGATCCGGTGTTTGGTTCCGAGGACGCCCGTGAGGGGGCGACCGCGTTTTCCGAGAAGCGGCCGCCCGTCTGGCGCGGCAGGTAGCCCGTTTCGCGCTACGCCAGCGGATGGCTCCAGCGAAGTCCCTTGTAGCGGGCGAAGCCGGCATCCGTCGTAATCCATTCGCTGCCTGACTCGATCGCCAGTGCCGGTTGGGCTCGCCAATCGGCCGCCGAGATACGGGAGCGCCGAAACGCGACTTGGGAAGTGGGGCCTGGCAGCGTCGATGCCGGTCAGGAACGATGCGCCGTCAGCGTGAGCTCAGACCAACTCAAACTGTCTCTTCCGGCCTGTCTGCAAATACTGTCCCAATGGACCGGCTGGCCTGCACCGCCGTCAAATGGCCTGAAGGATGTGCATTCCCATCCTGAGACGTGAATGTATTTTCCAAATCCTGTTGACCTGGTTTTCAAAGCACGATCGACCTTCGGTATGAACCGGTGCGTTTTCCCACAGTCGATGCCCGACGCACGGATGGCATAGACGTGGTCGTGAAAAGTCCAATCGTGCCCTTCGAATTCAGAGTGGGTCGTGATGTCGAAGGCCGGACACCGTTGCGGCACTGCCGAGCTGGCCAGTGAGTTTGCGGCCATTGCCGTTAGCAATGCGGCAGCCAGCGGCACAAGGGCCGGAGACCACCTGCGAACCAAGGTCCGCACCCGCTACCGCCCCAGCCGCCGCTTGCGCCGCCGCTGCCGCCATACCATCAAGAGCCTCCGCCACAAAGCCGCCATCGCCTAGCGGTCCCCGGGCAGCTTTTTCGGGTACTGCGACACCGGCACGTCCAGGTTCAACGCCGTGCGCACGATCCGGCTCTGCTCTGAGATGTGCGCCGCCGGATAGCCCTCGCCCGGGCTTGCCCGCTCGGGACGGCCGACGTAGCCGAACCTGATGCCTTCGGGCATGATCTGCATCAGGCGCGGGAACATGTGGGCGCGCGCGCCCATGTTGCGCGGCTCCTCCTGCACCCACACGACTTCCTGCAGGCGCGGGTAGCGGGCGATCAGCTCGCGGATGTTGCGCTCGGGGAACGGATACAGCAGCTCGACGCGGCCGACGGCGACGGCGCCGTTGCCCTGGCGCTCGGAATGGCCGACCAGGTCGTAGTAGATCTTGCCGGTGCAGAGCGCCAGTCGGGTGACCTGCTGCTCGTCCACGCCCGGCTCGGCCAGCACCGGCTCAAAGCGTGTGTCCTCGGCCATGTCGGCGATTGTGTTGGCAGCCTGCGGCAGGCGCAACAGCGACTTCGGCGTCATCACGACCAGCGGACGCTGCTTGGCGATCAACGCCTGACGACGCAGCAGGTGGAAGTACTGGGCCGGCGTCGTCAGGTTGGCGACGCGAATGTTGCCCTCCGCCGCCAGCGCCAGGAAGCGCTCCAGTCGCGCTGAGGAGTGCTCAGGGCCCGAGCCCTCATAGCCGTGGGGCAGGAGCAGCGTCAAGCGCGAGGTCTGACCCCACTTGGCCAAGCCCGATGAGATGAACTGGTCGACGATCACCTGGGCCGAGTTGACGAAGTCGCCGAACTGCGCCTCCCACAGGACCAGCGTCTCTGGGGCCTCCTGGGAGTAGCCGTACTCGAAGCCCATGCAGGCCAGCTCGGATAGCGGGCTGTTGTGCAGCTCCATCGGCGCGAGCGCCTCGGAGACGCTCTGGATCGGGCAGAAGGCACGACCCGTCTTGGCGTCGTGCAGAACCATGTGACGCTGGCTGAAGGTGCCGCGCTCGGTGTCCTGGCCGGTCAAGCGCACCGGGGTGCCTTCGCACAGCAGCGAGGCAAAGGCGAGCGCCTCGGCGTGCGCCCAATCGATGTGCGGGTCGGCGTTCTCGGCCAGCGCGTCGCGGCGGCGCTCCAATTGCTTGAGCAGCTTTGGGTGTACCGTGAAGCCTTCGGGCGTGTGCAGCAGTTCGAGGCCCAGCGCCCGCAGCCGCTCGGCTGTGACGGCCGTGTCGACGTCGGGGCTGGGCGAGCGGTCGAGCTGGTACTCGCCGGTGGCCTGCTCGACCTCGCCGTGCTCTGCACTGGCGGCGATCCGCGTCTTCAGTCGTTGGTGCAGCAGCGTGAGGTTGTCCCACACCTCCTGGCCGAGCCGTTCGACCTCGGCACGACTGACGACGCCATCCTCGATCATCTGATCGGCCCACAGTTCGTACACGCGCTTCTTGGCCTTGATCGCCGCGTACATCTCCGGCTGCGTGTAGGCCGGCTCATCGGACTCGTTGTGGCCGAAGCGGCGGTAGCCGATCAGGTCGATCAGCACGTCGTGGCCGAACTCCTGGCGGAAGGCGTGGGCCAGTCGCACGGCGCTCATGCAGGCCGGCACGTCGTCGGCGTTGACGTGGATGATCGGCACGTCAAAGCCCTTGGCAAGGTCGGAGGCCCAGCGCGTCGAGCGAGCGTCGTCGGGGTCGGTCGTGAAGCCGATCTGGTTGTTCATGATCAGGTGCACGGTGCCGCCGACCTGGTAGCCGTCGAGCGCCTGCAGGTTGAGCGTCTCGGCGACGACGCCCTGTGCGGGGAAGGAGGCGTCGCCGTGGATCACAACCGGCACCGCGGCGTTGGTGTCCTGCTGGGCGCGCGGGCCGGTGCGGGTCGTCTGCGCAGCGCGGGTGGCGCCCTCCACCACCGGCGAGACGTACTCCAGATGGCTGGGGTTTGACTCCAGGTTGACGCGGATCGTGCCCCCGCCAGGCAGCTCGTAGGAGCCCTGCGTGCCGTGGTGGTACTTGACGTCGCCGGTGCCGCCCTGCGGGATCGTCGTCACCGCCTCCAAGGTCGATGCGCCCTCGAACTCAGCGAAGATCGTGTCGTAAGGCCGTCCAAGGTTGTGCGCGAGCACGTTCAGGCGGCCGCGGTGGGCCATGCCGATCACGACCTCCTTGGCGCCACGTCCCGCCGAGAGTTGAATCAGCTCGTCGAGCATCGGCACCGTCATGTCCAGGCCCTCGATCGAGAACTGGTGCTGGCCGAGATAGGCCTTGTGCATGAAGCGCTCAAGCGCGTCGACCTCGATCAGGCGCTTGAGCAGTGCCTTGCGAACGTCGCCCTCCAGCGGCTCGCGGAAAGCGCCGGACTCGATCTGCTCGCGCAGCCAGACGCGCTGGCGGTGCGAGGAGATGTGCTCGATCTCATAGGCGATCGTGCCGCAGTAGGTCTGGCGCAGGTAGGGCAGCGCCTCGGCCAGCGTCTCGCCTGGGACGTACATGCGCAGGACGTGCGCCGGGATCTGCGCCATCAACTGTGGCGTCAGGCCCTGCTCGGCCGGATCGAGTTGGGGCTCGCCCTCGGGCTCGGCGCCAAGCGGGTCCAGGCGGGCGGCCAGGTGGCCGTGGCTGCGGAAACGGTGCACGAGCGTGGAGGCTGCCTGCACCGCCTGCAGCATCTCCTCGCCGGCCGGCCCGGTGCCCACCGCCGCCACGGGCGACGGTGCAGCGCTCGCGGGCGCGGCACTCGGCACGGTCGCGCTCAGCGGCACGCCCAACGACTCGAACACGCTCTCGTAGAAGGCCTGCTCGCCCTGCAGGCGCTGCTCGACCAGCGCCAGGAAGCGACCCGACTCCGCGCCCTGGATCACGCGGTGGTCGTAGGTCGAGGTCATCGTCATCACCTTCTCGGCCCCGATCGCCTCGCCGATATGCGCGATGCCAGCCGGGTAGCCGATCGATCCCGTCGCGACGATCGTTCCCTGGCCTGCCATCAGTCGCGGGACCGAGGCCGCGGTGCCAATGCCGCCGGGATTCGTGAGGGTGATGTTCGCGCCGACGAGGTCGTCCGCTTGCAGGGCGCCAGAGCGTGCCTTCTCCACCAACGCGTCGTAGGCGGACACGAAGCCGTCGAAGGGCAGCTCTCCTGCGTCTCTGATCACAGGCACCATCAACGTGCGGGTGCCATCCTTGCGCTCGACGTCGACGGCGAGGCCCAG
>DASUIH010000002.1:0-10692 GCA_036279855.1 Solirubrobacteraceae bacterium | reverse complement strand
GTCGCCGGACCCGGACGCGGTCCGCGCGATCTTCGACCGGGCGATCGACCACGGCGAAGCACTCGGCCTGGAGGAGCACCGCGACGAGCGCGGGCGGGTGCGCTTCGCCTTCCCGGTCGCCGTGCTCAGCGCAACGCGCCGAGTGGAGAAGCGACAAAGCACGTGGCAGGCGGAACGGCATCTGTGACGAGGCACATGTACGCAACAAGCGCGTTTTTGGGTAGGGTCCCCGCGTGCCGTCGCCGCTGAAGCATCGTTTGGAGGTCGCCAAGGTCCTGCTCGGGACCGGCATGATCGCGCCCGTGCGGCCCGATCGCGCGGTGCGCTCGGTCCGCGCGCTGCGGCAGTGGGGCCCGACGCCGGCCGCCGCCTACACCGGCTCGGCCGCTCGCTTCCCGAACCGCGCGGCGATCGTCGACGAACGTGGGACGCTCACCTTCGAGGAGGTGCACCGGCGCACCAACGCGCTCGCGCACGAGCTGCGCGCGGCGGGGATCAAAGAAGGCGACGGCGTGGCGATCATGTGCCGCAACCACCGCGGCTTTATCGAGGCGACCGTCGCCTGCTCCAAGCTCGGCGCCAGCGCTCTGTACCTGAACACGGCGTTCGCCGGCCCGCAGATCGCCGACGTGCTGCGCCGCGAGGACCCGGCCGGGCTGGTCTACGACGAGGATTTCGCCAACCTGGTGCAAGACGGCGGCGAGGGACGCAAGCGCTTTGTCGCATGGTGCGAGCCCGGGCACAGCTGCGCCGACCCGCTGATCGAGGACCTGATCGCGCGCGGCGAGCGCAGCGACCTGCAGCCGCCGATCGAAAGCGGCAAGGTCGTGATCCTCACCTCCGGCACGACCGGGACGCCGAAGGGCGCGGCGCGCCGACAGCCCGACTCGCTGGAGCCGGCAGCGGCGCTGTTCTCAAAGATTCCCCTAAAAGCGCGTGAGACGACGATGATCGCCGCGCCGATGTTCCACTCCTGGGGCTTTGCGCACTTCACGCTCGCGCTGCCTCTTTCTTCGACGCTGGTTCTGCGGCGCCGCTTTGACCCCGAGGACACGCTGCGCGCCGTCGCCCAGCACCGCGCCACGGCGCTGGCGGTCGTGCCGGTGATGCTGCAGCGCATGCTGGAGCTGGCGCCGCAGACGCTCGCCCGCTACGACGTCAGCTGCCTGAAGGTCATCGCGGCCAGCGGCTCGGCGCTGCCGGGCGAGCTGGCGACACGGGTAATGGACGCCTTTGGTGACGTGCTCTACAACCTGTACGGCTCGACCGAGGTGGCGTGGGCGTCGATCGCCACGCCCGCGGACCTGCGCGCGGCTCCTGGGACCGCCGGCAGGCCGCCGATGGGGACCGTCGTCAAGCTCCTGGACGAGCAGGGCCACGAGGTCCCGACAGGCCAGAACGGGCGCATCTTCGTCGCCAACGAGATGGTGTTCGAGGGCTATACGGGCGGCGGCGGCAAGGAGATCATCTCGGGCCTGATGAGCACGGGCGACGTCGGCCGGATGGACTCCGCCGGCCGGCTGTTCGTGGACGGCCGCGACGACGAGATGATCGTCTCCGGCGGCGAGAACGTGTTCCCGCGCGAGGTCGAGGACCTGCTCTCAGACCACGAGGGAATCGAGGAGGCGGCGGTGATCGGCGTCGATGACGAGGAGTTCGGCCAGCGGCTGAAGGCGTTCGTGGTCAAGCGCAACGGCTCGGCGCTCGACGCGGTGGCGGTGCAGGACTACGTCAAGCACAACCTCGCCCGCTACAAGGTCCCGCGCGACGTCGTCTTCATGGATGGGCTGCCGCGCAACGCCACGGGCAAGGTGCTCAAGCGCGAGCTGCGCGAGCGGGCTTGAGCACGGCGCGAGCGGAGCGCCAATGCCCAGGATTTCGGGATCGACCGCCCTTCACGAAGGGTGAAGTCAACCGTGCCGGCCAGCTCTTGCTGGACCTGCGGCAACCCATGCTCGATGGCGCCGATCGTCGCTGTCGGAATCCGAGGAGAGTCAGCTTGACCGGGCCTGGGACACGCTGGCGTGGTGGCGTAGCCTGCATGCACGTCCATTGTCGAGTGTGGCGGCGAACCTCCGTTATCACGTGGACAAGGAGGGCGCGCGTGTGCAAGGTCGTGTGGAGGTGGCACAGCGGTTGAAGCGCCTGCCGACGATGGTCGACAAGCTCGCTCGTGAGCAAGGCCGGATCACCCAGATGCACGACATGGGCGGTGTTCGAACGGTGTTGCCGAGCTTGGGCCACTTGCACGCCGTGGGTCGGCGGCTTCGTAAGACCTGGACGATTATCAGGGTACGCGACTATGTCGCGGAACCCAAGAGCAGTGGGTATCGAGCGCTTCACCTGATCGTTCGCCGGCGAGGGCTTCCGATCGAGGTTCAACTTCGTGCCTTTGTCCAGGATGTCTGGGCAAACGTGGTCGAGAATCAGGGCCGCGAAAGCGGCGTTGGCTTCAAGTTCGGTAAGGGGCAGCAGGAAAACTCGCGCAATGTTTGCCGCGACGGCCGACATGCTGGCTGCCTTTGATCGGGGAGAGCTCGCACCGGAGGACTTCAGCGGTGTGCTTAAAGCTCTGTCATGATGGATACCCCGATCAGGAAGGGCTCTTTGCATGGGTGAGCACGAAATCAAGCACTTCCTTGTGATCTATGACCCCGCCTGCCGCGAGGCTGCCGTGCAGGAATTCGGCACCGATTACGAGACCGCGCGGGATGTCTACCAGCAGGCCGAGCAGCGCGCACGCGGCACGAACCTCGATGTGGTGTTGCTGAGTGCCGACTCTCTGGACACGATCAAGCGCACTCATTCGAGCTACTTCGAGTTGCGCCCGCTCGATCAACTGCTGTGCGTTTGAGCTTTCTAACCTGACTGTGTGAGCAGCGGCGCGCACGACTTGGACCTAGCCAGCCTGCGTCTCTCCTCGGGAGAGGGGCGGAGCCTGGAGCTGCCCGTTCGGATCGAGGGCCTGGAGCTGGGTGGCCAGCGCTACGGCGCCTCGCCAGAATCCGTGGAGGCGGCTCTCGACGTCTCGCGGATGACAGGAGGGGGGTATGCGCTGCGGTTGCGTTTCGTCGGATCGCTCAAAGGCCCGTGCATGCGCTGCCTGAAAGACGCGTCGCGCGAGGTCGAGGTTGACGCGCGCGAGGTCAACGTGCCCGGGGAAGGCGAGGAGCTCTCCAGCCCGTACGTCCGCGAGGACACGCTCGACCTGGAGGGGTGGGCACACGACGCCTTCGCACTAGCGCTGCCGACCCAGATCGTCTGCCGCGAGGACTGTGCGGGCCTGTGCCCGACCTGCGCTGCCGATCTGAACGAGGCCGGCCCGGAGCACGTGCACGAGCGTGAGCCTGATCCGCGCTGGGCCAAGCTGCGTGAGCTGAAGCTCGATTGACGACGAGCGTTCGCCGGCGGGCTGGGTGGAGGCACCGCACTGCAGGCCGATGGGTGGGCGGCATGTCTGCTCTCCGTTCAAGGCGCAAGCGACAGCTGTCGCGGCCTGACGCTTAGGGTGGGTGGCCTCCGAGATGTGCCGACAGTCGTGGCTCATCTGGCTTCCATCTTGCGGGCACCGTAGACGATGTCTGCCGGGATGCGTCCGCGTGTGAGTCGTCCGTGGTGGACGCGGTCGGTGTTGTAGAAGCGCAGGTAGGTGTCAAGCTCTCGCCTGAGGCCTGTGTAGCGTGGGTAGATGTAGCGCGCGAACGCTGGTCGCCAGCACTCGTCGAGGATCGTCTTGTGCAGCGCCTCGACGTGCCCGTTGGTCTGTGGTCGACCGGCGTGGATGCGGCTGTGGCGAGCGCCGAGGTGTTCGACTGTTGCGGTGAACCGTTCACTGCGGAACTCGTTGCCGTTATCGCTGAGGATCCGCTCAAGCTTCCAGCCTGCCGCCGTCAGCTCCTGCGCGAGCCGTCTGGCGAGCTTGCTGGTCTGCGCGGCAGTGGGGTTGCCGTTCTTGCAGATCACCAGGTCCGCCCACGCATAGGAGGAAGCAACGTCGATCGCGGTGAGCTGCCAGATCGCGCCCTCGGTGCCTCTCAGCCTGCCGACGTAGAAGCAGTCGATCCCGACCAGCTCACCGGGATGATCGACGTCGATATGGCGCTCTGGCTCTGGATCTCTGGGTGGCTCATAGGGTGCTGCGTAGCCGGCGATCAGCCCGAGACGCTTGGCTCGCGTATTCAGTCCGTGACGGCAGAGCATCTTCCACACGCCGTTCGGGGAGACGATGATCCCACCCCACTTCTCCCGGGCGAGCTCTGAAGCCACGCGTCGTGGCCCCAGCCCCGGATGGGCGAGTGAGAAGGACACGATCCGCTCCTCGATCATCTTCGGCAAAGCGTTGGGCATCTGCGGACGCCGGCGCTCCCGAGGCCTGAGCATCTCCAGGCCATGCCGGTCGACCTGGCGCTTCCAGTAGTAGTAGGTGGAACGGTGCACCCCGAACGTCCGGCACGCCGCTGAGACACTCGTCCTCGCTGCCTCCGCGAACAACTGCTGGCGGTAGCCGAACAGCACGTCATCCTTCGTCATATGGCTCTGCTCCTCTTCACTTTGGCGGTGAAGGAGGCAGCCTGAGCCACGGCCCAGACGGGTCCCGCCGATCGGCGGGACCCGTCTGACCTCAAAGACCTATCGAACCCCCAACTGTCGGGAGCACACGGAGACCGGCCAGCTTAGGGGCCGCTGACGCTGATCGTTGCGCCTTGGACGGAGAGCAGACATGCCGCCCACCCATGCCACGGCCGTGGTGTGGTGTCTCCGCCGACCCCGCCAGCGATCGTCGTCGGTGGAGCTGTCGGCGGCTTGCTAGGCTGTTGCGGCTCTATGGCCGTTCCCAAGAAAAAGCAGGCGCACAGCCGCACCTCTACGCGACGGGCCAACCACAAGATCGGCACGCCCGCCGTCAACGCCTGCCCGCGCTGTCATTCGCCGCGGCGGCCGCATCGGGTCTGCCCGGTGTGCGGGACCTATGCCGGGCGCGAGATCGTCGCCCACGAAGCGCACGAGCACGAGCACGATCACGAGTAGCAGCGGGCAGCCGGGGCCGGTCGTCGCTGTTGACGCAAACGGCGCCGATCTGGGAGTAGCTGAGGTCGCCGCGGGGGTCGTGATCGCTGCCGCGCGTGGGACGCGCGTGTTGCTGTTTGGGCCGGCGGCTGAGATCGGCGAGCTGCCGCCCGCAGTTGAGGTTGTAGATGCTCCGGTCTCGGTGGCCAAGGAGCCCGATCCGGTGCGGGCGGTGCGCTCCACTCCCGAGGCGTCGATTGTGCAGGCCACTCGGGCGCTCGCGGACGGGCGTGCGCAGGCCCTCGTCTGCGCCGGTGGCACGGGGGCCGCGTTGGCGGCAGGGCTGTTCAACGTCAAGCGGGCGCCGGGGATCCACCGCCCGGCGCTGGCGCTGCCGATTCCGATTCCAGATCCTCCGCGCCCACCGCGACCGGTCACGCTGCTCGACGTTGGCGCCAACGACCAGGCGCGGCCCGAGCACCTCGTGCAGTTCGCCTACATGGGCGCCGCGTTCGCGCGCGCCGTGCTGGGCGTGGCCGAGCCACGTGTCGGCTTGCTCTCAAATGGCGAGGAGCGCTCGCGCGGCAGCGAGCTGGTGCTGGCGGCGGCCGCGGAGCTGGACGAGCACGCCGGCTCCGAGCGCAAGGGGGGCCTTCGCAGAGGGGGGCTTCGCTTCGTCGGCCACGTCGAGGGTGATGGCCTGGTCTCGGGGGCCGCCGACGTGGTCGTCACCGACGGGCTCACCGGCAATATCGCGTTGAAGCTGATGGAGGGCGTCTCGCAGACGATGCTCGCCAACGTGCGCGCCGCGGCGACGTCTTCTCCGCGCGGGAAGGTCGGCGGCCTGCTTTTGCGGCCTGCGCTGCGCTCCTTTCGCGACGAGATCGACCCTGAGACCCAGGGCGGCGCCTACCTGCTTGGCCTGCGGCGGCTGGCGGTGATCCCGCACGGCCGTTTCTCTCGCCACGGCTTCGCTCAGGCGATCGTGCGCGCGGAGCTGGGGGTGCGTGAGGATGTGATCGGCGCGACCCATGCCGCGCTCAGCGAGGCGGGCGTGCTGCGGCGCGCGGGCGGGGCGGTGGCTGGGCGGGCTCCGACATCCGGCAATGCGGCTAGCCTGGCGGACGCATGACGCGCGAGCAGGTCTTCCAGCTGATCCAGGAGCACCTGGCCGACGAGCTAGACCTCGAACCTGAGCAGATCCAGCAGTCCACCCGCTTCAAGGAGGATCTGGAGGCCGATTCGCTTGACCTGTACACGCTTGTGCAGGAGCTTGAGGACAGCTACGGCGTGCGCATCCCCGACGAGCAGGCAAGCGACATCCTCACCGTGGGCCAGGCCGTTGACTTCGTCGTGGCACACTCAAGCTGATGAGCGAGCTGGCGGCGGTAACCGAGCGGGGCAGTGTCGATCTGCTGCGCTCACAGCTGGAGGAGCTGCCCGAGGAGCTGGCGCGGCAGGTGTTCACGCACGCGTCGTGGACCGAGCGGCGCAGCGACTCCTACACGCGGCTGGCGTTTCTCGGCGACAGCGTCCTCGGCCTGGCGATCACCACGCACCTGTACCCGCGGCTGGAGGCAGAGCGTTTCGGCGCCGGACGGCTGACCAAGATTCGTGCGCAGGTCGTCTCCGGGCGCGCCTGCCGCACCGTCGCCGAACGCCTGGGGGTGAGCGAGCGCCTGCGCGCCGCGGCGCCTGAGAACGGCGAGGGGCGCCAGGTCGGCATGCTTGAGACCGAGCGCGTGTTGGCCTCGGTGCTTGAGGCCGTGATCGGCGCCTGCTACCTGAACGCCGGCTACGAAACGACGGCGGAGGCGGTCGTCGAGGCGTTCGCGCCGGAGATCGAGCACGCGCTGGACAACCCGCTCGACTTCAAGTCGGCGCTGCAGGAGCAGCTCGCCCGCCGCGGCGAAATCGTCATCTACGAGGTGACCGAGGAGAGCGGCCCGCCGCACGACCGCACGTTCGTCGTCGCCGCGC
This sequence comes from Solirubrobacteraceae bacterium, assembly GCA_036279855.1. Classification (GTDB taxonomy): domain Bacteria; phylum Actinomycetota; class Thermoleophilia; order Solirubrobacterales; family Solirubrobacteraceae; genus Palsa-744. The sequence continues at coordinate 3,705 of DASUIH010000002.1, read as the reverse complement.
TGCTCGACGGCAAGCCGATCGGCAGCGGCAGCGGCCGCAGCAAGAAGCACGCCGAGCAGCAGGCGGCGAGCGAGGCGCTGGAGAGCCTCGCGAAGGCCCCTTAGCGGTCTAAGGCCCGATGCACCTGAAGTCGCTGACGTTGAAGGGCTTCAAGTCCTTCCCCGAGCGCACACGCCTCGACTTCGGCCCCGGCGTCAGCGTCGTCGTCGGCCCCAACGGCTCGGGCAAGTCCAACGTCACCGACGCGCTGCTGTGGGCGATGGGGGAGCAGTCGCCGCTGGCGATCCGCGGCTCCTCGATGCAGGACGTGATCTTCGGCGGAGGTCGCGGCGTGCAGGCCCGCAGCTCCGCCGAGGTTGAGATCGTGCTCGACAACTCCGACGGCACGGTCGACGTGCCGCTGTCTGAGATTTCGATCGTGCGGCGGCTCGATCGCTCGGGCGAGGGCGAGTACCGCCTCAATGGCGCGCGCTGCCGCCTGGTCGATGTGATCGAGGTGCTTTCCGACACCGGCCTTGGCAAGGAGACCCACTCGGTCATCTCCCAGGGGCGCGTGGAGGCGATCGTGATGTCAAAGCCGCGCGACCGGCGCCTCTTGATCGAGGAGGCGGCGGGCCTCGGCAAGCACCGCAAGCGCCGTCGCCGCGCGCAGCTGAAGCTGGAGCGCACACAGGAGAACCTCGACCGCGCGCTTGACGTCGAGCGCGAGGCGCGCACGCGCCTGCGCCCGCTCAAGCGCCAGGCCGAGGCGGCCGAGTTGCACGAGCGCCTGGAGCGCCAGAGCCTTGAAACTCGCCTGGAGCTGGCGCGTGAGGCGGTCAGGGCAAGCGCTGAGCAGCTGACCGGGGCCGAGGAAGGGGTGCGCGCCGCCCGTGCCGCGCGCGAGCAGATCGAGTCGCGCCTGGCCGAGATCGTGCAGCGGCGCAGCGCCGCGGAGACGGCGATGGCCGAGCGCACCGAGCGCCACGATGCGCTCTCGGCTCGCGCTTACGCCGCCCGCTCCGCCCGCGAGCGCCTGCAGCTGCGCGGCGAGCAGGCGGCAGCGACGGCGGAGATGCTGGCCTCGCGTGCGCGGCGGATCGAGATCGAGCTGGGCGCGCTGGAACCGGAGGCGGCGGCGGGGGAAGCCGACGGCGAGCAGAGTGCCGGTGCCGATCGGCAATCGATGCCCGCTTCGAAGCACACGGTGGGAGCGGCGATCGGCCAGCGGGTGCAGGTGCTGGAGGCGGAGCTGGCGGAGCTGGACGGCGAGCGCGAGCTGGAGCTTGAGCGCGAGATCGAGGGCCTGAGAGCTGAGCAGGAGCGGGCAGCCACGCGCGCCGAGCAGCTGAAGGCCGAGCTGCAGTCAGCGCGCCAGGCGCGCGAGCAGGCCGACACGGCCACGCAGCAGGCGCGCTTGCAGCTGCGCGAGGCAGAACGTGTCGCCGAGGCGGCTCGGCGCGAGGCCGCACAGGTGGGGGCGCAGCTGGCCGCCGCCAACCAGTTCCTGCGCAGCCACGCGGGCGCGGCCACCGCCGATGGCACAGCGCCACGGGCGCTCAGCGACGCGCTGGAGGTGAAGCCAGGCTACGAGCTGGCGCTGGCAGCCGCGCTTGGCGGGCGTCTGGACGCGGCGCTGGTACGCGATATGGCTGGGGCCAAGGCGCTGCTGGACCGTGCCGGCCAGGACGGCGCTGCCGCGCTGTTGGCGGGTGAGGCGGCCGCGGACGGCGCCGGCGAGGCACAGCCCGCTTCCGCGGCAGGCGGCGAGCCGCCCGCCGCCGGCGCCGTGGCGCTGCTGGATCTGCTGTCGGGCTCGGGGCCGGTGGTCGAGCTCGCGCGCCGCCTGCTCTCCGACGCGTGGGTGCTGGACAACCTCGACGGGGTGCGCGAGGACTTCACGGGCATCGCCGCCACCCGCGGCGGCCGTGTGCTGTTCGCCGGCTGGGGGGAGCTGCGTCAGGTCGCCGAGGGTGGGTCCGAGCGCGTGCTGGCCCGCCGCAACGAACGCGACGCCCTGATCGGCCAGAGCGAGCACGCGGCCGCCGCCGAGCACGCCGCTCAGGTCGCTTTGGAGCAGGCGCTTGAGCACGTGCGCGAGGCCGACGTGCAGCGCGATGGCGCCGACAGCGCTCTACGCGAGGCCGACCGGCGGCTGGCCGAGGCCGCCGAGCAGCAGCGCAAGGCCGGTTGGCTGATCGAGCAACGCCGTGCCGCCCCCGAGCAGGGCCCGCTGGCGGTTAAGCGAGCGCAGCTGGAGGGGGAGCTGGCGGCAGAGCGGCGCGCCGTGCAGCGTCGCCAGGCCGAAGAAGCCGCGCGCCGCGCCCGGATCGAGCGACTGCGCGCCCAGCGCGAGTCAGACCTGCGACTGGCCCCTTGTGCCGAGCGGCTGGCCACGGCGTGCGTGGGTGCCAGCGAGGCGATGGCGGCCGTGTTGGCGCAGGTCGAGCAGCTGCTGGCGCAGGACAAGACGGCCGGCGAGCAGGTCTCCGCCGAGCTGCGTGCCTGCGCGCGCCAGGAGGCTGAGATTCAGTCGGCGCTGCGCGTGGAGGGCGAGGCTGTCACCGGCGCCGAGGTGGCGGCGCAGCGTTTGCGCGACCAGGCCGCCGAGGCCCGGCAGGAGCTTGCGAGCGTCTGCGAACGGTTGGAGCTGGATCTGCCGACCGAGCAGCCCGAACCGCTAGAGGAGGAGCAGCTGCAGGCGCTGCGCGCACGTCTGGAGCGCCTGGCGCGGCGGCGCGAGCAGCTCGGGCCGGTCAACCCGCTGGCCGGTCAGGAGTACGCCGAGGCGCTCGCGCACGTCGAAGAGCTGGAGGAGCGGCGCACCGACCTGGAGACGGCGTTGCGCGAGCTGCGCGGCGTGATCCGCGAGACCGACCGTCAGATCCAGGAGACCTTCAACGCGACCTTCGAGGCGGCCGCGCGCAACTTCGAGGAGCTGGTCGGCGACGTCTTCCCGGGCGGCAGCGGCCGCTTGCGACTGGTCAGCGAAGAGCAGGCGCCGCGCCCGCTGCTCGGCGGCCAGCAGGCCGGTGGGGCCGAGGCAGGGGAGAGCGTCGAGGCTGAGGGAGAGCCCGAGCAGGACGAGGCGGTGGCCGCCGACGGCGAGCAGATGCCGGGCGTCGAGATCGAGATCACGCCGGCCGGCAAGTCGAGCAAGCGGCTGTCGCTGCTATCCGGCGGCGAGAAGTCGATGACCGCATTGGCGTTCCTGTTCGCTGTTTTCCTGGCGCGCCCGTGCCCGTTCTACGTGCTCGACGAGGTCGAGGCCGCGCTCGATGACCTCAACCTCGATCGCTTCCTGGCCCTGCTGCGTCGCTACGCGGATCGCGCCCAGTTCATCGTCATCACCCACCAGAAGCGCACGATGGAGGCCGCTGATTGGCTCTACGGCGTCTCGATGGCCGAAAATGGCGTCTCCAAGGTCCTCTCGCGGCGCCTGCCACCAGAGGAGCCCTCGTCACAGCCTGTCCTCTCGCCCCCGGTCGCCCCGGTCGCTTAGCGCCGAGCGACCGGACACAGAGAGCTGAGCGCAACCGATGGGACGCGAATGGGCCGACCTGTTCTTGACCGAGCAGAGCGCAGGCCAGCAGGCACGCACGAGTCAAGACGCGGGCAAGGAGCGTGGAGGGGGCCTGTTCCGCCGCTTGCGCGAAAACCTTTCCAAGACCAGACAGGCGCTCGGCTCAGAGATCCAAGCGACGTTGTTCACGACGATCGACGAGG
>DASUIH010000001.1:0-20648 GCA_036279855.1 Solirubrobacteraceae bacterium | reverse complement strand
CAGTCGCACAGGTGCACGGAGGCCAGCTCGCCGTCGAGGTTGTCGTAGATCTCGTCGCTGACGAACGGGCAGAACGGCGCCAGCAGCTTCGCCACGGTCAGCAGGCAGGAGCGCAAGGTCTCGAACGCCGCGCTGTCGCCCTCCCAGAAGCGCCGCCGCGAGCGGCGCAGATACCAGTTGGAGAGGTCGTCGACGAGCTCGCCGATCGCCCGCCCGCCGGCCGTCGCGTCGAACGCGTCCAGGCGCTCGGTGACGAACTCGACGGTGGCCGCCGTGCGCGACAGCGCCCAGCGATCCAGGTCGGTCGGCTCGCTGTCGCGCTCGACGCCGTAGATCGTCAGGTAGCGGTAGGTGTTCCACAGCTGCTTGAGGAACAGCCGCACCTGTTCGCCGACGGTCTCGACGCTGAACCGGTAGCCGTCCCAGGGCTGCTTGGCGGTGAAGTAGTACCAGCGAAACGCGTCGGCCCCGTAGCGCTCGATGACGTCCCAGGGCACGACCACGTTGCCGCGCGACTTGGACATCTTCTGGCCCTCGGGGTCGAGGATCAGGCCGAGGCAGACGACGTTGCGGTAGCTGGAGCGGTCGAACAGCAGCGTCGAGACCGCCAGCAGCGAGTAGAACCAGCCGCGCGTCTGGTCGAGCGCCTCGCAGATGAAGTCGGCCGGGAAGCGCTGCTCGAACACGTCCTTGTGCTCGTGCGGGGCGTGGTGCTGGGCGAACGGCATCGCGCCGGAGTCAAACCAGACGTCGATCACCTCGGGCACACGCCGCATCGGCTGCTCGCAGCCCTCTGCAGCGCAGGCGAAGACGACCTCATCGACATAGGGCCGGTGATGGTCGGCCAACTGCCTGCCGGACAGCTGTTCCAGCTCGGCGTAGGAGCCGATCGTGTGCGTGTGGCCGTTCGCGCAGCGCCAGATGGGCAGCGGCGTCCCCCAGTAGCGCTCGCGCGAGAGGGCCCAGTCGACGTTGTTGGCCAGCCAGTCGCCGAAGCGCCCGTGCTTGATGTGCGGGGGGTGCCAGGCGACGGTCTCGTTGGCCGCCAGCATCCGCTCGCGCAGCTTCGAGGTGGCGATGTGCCACGACGGCTTGGCGTAGTAGATCAAGGGGGTGTCGCAGCGCCAGCAGTGGGGATAGGAGTGCTCGTAGTCCTGGCGTGCGAACAGCAGCCCGCGCGCGTCGAGGTCTGAGATCAGCTCCTCGGTCAGCGCCGCGTCCTTGACGAAGCGCCCGGCGTAAGAGCCGCCCGAGTAGTTGCGCACCCGCTCGTCGAAGGTCCCGTCCGCCCGGACCGGGTTGAGCAGCTGGTCAGGCTGAGTGGGGTCGAGCAGGCCCGCGGCGACCGCAGCGTCGAAGTCGTCTTCGCCGAACGCCGGGGCGATGTGAACGAGGCCGGTGCCGTCCTCGGTCGTTACGAAATCGCCAGGGATGACGGCGAAGGGGGGGGCTTGGCCGTTTTCGAAAATCGGGCCTACATACTCAGCCCCCACCAACTCGTCGCCGCCGAAGCGCGCGAGCACCTCGACGTCCTCGCCCAGCACGCGCGCGGCCAGCGCCTCGGCCAGCACGTACACGGCGTCGTCTCCAGCACGGCGAGCGCGCACGTAGGACACGCCCTGCCCGGCCGCGACGGCGACGTTGCCCGGCAGCGTCCACGGCGTGGTCGTCCAGATCAGCAACTGGTCGCCGCCGTGCACCGGCCCGCGATCGGCTGCTACCTGCAGCCGCACGTAGATCGACGGGTCCACCACGTCGCGATAGCCAAGCGCGACCTCGTGCGAGGACAGCGCCGTGCCGCAGCGCGGACAGTAGGGGACCACCTTGTTGCCCTCGTACAAGAGGCCCTTGCGGTCGATCTCCGCCAGCGCCCACCAGACCGACTCGATGTAGCCCTCGTCCAGCGTGCGATAAGCCCCGTCGAGGTCGACCCAGAAGCCGATCCGCTCGGTCAGCCGGTCCCACTCCTCCAGGTAGGCGAACACGGACTCGCGGCACTTGGCGTTGAAGCGCTCGATCCCGTACTGCTCGATCTCGGCCTTGCTGGAGATGCCGAGCTCCTGCTCGACGCCGATCTCGACCGGCAGCCCGTGGCAGTCCCAGCCGCCCTTGCGCTCGACGCGGTAGCCCCGCATCGTCTTGTAGCGCGGGTAGATGTCCTTGAACACGCGCGAGAGCACGTGATGGGAGCCGGGCCGGCCGTTTGCGGTGGGCGGCCCCTCATAGAACACCCACTGCTCGGCGCCCTCGCGGCGGCGCAGCGACTCGGCGAACACGTCGCGCTCGCGCCAGCGCTGCAGCACTTGCTGCTCAAGCGCGGGCAGCTCTTGCTGGGCGTCGATGCTGCGAGGGGGGACCAGGGGGTGTCTTTGCTCAGCTGCCATGGGCGGCCAATTGTAGGTGTGGCTAAAACTATCCATCGATTGGAAGACAGGCGCGCATGCGCGCCTGTCCCGGGCCGCACATGTGCGGCCCGGCCGGTCGGCGCATGCGCCGACCGGAACAGCACTTGAAGAATTAGGAAACGCGCGCCAGACGGGGTGCCGTCAGGTGCGCGCACACAGCCTCGGCCGCCGCGCTCACGCTGGGGCCGATCCGGGTGACCGTCGTGGCGCCGCTGTCCGGCAGCGCGCCGCGGAAGTCGAGCACGTCGATCTCGCCGGCGCCGCGGCGAACGGCATAGACGAGCCGCCCGATCGCGTCCAGCTCGGCACCACGGCCGGCCAGGACGACCGCGCTTGGCTGCAGGGCGCGCAGGGCGTTGCCGATGCGGCTGCTGTCCAGCTCGACCGGCAGCGTCAGCACGCGCAGGCCGGCGCGGCGCAGGAACAGCTCCAGCGCCTGTGTGTGCAGAGCGTCGATGTGCAGCGGCCGCGCGGCGTCGAAGATCAGCACCCCCTGCTCGCGCGTGGAGGGCGGCGCGACGCGCTGCGCGGCTGCCAGCCAGCCCGTTGCGTATCGCCACCCAAAGACGTATTCAGGCCCTCCCATCACGGCCGCCGCCGCGTCGCCTTGCCCTTGCGCTCGGTCGCCGTCGGCCAGCGCTGCCACGGCCGGCAGCAGCACCGTCTCGACCGTGCGCTCCAGCGAGCGCAGGACCATGCTCTCCTCCAAGGTGCGGTCGGCGCGCGTGGCGTCGAAGCAGGCCAACGCGCCTTGCAGTCGCGCCGGTGTAGCCCCCTGCTCGCCGTGCTCGCGGGCGACCGCGATCGCCGCCGCGATCTCGCCGGTCTGCGTCAGCGCCTGGCGCAGCGCCTCGATCTCACCTAGCTCGAACTGGCGGTGGCCGCCGTCTGAGCGCTGAGGCGCGGGATAGCCGTAGCGGCTCTCCCAGCCACGCAGCGTGTTCGGGCTGACGCCGAGCATCGCCGCCGCGGCATTGGTGCGGATCGCGCTCATGAGCGTGATTGTGTGGCTTTGCGCAGCTTTCGCAAGTAGCGCAAGCGGCGCTGCAAGGTGGGCAATCCCTTGCAGGCGCAGGATGCCCGGCGTGCCCCGCGACGTTCATAGGATGGCTGCCATGAGCGTGCGCGAGGCGCCACCGATGAGACTGCGTTTGCGCCTCTACCACCACCATGACGGCGCCCGCGTCGCCTACCGCGAGGCGGGGGCCGGGCCGCCGCTGGTGCTGCTGCACGCCGCGCTGCTCTCGCATCGCGAGTGGGAGCCGGTGGTGGCGCCGCTGGCCGAGCGCCACCGGGTGGTGATCCCCGACCTGCCGCTGCACGGCGACTCCGAGGACCGCCCCCGCCATCCCTACACGCTGGACTGGCTGGCCGAGGTGATGGCGGGCTTCGCCGAGGACGTGCTCGGCCAGAAGCCGCTGGTGGTCGGCCACGACGCGGGCGCCGAGATCGCGCTGCGGGCGATCGGCGCCGGGCTGCTTGCGCCGAGCCGGCTGGTGCTGATGCCCAACCGCCTGCACCTGCCGGCTCAGCGCTCGGGCGCGCGACGGGCATGGCGGGCCGTCACGCTCGGCGGCGCCGTCCCCGGCCTCGACCGGGCGCTCAGCCACGCCACCAGGCTCGTGTTCACGCCGAAGCTGGGTGTGCGCTTGTCCGAGCGCGGCTCGGCTGACGCGGGCGATCTGATGCGCCACGCCTTCGCCGACGTGCCCGGCAACCCCAACCTCGCCCGCTCGTGGGCCAAGTGCGCCCGGCGCTGGCCGCAGGGGAAGCAGACGCAGCTGTTGGAGCTGTACCCGCGCCTGTCGATGCCGGTGCTGCTGCTGTGGGCCGACCGCGATCGCCTGCACCCTTTGGCGTCGGCCGAAGCGACGCTGCCGCTGCTCCCGCGCGGACAGCTGCGGGTGCTGCCGAGCACGGGCTTCTTGATGACCTACGACGATCCCGTGGGAGTCGCGCGCGAGATCGTCGCCTTCTGCCGCTAGCCGGCGCCTCAGCCGGCGCCTGGATGAGAGTTAGCCGAGACGTTCCGACCGGCGCCCGGATGAGAGTTAGCCGAGAGTTCGACCGGCGCCCGGATCGGAGCCGGCCGAGGCGTCGCCCGGCGCCCGGATGAGATACTCAGCGCCGTCACCGACCAGGAGAGCAGGCAAATGAGCGAGCAGCAGCTGTGGGGCGGGGAGACCGCCAAGGCAGTCGAGAACTTCCCGATCTCCGGCGAGCGCATGCCGGTGTCGGTCGTGCGCTGGCTGGCGCGCGTCAAGGGCGCCGCCGCCGTGGTCAACGGTGAGCTGGGCCTGCTCGACAAGCGCCGCGCTGCGCGCATCGAGAAAGCGGCAGCCGAGATATCCGCCGGCAAGCACGACGCGCAGTTCCCGATCGATGTGTTCCAGACCGGCTCGGGCACCTCGACCAACATGAACGCCAACGAGGTGATCGCGCGGATCGCGGGCGAGACGGTGCACGCCAACGATCACGTCAACATGGGCCAGTCCTCAAACGACGTGTTCCCCTCGGCGGTGCACCTGGCGGCCTTGGACGTCGCCCAGAACGAGCTGCTGCCGGCGCTGCGCCAGCTAGAGCGCTCGTTTGCACGCAAGGCCAAGAGCTTTGCCGGCATCGTCAAGTCGGGCCGCACGCACCTGATGGACGCCGTCCCGGTCACGCTCGGCCAGGAGTTCGCGGGCTACGCCGCGCAGATGGCGTTGGCGCAGGAGCGCGTCGCCGCCGCGCTGGTGCACGTCGGCCAGATCCCGCTCGGCGGCACGGCGACGGGCACGGGGCTGAACACGCACGCCAAGTTCGCCGAGAAGGTGCGCGCGCGTCTAAGGCGCGAATCGGGCCTGAAGCAGATCGCCGCGCCGCTCGACCCGTTTGAGGCGCAGGCCAACCGCGACGCGCTGGTCGAGCTCTCAGGCGCGCTGAAGACCGTGGCGGTCTCGCTGACGAAGATCGCCGGCGACCTGGCGCTGATGGGCTCGGGGCCGCGCGCCGGCATCGGTGAGATCTATTTGCCCGAGCTGCAGAAGGGCTCCTCGATCATGCCCGGCAAGGTCAACCCGGTGATCCCCGAGGTCGTGCTGCAGGTCTCCGCACAGGTGATCGGCAACGACACGGCGATCACCGTCGGCGGTATGCAGGGCCAGTTCGAGCTAAACGTGCGTATCCCGCTGATCGCGCGCAACCTGCTGCAATCGCTGCAGCTGCTCAGCTCGACCTCGCGCGTGTTTGCCGAGAAGTGCGTGGACGGGATCAAGCCGAACAAGGCTGGCTGCGAAGCGTCGGCCGGCGCCACGCTGGCGGTGGCGACCGCTCTGAACAGCGCGATCGGCTACGACAAGGGCACCGCGATCGTCAAAGCTGCGACCGAGTCGGGCCGTCCGCTGCGCGAGGTGGCGCTGGAGCAGGGCGTGGACGCGAAGCTGTATGACGCGACGATCGACCTGAAGAAGATCGCGGCGGGGAATAAGGGGTAGTTATGAGCAGGATCGAGAGGCGCAGGAGCTTTTGCGCGTGATGAGAGTTCACATCTAGAGCGTCTTATGCAACCGCTTGACGATTTCCGCAATCTGTCGCCTGAGTTTTGGGCGCTTGTGAAGCTGGCGTCGCAGAAGCTCCGCTATTCCGAGCAGGCCACGGGTGGCGTCAAGCGATACTCCGCTGCCAAGATCGAAAAGGTTCTACGTGACCGTGGCCTCGATCCGACCGGTTATGAGCAAACACTCCAGCAGGCAGCTGAATACGTGGATGCCCGCGCTGGACTCCTGGAGGATTGTGTCAAGCCCAATCTCATGAGTCGAGATGAAGCCAGGGTGTTGTTTCAGGAAACAAAGAAGCAAACATCTCCCCCCAAAGAGCTACTAACGATGAATAAGCAAAAGGGTGAGAAGCGTCACGAGGCATATCTCACTTGTATAGTTAACATGCTCACGTACGACACGTTGAACAAATTGCACGGCGAGTCGGTATTTGACTCCAATCCAAAAGGGCCACTAACGTTCGCGCGTGACGGTATGCCGCTTAGGACATTGTTTCGTCGAATGGATGGGGCCTATCCGAATGTTAATCACCCGTATGCTGCGTGGGAGATCAAGGAGTATTACGGAACGACCACATTCGGGAGCCGGGTAGCTGACGGCGTGTATGAGACGGCGCTCGATGGCTACGAGCTCAACGATCTCCGGTCAGTTGGCGTCGTCGTCGAGCATTATCTGTTCGTTGACGACCGGTTTACCTGGTGGAACTTAGGACGTCCCTACCTCGCGCGGATAGTAGACATGCTGCACGTCGGACTCTTGAGCGCCGCCTTCTTTGGACGTGAGGTCGTCAGGGAGTGGCCGAGTGTTGTCGCGAACTGGCCCGCGTCTTCACCAGCTCAGCAGTAGCCGATCCGCTACTTGCTCGTAGGCCATGTCGGAGCCGTTCATCTGAAAGCGGCGTAGCATACAGCCGCCACGCTCGATCAGGACTTCGCGAGAGAATAGCCCGGCGGGTACGTTGAGGTCGATCGTCTTCTTGCCTGACTTTCTCCATCCGTCAAGAGAGACAGCTACACGGACGCCGCGATTGACGGCGCTACCAACTGCTTCCCACAATTGCGCGAGCCTGAAGCTCTGTGCTCCATACAAGATAGTTTGACTATGTATATATGGAGGATCGCAGTAGACGGTATCTCCCTGTGCCGCCATCGACATCGTCGTCTCAAATCCAAGCTTCACAAATGTGGTTCCCTCAAGCCGAGCTTGCCAGTCCGACATGTAGCTCGCCAACTTGTCCGCGGGCATCGGATTGTGGGGCCCCATTGGCGTGCTGATGGTTCCGAGACGCGTAAAGCGCATTACGCCTCCGTAGCACGTGCGGCTGAGGACAAGGAGATCCTCAGGACTTGGGTGTCGGTTGTATCTATCCTTAATTCGCTCATAGGCCGTGCGCCCACCTCTGAGGATTTCCTTTCGAGCGGTGTCGTAATGCCGCACGAGCAGCTCGGGTTCCGTCTGCACTATCTGTAGTAGCTCTACGAGAGTGGGGAGCGTGTCGCCCGCAATCGCGTGCTCGGGTGCCAATGTGGCCAAGACGGCGCCGGTGCCCACGAATGGCTCGTAGTACGTCCCCATCTCGGATGGGAGATGCCGCGCGATTATGTCCGCGTATCGGAACTTGTTTCCGACCCACTTCAGCAACTGGCCGCGAGGACGTTTACGGTTGCTTGACTTTCCCGTAGATGGCACCCCAAAGAGCTGTGGGTGCGTGACAGTTGTCATAGTGAAAACACTACAGGCCCGATCGGATGGACCGACGTCGTTTGAAGGTCCGGTCGAGTCACGGCCCTATATCTCCAGCATCCCCTCCAGCACGATCCTCGCCCCCGCCTTTGACAGCGGTTCGTTGAGGTTGCCGCACTTCGGCGATTGCACGCACGAGGGACACCCGCTCTTGCAGGGGCACTCGGCGATCAGCCGGTGCGCGTCGCGGCACAGCTCCTCGAAGCGCTGAAAGGCCAGCCGCGTGATCCCGATGCCGCCGGGATGCCCGTCGTAGATGAAGATCGTCGGGCCGCCGGTCTGTGGATGCGCGTTCGTTGACAGGCCGCCGATATCCCAGCGGTCGCACATCGCGATCAGCGGCAGCACCGCGATCTGCGCGTGCTCGGTGGCGTGCAGCGAGCCGAGCAGAGCATCGATCGGGACAATCCCGTCGCCATCGCCGTCGAGGCCGGTGAGCGTGGCGCCGTCCAGCTCGAACCACAGCGCCTGCGTGGAGAAGGAGGTCTGCGGCAGGTCGAGCGTCACCAGATCGACCTGCGCGTGGTCTGAGAGCCGCTTGCGCTGGTAGGCGAGCACCGTCTCGGTGACCGAGACCTCGCCGAAGGAGAGCGTCACCCCGAGCGCCTCGCGGCGGTCGAGCAGGCGCACGATGTCGGTGTCGGTCTCGCGCTTGGGCTGCGTGTACCAGTCGCCGTCGAAGGGGGCGACAAGCGCGCGGCGGTTCTCCAGGTCGAGGTCGCGCACCTCGTAGGAGCGCCCCATGTGCAGGTAAACGGCGCCGTTGTGCACGGTCGAGTGTGCCCGCGCGGCCTCTGTCTGGCCGAGTAGCTCTCCGGAGGAGACGTCGACGATCGCGAAGCTGTCGGGCGAGGAGGAGCGCAATGACACATCGGCCGCCGGGTAGTCCGACGCGCGACGCAGCACATAGGCTTCGCTGCCCTGCTTGGTTGTGCGTTTGCGCAGCAGGCCGACGCCGACAAGCGCATCCGCGTTTGCCTGCCAACGTGGCCCGAGGAACTCCGCATCGGCGGCTTCCAGTGGCCCCTCGTGCGCGGCGCACAGCAGGTGAGCTTGGAAGATCTGCGGGCTCTCGTGGTCGAGGATCGCCGCCTCCACGGGCCGTTCCAGGAACTCCTCGGGGTGGCGGCAGAAGAACTGGTCGAGCGCGTCCTCGCCGGCGACGTACACGGCAACCCCCTTGCCACGGCGCCCGGCGCGCCCCCACATCTGGCGCAGGGCTGCCACCGTTCCCGGAAAGGTGACGACGACGGCTGCGTCCAGCTCGCCGATGTCGATCCCGAGTTCAAGCGCGTCGGTCGTGACGACGGCGCGCAGCTCGCCGCTCGTGAGCCGTGCCTCCAGCTCGCGCCGCTGCTGAGGGGTATAGCCGGCGCGGTAGGGGGCGACGCGCTCGGCCAGCTCGGGGTGGGTGCGCTGCAGCTCTTCGGTCACGAGCCGCGCCAGCAGCTCGACGCCCTTGCGCGACTTCATGAAGCAGATGCAGCGCGCTCCTTCGCGCACGAGTCGCGCCAACAGCTCGGCGGCCTCGCCCAGGGCGGAGCGGCGGGCGCCGATCGCCTCGTCGGTCAGCGGCGGGTTCCACATCGCGATCTGCCGTCGGGGGGTGGGCGAGCCGTCCTGGTCGATCAGGCCGATGTCATCCAGCCCGATAAGTCGCTCGGCCAGCTCCACCGGGTTGGCGATCGTCGCCGAGGCGAGCAGCACGCGCACGTCACTGCCGTAGGCGGCGGCGGTGCGCAGCAGCCGCCGCAGCACGTTGGCCACATGCGAGCCGAACACGCCGCGGTACACGTGGGCCTCGTCGATCACAACCACGCGCAGGTGGCTGAACAGCCGCTCCCAGGCGGAGTGGTGGGGCAGGATGCCGACGTGCAGCATGTCGGGGTTGGTCAGCACGACGTTGGCTTGACGACGGACGTCGGCGCGCGCCTCGCGCGGCGTGTCGCCGTCGTAGATGGCGGGACGTACCTGTTTGCTCAGCCCGAACGCGGCGAGCGCGCGCGCCTGGTCCTGGGCCAGCGCCTTAGTCGGGTACAGGTACAACGCGCGCGCGAACGAGTCCGTGCACAGCGCGTCGAGCGTCGGCAGGTTGAAGCACAGCGACTTGCCCGAGGCGGTGCCGGTAGTGACAACGGTCGTGCGCTCCCAGGCTGAGCGCAGCGCTTCGGCCTGATGCGAGTACAGCTGCTCGATCCCAGCTCGCGCCAGCCCTTCCAGCACGTCGGGATGCAGCTCGCGGGGAATCTCGACCAGTCGCGCCTGGCCGGGCCCTTCGCGTGCCTCGCGCACCAGGCGGCCGTCGTCGCGGCCGGCTTCGAGCAGGCCGGTCCACGGCTCGATCGCGCGCTCCACCGCCACGGCTTGCGATAGTAGACGCCGATGACGAACACGGCGGCCGAGCAGTGGGGGCGAACGCGCACTTACCACCATTCGCTGTATCCGCCTGAGCGAATCGCGACTGAGCGCAAACAGAGCGTGTCGGTGTGCCTGCCCGCGCGTGACTGCGCCGGCACCGTGGGCGAGATCGTGTCTGCATTGCAGCGGCTGCGCGAGGCAGGCGCGATCGACGAGATCGTCGTGGTCGACGCGGCTTCGCGCGACGGCACCGCTCAGATTGCCCAGCGAGCGGGCGCCCGCGTCATGCAGGAGGCAGAGCTTGCGGATGGGTGGGGGTCGGATTTGGCCCCCACCCACCCGGTGCTGGGCAAGGGCGACGCGATGTGGCGGGCGCTGCCGGCGCTCGCCGGCGAGCTGATCGTGTTCCTCGACGCCGACAGCGAGGGCTTCTCCGAGCACTTTGCCGCCGGCCTGCTCGGTCCCTTGGTGTGCGAGAGCGGCGTGCGCTTCGTCAAGGCCTATTACCGGCGCCCATTCGAGCACGACGGCGTCTGCCTGCCCGAGGGCGGCGGCCGCGTTAACCACCTGATGGCGCGACCGGCGCTGTCGCTGCTGTACCCAGAGCTCTCAGCGGTGCGCCAGCCGCTGGCCGGCGAGGTCGCCGCTACGCGCGAGTTGCTTGAAAGCGTCCCGTTCGCGACCGGCTACGGCATCGAGATCGCGATGCTGATCGACGTTTGGCGCGCGGCCGGCCTGGACGCGATCGCTCAGGTCGATCTCGACGTGCACCGCAACCGCCACCAGCCGCTGCCGGCGCTAAGCGAAATGGCGCGCACGGTGCTGGCGACGATGCTGGCGCGTCTGGAGGACCGCGCGCTGCCGGCGCCGGACACCCCTGTCGAGCGCCCTCCGCTCGCCGGCGTTCCCGCGCGATGAGCGTCCGCTGCCTGTACGTCGACCTCGATAGCACGCTGCTGGGCCGCGGCGCCTCGCTCATGCACGACGGTGAGGGCCGGGTCAGCGCGAAGGCTCTGCGGGCGATCGAGGCGTGCCTACGCGCCGACGTAGAGATCGTGCTGATGTCGGGACGGCGCCAGTGGCCGGTGGCCGAGGACGCCCGCCTGCTCGGCCAGGGCTCCTACATATTTGAGGCCGGCGCCTGCGTCGTGATCGGCGGCGACCCGCGGTTGGGTGGCGAGGAGCACTGGTTGACGGGCGCGATGCTCCCGGGCGAGCTGACGATCGCCGAGCAGATCGAGCGCTCCGGCGCTCCGGCGCTGTTGCTCGCGCACTACGAGGGTCGGCTGGAGTACCACGAGCCGTGGCACGCCAACCGCGAGGTCTCGCACCTGTTCCGCGGCCTGGTGGACGCCGCCGAGGCGGACGAGCTACTCGCCGCCAACGGCCACGGCCGGCTGCGCATGGTCGACAACGGCGTCGTGCAGCGCCGCTCGCCGGCGCTCGCCGCGCTCGATCACGTGCGCGGCTACCACCTGGTTCCGGCGGGCGCGTCGAAGGCAAGCGCCGTCGCCTTTCACATGCGGGTCCGCGGCTATGCGCGCGAGCAGACGTTCGCCGTGGGCGACTCGCGCGAGGACCTGGCCTGCGCCGCCCACGTGGGAACGTTCTGGCTGGTCGCCAACGCGGTGCGGCGCGACCCGTCGATCCGTCAGGCCGCCGCCGCTTACGAGAACGTGCGGATCGCGGAGGCCGAGCACGGCGCCGGCGTGTACGAGGCGGTGCTCAGCACGCTGGTGGGCGACTGACGGCCCGGAGAGCTGCTTGGCGTCAGCGCGGCTTGGTCAAGCTTCGCCACAGTCGCCGCCAGAGCCCAGGCTGCGGCCGCCTGCGCCACCGTGCCGGCGGCGGCACCGTCGTACGCACCAGCGACACCCACTGCTCCAGCGGCAGCTCACCGGCTGTCAACCGTCCGAGCGCGCTGGTGACAGGTGCCTCGACGCCTGCCTGCTCCAGCCTCCGCGCCAGCAGTGGCACCCACTCCAATGACTCGACGGCCTGGCCGATCCGCGTTGGGATCTCGGCGGCCGGCACGCCTTCGGCCAGCAGTTCGCCGGCGCGCCGGTTGCGCGACTCGCGTGCCAGCGCGGTTGCCAGCAGATCGCCGACGCCGGCCAGCCCGATCAGCGACTCTGGACGCGCGCCGAGGCCCTCGGCATAGCGCCACACCTCGGCAAAGATATGCCCGGCGGCCGCGCCGGCTGCGTTGGCTCCCTGTGCCTCGGTGGCACCGGCCGCCAGCGCCGCCGCGTTCTTGGCCGCGCCGGCCAGCTCGACGCCGACCGGGTCGTTGGACTGCTCGCAGACGACGCCGGCCCGCGTGAACACCTGAGCCAGCGTGCGCGCCAGCTCCTCGTCGGCGCTGGCGACGACCAGCCCGGCGCCAAAGCGAACCATCTCCTGCGCGTGGGCGGGCCCGCCGACGCAACCGACGCGGTGTGCTCCAAACAGATCCGCGAGCACCGCGGTCGGCGCGCGCCCCTCGGGCGCGACCAGCCCCTTGGCGACGGAGACGACAGCGGTGCGCCGTCCAAGCTCGCCGGCCGCCAGCTCGGCGATCGCGCTGCCCAGCCCGCGCGAGGGCACGGCCAGGAACACGTAGTCGGCGCGGCTGACGCCGGCGCTCGTGGCCTCCACGCGCAGGCCGGCGGGCAGCTCCACGCCGGGCAGGTAGGCGGCGTTCTCGCGCGCCTCGCTCAGCCGCTCGGCCTGCTCGCCGGTGCGTGTCTGCAGCGTCGTGCGCAGGCCGGCGCGCGTCAGCAGCACGGCCAGCGCCGTGCCGAACGAGCCCGCGCCGATCACCGTCGCCCGCCGTGCGACCGGGCTCGGCAGCGAGCGCGGCAGCGCCGGCCTGGACGCTCGACTCTCCGTGGCCGACGGCTGTGCGCCGCTCGGAGTAGGCTCGCCCGGGGTCATCTGATGGGCGAGCCTAGCGACAGAAACGCAAGCGTCGGCGAGTGGCGCAACTGGGCCGGCGACGAGCGCTGCCGCCCGCAGGCGATTGTCAGTCCGCGATCGACCGAGCAGATCGCCGAGGCGATGGCGCGGGCGGCGGCGGCGCAGTGGCCGGTGCGCGTGGTCGGCGCGGGCCACTCTTTCAGCGACATCGCTTGCAGCCAGGGCATGCTCGTGCGCCTGGACGGCTGCGATCGGCTGCTCGACGTCGATCGCGGCTCGGGCTTGGTGCGCGTTCAGGCCGGGATCACGATCGCGGCGCTGAACGCGAAGCTGGCCGAGCACGGCCTGGCACTGGAGAACCTCGGCGACATCGACGTGCAGAGCATCGCCGGCGCGATCTCGACGGCCACGCATGGGACGGGCGCCAAGTTGCGCAACATCCCTTCGCAGGTGGCGGAGCTGAAGCTGGTGCTTGCCGACGGCTCGACGCTGCTCTGCTCGCAAGACGGCGCCCCCGAGCTGCTGCGCGCGGCCCGTGTCGGGCTGGGCGCGCTCGGCGTGATCGCCGAGGTGACGTTGCGCTGCGTGCCGGCTTTCACGCTGCGCGGGATCGACGCTCCCGCCTCGCTGCGGGACACGCTGGAGCGCTTCGAGCAGCTCGCGGAGGAGAACGAGCACTTTGAGTTCTTCGTGTTCCCGCATTGCGATCGGGCGCTGACGCGCACCAACAACCGCACGGACGAGCCGCGGCGCCCGCGCGGCAAGACGGCGGCGTGGTTGAACGACGTGCTGCTCACTAACCACGCCTTCGGCGCCTTCTGCGCGCTCGGCCGCCGCTTGCCGAGCCAGATTCCGCGCATCAACCGGCTCGTCACGGCGCTTGCCGGCAGCTCCAAGCGGATCGACCGCTCCGACCGCATCTTTGCCAGCCCGCGCCTCGTGCGCTTCACCGAGATGGAGTATTCGCTGCCGCGCGAGCGCACCGCCGAGGCGGTGCGGGCGGTGATGGAGCTGATTGCGCGGCGCGGCTTCGCGGTCCCGTTCCCGATCGAGGTGCGCACGGTGGCATCGGATGACGCGATGCTGAGCACCGCCTACGGCCGCGACAGCGGCTACGTGGCGGTGCACATGTACCGCGGCATGCAGTGGCGCCCGTATTTCGAGGCGGTCGAGCGGATCATGTACGAGCTGGGCGGCCGTCCGCACTGGGGCAAGCGCCATTTCCAGACGGCCGCGACGCTGCGAGAGCGCTACCCGGAGTGGGACGCCTTCCAGGCGATCCGTGCGCGCTTGGACCCGCAGGGCCGCTTCGCCAACGCCTGGACCGATCGCGTGCTCGGCCCGGTTGGCGTGCCCGGTCAGGTTGACACGCCCGGCTCGGTCGGTGTGACCGGCTCGGTTGGCGTGACCGCCCCGGCCGGAGCGCCTGGCTCGGCCGGCGTGCCGCCGCCAGCGTGATGACCTCGGCGCTGGAGCGTGTGCGCGGCGGCAGCGATGCTGCTGAGCGCCTGGCGCGCTTGCAACGGGCGACGGTCGATCTGCAGCCGCCGTTCGCCGTGGTCGATCTCGACGCCTTCTGGCGCAACGCTGCCGACATGGAACGCCGCGCCGCCGGCAAGCCGATCCGCTTGGCAAGCAAGTCGTTGCGCTGCCGCGCTCTGCAGGAGCGTGTGCTCGCTCGGCCGGGCTTCGCGGGCACGCTCGCGTTCACGTTGCCGGAGGCGCTGTGGCTGGCGCAACGGGGCTTTGAGGACATCGTTGTCGCCTATCCGACGGCCGACGCCGACGCTCTGCGTGAGCTGGCCGGGAACGAGCGCATCGCCGTGATGGTCGACAGCGTGGCTCAGCTCGACCTGATCGAGAGCGCTGTCTCGGCGCCGGTGAATGTCTGCCTCGACCTCGACGCGGGCCTGTGGCTGTTCGGGGCCAGGATCAAGGTCGGCGCCAAGCGCTCGCCTGTGCACACCCCTGAGCAGGCGGTGGCGCTGGCGCGCGAGGTCGTCTCGCACGAGCGTTTGCGCCTGGTGGGAATGATGGCCTACGAGGCGCAGATCGCCGGCCTTGGCGACGCACCGCCAGGACGGCGCCTGCGCGCTGCCGCGATCCGCGCTTTGCAGCGACGCTCGGCGCGCGAGCTCGCGTCGCGTCGCGCCGCGGCTGTGGCAGCAGTGCAAGCACTGCTGCATGCGGCCGGCCTGCCGCCGCTGCGTTTTGTCAACGGCGGTGGCACCGGCAGCTTGGAGTTGACCACAGCCGAGCCGGCGGTCACCGAGATCGCTGCCGGCTCCGGGCTGTACGGCCCGACGCTGTTCGACGCCTATCGCGCGTTCACCCCCGAGCCGGCGGCGCTGTTCGCGCTGCCGGTCGTGCGCAAGCCGGCGGCGGACGTGGCAACCGTGCTCGGCGGCGGCTACCTGGCATCGGGCACGCCCGACGCGGCGCGACTGCCGCGCCCGTTCCTGCCTCGTGGCTTGCGGCTCGACAAGCAGGAGGGAGCCGGCGAGGTGCAGACGCCGCTGCTGGGAGCCGCGGCGCGCGACCTGCGCGTCGGCGACTGGGTTTGGTTTCGCCACGCCAAGGCAGGCGAGCTGTGTGAGCGCTTCGCGCAACTGCACCTGATCGAGGGCGAGCGCGTGGTCGAGACGGTGCCGACCTACCGCGGCGAGGGAGTGTGCTTCCTGTAGCGGCTTGGGCCGGACGCCAGGACGTCGTCTTGGGTCGCTGGGAGGTCCCGCTGCTGACGTCTTAGGTGCTGGGAGGTCTCAGGCCGCTTCGGCGTCTGCGTCGTAGAAGCGCGCGACGGTGAAGCCGATCAGCAGCGGCACGTGTACGGCGAACACGACCAACGAAAGCGTCAGCACGACCAAAGGCCCCCCTTTGAGTTCGTCACGCAAAAATGCGTACTCGATCATCCCGGCGATGACGATGTAGGCGAGCATCGCCCACTTGGCCACTTCGAAGAAGCGCCTCCAAGGAAAGTCCTTGACGCGGTAGAGCAGCAGCAGGTTGGTGCCCAGCAGTAGCACCGAGGCTGCCAGCAGCACAACCGCGGGCGTGAGCGGCACGTGGTTGGGAATGTGCGAGGCCAGGTAGATGCCGCCGGCGACGATCAGCGCCAGCGAGGTCATCGCCAGCGCGGTGACCGGCGGCAGCCCGGCGCGCTCGCCGGGACCGCTGTGCGGCGGCGGCCCTGCGTGCTCGGCGACGGCGCTCATCCAGAGGCCAGCTTGGTCATGATCACGAGCGTCGCGACCTGCATCAGCCCGGTAGCGCCGGCCGTGTAGATGAAGCGCTTCATCAGCCTCTCGATCACGGCAGGATTGGGCCGCGGCTTCTTCAGCTCGGTCAGGACCGCGATGTTCGCGGGCTCCAGCAGCCCCAGCGCGATCACCGCCATCACACCGACGACGATGAAGCTGGCGACCACCCAGCCGTGCAGGTAGTAGTTGGACTGGACCGTCCCCATGTGCACGCCAAGCTGCCACCCTGCCGCCAGCGTGACGGTCACAACCGTCGGCATCAGCAGCACCATCTTCGGCATCAGCTTCTTTGTGAACTCGACGCGGGCGGGAATCGACATGCCGCCGATGATCGGGCCGAGCACGAAGCCGAGGAACAGGTCGATGATCGTCCAGGCGGCGCCGCCGACGACGTGCAGGAACACCAGCGGCCAGGTTTCGTTGACGGCGATGCCGGCGATCGTCAGGGCGAGCACGACCGCGACGATCGGCAGCCCGGCGCGGGGAACGATCTGGAAGTCACCGCTCGCCGGCGCGGGCGCTGTCGCCGCGGGAGCAGGCGGGTGGCCGGGTGGGTGGGTGCCTATACCCGGCGCATCGACGGCAACGTCGTGCATGAGAGTGACAGTAACGTCGCAAGGGCGCGCAAGTCAACCCAAAGCGCGTAAGTCAACGCAGTCAACGCAAAGCTCGTCGGATCAGACCAAGGCGGCGAGCTTGCGCCCGGCCGCGCTGAGCGCGCGCGCGCTGCCGGCCTCAAGCACGACCTGCAAATCCACGATCCGCGCCTCGAACGGATCGAGCCGGCCGCGCGCGGTAACGGCATAGGCGGGCACCCCTCCTTGCCGCGCGCGCGTGGCGGCCTCGAAGGCGACGCCGCCGGCCAGCGTGTCGTCGTCAAGCCGCGCCGTTGCGATCACCAGGCAGCGTGCCGTCCGCAGGCGGCGGTCGAAGTCGTGCTCGTGGAGCAGCCGGGCGACCTGCGCGGGCGTGCAGGCGCCCGCGCCCACAGAGCACAGGTCGCAGTCGAGCGTTGCGCCTGACCCAAGGCCGCGCGCCAGCGCGGCCCCCACCCGATCGGAGGCGAGGCCGTCCGCGAAGTCCTCGCTCAGCACCAACACGGTTTTCGAGATCACGGCTGGCATCCTTACAGGCGTGAGCGAGCGCGACGAAGGAGAGCCGATCGTCCTTGAGCTGGCCGGGCACGAGCTGCGCGTCTCCAAACCGGGCAAGCTGTACTTCCCGCAGGCGGGCTTCAGCAAGCTCGACCTGGTCAACTACTACGTCGAGTGCGAGCAGGCGGTCGTGCGCCACCTGCGCGAGCGCCCGACGGTGATGAAGCGTTGGGTGCAAGGCGTGGCGGGCGAGCCGTTCTTCCAGAAGCGCGTGCCGGCGGGCGCGCCGCAGTGGCTGCAGACCGCGACCGTCACGTTCCCGAGCGGTCGCAGCGCGCGCGAGCTGGTGCCGAACGATGCCGCGCATCTGATCTGGGGCGTCAACCTGGGCGTGATCGATTGGAATCCGTGGCCGGTACGCCGCGCCGACCTCGACCACCCGGACGAGCTGCGCATCGACCTCGACCCGGGCCCGGGCGTCGAGTTCGCCGACGTGCGCCGCGTCGCGATGTGTGTGGCAGAGGTGCTCCAGGCGCACGGCCTTGAGGGATACCCCAAGACCTCGGGCTCGCGCGGCATCCACGTGTTCGTGCGGATCGTCCCCGAGCAGGGCTTCTCCGAAGTACGCCGCGCGGCGTTGGCATTGGCGCGGGAGGTCGAGCGGCGGATGCCGGGCCAGGCGACCTCGAAGTGGTGGAAGGAGGAGCGCAGGGGCGTGTTCATCGACTACAACCAGAACGCGCGCGACCGCACTGTCGCTTCGGCCTACTCGGTGCGGGCGGTGCCGGACGCACGCGTCTCCTGTCCGCTGGAGTGGGACGAGGTGCCGGACGTCGAGCCGGCGGAGCTGCGCCTGGACACGGTGCCCGCGCGTTTGCGTGAGCGCGGCGACCCGAGCGCGACGATCGACGAGCAGCCGGGATCGCTCGCGTCGCTGCTGGAGCTGGCCGCGCGCGACGAGCGCGAGGGCCTGGGCGACGCCCCATGGCCGCCGCACTTCCGCAAGCAGGCGGGCGAGCCGCGGCGCGTGCAGCCGAGCCGAGCCAAGTCGCGATGAGCGCTTTGCCGCTGTCGCCGCCGCTCGCGCCCGAGCTGGCTCTGTCGCGCAAGGCGCTGCCGGAGGGCGAGGACTGGGTCTACGAGGTCAAGCTCGACGGCTTCCGCTGCATCGCTTTCGTGGACGGGGGAGAGGTTTTTTTGCAGTCGCGCAACGGCCGCCCTTTGCACCGCTACTTCCCGGAGCTGCTGCCTTTCCCCAGGGGCCGCTACGTGCTTGACGGGGAGATCGTGGTACGTGGCTCTGACGGCCGCGAGGACTTCGACGCGCTCGGCCAGCGCATCCACCCGGCGGCCTCGCGGATCGAGCTGCTCTCGCGCGAGACGCCGGCGGTGTACGTGGCCTTCGACCTGCTCGCGCGGGGGGATGAGTCGTTGTTGTCGATTCCGTTTTCGGAGCGAAGGGGGTCCTTGGAGGATTTGCTCGCGGGGTTTGGCGTCGGATCGCCCGGGGGGCATAGGGATGGTGGTGGGGACGCGAGTGCGTCGTCGGGGTCACGGATCGAGTTGATGCGCGCCGTCGCGACCGTGGGAGAGGCGCAGGAGTGGTTGCGCGGCGCCGAGGGCGCGATCGCCAAGGAGCGCTCGGCGCCGTACCTGCCGGGAGAGCGCAAGGGGATGGTCAAGGTCAAGCGCGTGCGCACGATCGACGCGGTTGTGGTCGGCTGGCGCCCGGGCAAGCACGAGGGAACGGTCGGGGCCTTGATCCTGGGGCTGTACGACGGCGAGCAGTTGCGCGTGGTCGGCCATTGCTCGGGCCTGACCGCCAAGGCCAAGCGCGAGCTGGTGCAGGCGCTGGCTCCATATGAGACGGGTGAGCGCGGCTCGGCCGACCCTTCGCGCTGGAGCTCGGGCCGCGATCTGGAGTGGGTGGCCTTGCGCCCCGAGCTGGTGGTCGAGATCGACTTCGACCACGTCTCGGCGGGTCGTATTCGCCACGGCGCCAAGCTGCGGCGCTGGCGCGATGACAAGGCGCCGGGGGAGTGCGCTTTCGATCAGCTGGCAAGCTGAAGCCCCCCTTTTCGGGGTGGGCCACGGCGAGTCGATACGCTCCGTAGGTGAGCGAGCAGGCGACGACAACCGCGACGCCGGCCGAGGAGGAGTACCTGCAGATCCTCTTCTGGCTGCACGAGGCGGGCCTGCCGATGACGGCGGCCAACGTGGCGCGGGCGATGCAGGTCTCGGCGCCGACGGTACACGAGATGGTCGGTCGCCTCGAAGCCGACGGCTACATCACGCGTGGCTCCGACCGCGCTATCTCCTTCACCGGATCTGGCGTCGCCCACGCCGAGTCGGTCGTCAGCCGCCACCGTCTGATCGAGCGCTTCCTAACCGATGTGTTGGGCATCCCCTGGGATGAGGTGCACGAGCAGGCCGAGCGGCTGGAGCACGCGATGTCGCCGGTGCTGGAGGAGCGCATGCTCGCGGCCATCGGCGATGCCAAGACCTGCCCGCACGGGCACCCCATCGTCGAAGGGGCGAGGGAGGAGGGGGTGCTCCTGGCCGACGTCGAGGTGGGGGCGAGTGTGCGCGTGCTGCGCTTCGAGAACGAGGCGGAGGATCTGCTGCACTACCTGAAGGCCTCGGGCATCGAGCCGGGCATGGAGGGGACGCTCGCCGTTCACGACGAGGAGGAGGTCGCGGTCGAGACGGCGGACGGGGCTAGGGTCGTGCTGACCCCGAGCGTGGCCGAGACGGTTTCGGTGCAGGCGGACCCCTCGCCGCCGGCGCGGACGGCGCTGCCGGAGCAGTTGGTTCTGGGTCAGCGCTACGGACGCTAGAGCGAGCGGTAGGCCTCGGCCAACCGGCCGACGCCCTCGTCGATCTGCTCCGGGGTGACCCCCGAATACGCGAGCCGCAGCGTGTTCTCGCCACCCTCGATCAGGAAGTCGGTCCCCTTGACGAAGGCGACGCCCATCTCGGCGGCCGTGTCGAACAGGCGCGCCACGTCGGTTCCCGGCGGCAGCGCCACCCACATGAAGTAGCCGCCCTCAGGCTCGACGAACTCGGCCTCGGGTACCTCGCGGCGCAGCGCCTCGGCCAGCGTCTTGGCGCGCTTGGCAAGCGCCGTTCTGACGTTCTCGATCGAGCGCTCGATCGCGTCGGAGGCGCAGAACTCGTACACGATCGCCTGCGAAACCATGCTCGGCGAGATGTAGGTGTTCGTCGCGAGCTTGGCGATCTGGGCGATCAGATCGGTGGGCCCGACCAGATAGCCGACACGGATGCCGGGGCACACCGTCTTTGAGAAGGAGGATGCGTACACGACCCGCTCGGGCTCCAGCTCCAGCATGC